>JBGSMD010000012.1:0-67602 GCA_041740355.1 Bdellovibrionota bacterium
CGATACCAATAATTCCTTATGGCTCGCTACTTCCTTATTGATTTCTAACTTTCGGGACACATGTCACTTATGACATATCTTCAAGACTATAGATATAGAAAATCATACTTCTTACGTAATTTATTTATTGGACTTACTATATATGATCCGATTAAAAAAGTAGTTAAAGAAGAGTTTGGTGGAGTTCTGGATACTCAGGGTTATCCGGACCTATGGCATCTCTGCGGCCATGAAATGATCCGTGGGTTCTGGAAGATTCAGCTTGAAGAGCTAACGAGGGACAGGACTTAAATCTAATAATCGAATTGATTCTTACCTAGTTTGATCACAGAAAAAAGGCACTAATCTTCTAACTCCTTTAAAGTCTCTTGAAATTGCTCTAAACTGGAAAATTCGCGATAGACAGAGACAAACCTGAGGTAAGCAATCTTATCAAGTTTTTTTAGGGCAGCAATCACGATATTGCCTACTTCCTCACTAGGTATTTCTTTTGTGCTTAATTCTGAAACTTGACGCTCAATATCGTGAACGGTTTGATCGATATCATCTAGAGATACGGGACGCTTTTGACATGAACGAATTAGTCCTTGTCTAATTTTTTCTGATCGAAAATTCTCCCTTCGACCACTCTTTTTTACTATGATTGGAAAGGTAAGCTCAACCTGTTCTGACGTGGAGTATCGATGAGTACAAGAAACACATTCCCTTCGACGGCGAATGCTATAATCATCTGTTCGAGTTTCAATAACCGATGACTTTTCTTCAGAATTACATTTGGGGCAGCGCATGTCTTTGTCATAAATAATGGGATGAAACAAGCTTAACTTGCTTCATCCCAATACAGCGCCACGGGTAGGGATTACTCTTGGCGGCTTTGGATGTAAGATGTTACATCATTTACAGTTTGAATTTTTTCAGCATCCTCGTCTGGGATTTCTAAATCATACTCTTCTTCTAGAGCCATGATTAATTCAACGATATCAAGGGAATCAGCACCAAGATCTTCAATAAAAGATGCTTCTGGTGTTACTTCTTCAGGGGAAACATTAAGCTGATCTACAATTATTCCTTTAATACGATCAACAATCGCTTCTGACATTTTTTTCTCCAAAATATATTAAACCGACAAAAGTCACTTTCTATTAAAGACAACTCTTAGCAGTGAGCAAAGTATTGGTTTGCCAATACCTGCCATAAAAAACAAAGTCTAGTCGTAAACTCTACCAAGAAAATACAACCAGGTTGAGAGTTTTGACAATGATATTAAAAGCGTAACCTTGGCTTTTAATATGATTATTAGCTGGTTTCCTTTAAATTACGAAATTCAGCTAACTCACAAAAAAACAAATATAATCATTTTCCTAAGCATGTCAACCATTGTCATTTAGACATATGATTAAACGCTAGATACGTCATGCTAGTAAATACACAACAATTTTACAAGTCAAAAATCAGTCTTATTTATTGATTTTCAACTCTTTTTTATCGCTAATAAAGATTCAAACTAGGTTGATTGGAGGGGCAATGCTGTTTAAATTGTGGCAAGAATCAATCCTCCCCATCTGAAACAGGTTTACATGTACATTCCACCATTTACGCCAATTATCTGCCCTGTGATGTAACCAGCATGAGGACTTGCTAAGAAGGATACAGTGCCAGCAATATCTTCAACAGAGCCATATTTAGACAGTGGAATAATCTTTAAATGTTCTTGCTTAACACGTTCATCTAATTTCTCTGTCATTTCTGTTTCAATGAAGCCTGGAGTTATAGCATTAACAGTGATGTTACGAGCAGAAAGTTCTCTTGCTAAAGATTTTGTTAAACCAATCAAACCAGCCTTAGAGGATACATAAGCAGCTTGTCCAGCATTCCCCATTTCACCTACTACAGAACTAATATTAATAATCGTTCCACTTCGTTGTTTCATCATTACCTTAGCTGCTTCTTGTGAACAATTAAAAGAACCGTAAAGATTCACTTTTAGAACCTTATCCCAATCCTCGGCTTTGTATCTGATAAAAATCCCATCGATTACAATGCCGGCATTATTTACTAAGATATCTAGTGTTGGAGATAATTCTTTCATCTGCTTAAATGCGGCACCAACTGATTCAGCATCAGCAACGTTAAAACCAAGTGCCCAGGAATTCACACCTTGCTCTTTACAAAGAGTTACGGTTTCTTCGGCTGCACCAGCTCCAGACGAATAATTTACAAAAACATTTGCACCGTTTTGTGCTAAAGAAAGACAAATCGCACGCCCAATTCCTCGTGAGCCACCAGTAACTAAAGCAGTTTTTCCAGAAAGTAATCTAGTCATAAATAAGAATATTGATATAAAAGAGGTCAGGTAAAATATAGCAAAGATTCATATAATTGCTAGCATTTTCAAAGAATTTTTCTAAAGGGTAGTTAGCAAATCCCAAAAAGGATTTCTGTTAAAGCTGAATTTGTTAATTATGAACCTTCAACTACAGCTTTCTTCTTTTTAATATCAAATTTGCCACTAGCTCGATCCCACATACCATCTTCATAAGATACAACATCTAGAATGCTTTCAATTTTAACCAATGCCTTGGTCATTTTTTTGATAATTTCTGCATTGTACAACTGATTTGCAACACGAATTGCGTTAAAGATAGCCTTCTCATTAGAGGAACCATGACAAACGATTGCAATATTATTTAGTCCCAGTAATGGTGCCCCACCATAAGATGAAGGATCTAATTTTTCTTTAAACAATTTTTTAAAGATAGGCTTGGCTAAGTACATCCCAATTTTTCCACGCCAGCTATCATGAACATTACGTCGAATGGAATCAACCACTAGCTCCACACTTCCTTCCATAGTCTTTAGGACAATATTACCTACAAAACCATCACAAACTACGACATCAGCCATGTCTCTAGGAATATGTCGCCCTTCCACAAATCCAATGAAATTTAATTCTTTGATATTTGATAAAATGTATGCAGCAGCTCTGGACAAATCATTTCCTTTAGAACTTTCAGTACCATTTGATAAGATTCCAATTCTTGGTTCAGGAAGATTGAATAAAGCTTGTGAATAAAACTTACCCATGATTGCGAAATGCGCAAACTGCTCTGCATGACACTGTACGTTAGCTCCACTATCAACGAGCACTGTGGGATGACTCTCATCCGCTCTAGGGATAAGTGTGGCGATGGCTGGACGACTAATTCCTTCTATCGCTCCAATTACATACAAACCGGCAGCTAACATTGCACCAGTATTTCCAGGGCTTACAACAGACTGGGCCTGACCCTCTTTCACTAATTGAAAAGCTTGTTTAATAGAATAATTTGCTTTGGAGCGAATTGCTTTAGTAGGAGAATCTTCCATCGTAATGAATTCTGGGGCATTAACGATCGAAATCATTTCAGGACGTTCGATGGTATTCTTAGTCATTTCAGCACGAATTAAACTTTCGTCACCGACTAAGAGAACTTTAATATTTAATTTATTACAGGCTTGAATCGCACCGCGGACAATGATCTCTGGACCAAAATCTCCTCCCATTACATCTACAGCAACAGGCAAGGAATTGGACATACTCATGAAGTGGAAAAAACTAGAATTTACCGAAAGCTTAAGTAACTATTAAAAGTACTAAGTTAAACCCTACTCTTATCATTATTGAAAATATCAAATATAATTAAGTAGGGTTTGTTTTTATTTTTTTACGGCAAAAATGGCAAAGCCATTATTTTGCTCGCCCACTGTCATTAATTTTTTGTCAAAAACAAATGGCAGAGGGTTTATTAAATATCTGCTGTAAACATCACCACAAAATGGTGTGAACTACTAAGCAACGTTTAAAACTTTTGAACCTTTGTAGTGACCACAATGAGTACAAACTCGGTGTGCCAGAATCTGCTCACCACAATGAGAGCAAACGATACCAGACTTTGGAGTTATTCCATGGTGCGATCTTCGCATTCTTTGACGAGAAACTGAGGTTTTTTTCTTTGGAACTGGCATATTATTACTTTTAAAAAGAGGTCATTTTTATAACAAATTATTTGTTTTGGATCAAGTGCAGTCCCCTAGGGACTGCCTCCCGAGCTTTCCCCGAGTTGATCGAGGGGGATGTCGAGGGACCCCTCGACTCCCTTCGACAAGCTCAGGGTTAAAAGCTCGGGGGATAAAGGGCCGAGCCCTTTAGGGCTCGCCTCGAGTCTATCGAGAGGCTACCAGTCAGTAGAACCCTTAGTCAAAGGATGCGAAATCGCAATATAAGGGAATTTAGCTAAGAAACTCTGAATACAAAGTCCATATCCCCCTAAGAAACCTAAAAATAACCCTAGTTCCAATGTCCCAAAGGTTCTTCCAATTGGAATCTCATTGGGAAATAGTTGCGGCATAACTACTACATACTTCTCAAACCAATATCCAACAAGAATTACTGCGACTGTAGTTAGGTAGGCCCAGCGAGTTTTTTTTATATCTTCACTTAGTAGCATGACAAAAGGAATGATAAAGCAACAAGAAAAAACGAAATAACTAAGTGGCATCCAAGTTCCACGTACACGTGTTAACATCCAGGCAGTTTCTTCCGGTAAATTACCATACCACTGTGGTAAATACTGACTAAGGAACAGGTATCCCCAAAGAATAGTAAATCCTAGTTGCAATTTCCCTAAGTCCCAAAGTTGGTCTTTATTAACAACTTTAGCAAAATCTTTATTTAAGCTGGCATGGTAAAAGATGCTGATTGCTAAAACAGCCCAGCCCATAGAAACATTACCAACAAAATTAAATCCACCGAACATGTTGGAGTACCAAATAGTATCCATTCCCATGATCATTTCAAAGGCAAAAAGTGAATAAATAATAACATAAAGAAAAATCATTACTGGTGCTAAACGATTTAGCTTTCTTTGCGTTGGTTTAATTTCATTCTCAGCTCCTTTCCAGTTTTTTAAAAAGCCTGGTGTAAGTGCTGCCGCCCAATTTTTTTTATGTTCTGGATGCTCGCTAATGAAACCGGCATCATTACGTAGCATTTGATCTACATAATATTTAAACATAATAATTAAAAATCCAAACATGATTGCAAAGCGACAATAAACAAAGGTTGGATCCATCCACATTTCTCTTCCCGGCATCGGTTTAGTAGCCCAGGGAAATAAATAATCGCGGCCAATGTATGTTGTAAGCAGACATAGAAA
This sequence comes from Bdellovibrionota bacterium, assembly GCA_041740355.1. Classification (GTDB taxonomy): domain Bacteria; phylum Bdellovibrionota_C; class UBA2361; order UBA2361; family CALJRW01; genus JANNBC01. The sequence continues at coordinate 5,196 of JBGSMD010000012.1, forward strand.
GATATAAGGTAAAAATGAAATATTAGCTTCACAGAGACGCCGTAGTGTTGCCGACCACTTAGCTCTAACAATTTGGAAAATCAAAACAGCAACTAAGCCACCAAAAGTTAATCCCATCCAATATAAAGTATTCACATAGAATACTCCCCAGAAATGTTTTTTATCAGCGAATAGTAATCCAGCAAAAAAAACAACAATTCCGATAGTCAAAGCAAGTGAAAAAAACAATCTTAATTTTTTTGAAAAAGCGATTGGTTTAGTGGCTAAGACTTCTTCGATATTTACCTTTACGTAATTAGCATGTGACATAATGAGTTATTCCTTAATCTTCCAGAGAAATTTTTTCTTGTTGAACGTTGCGTATATAATTGATGATATCCCAGGTTTCCGTTGCGGAAAGTTTCCAACCAACAGGGTACATAATTCTTAGTCCAAAATGAATCGTCCCATACATATTTCCCTCAGTACGATCATGATAAAGTGGCAGCGCCAAGTTTGGAGCTGGAATCATCGATCCGACAACTGCTGGCTGATGAACTTTACCAATTACACCATGACAAGCGCCGCAATTTACTTCAAATAATCTTTGTCCCCGGAGTACCGAATCTTTAGTAAGTGGCACAGGGTTAACTAATTTTTCTGCTTCTTCTTTGCTATCTACTTTATAATCTAAAGATCCTTTGGAAACGGAACCTTTTGGTTGCGGGCGCATAATTTGCCCAGTTGTAGGTTGAACCTCAACCATATCATCATTGAATGGTAAGGCCGATACCAAATTTACAATGCAGAGACTGCTAACTAAAACAGATAATAATAATTTCATTTTCATCTATAAGCCTTCTTTTACCATTACTTCATCAGCACCAGTGTGGGCTAATTTTTCTTTAATTTGATCAACTTGATCTGGCTCACACCCGATCACAACGCCATACTTATCATCAGAGAATCTTGGATCGTATCCAACTTTACGAAAAATATTAGGAATACGACAAAGAAAAAGCATTCCATTTAAGGTAAACAAAGCTCCAAAAAGAATTGTCCACTCATAACCCACAACAATATAAGCTGGAATTGAAACAATATTTTTTGCACTAACACGCATTGGCCAATCCAAGCCCGTAAGGATGGCTAATGCAAAACCAGCAATCAATCCACAAATCCCTCCAATTAAAGAGATAGTTGCAATTACACTACGTTTGGAATCAACGGCGTGAACTAATGCCGGAACATATGTTGGTGCATAAACTTGATAATCTTTGGCATTATCTTTTGCGACTTGAATACCTTTTAAGGCATCATCCAAATATGTAAAAACTCCAACTACTACTTTTTGACCTTTCATAATTCTTCCTAATGATGATGTACAGAGGAGTGTGGATCGCGAACTGGTGCCTCAATCACCTCTTTCACTTCAACAATGGCAATTGAAGGGAAGAACTTTATGAACAATGTCATCCACATTCCAAACCAACCAAATGCACCAATTGTAATTCCTACGTCAATCCAAGAGAAATTGTATCCACCCCAAGCGGCTGGAATAAAATCTCGAGCAAGGGATGTAAAGATAATATTAAAACGTTCTAACCACATCCCGATGTTAATAATAATTGACATCACAAATAGGTAGGCAATATTTGTCCGCAATGGTTTATACCAAAGTGTTAATGGTGCCATACAGTTACAGAAAGCCATTCCCCAGAAAGCTAATTTGAACTCGCCAAAAGGTCGGAACCAAAACTGGTAACGCTCAAACATGTTGTTACTAAACCAAGCAACATAAAACTCAGTTACGTAAGCATAAGTTACCACACCACTAGTAAGTAGGATTAACTTACACATGGCATCAAAGTGAAAATCTGTAATGATTCGCTCTAACTTGAAAATCTTACGAAGTGGAATCACTAATGTGATTACCATGGCAACGCCTGAAAAAATCGCACCGGCTACGAAGTAAGGTGGAAAGATTGTCGCGTGCCAGCCCGGAATGATACTCATCGCAAAATCCCAACTAACAACTGAGTGAACAGATACTACTAGTGGAGTTGCTAAAGCGGCAAAAATTAAATATGCCGCAACATAGTTTTTGTACTGTCTGGCATTTCCGGTCCAACCAAGCGAAGTTATACTGTAAAGTATTTTGCGAAATTTCGTTTTGGCCTTATCTCTTGCTGAGGCAATATCAGGAATTAAACCAACAATAAAGAATGTTGTTGATACAGTAAAGTAAGTAGATACAGCAAATACGTCCCAGAGTAATGGTGACTTAAAGTTTGGCCATAAAGCTCTTTCGTTGGGAATCGGCATCAACCAGTAGGCATACCAAGGACGACCAACGTGAATAATTGGGAATAGTCCTGCTGTCATTACAGCAAATACTGTCATAGCTTCTGCTAAACGATAAATAGGCTGACGAAACTTGGCGCGAAACAGGTAGAGTACTGCTGAAATAAGAGTTCCAGAGTGAGCAATACCAACCCAAAACACGAAGTTTGTAATGTACACTCCCCACATAATTGGGTGAGATAATCCAGTCATACCAAGACCGTAAATCATCATTGAGATCCAACAACCAAAGCCCATCACCCAAGTGGCGATACAGCTTAATAATAAAACATACCAACCAAATGTTGGTTTTTCCAACATGCTTAGTACAGTTTCATTGACCTCATGATAAGTAACTTCGCCACTATATTTTGTAGCGTTATCTTTTATAATATCCGTGCTCATTAGGCTTTATATTTTAAATTATCTAAATAACTAACCGATGGTTGAGTGTTCAAATGGTGATCCAATATTTTGTAAGCCCTGTCATGCTTAGCTAATTTACTTACTCTTGAATTCGGATCATTCAAATCACCAAAAACTAAAGCTTCAGTTGGACAAGATTTAACACAAGCTGGCTGAACTTCGCCGTCGGCAACTAAACGACCTTCATCTTTTGCATGATCCTTAGCATCTTTAATGCGGTGAACGCAGAAACTACATTTTTCCATCACACCAGCCGTACGCTTCATTACTTCAGGGTTAAGTTGCATTTCCATTGGTTCTGGCAACTCATATTCATACCAGTTAAAACGTCTCTGCTTGTAGACACAGTTATTGGCGCAATATCTTGTTCCAACACAACGGTTGTAAACCATTACGTTCATACCATCTTCATTATGATAAGTAGCGTATACAGGACAAACCGGCTCACAAGGAGCATTTTGACAATGCTGGCACATTGCTGGAATAAAACTAATTTGAAGATCTTCTGATGTTCCATCATCATATCTTTCTAAACGCAACCATGACATTTCACGACCTTCGGTCATAATCTTACGACCAACAGTTGGAATATTATTCTCAGCGTAACAGGCAGTTACACAAGCCGAACATCCGGTGCAAGCAGCTAAATCAACAACCATTCCCCACTGGTAAAGTGGATGAATTCTTTGTTCGTACATTTGCGCTGGCTCGTGGTGTCCATGGTGATCATCATGATGATCGTCGTGTGCTCCAGGAACTTTAGTCTCGATATAACTAGTTCTAGCAATTTCACGCTTTCCTTGTTTGTCGCTATCTTTGACATCTTGGGTGTTAGCGACTTTATGTTTGCCTAAAGCTCTTTTTAACTCCACATGAGTTGTAAATAATTGTAAGTGATCGGCCTTGTCACTTGGAATCATGTTGTAAACATTTCCACCACCAACAGAACTGGCATAACGCCCAAAATCACTATGACCATTTCCTAGAGGAACTGCGATTACATTCTCATCAACGTGATCGGTAACATAAGCTGGAACTTGTAATTCACCATAGTAATTACTGATTTTAACTAGGTCACCTGTTTTGATTTTTTTAGCAGCAGCGGTTTTAGTGTTAATTTCTGCCCAAGTATCCCAAGCAATCTTAGTGATCGGATCTGGAAGTTCTTGCATCCACGGACGGTTAGCCGCTCGGCCATCAAAAGTTTTAACTGACGCATAAGGCAACAACACTAACTCTGACTTCTGTTGAATCTTAGTGCTGTCAAAACTAGCGATATCAAGCTTTGCCGTAACAATCACGGAAGTTGGAATTGAAAGCTGCGCAACTGAGATTGGATCGGCAAAATACCCACCACGCTCTAGGGATTTTTTCCAGAAAGTTTCAAAGTTTTCTGCAACTCCGGCACCAGCATGAATTGTCTGCCACTGTGCTTTCAAATAATCTTGAAACTCAGAGAACTTTTTAAGCTCTTCACTACGGCTGAGTTTAAGTAACATGTCACCTAGTCCAACAGTATCAAATACTGGTGTCATTGCTGGTTGAACTAAACTACTAACGCCAGCATATGGTTGATGATCCCCCCATGATTCAATACTACTAGAAGCTGGTAAAATTAAATGTGCTTCCTTAGAAGTTTCATCTAAATGGGAAGCAAAACTCACAACCAAATCTAATTTCTTAATTGCTAATCCAAATTTATAATCTGATGGAATAGTGAAAAGCGGATTTGATCCATCAACAAATAATACTGAGTATTTATTGTCATTAATTTCAGCGATTAATGATTTAACTTTTTGGAAATCACTTTTAACTTTTCTTAAACGATCAAGATTGATTGTCTGACCAACGTTACCAAGCACACGATTAATTAGTGCACAGATTACTTGCAATTCGTATTCGTTATTTGTTTTAGCACTTGCACCACCAGCAATTACTAGAGAAGTCTTAGCCTCGGCCAATCTTTGTGCTGCACTTACTATTTTTTCACTTTTAACATTGGAAAGTTTAGCAACTACATCAATAGTAATTTCAGCCAAAGAAACCTCTAATTCGCCAAGGAGACTTGCTGGAAGATTGTTTTTCCCACGAGATAAAAGTTCCTTTAATACCGCTTTGGCAATTAACAACTCGGTGCCAGGTTTGCACTTAAGATGATGATCGGCATTAGCGCCAGTAAGCGAAAGTCGTGGCTCTACTTGAAAAACACGAACTGGTTTTTTAGATTTTCTTGACTTTGCCCAATCCCTAGAATACTCGCAGGGAGAAATCCATGTTTCTAAGAAATCAGCTCCAAAGTTTAATACGACCTCTGCTTTAGAAAAATCATAATGTGGAACACCGTCATACTCCGCTCCATAAACAGCAGCTGTAGCTTTAGCTAATTGCGCATAATCAAGTGGTTCGTAAGCATAGTGTTCAACAGCCACGTCAGTAGACCACTCCCCAACTAACTTTTCCAAGCTACCGCTTAATGGTCTAGTTAAAAAAGCACGTTTTGAATCATCGGCAATCGCTTGTTTAATTTTGCTGTATGCAGCTTTCCATGTAATTGGTTGGAAAACTCCATTGGAATCTTTCTCTAATGGCTGACGTACGCGATCTGGATCATAATGATCTTGTAAAGCCGAATGACCAATGGCACACAGTCCACCCTTGTTAATCGGATGATCTTTATTCCCTTCAACGATTACAACTCGCCCTTCGTATGTTTTATAGTTTACTCCACAACCAGCATCACACTGCGTACAAGTAGAACTATACCAACTAGGCAAGCCTGGAATCTGAGTGGCATCACCTTTGACATTCGGATAAATAATTTGATCAGCTTTATCTGCACAGGCAACTGCTGTTGTGGCAGTAGCGGCTCCCAAGACTTTTAAAAAACTTCTGCGGGATAGCCCTTCGCTTGCGACATTATCGTTCTGACCAAGTATCGTTAAAGATTTTTTCTGCATTGCTACGACTTATTTTAAAAACTAATGGTGACAAACTGTACAATCGATATTCGCACCTCTTTCTCGGTGACAATCGATACACCAACCCATCTTCATTGAACTTACTCTTTCAACTTCATCCATCTCTTGAATCTGTCCATGACATTCTTGGCAACCTACTCCAGCTTTAACGTGACGCTTGTGATTAAACTTAACGTAATCAGGCATAACATGAACTTTTGCCCATGGAATTGGCTCACCCTTGGTGTAATATTCTTTAATTTTTGTAATCTCTGCTTGTTGCTCAGGAGTAGTTCCACCTATTAAACTATGACAACCCATACAATTCTGAACTTCAGGAATTGCGGCATAAGGAGATTTAGCAGATGTCCAATGACAAAACTGACATTCCATTTTATTCTTTTGAACGTGTGTTACGTGGCTGAATTTTATTGGTTGCTGTGGTTTGTGCCCACGAGCTCTAGCTACGGGCCCAAAGTAATGAAAATGGTCGATAATATTTAGGTCCCAAAGAGCGGCCTGACCATCATTCCAAACACCAGCACGCTTACCAACACTTTGATAGCCTGCAGCATCTTCAGCAAATGAATTACCAACAAATGTGCTACATAATAAGATTACAAGCAAAGCAAATGGATAATAGCGATTATTACGGAGAAATTTTGAAGATATTAAACCCAACATTAATTTTTTAATTAGAATTTCGTGGGTATTTTTACACTAAGTAGATTATTTGGTCAAAGCAGTAAAAGATCGATCTCGGTGTATTTCCTATTTTTGCTAATCTGAAATTTTGCACGATAATAACCTAGTTCAGTAGATATTTGATGCAAAAGTATTTACAGTCAATATTGAATACTAATGCATTTGCATGGTATGTCATGCTAGGGTAATATAATAAGTCCAAAAAATAATCTCCCTAGGGAATTACTTTTTGTCATAACTATAATTACTAAGATATTGAAAAAGGATGGTTACCGTACTCGTATTGAGGGTCATTATAGTTGCGAAAGTACTCCTTTAGCGGCTTAGAAGATAACAATCCATGAGATTCAAAGTAAGCTTCCGCCAAGATCAGATATATTTCTGCTGAGCATTCCGAAACAACTAGCTGATCCTTAATTTCTGCTATGGATTTTTGAATTGCTGGTATAAACCTTAAAACAAAGTCATCCTTCCCGACTTCCAAAGCGGTACGTAATATTTTTTTTATTTGATTAAAATAGTCACCAACTTGCTCAACAATTTTTTGAGATTCAATGACCGGCTGATGAATATTTATATTTAATAGTTCAATTCCCTCTTCTAAAGCTAACATCGCCGAATCTTTTCGACCATTTGTATTTAACTGATAGCTAGCATCGAGATAAGCATCAACAAGTCTTACTTGCAGCTTCGGATGTGGGTTAATCATCTCGCGCAAGGAAGTAAGTTCGTCATAGCGTTCGCATATTAGTAAATTTCCAGCCAAAATAGCGATGCTACGAGCCGTAATTTTTTCGATAGCTTTAGAACTGGCAGAAGCCATCTCTTTAAGAAGACGATCTTGAACTAAAGGATGCGCCAGTCCTCCTTCAATCGCAATAAAAGTATCCGCTAAAAACTCTTTGCGATTTTTGGAAAGCGATTTCAGTTCAAAAAGGCGATCTAAAAAAGCTTCCGCCTTAAATTGATTAATGGGCAAATAAGCAATTACAAAATTAGCAAATGTTTGTTTGTGGCAAGGCTCATCAGGAAGCATTTGATTGCGATCCTTTCTGGAATCTTCGAAGTAAACCAACGCCTGAGGGATTTTATTTAATTGTAAAAGTTTTTTGATAAATCTTTCCTGAAAAGCAAAGTCCGCTTCTTCTTGTTGAAATCCTTCATGGGCAGTAATTAAGTCTGGAGAATAAGGATTGTCTTTTAGCACTCCCAATCTAGCACTTAGCAATGCTCCTAAATTTAATAAATCATCTGCTGATTCGGTTGTTTCATAATGATCAACACTGAGCTTTAAGGAACCATGCCTAGCATGAAAACACATATAGGCCGATTTTAATTCGGTAGCAAAACAAAGACATACTTCTGCTCCTTCACCAAAACTGGAATTTATTTCAATTACTTCTGCAGTTTGCAAATCAGAATCATCAACATCATCCTCGCTTTCACTTTCTTCAGTTAACTCTGATTGCTCTGATTCGGAACTTTCATCTGGTAAATAAATGTCATATATCCTCTGATTAAGTTCCAAAGTATCTCCTTGTAGCACCTGGGCCAAAGATAACTGCTCTGGACTCAGTGAACTTTTAGTTGCTAACTCCCAATAAAGTTCTTGAAAAATTATTGATCTAAATTCAGGAAGATCATCTAAATGATAGCTAACATTAACTAACAAATGCGGACTCTCCTTGACGACAAGAGTTAAAATGTGACGCAAACTATTTAGTTGTCCATTCTTCAGAGTATCAACATAGTCATCATAATCAGGACGTAACTCATCTGAATCAATTCGATCCAACACAGGACTACTTGCTGCACAACTATTTAAATATCTACCAATTGAAAATAAACTTTGATTTAAGGCTAGTTCGTTTTTACTGATAATCGCAACTATCAAAGCTAATTCCAAACATTTTTGTAATTGAATTTCCGCTGTAATTGGTTCAAAAAAAAGACTTCTGGTAACAGCATCCTTTCCTTCTGGATAATATTCCATCGCTCCTACCAATGGATTGACAAATTGTTCCGATGATAAATCATTGGCAACTAATGTCTTCATCGCAGCTCGAATTGCGGTAGTGACAACTCGTAGATTTGGGAATGCTGCTAGTGAATCATTAAAAGTATCTAGGAATTTGAAGATTTCCAGCCGCTGCGGGGTAAGAGCAAGACGAGGAATAGTTTGTGTAGCAAAGTTCTCCTCGATAGGATCATTCGTAGGAGAACTTTGTGGAGCTGGCTCAGGAAAGGACATTAAGATTTAACAACTATAATAATGGCTTATAGTTATTACTAAATTGATAGCTAATCAACTTATTTCCTAAAATGGAATATCATCATCCTGTACGCTGCCAGAACCTTGATCAAAGCTAGTTAGGTCGTCAGCCGTTGCCAGTCCAGCTAAAGCAGCATTGCCACCGTTACCACCACCAAAATTATTTGGTCCTTGATCAAACTGTTGATGAGAATCATTGCCAGTATTAGCTGAGGCACGCCCACCAATAAATCTAACATTATCAGCAACGATATCAGTAGAGTAACGATCTTGGCCCGAAGTCTTATCTTGGTACTTGCTTGTCTTTAATCTTCCTTCTACTAGCGCAGTGCTTCCTTTTTTTAAGTAGTTAGCACAGTTCTCACCTTGCTTTCCAAAAACTACCACACGGTGCCATTCAGTATGATCCACCCAAGCGCCTGTAGCATCTTTTTGCTTTTCGGTTGTAGCTAAACTCATGGTACACACTGCAACTTGCTTTGGAGTGTAACGAAGCTCAGGATCTCGGCCTAAGTTGCCCAAAATTATAACTTTATTTAATGACATAGATATACAAATTTATAAAAACTAAATATTACCCAAAGAAATCTCCCCCAGATAATTATTAGCTTATCGTAAAAAATTGGGACAAGTTCCCAAGTCATCTAAAATACTACAATATTTAAAGAAATAACAAGTTTTTTGTCTAGTGCCTTGTGAAACTTCATTTCTCAAGACTTTAGTGCTATAGAAAATGCTCGTTTATGCCTTTATCTAGTGAGTCCAAAAAATAAATTACTTTAAAAGACAAACGATTTTGCTTGGACTCATTATTTATGTTGTTTTTAGCTATGCAAACTTGAATATCCGCCATAGCTTTTGCTTTGGCGCAACAGGAAACCAAGATTTGCATTAGCCGTAAGGACTTTGTTCAATTTACTAACCAGCCTTCGCTGAAGCTTCGGCTAGGCAGGCAGTAAATTATTTTTTGTCATTACTATATCTTAATATAGTCATTTATTTAAAATCACTAAGCTTTAAGTATGAAAGTTATTAATACAATTTACGAATTAAAATCATACCTCGCCAAGCATAATGGTAGCTTAGCCTTAGTTCCAACGATGGGAGCACTACATGAAGGGCATTTATCACTAGTGGATATCGCCAAGGAATCTGCTGAGTTTGTGGCTGTTACAATTTTTGTTAATCCTCAGCAGTTCAATAATGCCAAAGATTTAAAATTATATCCTCGCGTCTTAGAAGACGATCTTGATTTGCTTCGTAACCAAGCTGTAGATTTAGTATTTTGCCCAACAGAAGATGAAATTTATCAACATTTTCAGGGGACAAAAGTACATCCATCCAAGATTGGTGACGTAATGGAAGGTCCCTTTCGACCAGGGCATTTCGCCGGTGTCTGCACAATCGTAAACATTTTATTTAATTTACTTCGACCTGACGTAGCTATTTTTGGTGAAAAGGATTTTCAACAATTAAGAATTATCGAAGACATGATCCTTGATTTACAAATGGATGTACAAATCATTCGGGCACCAATTAAACGTGAAGACAACGGCTTGGCGCGAAGCTCTCGGAATGAATTATTATCGAAAAAGCAACGGGCAGAAGCCAAGGTGATTTTTGAGTGTTTAATGTTAGCAAAAGAATTACTAAGTAGCGGTGAAACTTCAATTAAAAAAATCCTAGCAAATTGTAAAAAACATTTAGAGTCAGCACCTGAATTGAAAATAGAATACTTAACAATTAATCATTCTAGCGATCTTCGTGAAGTTAATAAGCTAGAGCTAGATAATAATCTACGCATCTTTTTTGCTGGACATTATGGAGGGGTCCGCTTAATTGACAACCTAAAATTATAATGTCTTACCAATAATTAAAATTCGACTCTGCTACTACCATTTACAATAATGTAACTGCGATTGCCATTAGGAAAAACTAAAGCTCGTCCTAATTCATCAAAGACTTGAACAGTAATATTAGATCCAAAGCTACCACCACTGCGGTTTGCACGAGCAGTTGTGCCTCGACCATTACTTCCTCCTGTATCAGTCAAAGTAACGCCGTTAACTACTACTGTAGCATTCCCTGGATTTAAAAGAACTGCCAGATTGCCATCTCTTTCCGAAACAGGTTTCCATAAAAAGTTGGATATCGTCTCCGTCGGAGCGCTGGACTCTAGTAGTGCCTCGTAACAAGAGCCAATCAAATTGCCCCCGCAGGCATCACTTTGATTAATGGTAGCAAGGCCTTCTTGAATTAATTCTTCTGAAAAACTTAATCCACTAGTAGTAAATATTTGCCCAACGCGAGCAACCCCACCACCAGTGACTACAGTTGTGCAATCCCCATCTGCTGCAAAAAAAATAACTTCACCTCGAGCCAAATTATTTAGGAAACTAACAGCGCTAGCATTTAAAGTTGGATTTAAATCGTTAATCCCTTGAAGTTTTACAAGTGTAGTTCCTTTCTCTGTAATAAAGGCTACTTGATTAGCTGAAATAATTCGTGCACTGCCCAACACGCCATTTTCAGAATCTATTGGTAATTCAATTCGACCATTACTGACAACCCCACAATCCGTTGTGAAGCTACCGGCATTGATTGGATTTTCACCTCCTGAGCTATCATCATCTGAACCTGAATTAGTACATGCTAGTAAAGTCAAACACAAAATTAAAACAAATAATTTCTTCATACTAATCAACCTCAAATTGTAGACAACATTAAAATAACCCGGTAAATCGCAATTATCGAATACCTAAATATTTATTTACTTCTTGCACAAGACTTTGTTCACTCCAAGACATTCGGCTATTGATCGCTTGAAAAAAACTTTGTCCTGATTTCTGATAATCATAAATATCCATCAAATGCGCAAGACTACCACGACTCACGACAGCCTGGTAGAACATCGAAGCCCGAGCATAGTCTCCAGCACTGCCTTCGAACACAAAACGGTCCGGAGAATTATAGATAGCTTTTATCGCTAAGTTTTTATAAAAATTTCGCACTTCACCTTTGGGAATAGCGCTCGAATACTCTGCCGACTCTTGCTCAAACCAACTAGCAAAACCTTCGGCCCAAGCTCTTTCTCGATTTTGCTTTTGTCCCAGAATTTGGAATTCAACCACATGACCAATTTCATGAAGTAAAACTTTCATTAAATCGGCATCAGCAACGTAACCTGGCTTAAAAGTTTTGCCTCCACAACCATTTACAATTCGTTCCGCAACCAAATAGATTTTAGCCGGAGGAAGCATCCATCCAGGATGACAGTTGTCTACTAAGTATTGTGGAATTTGTGCCGTCGGTAACTTTTCCGACATAAAAACTACCTGCCAATCTAAATCTATCGATCGAACTTCTGGGCGAAAACCAGATAGATTTACAAACATCTTGGAAGTCCTTGCGGCATCAGCCAAAGCTCGAACTGGTGTACGACCAAAAAGTTTTTCCACTTCTCTTGGCCAACGCAGCTCCATTCGACCAAGACTAGTTGCGATACTCTCAGTTCTTAAGTTTCCTTCAAGCTCTAGATCTTTTGGATCCGCTAAGATTTGTTGGGGAGCTGAGGATTGCTCACAAAAAGCATTTGCTAGGTATTGTTTAGGGATTAATTTTTGTCCTTGAACTTCGCGCTTCTGTCCTTGACTATTAGTATAAATACAACGTTCTGCATGCGCGCCTGATGTTAGCAAGAAGCTGGCTAATAAAATAATGTAAAACTTCCAACTATTATTTTTTAATTTAATAAACATATTAGTTGGAAGTTTATCTTTTTATTTTCAGCAAAAATTGAAAGGTCAGTATTCTTTGTCCTCAATCCTTCTTTTTATGGAAAAATAAGGACAAGGAAGCTAAACAACCTAAGCTACATTCTTGATTGTAGCTTTTTTAACAATCTTTCGTCCAGAAGTTTTCTTTTTTAACTTGGATCCGCTGTTTTTCTTAAGAGGCTCTAAACTATATTTTAAAACTTCATGTATCGTTTTAACTGGAATAAATTCTATCTCCTCTCTTTGCGCCGTCGGAATCTCAGCCAAATCTTTTAAGTTATCAGCTGGGATAATGATTCTTTTAATACCATTGCGAAGAGCAGCAAGTGCTTTCTCTTTTAATCCACCGATTGCTAGCACATTTCCTCTTAAGGTAATCTCACCAGTCATGGCAACGTTACTTTTAACTTTACGTCCAGCAACAGCCGAGACAAGACCGGTAATTAATGTAACCCCAGCAGATGGCCCATCTTTTGGTGTAGCACCTTCTGGTAAATGAATATGAATATCCAAAGCTTCGTTAAATCGATCGGCTAAGCCTAATTCTTTAGCATTAGCTCGGGCATAAAAAACTGCTGCCTGAGCAGACTCTTGAAGAATATTACCAAGTTGTCCGGTTAATGTTAAGTCACCCTTGCCAGGTGCAACAGAAACTTCAACGGGCATTATCTCGCCACCATAAATTGTCCAAGCTAATCCATTAGCTAGGCCAACTTGATCTTCTTTAAGGTAGAAATCAGGTTGGAACTTTGTAGGTCCTAAGCAGTCATTAACAAACTTACTCGAGATGTTATTGGGAATATTTTTCTTGCCGACAATTTCTCTTGCTAATTTACGACAGACTGCGGCAATTTCTCGCTCCAGCCCTCGGACTCCCGACTCTTTCGTGTAATCTTCAATTAAAGATAAAGTAGCTTCTTTGGAAAATTTAATTTTTTGCTTTTCCAAACCATTTTCTTTAATTTGTCGCGGTATTAAATATTTTTCAGCAATTTGTACTTTTTCCGTATTTGTATACCCAGGAATAGAAATTACTTCTAAACGATCTAACAAAGCATCAGGAATTGTGTCTAAAGTATTCGCTGTGGCAATAAAGAAACAATCTGATAAATCATAAGAAATATTTAGATAGTGATCACTAAAATTCTTATTCTGTTGAGGATCTAACACCTCTAATAAAGCAGAAGATGGATCTCCCCGATAATCAGATCCAATTTTGTCTAATTCATCAAGCACAAAGACTGGATTACTACTGCCGGCATCCTTAATTCCCTGCAGAATTCTTCCTGGCAAAGCCCCGACATAAGTTCGACGATGCCCACGAATCTCTGCTTCATCCCGCACACCACCTATTGATAAACGAACAAAGGAACGATTCAATGCTGCGGCAATTGACTTGCCTAATGATGTCTTGCCAACTCCAGGAGGCCCAACAAAACAAAGAATCGGACCCTTAGAATCTGATTTTAATTTGCGAACACTTAAAAATTCCAAGATTCGATCTTTTGTTTTTGATAATCCGTAATGATCGTTATCTAAAATCTTTTGAGCATTCTTAAGATCAAATTTTTCTTTCGTAGTTTTAGCCCAAGGAAGATCTGCAATCCATTCCAAATAAGTTCTGAGCATCCCATATTCAGAACTTTCCATTGACATCCGTTCTAAACGTTTTAATTGACGATCTGATTCATCACGAGCATGCTTAGGCAAGTTAGCCTTAGCTAAGGCTTTGCGAATCTCGGCGATATCTTCGGAAACATAATCTTCTTCCCCTAGCTCTTTGCGAATTTGTTTTAATTGTTCACGCAAGAAATAGTCCTTCTGTCCTTTGCTCAATTCATCTTGAGTTTTAGTACGAATATTTTCAGCAACAATGAAATTATTAAAATCATCTTCGATTAACTTAGCAGTAAGTTTTAATCTTTTTAAGGGATCTAACTCTTCTAATAAATTCTGTGCGTATGTAACATCAAGTTTATAATGTGCGATGACGACATCAGCTAAAACAGCAGGATCTTTAATTTCCTCTGTTATTAACAGCATCTCCTCCGGTAACAACTCTAACTCAACTAAAGTTTGTAACTTTTGACGAATAGCTTCCACTAAAGCTTTAACTTCAGCTGTAGATTTAAGTGTCTTACTTTCCAAATATTCAACATCAGCGGAGAAATAATCTTTCACTGCGATATAGTTGTGAACTTTTACGCGACTTACTCCTTGAAGTAGTACTTTAATTCTTCCATCATTAAGTTTAAAAACTTTAGAAATCTTCGCGGCAACACCAATTTTAGGTAAATCAGTTAACTTGAAGCGATCTCCTGGTTGCTTATTAGTTGCTACCATCAGAATTAAATTCTTCTGTTCTGTAGCTTTTTGAATAGCATTCTTATTCTTCTCATCAACAATATAAAGAGACATCAGAACAGTTGGGAAGGCAACTAAGTCTCCGGCCGCAAGCACTGGAATATTTGTTGGTAAATCAGCTAAATTAACGAGACTATCTAACCGCTCAGTGTCAGCATTAACATCAATTTGCTCCGAAACTGTTGTCGACTTCTTAATTTTCTTCTTTTTGTTGCTGTTGTTGTTCATTATTACCTCGGTAAACAAAATCTGGAGCAGAGGACTTATTGATTTCTTGTAATCCGCCGTTTACAAATTCCACTACTTTTAAATTACGATATAGTTTTTGGGGGCCTGAAAACTGGATTTTGCCAGTTAAACCATTGTAGCTGCGAAAGCTACTAATGATATTTTCCCAACTATTTCCGGCCTGCATCTGACCAACAATTGCTTTAACAACTGTTGCGGCATCAAAGCCTTGCGCTGCTAAAAAATCAGGTTGCTTATTGTAAATCTTCTTGTAAGAGTTAACAAATTGCTGAGAAAGCCCACTAGCACTTTCAAAAAATGGAGATGGAAAAATCACACCACTTAAGGAACTTGCTGATTGCATTAATTTTGGCAAATCAGACCATTCTCCCGTCCCAATTAATCGAGTCTGTTGTAGCCGATCTGGACCCAAAGCAACAGCTACTCGATTAGCGTTGTTTAAATTATCAACTAAAAACAAGGCTTGCGGATTGTAGACTCCCAGCTCACGACCTAGCTCGCGAAAATCAGGAATTGGATTTCGATAATATGAATATTCCGAAACTAATATTCCACCACTAGCTGAGACAGCTTTCTTAAATTCCCGAACGAACTCTTGGGAAGTTTCCTCGGCCGGATAAGCTATAGCATATTTTCTAAATCCTAGATTATCCGTCAGGGACTTAACAACTGACGCCATTTGCGACTCGGCATCAACTCCTAAACGATAAACTCCCTGGCCCTCTAGAAATTCCGCTTTTTTTGTAAATGAAAACATTTTCAGATTATGTCTCTTCGCACATTCAGCGACAGTTTGTGATGTTGTATAGAGTAATGGCCCAATGATTGTAGAATAATTCTTGGTGTATGCTAACTCGGAGCAAATCGCTGCCGCCACAGTTGGACTTGCTTGGTCATCTCGATAAACAACTGGAATCGCAGTGGAAGTGTCTCCACCAAGTGCCAATTCGATACCTTGCTTAACCGCTTGTCCAAAACTGGCATACCTACCAGTTAATGGCAGTAGAACCATGATTCCATTTTTATTAGGAATTTGATTGTTAATAACTTTCTGTTCCTTCTTAATTTCTACTTCCCAAAATCTTGGAAATTCATTAATCGGAATAATTACTACTCCTGGCTTAGATCTACGTGCTAACTCAATTTGAATTAATCCTCTTAAGAAATAATCTTTATCCCAATGCTCCCTTAACTTTCCTAATTCTTTCTCTGGAATCCGAGCTAAGAGTAACATTACCCCTTTTTCAATTACCGCTTTTAAATTTGGCTGTTTGGCATCGCGCAAAGCTTGAGAAAACCAGGCTAGACTTTGATGTAAATTAATTAATCGTCCATAAACATAGGCAAACATTAGAGCCGACTCCGCCCGAACAGTTGTTACAGATTTGCCGTTTTTTTCGTAGAAAGAACTTAGGGCATCTAGTGCTTTTTGAGGCTCATCAAGTGCTAATAATGCACTTGCGATCCTTAACTGCAAAGATTCGTTAAAATCAGAAATGCGGGCATTTCCAGCACTAATCTTGTAATACTGCTCTAAAGCCTCAAAATATTTACCTTGATCAAATAACTGATCCCCGCGAGAAATAAAGCGATCGTTTAACGGATTTTTATCAAGACTATAACCATTATCCCAAGTAATCCATGGTATTGGATAAATTTTTATAGGCTGAACAATCGGCTCCTGATGTTGAGAGCTACAGGCGGTAAATAGGATTAATAAAATGAGCAGGATTTTTTTCATAGTCTTAAGACAAATAATTTAGGTGGTTTGTGCATTATCCAACACTGACAATCGGGAGGATTAGTCATCTGCCATCTTAATATTACAAACTAATAAGATTAAGACTAAACCAATGGATAATCAGATGCAATATCTACTCTTTTCTCAAAATTACAAGCTAGTTGTCTAACTTTTTAAATAACTTAAACTGGACTTGATGGATGTAGATTTAAGACGAAGTGACTCAAATTGCTTGGCCAGCCAAACAACGAATGAACTGAGTTCAAATGCTTGGGAATGGTTAAGTAATCTAACCTTAACAGCTAAAGGTTTATTTCTAAGTTCCATTCTGGAAAAACCAAAAATATTTGTAAGTTGTCTTAAATCTGCCGGCATCGAAGCTTTGCTACGACAACATCAAATTACTCATATCTTTTCATTTGCGCCACAACCGGAAGAACAGTTTTATTTTCCAAATAAAGCACTATCAGTTCTTGAAAACCACCAAACTATTTCTCCTGGCTCCGTCTATCAGAAGCTAGGAATTTCTCGCTATCTATTTCAACTTAAGGACGACAATACTAACCCTGATTTCCAACTTCAATCTGCCTTTGAAGCTTTTGAAGATCTTTGTCGAGCTTTCCCAGAGGGCAGGATCTTAATTCACTGCGAATTAGGTGCGTCCCGCTCGATTTCCTTTGTGGCAGCTTTAATTGCTAAGTCAGAAAATTGCAGTTTTAAATCAGCAGTTTTAGAAATCCGTAAACATCGTGAGGTTGGAATTGATGCTGGTCTTGCTATGCAGCTTTCAAAAATTGTTGGAATTCCCTGCGAATAAAAAATAAATTAACACTGGAGTTTTTTTACTCATACCAGTAAATTAAGCGAATTATGCTCAATATATCGAAAGAAAGAATTTACGAAGTTGTTTTTGAAGCAGATACCCCAGCGGGAAAGCGTTTTGACCTACTCCTTTTGCTAATCATTATCATGAGCGTTGGGGTAGTCGTTCTAGAAACAGTTCCAAGCCTAAATAAAAGTTACTCCTCAATTTTTTACACACTGGAGTGGATCTTTACGATTATTTTCACCTTGGAATATTTGGTCAGAATTTACTGTGTAAGAAAGCCTAAGCATTATATCTTTAGTTTTTATGGCATAATTGATTTGCTATCAATTATCCCCACATTTTTCAGTCTGCTCTTTCCGGGCAGCCAAGGTTTGTTAGTCATTCGCAGTATTCGATTACTTAGAATTTTCCGAATTTTAAAACTTGCCCGATATTTAGGTGAGGCAAACATCTTATTAACCGCACTTAAAGCAAGTCGCATTAAAGTAACAGTATTTATCGGCGCCGTATCTGTGATTGTCTTAATTGTTGGTGCGCTGATGTATCTAATCGAAGGTCCCCAGTATGGCTTTGTCAGTATTCCCATGTCAGCCTACTGGGCAATTGTCACTGTAACTACTGTGGGCTTTGGTGATATCACTCCTCAAACTCCCTTAGGACAATTTCTAGCATCATTACTTATGATTTTGGGCTACGGATTTATTGCAGTACCAACTGGAATTGTCTCTGTGGAATTAGCAAATGCCCAGCAAGCATTAAGCACTCAAACATGTCCAACTTGTATGAAACAAGATCATACTCTTGGTGCAGTGTACTGTAAATTTTGTAGTGCTAAGCTTAATTCTTAAATTTATTTTCTAATATCATTATTAACTTATCTAATAACAGCATCGGAAAGCTTAAAGGCGTTCTAACCCAAAGGATTTGAATAAGAATCTCAAAGAAATTAACTACTTTATTTCCAAATTTAGGTTTGTTATGATTAAATCATGGCTTACAATTTAATAAGTAAATCTAGTTCTGCTTTTACCTTAGTGGAGTTACTAGTAACGGTTGCAATTGTGGGCATTCTAGCAAGTTTGGCAATTGCTAATTTTAGCATATTTCGAGACTCCGCTTACAATACTGAGCTAGCTTCTTTGACCCAACAAGCACTAATTGCTGGGGAAGCGGGTTTAGGTGATGGTCGACATGGGCCAGTCAATCACCCTGATGGTGGAAATTTATCATATAATTATCGTATTAAATTTCCCGGCCTAATACTTCCCGACTATATTGGCTTTAGTGGTCATATGATTAATCTTAAGAGTTCCGGTTTTAACGGACGTCCAGGTTTTTATTTTCAGATACATTCCTGTAAACTTAAAAGACCTAATTATGGATTTACATTTAATGGGAGCACTTACCCAGGCTTAGGACGAGGGCTGCTACAAGCTACACTATCACGAGCTCCCTGCTATTAAATTAATTATGATCATTAGGATTAATATTTAAATTATTGCTTTTTCTCAGATATTATATAAATAAGATAACTTTTCTGCGTTCGGTCCTAAGCGATAGTGATTAATTTCAGTTTTTTCGTGGACAGCCTGATTGAAGCTATCCAGGCAGTTGCATGAAATTAAAATACTCAGAATATGGTGCTAGTTCCTGAGTAGATAAAATTAGTTGTATTTGACTAGAATATTTAGTTAACAGATCAATTAGTTGTTTGGTAAATTCATCGGCTAGCTCCCAATCTAAAAAGGGGGTAGGTTCATCAATAATTAAAACTAATTTACTATCTTTGGGAACATTAGATACTACTTCCTGCCCAATTAAAGGAGGAACAAAACCGCGGTTAATAAATGATTTACTAAAGTGAAATGATATCTCTTGATGAGAAAAAAACCACTCAACTTTCAGACAAGTAATTCTCCAATCAAAAAACACACTTTCACCGGATGATAATCCTTTCTTATGGAAATTAATTTCTTCTGTAACTTTACTAAAAGTAAAACGATCTAACTGAAGTCCATTTGCAAATTTAGCATGATTTAGATTCTCAGCTCCTTTAACAACTCGCCCATCATAATGATGATTAAACGCTCCCAGTTCAATTGAATCTTTAATTTTCTTTGTAATATCTTTGGGTGTAACGATTGCTTGACATATCGGAGAAACAGCAGGTTCCTATGTTTTTAGTTGTAATAAAAATACCGATTTAAGTAGGAGGACTTATCAAATAACTCTTCCCCACCTGAACTCAGCTAGCAACAGGACTATCGATTTGTTGAAGGTGGGTTTAAAAAAACAAAATTGCTACTATTTTTAATTCAAAATTTGCAATCAAGTTGAGATCTCTGAGTCCGAGCAGCCTTTTGTTAAACTTGTTAAGTAATTCTGGATAACGACGAAAATCTTCCACAAAACTAGACTGTCGATGTACTTCAAAATAATTATTATTTCGACTAGATGAATAGAGCATATGCATCAAACCACTATTACCAATACCGTTAGGAACAACAAGAATTTGTGACGCTTTAGTCAAGGAATAGTTTGTACCTACTGGTACGAGCTGATTCATTCCTGAGATATTGGTCTTTAGTGCTAGAAAATCCTAATAATTTGGAGCAGATTCCAGCCTACGTTGATTAGATACAATTTTAGAATGCACTTAATAATAAATACATTAGGATCAGAAGCTACTCAAACTAGCTAGTTTTGGACTTTTTCGAATTGTTAGAAAGTGCCCAGATTCAAAATAATTTATTTTTCAATATTCCTATCCAGATTAACTAAGTTGCGCTAGAACAATAAGTGTCTTACTAGGCAGATTATAAAAAATGAATCTTACTAATCGCATTGTTATTTGGTCCTTTCTGTTCTTTGTCCTTACTTGGCGAACACTGCCATTTTTAATTGCGGATATCCCTGCTGGTTGGGATACCCTAGGACATTACTACTTAACTAACCTTATGGTTGAATACCTTAAGGAATTTAAAATTTCAGGATATGATTATCACTGGCTTGGTGGGTATCCAGCATTTACACTTTATGCTCCCTTATTTTACATTATTATTGCAGCAATTCATCTACTCAGCTTTGGATTTATTTCAGTTAACAAAGCTTTCCAAATTGTCATTTTTGCTCAACCTTTTATTTTTCTAATTGCAACTTTTGCTGTCTCCAAAGTCTTCTTTAATTCTCGCGTAGCATATTATTCTCTGGTAAGTGGTTTGATCGTCTTGTTTCTGGGAATGGACTACTCTTTTTTTAAAATTGGCCTTGTCGGTAATCTGTTTATTGGAGTTAGTCCCAGTATCTTTGCACTAAATCTTTTGTTGTTACTATTAGCGATTCTGGGTTCAATGACCAAAAGCTCCTCTTGGAAATTAATTATCCCGGGCACCTTATTACTCAGTGCAATTATATTATCACATATGATAACTACTGTTTTTGCAGTTTGGCTAATCCTCATTTTCACTTGCTGCTATTTAAAAAAATGTTGGTTGAGAGTCGTTACGATAGTTATGTTAGCTACACTTTTAACAGCGTTTTGGTGGATCCCATTTCTGCAGCACTTACCTTACAGTTCATCGCAAGCAATTAACTTACAAAGCCTTTCTCCGCTATCTGTTATTCTTCCGGATGTTAAGATTACAACTCTACGAGCAATCTTTACATATCCCTTAAATCCAATTGAAGTTGATCTGCCACTTTTTAATCACCAATTTATCAAGCTACAAACTAGGGGGATTTTCTTAGCTTTTCCGCTGACTGGGATAATCTTCGGATTAACATTACTGATCAGCTGCATCTCCTTAATTCAACGAAAACAATTATTTTTGGTATTATTATTCCTATTCTCACTCTTATTTCTTCCCAATAATTATTTATCTGAAATCTTTAATATTGGAATCCACTATTATCGATTTGTGCAATATATCGTGGCGATTGAAGTTATTCTAGTTGCCTTTGGGTTAGTAATCATTCAAGATTACTGTTATCAAAAGTGTAAAAAATTCCCTAATATTTTTTTATTAATCTTGTTGATTACAATTACTCAAACAATATTATTTAAATTAGATTGGCAATCGACTAATTCACTTCGTAGCGCAACGTCAGACAATAATCCAAACTTTAAATTTGATATTACCCGTTACGATAGCTACCCAGCAACGCAAAAAGTTATCGATTTTTTTAATCAACCAATAGCAGGAAGAATTGCCCTTGAAACGAACATGAATGGGATGACCAAAGATGGTTCCCCACATTTACTTGCTAGTCTACTGCCTTTAATAACTAAAGCAGAAATAATTCCCGGCCTTTTAGTTGAATCCTCACTCTCTGCAGTTTTTATTAATTCAACTTTAGGAATAGGAAGTAATCATATGATCTGGGGACAGGATAATATTTATTTTTCAGAAATATTTCAAGAGCAACCTCCAGAAACAATTATTGCCCGACTGAAGCTTTACAATGTTCAGTTTATTGTCAGTAATTCTAAAGACTATTTTAAATATCTTAACAAGATCACAAAAAAAAATTCGGAGCTAGAATTAGTTTTTCAAGCTGGGGATTATGCTATCTTTGAGATCAAAAACGTTACCGATAAGATTTATACTTCCCAAGAATTGCCTTGGTTTTTTTACAGTGATGACTTAGCTCACTTTCGCTTATTTAGTGAGTTTTGGTTTTCTGGGTCGGATAATCAGGATATTAAAATTATTTTTGATACAAAAAACAAATACCTTCATAGAACAAGCGATCTAGATCCTTTACTACCCAATCTCTCTGGGCTAATAATTTATGCCGATAAATATCCAAAGGAAGAATGGGAGCAAAAAATTACCGCACTCTCAAAGTTAACAAAGAAAAGTATTTTTGTATTAACCGAAGCTAAAAAAATCTTTTTGCCAGAAGGATCGAAAGAGCAGATTTTTTTAATTAATATCACAAAAAACAATCATAAAATGATTTTTGATTTAATCAAGAAAGAGTCAGAACCAAATAAAAATTTCGCTCCAATCACAGATTTTTCCATTAAGAAGAACCAAATTAATTTTGAAGCTATGGGGCCAAGTGTAATTAACTACAGCTTCGCACCAAAATGGCAGGCGAAGAATTCGGAGGATGTTTTTCTTGTTTCTCCAAGCCAGATGATGACTATTGCTTCGGGAGAAATTGAACTTGAGTATAAATAGACTTGAAGGGAATACTGTCGTGGAATTATCAACGTAATACTAGCTTAAAACTTGATTATTCGAGGTATACTAAAATAAATTCGGTTTTCCCGAATGGCCTCGAAAAATACTAATAACAACCTGCATTATTAGACCACACATATGAATCAAAATTACTTAAACCGATGACCGGAGACATGGGAACAAAACTCGTAGAAGCAGCATCACTTCCAAAAGCAAAACCATTAGCAAATCTCTTTTTTTTACAATTAAACATTCCAAAATAAAACTTTGGGGAATTGGCTGCCCCCATACCAATATTATGCATATTGCCTACAAATCCGATGTATGACGGTAGTTCTAATCCTGGAAATTTAATTCTGTAATCAAACTGTTCCTCACTAAAAGGATTACGGTAATTACCAAAACGTCCATCAAGCAAACCTGCATTGCCAGCAGTAACTGCATTCCTTGAATAGTTTGTTAATTCAGCATGATAGGCACTATCTTTATAAACATCATAATTAGCGACAGCTAGTCCTGCTAAAATTCCTAAGATAGCAACTGTCACTAATAACTCTACGAGCGTAAAGGCCTGATTAAGTTTATAGTTAGATAGTTCCCACATAATCTATCTACTCTACCATGAAGAAAGAGACTCGTTAAGAGAAAATGTTCTTAAACTTATCAAACAAGCCTTCCGGCTCATCATTTACCTTTAATTTGAATTCTTCTTCTTCAATCTTTTGTAATTCTTCAATTAATTTTAAATGCTTATCTGAAATCTTCTTAGGAATATGGACATCAACTTTAACATGTTGATCGCCTCGGCGAGTCGTTCCTAAAATCTGAATCCCTTTATTGCGCAATCTAAAGACTTTTCCTGATTTAGTTCCCGCTGGAATTTTTAACTTAATTTTTCCTTCGATTGTTGGTACTTCAATTTCACCACCCATCACAGCCATGGTATAAGCGATTGGCATTTCGCAAACAATATCAGATTCATGTCGTTGAAAATATTTATGCGCCTTGATTCCGATCACTACATAAAGATCACCCGCTGGTCCACCTTGTAAACCAGACTCGCCTTCCCCTCTTAATTTTAATCTTTGACTTTCATCTATTCCAGCTGGAATGTTTACTTTTAACTTACTAGAGATTGGTTCTAATGCGGCGCCACGACAGACATGGCAAGGTTTTTCAATTACCTGACCACGGCCTTGGCAAGTTGGACACGGACGACTCACCGCAAAAAACCCTTGTTGCATGCGAATTTGACCAGCCCCATGACAATCTGTACAAGTCTTAGCATTACTACCTTTTGCTGCTCCAGTACCTGTGCACTCCCGACAAGTTCTTCTACGACGAACTTCAATTTCTTTTTCTGCCCCAAAAGCAGCTTCTTCGAAAGTGATTTCTAAATCATAACGGAGATCTGCCCCTGGTTGACCAGTTGATTGCCGACCTCCTCCGGAACCACCGAAGAAAGAACTAAAGATATCTCCAAAAACATCTTCAAATCCTTGAAAATTGTTAAAATCAAATCCACCAGCTCCACCTTGAAATGCAGCATGACCGAATTGATCATACTTGGAGCGTTTATCCTGATCACTTAGAACAGAATAAGCTTCGCTTGCTTCTTTGAACTTTGTTTCAGCTTCCTTATTATCAGGATTCTTATCGGGGTGATACTGCATCGCTAACTTGCGATAGGCTTTTTTTATATCAGCATCGCTAGCTGATTTTCCAACACCTAAAATTTCGTAATAATCTTTCTTCGACAACGTACTACTCAAAATTCAAACCTAAAAATGAAAAAGGCAGATTCTAAGATCTGCCTTTTTCTTTGAATGCTTATTGCTTATTTGACTTCCTCAAAGTCTGCATCAACAACATCCTCGCCGTCTTTTGCTTGCGCCTTAGTTTCAGTTGAGGCTTGTTCTGCAGTGCCAGACTTTTCTGCTTGTTCGGCAGATGCACGTTTGTACATTTCTTCGGAAAGCTTATGGCTTGCCGCAATCAATTTTTGAGTTGCTGCGTCAATTTTTTCTTTGTCTTTTGCTTCCAAGGCAAGCTTAGACTCCGCCATCGCATCTTCAACATTCTTCTTCTCCTCAGCACTTAATTTATCACCAATGTCCTTAAGTGATGTTTCTGAAGAGTAAATTAAATTCTCAAGTTGATTCACAGCTTCAGCAAGAGCTTTCTTTTGCTTATCTTCTTCCGCGTGCTCTTCGGCATCTTTAACCATTTGATTAATTTCAGCATCAGATAATCCACTACTTGCCGTAATCTTGATTGATTGTTCTTTGTTAGTAGCTTTATCTTTCGCTGAAACATGAACGATACCATTACTATCGATATCAAAAGTCACTTCAATCTGTGGAACACCTTTAGGCGCAGTTGGAATACCAACTAAGTCAAAACGACCAAGTGTTTTATTATCAGTAGCCATTTCACGCTCACCTTGTAATACGTGAATTGAAACTGCTGGCTGGTTATCACTAGCCGTAGAGAATACTTCTGATTTTCTTGTCGGGATAGTTGTATTACGCTCGATTAACTTCGTGAATACACCTCCAAGAGTTTCGATACCTAAGCTAAGTGGTGTAACATCTAATAAAAGAACATCCTTCACTTCGCCTTGCAACACACCACCTTGAACTGCAGCACCAATTGCTACTGCTTCATCAGGATTAACACCTTTAGATGGTTCTTTACCGAAGATTTCTTTAACTTTCTGTTGAACGATCGGCATTCTAGTCATACCACCAACTAAGATAACTTCTGAAATCTCAGAAGCTTTTAGCCCCGCTTCTTTGATAGCTTCTAAACATGGTCCAGAAAGACGATCAATTAAGTCAGCGCAAAGCTGCTCTAATTTAGAGCGAGTCAATTTAATGTTTAAGTGCTTTGGTCCACTAGCATCAGCAGTGATGTAAGGTATGTTGATATCTGTCTCCACTGATGAAGACAAGGCATGCTTAGCTTTCTCCGCAGCTTCTTTTAAACGTTGTAATGCTGGGATATCTTTTCTTAGATCAAACCCTTGATCCTTCTTAAATTCATCAGCTAGATACTCAACAATTCGGATATCAAAATCTTCACCACCTAAGAATGTGTCCCCGCTTGTAGATTTAACTTCGAATACCCCTTCACCTAAATCCAAAATTGAAACGTCAAATGTACCACCCCCTAAGTCAAAAACTGCAATCGTGCGATCCCCAGTTTTATCTAAACCGTAGGCTAGTGCGGCCGCAGTTGGCTCGTTTATAATTCTTTGAACATTTAAGCCGGCAATCTTTCCCGCATCTTTAGTTGCTTGACGCTGAGCATCGTTGAAATAAGCAGGAACAGTAATTACAGCATCAGTCACTTCTTGACCTAAATAATCTTCCGCCGCCTGTTTTAAGTTAGCTAAGATCATTGCAGAAATTTCTTGGGGACTTTTCTTTTCGCCTTTCAGTTCAACCCAAGCAGCATTAGTATCAGAACTGACAATTTTATAAGGTAATACTTTTTGAGCCTTCTGAACTTCAGGAGCATCAAAATTTCTTCCAATTAAACGCTTCACAGCAAAAATTGTATCGGTTGGATTTGTTACAGCTTGACGCTTAGCAATCTGACCAACAAGACGCGCACCAGTGTTATCAACAGCCACGATTGAGGGCGTAGTACGGTTACCTTCACTATTGGCAATCACGACAGGAGTAGATCCCTCCATTACCGCAACGCAAGAGTTAGTTGTTCCTAAGTCTATGCCTATTGTTTTTCCCATTATAATATCTCCAAATTCATCAAAAAAATCTTTGTCCCCATCTATTAAGCACTCTTCAATGCTTTTTCAAGGATTGGCTAATGCTTTTATCCGTTTTTAGTAGCAAAAAAAACGAAAATCGTCTCCCACTATGGAATTGAAGTACAAGCTATGTCTTTGTGCTCACAGAACTATTCCGCCTCTTTGCTTACTATTACCTGCCCAGGCCGAATTAACTTATCTTTATAGCTGTAAGACTTTTTAATTTCCTGAATAACAGTATTTGGAGCTGTAGTCAGATCTGGCACAAGCGATAAGGCCTCTTGAACTTGGGGATTAAATTGCTGTCCAATTGTTTCATTAGGGATTACACCCCACTTAGTAAGGATTTCATTAAACTTTTTATGAATTAAACTTAGTCCTGTTTGTAAATCCTCTAAGCTAGTTTCCTTTTGGGCAATTGCTAGGTCTAAATTATCCATGACTTCTAGCAAATCTATAATGACTCGCTCTCCCTGATATTTAAGTAGATCGCTACGCTCTTTGGTAGCGCGCTTTTTAAAATTCTCTAAATCAGCCAAGGATCGTAAGTAATTTTGCTGTGCCTCAACTAATTGCCCCTTAACTTGTCCTAATAAAAATTCCGGACTATCTAGTTGACTTAAATCGACTTCTCGCTCAGCAAACTCTCGATCCTGATCGTCCTGCAACTCACTTGCAATTTTTTCTTTTTTAAAACTCTGGTTTTCCAGATTCTCTGGAGTATTGTTATCATTCATTGTAGGTTGTATTTAAAGACCCTATCTTTCTAACACGAGGGCTAATTGAAGCAATTCAGCTTGTAATTGAACGTAAGATATCTAACGTCATATTTAATATAGTAACTTTTTTTAATTTTTCAAGCTAAGTGGGTGGTAAATAAACCCAAAGTAACTTATTTTTAAAAAAATGAGTTACTTTGGGCGAGCAAAATAATGGCTTTGCCATTTTTTGCCGTAGAAAATAACACCAAACCCTCATATATTATATGATATTTCCAAAAATGATAAGCGGAGGGTTTAATCAAGAAACCGAAGGAATTATCCTTAAAATCCATCAAACTACTAATAACGCCTTAATTCTTAAGGTGATTACGGCAGACTATTCACTTCTTACAGTCTATGCGCCTTATGCCAAAAATAGCAAAAAGCGTTATGGCCAACTAGATCTCTTTGACTGGGGACTTTTCACAATTAAAGAAAACCAACTAGGACTCTATGGTCTTCATGAATTTTCTGCCAAGTCTTCATTTCCTGGAGTAAGAAACTCTCTAGATAAAATCATTGTGGTTAGTTGTGTTGCCGAGATCTTGGAACAGATTATTCCTGAAAATGACCCAAGTTCCCTTCCAAGTTTTATCACAGTAAAAGATTATCTACTCTCCTTAGAAAGACTGACTGAACTAACCGAGATTTTAAAGTTAACACACCTTTGTCTGCTAGAATTACTAGTTGATGCTGGGATTGTTGAACGAGAAGAATTAGCTACTCCAAATGGCAAAAATCTAATTAGAATGATCATGGAAACTGAGCGATACTTAGGAAAGCAACTCAAACTTAAGTTCGAAATAGAAAAACTTATTCAGGAATTAAAACGAAGTCAAGGTTCAGATTTAACTTAGCTTTTTTCTCAAAATATGGTCTAAAGTCCCAAGGAAAATCAAACGAATAAACAAATATGAAAATTCAAAAGCTAATCACTCCAGTAATTATAATAATGATTATTGCTGCAATTGTTAAAATTTTTTTATTACCTGCCACCAGCAAGAAACCACAATTGTCTGAGATTAAGGATCAAGTTTATACTTTAATGTCAGATCTATACTGCGAAGGAAAAGAAGTTGAGATCGATTTAAAGAAAGCAGAGATAGATGAGTACACCGAAGGCCACCCAAAAATGGAGATAAAAGGTTGGCCAGTAAGAATTAGTGCCGAAGTGATTTGTGATCAGGGAGATAGTAAATACACCGAAAAATTTTCTCTAGATAATCCAGCATTTTTTGTCAGAGCAACAGCCTTCGGATACAAAGTTTTTTTACCGGAAAAATTTCTAGAATTTAAAGATCAGCTAGCAGAGGAAATGAAGAGTGCTCTAGACAAATAGATTCCTTTAGTGACATTTGCATCCAGTATTACATTTTGCAGGAGCGACTTCCGGAGTTTCAGAAGCTTTATCTTGCGCCGAAGTCGAACCATTGGTGGTAGACTTAGTGCTAGATCCATAATCAGATTTGTACCAACCAGCACCTTTCAAATGAAAAGCAGAAGCCGAAACTATTTTCTGAGGATTAGAACTCTGACATGTGGGACATTTAGCTAGTGGCTGATCATTGAACTTTTGAATTGTTTCAAAAATACCACATTTTTCACACTGATATTCATAAATTGGCATAATTACTCCCTACTCTTCACTACTAGAATGTACTTGGTTATAAGCATTTCCTCTTTTAATTTCAACGCTATATTCAAGAAGTGATTGAACTAAAAACGACTGTAAAAATACTACTACCACCACGATTAAAATTGGTGTGAGGTCCATTCCACCCTGTACTAACCAGGGTAGTCTCCTTCGAAGCCAATATAATATCGGATCTGTCGCATTACTCAAGAAGCGAACAATTGGGTTATAGGGATCAATATTAATCCATGAAATAATAGCCCGAGCTAACACTAACAAGAGTACAATATCGAGTAGAATCTTGATTACCCCAGCTAAGCCCGAGATAAAATTTGCAAGTAAAATCATTAACCTTCCTTAAACCAAAAAATTAGTAGCATAAAGCTCTAAGCTAAAAAGCCTTTAGTCGAGATAAGCAATTAGAGTTTGAGTGGAGCTTGATTGAAAAAGTGGTAAAACAGCATCTGTAAATTGTTCTTCCCTTTTGCAATGCGTTGTCGCAATTGTAAACCCTAATTTAATAGATTGCAAAAAAGAGACTAATACCGCGAGTATTTTACTAATTTGTTCTTTTAAGATCCGTCCAAGGCTAAACGCTTACCAAAAATATCTGTCCCAACCCGAACTAAATCTGCTCCAGCTTGAACTGCCAATTGATAATCACTCGACATACCCATGCTCAAGCCTAGGCTTAAGACTCCAAACTTCAATCCGATATTATCTCGGAGCCGAACCATTTGTTCAAAATCCGGTAGCACATCAAGTATCTTAGAATAATATTTAGTTATAGTCATTAATCCTAAAATTTCAACATTAGGTAAGTCTTTAATTACTGGGAATATCGCTAGTAGTTCCTCTGCCGCAAAACCAGATTTTTTTAGATCTTCCGAAATATTGACTTGTAAATATATCTGTTGAACCTTGTTGATCTTAGTAGCTTCCTTTGAAATCTGCTCGGCAATTTTTAAGGAACTTACACTTTGAATCACAGCGAAGAGGCTGACCGCTTTTTTAATTTTATTACTCTGCAAGGGTCCAATTAAATGAGCTTTAAAATCACCCTTTAAAAGTTTTTCTTTCTCAGCAAATTCTTGCACATAATTTTCTCCGATCATAATTCCTGGGAACTGATCAATTAACATTTGGACAATCTCGGGAGGTTGTTTTTTAGAAACTGCTAACAAACCTATTTTGCTGGCATCACGGTTATGTCGCAGGGCAACTTGTTTTATTTGTTCAGTCACAAAATAATAGTTTTGAAGCACCTCCGGCCTAATTGACATTACTTAGTTGTTGATAAATCCGTTGATAGCCCGCGACAGCTTGCTCAATTTCTGAAATTAGAATGAATTCGTGATCGCTGTGCGCGCGAAGGATCGTGCCAGGACCATACAGGTACCCTTTCGCTCCAATTTTTAATAGATTGGGTAAGTCTGTGAAGTATGCTGCGATTGTAGATTCAAAGCCAGGTAATAAATTTAATGTAATCGGATCCTCAACATTTTGAAACTTCAATTCTCCTTGACTACCAACCAAATCAATAATTTGTTGCTTTACCTTCTCGGCCGAAGTTACAACACGGACCAAGGCATCAAGTTCCGCGCGATCTGCAGTAATGTTCGCCGCTGTTCCTCCTAGAATAAGTCCAAGGTTAATTGTGCCTTTCCCAAGCTTGTCATCACTTCCCAAATCAAGTTGATATAATTTTTCAGCAATAGCAATCAAGGCACGATTTGCATCTATTCCCATTTCTGGATAACCAGAATGAGCATTGCGACCAGTGCAAGTTAATTTAAAAGAAACGATCCCTTTATGTCCCGATGCCAACTTCCCTTCTGTTGGCTCACCATTTACTATGTGCTTAATACCTCGGCCCCCTAAGAGTTTACCAGCTAATCTCGAGCCATCAGAGCTAGCCTCTTCTTCAAAAACTATTAGTAAGCCAAAATTACTTTGCCCGCTTATTTCTAAGGCGCGACAGGCCGCAATCATGCTCACTAAAATTCCTTTGGCGTCATTTGATCCCCGACCATAAATCTTATCAGCAATAATTTTTGCCTCAAATTGCTCAGGTTTGGCAGGAACTACATCAACATGTGTAGTAAAAACAACCTCGGGCACTCCGAAAGAAACCAGAATCAAATAATTCTGATCATTTTTAGGATTGGGTATAATTTCAATAGGCCAATTAAAGCTTTGAAATAAACTTACTAAATAATCTAAGGCTTTCTTCTCCTTACCAGACAAACTAGGAATTGCAATTAACTCTTGAAGCAATTTGGTAGTCTCGCTAAGATTCATTGCAGAAGATTTTATCTAAATCAATTTTTAAGCTTGCAATATCCAATCCAATCACATTAGTGTGTGAACCATCAACTCTTCTAATAAACTTGGAGGCAATCCCTTGGAGCGCATATGCTCCTGCTTTATCCATCGGCTCTCCCGTAGCAACATATTCTACAATATCTTTCTGTGAAATAAGATTAAATTCGACTTCGGTAATTTTTGTTTTTTGAATTAAAAAATTATCAGCTTCGCGAACAACCGCATAGCTACTAATTACTTGATGCACTTGTCCTGATAACAAGCTTAGGATCCGTTCAGCATCTTCGCTGTTTTCTGGTTTATTTAAAATCTGATTATTTAAAACGACAATGGTATCTGCTCCAATCACATAAGTATTTAAATTTGTTTTAGCTATTTTACGTGCTTTTTCTAGGGCTAATCTAGTGACATACTCCAGAGGTCTTTCATTGCTTAAGAGGTTCTCGTCAATGTCTGCAGGTTGAACAATAAATGGATACGCTAAGAGATTAAGTAAGTCCTGTCTACGAGGGGAAGCTGATGCTAAAATTAAATTGCTTGCTGACATCTAAAAATGATAGCACTTAAAACCATAATTGAGAAACAATTAACTAAAATAATATTTAATTTCTGAATCGAGAAAGTTTTTCATATTTAATAATATCAAATACTTAGGAAGAATATCATAGTCAAGAGTTAGAAGTTAAGAAGTTTAGTAGGTCTGTATCTTTGAATGTTAATTCGATATAGTCAGATTCTAAAAAATATTTACGCTAATCAAATTATTTCCCGATGATCAATTTAAATTTCTTCAAAAAAACATCTTACAGCTTAGCTTTTCTAACTATTCTTCTAACCCATAGCTTGCTATATGCCTGTCCTCTAATTAGAGATAAATTCATTGATTACAACTGTGACCAAACATTTAAGATTACAGCTTTAGGCGACAGTATCGTTCGTGGTCGTGGTGATTCGGCAAATGGCGATCAGGGGGGCTACGTTAGGCGACTAGAAAGAATCGCTACCGTTAGCAACTTGGGAGAAAATGGTCAAACCACCAGGGGATTACTCCTTTCATTAAAACGTGGTGGCAAAGCAATCAATCGTGGACTAAAAGATGCTGATATTATTATCGTGGATGTTGGACGAAATGATTATTTCGATTACTTAGCAGAAGAAATGACCTTGGAGCAAATTGTTCGTAACATTAAACGGATCGGTAATTTGGCCGCGAAGAAAGCAGCGAACGGCGACTCAACTAAAGCGCCATTTGTTCTGACAGGTCCACTAATTAGAGTAAACCGTACTGACCAAAATATTTATATTGGTGAATTGAATGCAGTAATAAGAAGATTTCAAGCTAGAGGTTTGCCAGCTTACCTTGAGTTCGATGAACATTTTAGTAAATCAAATTTAAATGCTGACAATCTCCACCCTACTTCTATCGGTTATGTTGAAATTTTTGACTATGTCAAAAAGTTTATCCGGCGTGACCTGCAAGCTCTTTTAAAAGCTAACCGGCCGGATGCTGATGCTGACGGAATTTACGATCTATTTGAACCTATTTATGGAATGGATCCAACTAATCCTGATACAG
This sequence comes from Bdellovibrionota bacterium, assembly GCA_041740355.1. GTDB lineage: Bacteria > Bdellovibrionota_C > UBA2361 > UBA2361 > CALJRW01 > JANNBC01. The sequence goes on from JBGSMD010000012.1 coordinate 38,096, forward strand.
ATAATGATGGAACACTTGATGGTGAAGAAGTTTTTCCAACGGAAGTATCTTAGCCTTTTCCGAATAATTGATCAGGCTGAAGTCCGATAGATTAGGAAGTTTTTTTAAAAAATTTTATTTATGTCCGATAGAGCAGAAATGCGGGCTAGGACTTACTATCGTAAAGGTGCAACAAAACTTCAATTAAAAGTAAATCGAATTCGGCATTTTCAAACTTGTATTCTTGTCCCTGGTGAGTAATTACTGCTATCCAATCACGTTGCTCAAGATATTCAACTGAAACTATCTCCGCTTCTTTTAAGCTAATCTCGTTTAGCAATGTAAATTGATCCGGAATTACAAAAAAGAATTTTTGATGAACGGGTTGCCATTCACTTGTTTGACCCGTAAGCAGCGATACCGTCTTATTAGTATTTAAGAAATAAAACTCTTCATAGCCATAATCAGCAAATCCCCGCCCCAAACGAACACCTGGCTCAATTACAAATTCACAACCTAAGTTTTTAAGTTGCTGGCATTTTTCTAAAAATGAATTTTGATTAATCAAGCTCTACCCAGCGTTATCAATTCGATCAAGATTCTCGACACTAGATGTTCCGCTTTCCACTAAAGTCATCTCAGAGACACGAGTAATCCTAGCGTCTTGATGTAAATCTTTAATCGTCAGGACTCCAACATTGCACATTGTTGACTTGATCTTAGCGACAGTAATATCAACTTTTTCAGCTAACGGTCCGCTGTAAGGAACGTAAGCATCAACGCCTTCTTCAAAGATTAATTTATTCTGTTCAGACTGTTTGTATCGTTGCCAGTTACGGGCACGGTTAGAACCTTCACCCCAATAAGGTTTGTAGGCTACACCCTTATAAGTTATTCGTGGTGTTGGGCTTTCTGCGGTCATTGCAAAATATTTACCCATCATTACAAAATCAGCACCCATGGCTAAGGCCATAATAATATCTGTATCGGAATTCAAACCACCATCGGAACAAACTGGAACATAAATACCAGTCTTTTGATAATACTGATCCCGCGCTTCACAGACTTCTTGCACCGCCGAGGCTTGTCCCCGACCAATGCCCTTCTGGCTACGAGTAATACAAATAGAACCTCCACCAATTCCAACTTTCACAAAATCTACGTCGGCTTCTTCCACCAAATAATGGAATCCTTCAGCCGTAACGACATTACCACCACCAAGCGTAATCTTATCACCATACTTAGCGCGCATATCTTTAATCGCTATCTTTTGCCATTCAGTAAATCCATCAGAAGAGTCCAAACAAAGACAATCAACTCCAGCAGCAACTAAGGCGGCCGCTCGCTCTTGATAATCAAAAGTATTTAAACCAGCAGCTACAAAAAGGCGTTTCTCCGGATCCGTTAACTCATCTGGGTTAGTCTTATGATCATAATAATCACGCCGAAAAACTAAAGCTTTTAAACAACCGTGGCTATCAATAATGGGCAGACATTCTTTTTTGTGCTCCCAAAGTTTTAAAGTTGCCTCTTTTAGACTAATGCCTTCCGTTCCATAAAACAACTTATCCATGGGAGTATAAAACTCACTAATTGGACGACTTAAATCATCATGGAACTCCCAAAAATCTTTACTGGTGAGAATTCCTAAAAGTTTAGAATTTTTTTTGCCGTCTTCGGTAATTGCAATTGTGGAGTGTCCTGTTAAATCTCTAAGTTTAATAGCATCTGACAGAAGATTTGTTGGCGCAAGGTTAGAATCAGAATCTACAAAACCAGCTTTATGTTCTTTAACTTGGCGAATCATTTCTGCTTGTTGCTCAATTGATTGAGAACAAAAAACAAAGGCCGCGCCACCCTTCCGAGCTAAGGCGATTGCTAAATCACCACCAGAAACTGATTGCATGGCGGCAGAAACAAGTGGAACATTTAGAACCTGTGAGGGACCTTGAGACTTGTGATATTTTTTTATGGGAACCTGTAGGTTTACATTTGCTGGTACATGTTTGACAGTTGTCAGACCAGGCAACAACAGGAATTCTTTGAATGTACGAGATATTTCAGAAATTATTTGAGCCATGCTCATTTATAGCAAAACTAAAAACCTAAGACAAATCAGCTAAAAACCTGAAGGATTATTGCTTTTTTATCAATCCAGCAGGAGTAACTATTCTGCTTTATACATCACTAGTTTCTAATTGGGCATAAACTATATAGGGGTAGTAATTACTACAAAAAATAAGGTTTTTAAAAGGTTCAAATTTGAAATCACAAGATATCTCTGTGCCACAAGTAGCTGGCAAGACTTCAGTAATAGAACAATCTACAACATCACTAAAAGAATCTTCATTCTCTAATCTTAGTAAAGTCGCTTGGTGTGTAAGCGCCTTAACCTTTTCGACTAATACAATAAGGGCAAAAGAAGTAAGTCTAGCTTGGGATCCCAACCCTGAAACTAACATTACTTCATACACAATCCATAATGGAGCACAGAGTGGAACATATACAAATCAAATTAATGTTGGAAACAACGTTACTAGCACAATTAACAATCTGGACTCAGCTAAAACTTATCATTTCGCTGTTCAAGCAACAAATCAGAAAGGTGAAAGAAGTGAGTACTCTAATGAATTAATTTATGTAACTAACAATCAGTTTAATGCCACAAGCAACTCATTAGGTACCCTAACATTAAGTTGGAAGAATCCTGACGATTTACCTAACTCCACTAATACAAGAATTTATTTTAGTAAGAAGTTAGGAGAAAGCACCAAAATGCTTACTGCCCAACCAGAAGTAGAAAGGCTTAGTATTTCCGGGTTAGATGTTGGACAGCTTTATTATGTCACTACACAACAAATAGACCCTATCTCAAAAACAACAAGCAGTCTTGCCCCAGTAACAAGTGTAATAATTAGGTGGAATGGAACAGAACAACAAGAAAACGTAGTTTCTCAAAACACAGCGATTACTTCCACTCAACAATTTGCAACTAACATACCCGCAATCTTAAATCTTCATAACAAGATTGAAGTAACATCGGTCAATCCAAATTTAATGAGATTAGTTATTACTGGTATTCCAGGTGAAAGAGTCCTGCTACAAAAAACAGATCATTTGCTTAATGTACCCTTTAAAACGATTGTCGGAATTCAAATTCCAAGTACTGGCAAGCTAACCTATCTGGATCCAAAAACTACCGCGAATGGATTTTATCGAATTGTTGGCGAGGGAGTTCCTGGTGTAGACAAATAAGTTCCTTGATTAGCAAGTAGCTTGAAAATTTAAATAGTACTTAAAATAAATTTTGCCAACAACTCAATATGTGCCGTCTGTGGGAACATATCCACTAGTTCGATAAACTCAATTTTATAACCTCTAGTTATTAAATACTTAGCATCACGGGCAAAAGTAGCTGGGTTACAACTAATATAAATAATCTCTTTAGTTTTAGTTAAGTCAGCCTTTTGCAAAGCATCTTTGGCTCCAGCACGTGGAGGATCTAAGACTAAGGATTCTTGAATCTTATTCCTAGCAACGAAATCTTCGGCTTTAGAACGAATGAAATGTAAATTCTTCAGCTTTAATTTAGTAATTTGCTCTTGGGCGAAACCCACTAACTCGCGATCCAATTCAACTGCAACAACTTTATCTACTTGTTGATGAATCGGAAAAGTAAAGTTTCCACCTCCGGCGTAAAGTTCAGTTACTATTTTTCCCTTTAGGTTTTTTAATAATAATTGCTGCAGATATTTATTACCGGCAGGGTTTACTTGTGAAAAGTGACCTAAGGAATTTTCTTCCCTAATGTTAGAAAATAAAATCTGGCGCCCATGAATAATTTGCATTCGATCAAACTTAGTTTTTAGCTTGGTTAAAGCATTAACGGATTCTATCGGACAGTTTCGTATTTTGGGATCAATTTTAAATAATACATGCGGACTTCCCTGATCGACATCTTCAACTGTTACACCGCTTAATGATGCTGGAAATGAACTTTGCTGATCAATTAAGGTTGCTAATAATTGATTAATCTTATCTTGTGCCAATAAGCAATGATCAATCGCAATAATTTGATTGGAGTCGACTTGGAAATAACCTAGCATTCCATCTTTCCAATGCAAATTAATTCGCTTGCGATAATTATAGGCTGGTAAATTATGTTCAAATGCTCTTAGTTTGCCCTGATATTCATCGCCGGAAATTTTCTTAAAGGTCTGTAAGAATAAATCCTTTTTTAATTTTCGTTGCCCAGCAATTTCTAAATGCTGCAAGTTACACCCACCACATTCTCCAAAATATTTGCAGGGCGGGGAAATTCTATTTGCCGCCGGCTCGGAAATAGTAATTAATTCTGCCTCAATAAACTGCTTTTGTTGCTTGAGTACTTTTAGCTCGACAACTTCAGCAGGTAAAACATTTGGAGCAAAGACAGTCATCCCAACCAAAGTTGAATCCTCTGCCCGCGTAACGGTTCCAGCAAAACGACCATCGGAACATAGCGCCCGCATCTTAGCAGTAATTTTCATATGATAATCTTAAAAAAACAATTGGATGGTTCTATCAGTGTTTTTAGATCTTAAACTAAAGCCATCACGTCCTAGTCTTATAGGAGTTTAGTCAAAAGAAAGCTATAGACTTACTAGCCTCATAATTTATGTGTGTCATAACTGATGCTAAGTGCAATTCCCGAGAGAAACATCACATTAAACATCGCCGATCCTCCATAGCTGATATAAGGGAGTGGGATTCCGACAACCGGCAGGATTCCAATTACCATCCCAACGTTGACAAAGACATGAACTAAAAGATAAAAGGCAAAACCAATACAAAAATATGACTGAAAAAGATGCTTAGTTCGTGTCGCCATACTCATCAACTTCAAAATTAACGACAAGTATAGTGTCAAAAGAATAGAACATCCAAAAAATCCCCACTCCTCGGATAAAGCTGAAAAAATAAAATCAGTTGTATGTTCTGGTAAAAACTCTAACTGTGTTTGGGTACCTTTCAAAAAGCCTTTGCCAAAAATTTCTCCCGATCCAATAGCAATTTTAGATTGAATAGTGTGATATCCCTGCCCCAGAGGATCCGCTTCCGGATTAAACAAGGTCTTAACTCGATTTTGTTGATATGGCTTGAGCACGAAGTTCCAAGCAATTGGTGCCAAGAAAATCCCAATCAAGGCTAAGACCGCTAAAACTTTAAAGCGGACTCCTGAAACTAAATACATTCCCGCAACAATCCCCAGAAAGGCTAAGGACGTACCCAGATCGGGTTGAACTAAAATTAACATCAAGGGAATAATCATTACAATAAATGGTAGAAACAAATCTTTCCAGCTAGCAAGTTTAGTCATATCTTTGTAGGTTGATAGATACCAAGAAAAGAAAATAATTCCAGCAATTTTTGCTAATTCTGAAGGTTGAAAGTGAATTGGGCCAATTGGAATCCAACGAGAAGAACCTTTGGCACTATGACCAGCAAAAATTACAATTAGTAATAATATTATTGTTAGCAGATAAAGCGGGATGGAAATTTTTGCTAAACGTTTAGTGCCTACGAAAAATCCAATTGCTAAAGGCACAATTCCCAGAAGCATATTCTGAAACTGCCGAATAAAGTAATTACTGGAAATCTCTAAGGGCAACCAAGAAAAGAGTCGCACACTGTGATCAGGATTATAACCTGCACTGTAAAGTAATAATAATCCTAGAGACATCAGTCCTAGAATTGGCAAGATAAGAAATAAATCTATTTTTTTAGATAATTGGAAGAACATTAATTAACCAACAGAAAAGTAACTGTAAAATTTACTGACAATTTTCTGCCTTAATCTTTAAGGCTTCCGCTTGCCAGTTATTAAGCTGCCTAATGCGAGTATCGGTAGCTGGATGCGTTGATAGAAATTCCGTTGGCTGGCTAGATTTTACTTTCCCCATTCTCTCCCAAAGTTTAGGAGCTTCTGCCGGATCAAAACATGCCTTGGCTAAAAAAACTAAACCAATATAATCTGCTTCGGATTCATGTTTTCTGGAAAAAGGTAATTGTAATCCAAACTGTGCTCCTATTCCTAAAGCCCCTAACACCATTCGTTGTTGATCATTACTCATCTCTCCGACCGACATCCCAACTGCCATAGTTCCAAGCTGCACAAACTTTTCTTGTGTCATTCTCTCCGCACCATGACGAGCAATAACATGCGCGACTTCATGCCCGATAACTGCAGCTAAACCAGATTCGTTTTCTGCTAAAGCCAATAATCCGGAATAAACCGCGATTTTACCACCTGGCAAAGCAAAGGCATTTGCTTGATCCGATTCAATCAAATTAACTTCCCACTCTAAGTCATCACGATCGCTTACCGCAATAATTCGATTAGCAACCCGCCGAACCATTTCTAATTCTGGACCAGAATTAATAACTTTCGATTCAGATAAAATTTGCTGATAGGAGGAATATGCCAATGGTGCTATTTGTTGTTCACTCACAGCGACTAATTGTGTCCGACCACTGTAAGGCACTGTCTGTTGGCTACTTTGATAATAGTAAATCATTACCAAAGCAAAAATTAATACTGGCCAAACTTTAAATTTACCAGTTCGCTGTCCAGGCAAACGAAAACTACTTAGTGGGTTTCGGGAGAATTGCATTTTGATCCTTTATTTGATTACGATAATAACTTAATAAAACTTCACGCGCGATAGGTGCTGCCGAGACTCCTCCATGTCCACCATGCTCAACTAAAACAAAAATAGCAATTTCAGGCTCTTCCTGTGGAGCATAGCCGATAAACATAGCATGATTTTCGCTATCTTTTCCAAGTAAATTTTTAGAAGACTTAGTTTGAGAAGTAGCTGTTTTTCCGGCGACAATGATCCCTGTTTCTTTTTCAATACTGGCACGTTTACCTGTTCCTCTTGGAGAATTGACAACAGACCAAAGTCCTAACTTTATTGCAGCTAATTGTTCGGGATTAATATCAACATGCCGCAGAATCCGACCTTGATCTAAGGGAGCACCTTTTATTAAAGTTGGTTGAATTAAAATCCCACCATTTAATAGTGTGCCTAGTGCTCGTATAATTTGAATTGGGGTAATTGAGACTGCCCCTTGTCCAATGGCCACGGAAGGAGTTTCTCCTGGATACCAAATTTGATCTTCTGCTTTTTTAAAAGCTTTCTTCTTCCATTCGGTTGAAGGAACTAAACCTTTCGTTTCACCGCTTAGATCTATTCCGGTTAACTCCCCAAGTCCTAATTCGCTAGAATGTTTATGAATTCCATCAACACCTAGCTTAACACCAAGCTCATAAAAATAAACATTACAAGACATTGCAAGGGCTGATTCTAAATTAACAACCCCATGCCCGCCACGTTTGTGACAATTAAATCTTGTCCGACCATTTAATAAAAAATATCCCGGGCAATTCACTCGATGCTCTGGATCTATTAATTTTTCATTTAATCCCGCGTAGCTCATGAAGATCTTAAAGATCGAGCCAGGAGGGTACGTACCAGAAATCGCCTTATTGTTAAGAGGACGCTCTGGATTTAAACCCAATTCCTGCCACTGTTCAGTGTTCAGGGGATAATTAAAAATATTGGGATCAAAGGAAGGTTTGGATACTAAAGTTAGGATCTCTCCACTGTGAATATTCATGGCAATCACTGCCCCGTTATTCTCACCTAGACCTTGATAAGCTGCTTGCTGCATAAGTAGATCAACGCTCGTTTCTAATTTGTGGCCTTCCCGATCAGGCCTAATTAACTTCTCATCGCGTTTTTGACCTTGAGCATTGACCGTAACAGAACGCACTCCTCTCGTACCTTGAAGCTTTTTTTCATAAACTTTTTCCAGACCTTGTTGGCCAATCCGGTCTCCCGCTAAATAACCCTTGTAGTCCGGATGATCTAACTGAGTTTGGCCGATTTCCCTTAGGTAGCCTAAAAGATGGGCATTGATTTCAGGGTAAAGATATTCTCGACGTGGGATAATATTAATTTGAATATTTGGATAACGATAGATAGCCGCTGAAACTAACGCTAATTGGTCGCGGGATAAGTTGGAATATAATAAGCGGTTATGAAAACCTCGTCGTCCTTTATTTAAGGCTTGATACTTCTTTTCCATCAATTCACGTTCTTCGCCCAACAGCTCACTTAAGAAAGTAAAAATTTCCGCTAAGGAATTTTTCTTATCTGGTAATAATTCTAAGTCGAAGGAAGGTCGACTTCTAGCTAAAACTTCACCATGGCGATCATAAATGACTCCGCGGGGAGCTGTTAAGTATTCATATCTGATCCGATTATTTTCTGATAAATGCGAGAAGTGCTTGCCTTTAATAACTTGTAGATAGATCAGCCGGCAGAATAATAATGTAAATAAGAAAAAAATGATTATGCAAAAAATTCTAAGACGAGAAGTTAATGCCTGCTGAGTCGCTGGTGCTATTGCCATTTAATTAGATCTTAGAAGATGTTAAAAACCAACGAGATAAGATTGGGAAAATCAACGGTGCTATTAGTGCCGTAGCCAAGGCATCTTTCATTAATGCCACTAGATTACTAAGCCCAACATCTAAAAATATACTTTGAATTACTTGTTGAATTACAATCAAAAGTAGTGATCCAACAGCCCCCGAAATCACTAAGACAAATTGTGAGCTAATATAAAGATTATTGGCAATTGTGGAAAAAATAAGGAACACTAAAACACAGGCAATCATTGAAGGTCCCAGCAGATTGGCTATCTGAAAATCTAAGAGCAAGCCTAAAAACCAACAAAATATTAATCCCCCTGTAGTTCTCCAATAAAAAGCAAGAAACATGATTACGATCGCCAATAATTGCGGAACGTATTGTCCAGCAAAAAGATTACTAAAGATTGCTGTTTGCAAAACTAACAATAAGATTGTCAACATAATCAAGGAGATCAATCTCGCGCTATCAGCACGAAAAGTTCGATTAACTTTCATCAGTAGCTGTCTTTAAAAGATATACAGTTTCAATTCGATTCAGATTGCTAGCGGGCTTAATAAAGATTTCCTGAAACATCCCGGGACGCTGATTGTCAACTTGAATCACAACACCAACCGAAAGCCCATGAGGAAAAACTCCATCCGCACCTGAAGTTATAATTCGGCTTCCAACTGCAACTGGTTGATCTTTAGGTAGGTACTTCCAGAGCAACAAGTTTTCCTTATCGCCTTGAACCACTCCCCGCGTCCGAGTCTCCTGACTAATACTATCAACACCACTCAAAGGATCGCTTATTAGTAAAATCTTGGAACTATTGCCTGTGACAGAAATAACTTGTCCTAACAAAGCAATCCCATCTACCGCTACCTGTTTTAACTCCACACCATCATTACTTCCTCGATCGATCGTAATTGTTTGTTGTTGGGATTTATTGGAATATGCAATTACATTTGCGACCAATCCTTCCTGTTGTTGCAGTACTGAGAATTTTAAGATTTGATGCAATCGTTGATTTTCAATTTCACTCTCACGAAAGCGGGCATTTTCCGCTTGTAAGAACTCAACTTGCAGCTGTAGTTTTTGATTCTCCTCTTGAACATGAAAGAGGTTTATATAGTTATCAAAGTAATTAACAACCCAATTTCTACTGTAGACAAAGGTACCGGCAATCGGTGAGGTAAAACCCATTACTACTTTATTACCAAACTGTGCCAAATAAAGATTACTATTGGAGTATGCCGTAAGTAACAGCGAGAGAAAAATTAGAATTGCTGTTAAAATGAAATTGGCTCTTTTTTCCACTAACCTTACAGTATATTAATCAAGCATTAGCTCTTTAACTAAATCGAGCCGATCTAGAATTGCACCAGCACCCATTACCACAGTTGTTAATGGATTTGCTGCAACGGCAACAGGCAGATTAGTTTTTTCAGAAATCAAGCGATCAATATTTTTAAGCAGGGATCCACCACCTGTCATAGTAATCCCGTGATCATAAATATCGACTGCTAATTCGGGAGGAGTTTTTTCTAATGCTAATCGCACTGCTTCAATAATCTGATTAATTGGCTCGGCTAAGGCTTTACGAACATGGGGAGTACCGATCATTGTAGTTTTAGGAACTCCTTGCAGAAGGTCCCGACCTCTTATTTCAATCTCTTTATCCTCGCCATCATCCATTGCACTGCCGATCTCAATTTTAATTTGCTCAGCAGTTCGCTCTCCAATTAACATATTGAAATGCCGACGAACATAATTCTGAATGGCATCATCCATCACATCCCCGCCGATCCGCACGGATTGAGAATAGACAATTCCTTTCATAGAGATGATAGCGATCTCAGTAGTTCCACCACCAATATCAATAATCATATTGCCACAGGCGGCGGTAATCGGAAGTCCCGCCCCAATAGCTGCCGCAATTGGCTCTTCAATTAAATAAACTTCCCGAGCTCCCGCAGATTCAGCAGCTTCCTTAACTGCTCGCTTTTCAACTTCAGTTACACCATAAGGTACACAAATAATAATTCGAGGTTTGAAGATACTTGTTAGGCTGGAGGTTTTTTTGATTACTTCTCGAAGCATAGCTTGAGCCAATTCAAAATCAGCGATCACTCCATTTCTTAAGGGGCGAATAGCCCGGATCTTCTCTGGAGTCCGACCAATCATCTTCTTGGCCTCATGTCCTACCGCCAATACTTTGCGACGACCACTATTATTTAACCCAACCGCCACAACACAAGGCTCATTATAAACAATTCCTTCTCCTTGCGCATAAACCAACAAATTTGCAGTCCCTAGATCGATTGCTAGATTTTTTGTAAAGAATTTCAATGAGTTACGGATTGATAAAGTGAGGTGTGTTTTATATCACTGGGGTTTTGCAAAATCAAGGAGAGGCAGCCTTTTCCACACAATATCATCCTTAGCCCTTATAATCAGTCCAAAAAGTAATTTTTGAAGCGAATTGTTATTTGCGGCTTCCTTTCCCTTAGAGGTTAAAATTCATCTAGTTATAACAAAAATCTCCCAACTAACTTTAAACAATTGGTAATTACTTTTTGTCATAACAATAAATGGTTTATCGAAGCCTTTTTGACTCTTAACCCTGCTTGTTCAAAGTATAGTAGAAACTACCTTAAAGGGAATTGGAACTTTCATAGTAATGTTAACTGAACACGGATGAAACCTTTAATCACTCTAGATCATCATTATATGTAAGGTTATGGAACTTTCTTAGTAGCTTTACCTAACCGCGACAGCAAGGTTGTTTAGGTAAATATAAAATTCTCATTTTCAACATAAGGAAGTTGAAAATATTAGGGTTTGCAAGGATAAGTTCAGATAATCTTATATAGTTATGACAAAAGTAATTTCCGAATATTAAAAAATTAGTTTTGTTATTTTTGTCATAACTATATGATTTTATTATCCCTCCGGGGGATAGTAAGCTCCAAAAAGTAATTCCCTACGGAAATTACTTTTTGGACTTCCTATAAATTATTTTTAAGCGAAGACTCAACATTTTCTGTCTAGTCAACGATAAGTTAAATTATGTCGATCAACCTTCAATTAATTCAGAAAACCTCACAACAATTGCTAATGTCTCTTCAATTAAGACAGGCAATTCAATTACTAAGTCTGAACAACTTAGAGTTGCAAAATGAAATCCAGACGCAACTAAATGAAAATCCCTTACTAGAATTACAAGAGGAGCAGCCGGCTAAAAAGGAATCTACTTTGGAACAAAAAGAAACAGATTTTATCTGGACAGATTTCAACACATCAGGTTCTAGTGATGAACAAGATTCCGAACCCGGCTATCTTGGGGTACTTCTTAACCAAGAATTAGATTTGACTTCCGAAATTCTAGAACAAATTAACTTCACTGAGCTGGAGCTGGAAGAAAGAGAAGCATTATTAGCACTAGTAAATAATCTAGATGACAATGGTTATTTAAATGTCTCCTTAATTGAAGTTGCTAGCCAAGTAGGTTGCTCAATCTACACTTTAGAGAAAATGTTAGATTTGCTTAAGTCATTAGAACCAGTCGGCATAGCTGCTTGGGATCTAAGAGAATGTCTACTAATACAACTGGAAAGAAATCATCAAAATGAGTGGTTAGCATTTCAAATTGTATCGGAAAGTCTGCAATTACTAGCGGAGAAAAAATACCAACAAATTGCCACTCAATTTTCTGTCGAAATAAGTGCAGTTTTACATGCCACTAAATTAATTCAATCGCTGGAGCCTCATCCCCTTCAACAAATTTCAAAAAGCACCGCCAAATTTATAATCCCCGATGTAAAATTAATCCGTGCTAATAATCAATGGTTAGTTCAAATCAATGAAGAAAACTTACCTAACATTGCAATTAGTGATTATTACCTAAACTTAATTAACAATAATCTTTATCAATCAAAGAATGAAAAGAACTTTTTAAAGAAGAAATATAAAGAAGCTGGATTTTTCCTACAAGCAATTTTTCAAAGAAATCAAACAATCAAACTTGTAGCTGACTGTATTGTTAGGCATCAAGTAGATTTCTTTGATGGTTCCGCAAATCTAAAACCACTAATCTTAAAAAATATTGCTAAAGAATTAGATATTCATGAATCAACAGTTAGTCGAGCCGTAGCTGATAAATTTATCAGTACGCCAAAAGGGATTTACCCTCTAAGATATTTCTTTTCTCAAAAATCTTCCACTAAAACCGATGCAGTATCTGCACAAGAAGTACAAAATAAAATAAAAGTTTTAGTTAAAAGTGAAAGTCAATTAGATCCTATTAGCGATGCGGGATTAGCTGCCAAATTAGCTGAACAAGGAATTAAAATTGCTCGTCGCACAGTAGCTAAGTATCGTGAAGAATTGGGGATTCCTTCTACAGTAATTCGTAAGAAAGATTATTCAGTTAAAGCTTCTCTTTAAAAATCAAATACGCTAAAATTACTTTAATATAGAATTTTGATAATTAATTTTATGTACCCGTTTATGTATTCAGAAAAGTGAGGAAAGATCGAAGACCTTTTAAGGGGGCAATTTACGAAGTAAATTGAGGAAGCTTATCCTCCACCGTTTTAGTGGAGGAAAGACACTAGTCGTTCACAATGTTGATCAAAATCGATTAGATTTTGGCCAAAGAACATCTAGGGTTAAGCTTTTTGAGATCCTAAGTAGTAAACATTTTTACCGCCTACGTAAACGGATATAACTTTTTTAGAAATAAAACTATGAATGAACATAACGTAAACTTCAACTTTACATTTCGCAATACTGATACTAGTGATGCGGTTAAAGACTACGCCACAGAGAAACTAACTACTAGCCTGAGGAAATTTATTAATCAGGATGTGGACGCTCATGTCATCCTAGATGTGGAAAAAAGAAGACAAATTGCAGAGCTAACAATCCATTGCTATGGACATGACTTTGTCTGCAAAGATGAAAGTGAGAGTATGTATAAATCTGTTGATGCGATTGTTGAGAAGATATCAAAACAATTAAGAAAGCATAAAGATAAAATAACGGATCATCATTAATCTTAATAATAAATTTCGATGATTTAATATCTAATAGGATTATAAATATAGTAATGACAAGAAATAATTTACTGCCTGCCTAGCCGAAGCTTCAGCGAAGGCTGGTTAGTAAATTGAACAGAGTCATTACGGCTAATGCAAATCTTGGATTACCACCTTCGCTTCCACATTCGCTAAAGCTTCGGCGGACAAGTATCCAAGTTTGCATAGCTAAAAACAACATAAATAGTGAGTCCAAGCAAAATCGTTAATCTTTTAAAGTAATTTATTTTTTGGACTCACTATAATTAACTTATTTGCATTTAGATCAAAAATTACTTGATTTTGGTGACCCTAAGTCATTCGAGGGGTCGATTAATTATTAACCTTATAAAATAAAGTTAGTATATAAGGGAAAGATAGATACTAAAACATATTTGCTTTTGACAAATTACCACCTTAAATTCGTGAGGTTTAGTTAAGACTAATTAATGCTGACTCAACAACTAATCCCGGACCAAAGGCCATTGCAAATATTTTTTGGTCACTATCTTTACTGTGTTCCATTAAGTCTTTGAGTACAAATAAGATTGAGGCGCTGCTCATATTTCCATAATTTCTTAAAGTAGATCGTGACGATCCAATCTGATCCCCACTTAATCCTAAGCTATTTTCCACTTTATCTAAAATTGACTTGCCACCAGGATGAATCGCCCAGCGATCGATTTGATCCATCGTAAGCTTTATATCTGATAAAATATTTTCTAAAATCTTCGGAAGGTTACTACCAATAATTTGGGGAATATATTTCGATAGCACCATCTCAAAGCCATGATCCCCAATGGTCCAAGCCATATCCTTCTCAGCTTGAAAAAGTATCTGACTATTAAAACTTTCTAGTTTTAAACAAATTGCATCTTTCGGAGCTTGGCCACTGACGATAACTGCTGCTGCACCATCAGCAAAAAGTGAATTGGCTATAAAACTATCTAAATTATCATTCATTTGAAAATGTAATGTGCACAACTCTAAACAAATTATTAGTACATTTGATTTAGGATTTGCCTCACAAAATTGATTGGCCATCTTAAGGGCTGGGAAGGCTCCATAGCAGCCCATAAAACCTAAATGATAACGTTCAGTCTTGACTGACAAGCCTAAGGCCTGAATTACTTGAAGATCTGGTCCAGGATTATAAAAGCCCGTGCAGGATACTGTTATGACATGAGTAATCTGACTAGCTTTAAGCTTGGTATAATTTTTAAATGTCTGGATTGCTAATTTATTTATAAGCTTACCTGACTCGATCGCAAAAAGGTTATTGCGTTTCCCCGTCGAAACTAAATTCTTATCTTCTAAACTGGAAAAAAGTTTTTGGGGCTGACCACTTTTAAATTCATCGAGGACGCTATGGCGTTTACTAATCCCCGAGTTAGAATAAATCCCCGCTAAATACTTTTTTGCTTGGCGATTTGCTGCCCTCGCCTGCATATATTCACCAATCTCTAATTGAGAATAGGAAAAATCTGGGACTATGGTTTCGATATGAGTTATTACTGCCATTTCTAAACTTTAAATAATTTCAACTTTTTCGTGATAACCTGCCTTTGGTAAATTTAGATACTGATTTCCATAGGTACTTTCGTTGATTGTTTTAGCCAATCTGTTATTACGATCTGGAAGATTACAATTGATCCCGGAAAAACAATTTTTGGGATTACTCCGCTATTTATTAATTTGCTATAAAAGCGCTTTGAGCAGTCAGTATTTTCTGTAAGGGACGATGGCGTAAAAAGGTTTTTAGGCGACTTCAGGTTTAATAGTTGTTTTAAATACTTCTCTACTGAGGCTCCTCTATTTAACTTGGAATGCCTAAAACTAATTTGGCAAGCAAAAGATTCATCAGGACTTTCAATATTGAATTGAAATGACAATAAATCGTTTGGGCTTCCAATATAAATCTTTTCCTGATTATTTTTTACTTCAAAAAGAACTTGTGGATTTGTTGCAACTAGATCTAAAGACGTATTTTTTTTATCAAGATCTAATGAAAGATTCGAAAATGAATTAAATTTTTGATTTTTAATATTTTCTGTTTTTACACTAGATACTATTGAGACTATTAACAATATGGACATGAACGCTACTACGATTTTCAAAGCTCTCCTAGTTAAGTTTTAAATATAGAAAGTCCAAAAAGTAATTTACGTAAGGAAATTACTTTTTGGGACTTTCTATCCCCCGGAGGGATAATAAAATTATATAGTTATGACAAAAAACAACTCAATCTATTTGATTTTTACGTAATTTATTTTTTGTCATCACTATATATTAAGGCGACATTGAAAATTACCGTTTTAATATTTAGTCGCCTAGTATATCAAGCACTGCGTGCTTGAAGAGATTCCAGGGTTCGTCGTTGGGTTAACTTAACATACAGGCAAACTTTTTTAGCAAGCTTTATATTATATCACATATGTTCTATATTCTTTATTCCTGAATAATTTTAGGTAATTAGAAATATCAAATATGAATTTTGTGAAATTTCGCCGATATCAAAACCCTTTAAGTAATAAAGAACAAGTCATCGTTGGACTATTAATCGGACTAACTTCCATGATGGTTGTTTTTGATGTTTTCCTTGATTGGCGTGATGGGGTCCCTTTAACTCATATTATATCTGAAGTATTTATAACATTATTAACACTGAGCATTGCTGGCTATCTTTTTTTTCGCTTTGCAGGAGCAAAAAATGAAGCGATAGAAATTGCTTGGAATGAAAAGTTAAGTGCAACTGAAGAAGCTATAGAATGGAAAGAAAAAACTAAAGAGATTAAAGCAGGTCTCTCCGCAGCAATTAGTTCTCAACTAAAGCTTTGGCATTTGACGGAAGCGGAAGAAGATATTGCCCTTTTCTTAATCAAAGGTCTAAGTATTAATGAAATTGCTAAACACCGCGCAACCTCTACTCAGACAACCAGACAACAAGCCTCCATGATTTATAAAAAAAGTAAGCTCTTTGGTCGAGCACAACTTTCGGCTTTCTTCTTAGAAGATCTTTTGTGTAATTTGGAATTACCAAATTAGTTAAAACTAACAATTCAAAAATTACAAAATATTTCAATTCCGAGCATAATTTTTATTTGCTTCTCTTCAATAAAAATCTATAATTCAAATTAGCTAGAACTCCTAGCAAAAGGTATTCTCCAAAATTATAGTTAATATTATTGTTTAAGATATCCCTGAGATTAGAAAATTTACATTCCCTTTTTGAATCGTTTCTGTGCGATTTGCTCTATAAATATTTATGACAAATTATTTAGATAGAATTTTATTTATTAAGAATTATGGGCTCTATTTACTGATTATTCTTTTTCATTTGATCAACCTTCCAAGTTCTCTGAATAAACCATTTTATTCTAAGGGTGAACCTAGAGAAGCACTATCCTCACAATATATGCTGGAGACTGGGCATTGGATAATTGCAAAACGATACGGCGATGAAATTCAAACCAAACCTCCATTTAGTCATTGGATCACAGCAGTCAGCTCGCTACTAGCTAAAGAGGTGACAGAATTCACAGCAAGGATACCCTCGCTGATATTTAGCTTAGCCGTCTTAATCTACTTCTTTGTTTTTTTATCCAAAGAACTAAATACCAAGATTGCATTTTATACCTGTCTGATATTAATCCTAGCTCCCGAATGGCTAAGAGCTTCTCAAACAAGTCGAGTAGATATGACACTCGCGGGATGCCAAACACTAGCATCTCTAATTTTGTACCAATATTATCAAAGTAATTTTTTAAAGAAAAAATATTTAGTTATCTCCGTATTCTTTCTTTCTTGTGCCTTCTTGACTAAAGGACCAGTTGGTTTAGTTTTGCCACTCGCAGCCTTTGCTAGCTTTCTCATTATTAAAAGAATCCCCTTCCGAAAAATAATTGCAGAAGGTCTGATTATTACAGCATTATCTTCCCTCCTGCCAGGCCTTTGGTACTTCCTGGCATACCAAGAATTAGGATATGAGTTTCTCCAAGTGGTTCTTTTAGAAAATGTTCAAAGATTGAGCTCCACAATGAGTACCGGAGATGAGCCGCACGAACATACTATCTTTTATTTATACCTGACTGTCCTAGCTGGCATTATGCCTTTTAGCATATATCTAATTACAGGACTTTGGGAACAAAAATCATACTATTCAATTAAATCTATTTGCCTAAAGATTTGGAAAAATGATCTATTATTATACTTTACCCTAATAACAGTAACGGAGCTGACTTTCTTTTCCATTCCTAGCTCAAAACGTAGTGTTTATCTTTTACCGATTTATCCCTATCTCGCATTCTTTCTGGGCAGTTTTTTCTTAAATTTTCACGAATTCAAATCTTGGAAAATTCTTAACCGCATCTTCTTGGCCATGATTAGTTTTTTTGCAGTAGTTACTGCTATATTTCTGATGCTAGATTTTAATCAATTAGCTAGTACCTTAAATCTAAGTCCTCGTAAATTAATTGAATTTAACTTTTACCAGAAAAACTTTGGTGCTGATTTTGGAATTAACTTCCATGGAATTGGCTTATTACTTTTTATACTAACTCCATTATTCTTTAAAATTATCATAAAAAAACATCCAACTGCAGAGCTAAGATTTCTAACAATTACTTATGCCTTGGCATTAATATTAATTAGTGGAGTAATACTACCCCGACTTTCAAAAAGCTTAACTGCCAATAACTTGGCACCAAAATTCCAAGCTATTATTAATCAGAGACCCCTCGCCGCTTACACTTATAATTTCCGTGACTACGCGCTTAACTTTTACATGGATGGTCAGCTAAAAGAACTTGCCAAAACCTCCAAGAAACCAATAGCGGAAAAAGAGTTTTACTTAATCTGCAAAGATATAGAATGTAAGGAAGCCCAACAAAAACTAGCAAAGAATTATAACTATCAGCACTTAATGTCAGGCTATTTTAGTTTTGATTGGCCTTCAAAGTTGTATCATCTTTATCAGGTAAGGACTGGCAGTTAGAGGTCTAGGTGTAAAAACTTAGTTAAGAATTTAGGTAAAGTCTATCAATCAAATCTTGATAACCTTGGTAAACTTTACTAACTTTTACTTTCATTGTTGGCGTTAAGTAACCATTTTCAATGCTAAAATCTTGATCGATTAAAGCAAAGGACTTTATAGTTTCATAACTTGCTAATTGCTTGTTTACGCGATTGATTTCATTTTGAATTAAGTCCCTGATTTCTTTTTGAGCTAAATAATTATTACTTAAAGTAATTCCCTGCTCATCGCAGTAAGCTTTAACAGCATTTTTATTCACAACTACTAAAGCTACAATGAATGGCTTATCGTTTCCAAAAAGTACCGCATTTTCAATATATTTAGACTCTTTAATTTTATCCTCTATCGGGCTAGGCGCAGTTTTTTTACCATAGGAAGTAACAATAATTTCTTTTTTGCGGCCTGTAATACTTAGGAATCCTTCACTATCAATACTTCCTAGATCTCCCGTGTGAAACCAACCAGCCCCCTTCCAACTTTCTTTCGTGGCAAGCGGACGCTTCCAATATCCCTGACAAACATTAGGTCCACGAAAAATAATTTCTTGATCTTCAGCGACTTTTACTTCGATTGAAGTATCCAGTACTGGACCAACGGTACCAATTTTATTATTACTTTGGCGATTAATATTAGTAGCAACACAAGTTTCTGTTAAACCATAACCCTGAAGAATAGAAATACCTAGTCGCTCAAAAAATAAATTGGTTTGGGCATTTAACTTTGCACCCCCTGAAACAACAAAATATAAATCATTTCCAAAAATACCTCGTTTAATTTTGTCACGAATTGGCGTTAATAAAGTGTGTAATAACGCCGCGACAAAAGAATGTTCGCGATCGGCGGCTGACTTAATTGCTAAGGCTAATAATTTGGATTGTAGATTCTTACCATTGGCCCGTGCTTTTAGTTTATCCTCTACTTTCTCGAGGATCCGTGGAACAATCGGAAAGACATTCGCATTCGCATCTCTTATGTCTTGAACTAAAAGTTCCGGTTCAAATTTAGAAGATTTAGGATCAATCGAAGGAAACTTTAATGAGCAATCGGTAAGTAATCCCAAATAAGCCATTAATTTAGCAAACGAATGCGCTAAAGGTAAAAACAAAAAGAGCGCTGGTGATTTTGCTAAAATTCCACTGTTGAGTACTTGATTGATATTGGCTAAGTGATTACCGTGAGTTTGAACAACACCTTTTGGTAAGCCAGTTGTTCCAGAAGTATAGACGATGCTTGCTAAATCACTTTCATTAATATCGTTAATTTTAAAATGAGTATAATTGCTATTAGGGCGACTCAGAATATCACCAAGCTCAATAGTTATTGGATTGGAAGGAACAACTTCAAGTAAGATAATTTTCTTCAAACTCAATCTTACTTGATGGGCAGGACGATCCTCAACTTCAGGAATAGTCAACTCTTGATCAAGCAGACTTAATAACTTGTCTAACTGCTCTTGATTCTCGGCAATCACCACACTAGAACCGCTATCGTAAAGTAAGTAAGCTATTTCGTTTGCTGTTAATGTTTGATACACAGAAACTGAGGCTGCCCCATTAAACATAATGGCAAAATCTGCAATTAACCATTCCGGTCGAGTATTGGATAAAATAGCAACTTTATCACCTTTAGTGATTCCTAAATCTCTGAGGTAATTGGCTAGAGTTACAACAGAGTTAAAGAACTCCTTATAGGTCTGTGTCTGGTAGACTCGTTCCGGGGCAGAAGTCTTTGGTAATAGTTGAGAGATTATTAACTTTTCCGGACTATCTTCAGATTGTTCAATTAATTTTTGGACTAAATTCATTAGCTACTCTCCAAGGTATTTACAAATTGAGTTTCCAAAAAATATTACCTGTTGGAATTGCTCGACGTTAGGAGCACTCATTAACTTTGCTATTTAAGAACCACAATTGATCTTATCTTGCTAGCTGCATAAATGCTAGATTAAACTTGCTAGATCAACCGAGGTGTATGTCGAGGGTTTTCTAACTTTACCAGAGATGTCCTTACCTACACCGTAAAATTTACCCTGGATACCAATCACTTCAACTGTCTGAACTTCCTTAGGCCAAGAAATATCCTGATTTAAATGCCAATCAGATTGTACTAGTAAATCAACAGGGCCATGCCAGTTATTTAAAAGTACAAATTTTTCCAGATTATTATCGGCAACTAATTCATAAGCTTCTTCTAGCTTTAAATTAAAGGCATGCATATTCCAGTACATAGTGTAGGCAACGTCTGCCAAACCATCTAACATCTCTTTTTTATCAATCTTAGCATTGGCAATTTCGTAAGTAAGAGAATTTGGATCGCTGATTGCTTGGCCATTAATTGACAACTGAACTCCCAAGCCTTGAATCACGTATTCTAATGTCTCGGAAAGTAATAGCTGGGCCCCTAATTGGCGTAGGGGACCTGAAGCTTCACTGGCGTCGTCAATAAATTTTTGCCCAGCAAGTTGCATAAATAATTTTACTTTGTCTGACTTCATTTTTCTTCTTTTTTTAAAACACTGATTAGCTCTGCTTGAGTTGGGTAAATCTGCCGAAAATCAATTTCTTTAGCATCCATTACCTGATTTAATAATTCTTGTTTCTTCTTTAAATTCTTAGAAATTATATAATCAATGGAACAAGCATTTAAAGAGATAATATTAACACTATTAGTTTGTCCGATTCGGTAAATTCGGTCAATAGATTGTAGCCAATGTTCTGCATTCCAGGTCTTATCCAAATACACGGCGCTACTTGCTGCTGTTAAATTAATCCCCACCCCACCTGCCGCCGGAATAGCAATTAAAATCTTAGCGGCGCCAGAATCAGCACTTTGAAATTCGTTAACATATTTCTGTCGATCCACAGTTTTAACCTCACCATAGTAAGGGCGCGCCTGATAGGCTTTATAACGAATCACTAATTCACGAATATTTTCAGTAAAGTTAGTCCAAATCACAAGCTTCTGATCTTGAGAAATAACTTCTTCCACAATCTGATCTAGCTCTAAAAACTTAACCGGATCGCCTTTCCAAGTGGAATCTATAATCCTTGGATTAGATGCAATCTGCACCGCACGTAGAAATTGTTCTAAGATATTATCGATCGATCTTTGATACGCCTCTCCTTCCAAGGTTGTAAGTTGTACTAATAATTCCTCCCTAATTTGATCGTAACGGACTAACTGATCGCCAGTTAATTTCAGATCGCGGCGGATAAAGATCTTAGGTGGCAGATTAATAACTTCTGATTTTTTACGTCTTAATAACAACTCTTGGAATCGATACAAATACTCTTGGACCGCTTGGGGTTTGAAACTTTTAACACTAAAACGACTCCACTTTGAACCAAGCTCGGCAACTTTTTCTAACCATTCATAATAATTTACACCAAATCTCTCCCCTTGATCTAGCAGAAATTGCTGCGACCAAAGATCAGAAAAATCTCGAGGCGATGGAGTTCCGCTTAGTAAGACTCTGCGGGGACAAAATTTAGCTATCTTCACAATTGCTTTAAAGGTAATACTTAGCGGATTTTTTACTCTTTGTGATTCATCCAGACAAAGAAATGTTTTTTTAATACTGGTTAACTCCGCTAACTCACTGGCAACGTACCCAAGTCTTGCTTCTTCATAATTAATTACTAAGACATCAGGTCTTAAAATTCCCTCTTTAATTTTTTTCAAAAACTGCAATCTAGTTGCTTTGGTATCTGGTGTAGTGGCAGATACTAATTCTGGAATCCAACGTTTTATTTCTTCCGACCAGTTTAGCACTAAAGAATTAGGGCAAATTACTAACAACAACTCACATGAATTCGTGCGTTTAATTTCCTGAAAGGCGGTCAAAACACTTAATGTTTTACCTAGTCCCATATCGTCTGCAATAAAACAATAAGGTTGCTTTAAGATCCAAGCAATTGCAACGCGTTGATGGGGATAAAGTTTCTGCGCTAAATTTTGATTATGAATTTTCAAATCAAAATCTTTTAATTGGTTAAAACGGTCACGCTCACTGAGAGTCTCAGAACGGAAGCGAATCTTAGTCAAGTAATCAATGAAAATTTGGGACTGAGGAATACTAGCTATTTCCTCGACATCAAAAATTTCCAATAGCTTAGAATCATAGAGTGTCGCAATTGTTAAACCTTCACGCTCTTCAACAATCTCCCAAAAAGGATCTTCCGCAAAATCAGGAAAAATTCCCGCTATTTCCTTGGTAGTATATCGACCCTTGAGAATCAGAACAGGCCGGCGAGATAAATCCAAAGTCAAACAACATTCCGGAGTGACAACTCCTAATAGCCAATCGGCATAACCATTTTTAAAACTTGCTAAATTTTTGCTTCTTAGCAGAAGTAAATCCGCACGCACCTCTTTACTCAACCAAATTCGTATATTTGCTAAACGTGCTTTCCAAATGATTTCTGATAAATTTTGTAATTTTAATTTATTACAAAACTGCTTGCGATCATTGAAATGGGCAATCTCTGGTAAAAGAGTCTTTAATTTTTTAGTCGAGGCTGATTTTAAACTATAGGTATGATCCGGGTTTTTGTGAACAAATGGAAATAGTAGGCAATTTTTTAGTTCATTAGAAGAAGGTTGATACTCACGGCTCAGGATTTTACTTCGAAGCTCTTGGGTTTCTAGAAGATAGTCCTTAGTTTCTTGCTCTACTAAAATAACCTGATTTTTTTCTTGGAATTTCTTTATTAATAAACCTACTTGTTCAACTGGCAGAGAATATTCCTTGGTTTTACTCTGATATTCAGCTCCCAGGATTGATTTAATTAGCTTTACAGCTGAACGACTTGCCAATACTTTCAAGTGAATAGAATCCTTGGACTTGTTAAACCTAATGATGGCTGAGGGCTTTTCGCTCATATTTTACCTGAAATTTGCATAATTTCTCACAGATCGGCTCTTACCTTTCATAAGATTAGAATGACCATATTAATAATAGACTTATTATTATCTTAAAAAATCATTTACTGATAATTCTAATCTTAAGTAGTGGTGTTTTAAACTCAGGTTTATAAGGTTGTTAAGATGTTTTTTGTAGGGATATAACCCTCCGCAAATGAAATTTGCGAAGGGCGAGCGTAATCTTGGCTTTAGCCAAGTCAAGCCGCAGCAGACAAAACCATACTCCCCGCCGATTTGCGTAGGGTTTGGCAATGTTTTCTACGGCAAAACCTGTCTGTGACAGAATTTTGCTCGCTCACCTTTCTTTTCATTTTTTATCAAAAATGAAAAGCGGTGAGTATAACTTTTTACCCACTCCGCTTAACTTGTTATGAACAACGAAAAACTTCAACTCAATTTACCAGTCACTGATAAAAGTGTTGCTCAGCTCAATCTAAGTGCGGGTTCTGTTAAATTAATCTCTGGATCTTTACCGATTAGTCTTAAACCAGCAGCTTTTATAAAACAACCTCATGGTTTAAGCGTAATTTCTAATAAATTAGCTCCCTTTAATTATAATCCGGTACCAAGCTTTAAAATTCAAGATACGATCTATGTTGTTGCACTTGGTTCAGCTGGTTTTACCGCCCAGCGAATTAAAAACGATAATCGACAAGAAAGACTAAACCAGATTCATCGTGCTTGGAATATCCAAGTTTTAAAGGACTTTTGGAGTCACTTAGTTGCTCATCCTCTACCTGAGGAAGAAATTTTTGCCGAATTTGGTTTCATTATCGCCTGTCGGAAGTTTGTCATTGACTCAGCTGGAGAGTCAAAAGAAGTTTGGGATACAACTATTTGGAAGGTAAATCAGGGTGAAATTAAAGCTTATCATCAGTTTATTTCTAAACAAGAACCTGTTCCAATGACACTTAAATCTGAATCTGGAAAGGAAGAGCGAGTTTTTTTATTAAACGATAAAGAAGCACTTCATTTAAATTCGGAAACAAATGAAATTGAGTTAATTCAAATTGATGAGAATTCTGAGTTAATTTCGACAGAGTCTAAGTCAAATTCAGAATCGGATACTAAGCTAGAAAAATTGATTCTAATTGAGAAGATTGCCTAGATAGAATTTTTATCTTTTTTACATAAATAAGATAAAAATTCTAATTTGCTTTACTGCAATCCACAAAGTTCATTTCGGCATTTTTCAAATCAGCAACACTTCCTTCCGCTAAAGCGGGAGAATCGGAAAGTTCCAAAGTTGCTACCATTTCAATTTCGATTAAAGATCCTAATGGTAAGCCAGCAACTTGAATCGTGGAACGAGCTGGTCGCGATGGACCCATCCATTTAGCATAGATTTCATTGACCACTCCAAAATCTCGCAAATTAATCATGAAGATTGTAGTTTTCAAAGTGTAAGAAAAATCTAGCTGTAAAAAATTTAGAATTGTTAAAATGTTTCTCATAACCTGTTCAGTCTGACCCTGAATACCACCATCTACTAGTTTGTTGCTAATTGGATCTAAGGGTATCTGACCAGAAAGATAAACTAAATTATCAATTATAGTCGCTTGCGAATAAGGACCCAATGCTTCGGGAGTATTTGGCACACCATTAATGTAACGAATAGTAGACATAGCTAATCTTATTTATAGAACAAACTTAAGAAACAAATTGGAAAGATATCATTGTTTCTGAATATCTAAGACAAGGATCAACAATCTTTGCCTTGCATCTGATATCGTTCTACCAAATAACTGATTTTAATAACAGTGGTCTATCCAGTCCCTAGAATATACTAAATACTAGTTGAAACTAATTTAGTTCCAGATTAGAAATAGATTTTTTATAATAAGTATAGTAATTTTCAGCAATGGATTTCACAAATGGCCTTCGGCTTTATGCCAAATTACGCAATGCTAAGTTTAAAACTTCTCCGCAAAAGCTTCAGGAACTGCAACTTTCTCGTTTAGTGCAAATAGCAAAGGATACTAAATTTGGTCAAGAACATTCTTTCTCAGAGATTAAATCTGTTGCTGATTATCAAAAGAACGTGCCGCTTCGAAAGTATGAAGACTTTTGGCGTGATTATTGGAAAGAGAGTTTTCCCATAATTGAGAATATCACATGGCCCGGAATAATTCCCTATTTTGCTGTCACCTCGGGAACAACATCAGGAACAACAAAATACATTCCACTAACCAAGGAAATGGAAAAATCTAATACCAAAGCTGGATTGGATTTGCTTGTCTACCACCTGAATAACTATCATGAAAGCAAATTACTCTCCGGTAAGTCCTTTTTCTTAGGAGGCAGCACAGAACTAGTGAAGCAAGCTGATGGAGTTTTTAGCGGGGATTTAAGCGGGATGGTTGCCAAGAATATGGCTTGGTTTGTTAAGCCTTTTTATTTTCCACCTGAAGAACTAGCTCTGATTTCTAACTGGGAAGAAAAGATTGATACCTTTGCCAAGGAATCACTAAAACAAAAACTAAAATTAATTTCCGGCGTTCCCTCCTGGATGCTAATTTTTTTCCAAAAACTGTTCGATCTTCGGCCTGCTGCCAATAATTTAATTCAAAATCTTTTTCCCGATCTTGAAGTCTTAGTTCATGGTGGAGTTAATTTTTCACCGTACGAAAAACAGTTTAGAAAACTAATTTCCGGCAGTAAAATTCAATTTCGGGAAGTCTATCCAGCGAGTGAAGGTTTTATAGCAATTGCCGATCGCGGCTCCGGAGAAGGACTAAAATTAAACCTTGATCACAATATATTTTTTGAGTTTGTACCGCTTACTGAATTAAGTTCGCCGAATCCGACCAGACACTGGGTTGGAAATATTG
The DNA here is from genome assembly GCA_041740355.1 of Bdellovibrionota bacterium. GTDB lineage: Bacteria > Bdellovibrionota_C > UBA2361 > UBA2361 > CALJRW01 > JANNBC01. The sequence continues at coordinate 64,404 of JBGSMD010000012.1, forward strand.
AACCAGATATAAATTATGCAATTGTCCTAAGCAGTTGCTCGGGAATGTGGAGCTATATTATTGGTGATACTGTTAAGTTTATCGATACTAAAACACCACGACTATTAGTTACAGGGAGAACTTCCTATACGCTTTCCGCTTTTGGAGAACATTTAATCGAAGAAGAAATTCAAGATGCCATCAGCACCGCTAGTAACGATATTAATAAATCTGTAACTGATTTTTCTGTTGCCCCACTTTATCCTCAAACTACTGCCGAATTAGGTGGACATATCTATATAATTGAATTTAAGGAGGGCGACTTATCTATTCCGGAGATAGAAAGATTTGCGAAAGTACTTGACCGGCGACTATCTGAACGAAACGAAGATTACGAGGCCCATCGCGCCAAGGGCTATGGACTTAACTCTCCTAAAATCAAAGTTGTACCCCCCGGAAGCTTTTCTGGCTGGATGAAAAGCCGTGGCAAACTAGGAGGACAAAATAAAGTTCCGCGAATTATAAACGATCAAGAACTTTTGAGTAGTTTATTAGGATATACTAAAACCACTAAAACTCATTAAGAATTGACTTGAATGCTTGGAAAAATACAGCCTGCATTTTCAGTATGTTAATGTTTTAGTATATTTGTCCTTTCCTCTATCGCTACTATATACAAAGAGCCCCTCAGCATAGTGACACTAAAGGTTAACTGAAGGACTTGTACTTGAGAAAGAGTCCCTTTATACTATGTAGTATAAATCAAAAATCTTTGCGCCTTAGTGACTTTGTAACCCTAAATAAAAAATTCATGAAATACTTTATTTTTTCTCTCTTGTTGTTAATTTCTGCTTTGAATATCTTAGCTGAAACCCCTCAAACTAGTTTTGAAATGGAGTTAGCTAAAGATGCGCCAACGGTAGATGAGTATGGAATTGCCTTAGACTACACCATCAACCTGCTGCCGAAACTTAAAGCTCATCGCGATCAACTTGCCCAAGGAAAAATCTCTACTTTTGAGATCGGCACAACGCCGCGTGATTTTTATAAACTATATGCGTCTGGGTATCTGATGTGTTCCATCAAACATGGCATCTGCCAAGAATTTTTAGATACCATGTTAGAAATTGATATCATCAATTCTAAAATTAAGGGAAAAGCTTCTTGCTTAAATATGCTAAAGTCTTGGAAAGCTTGGTTGGATAATGATCTGGAAAAACGCCACAATCATCAAACAAAAATTACACATGTTAACCAAGTTAGTAAGTTTAATAAGGAAGAACGCTCTAAGTATTTACACTGTTCAAAGACAATTGAAGTCTTGATTGCTGACTCAACCATTACTCCCGCTCAATTTTTCAAAACGCGCTATGCGGGAGCGATGTCGACGGAGGATTATATTCAAAAAACAATCGACTTTTTTAATCTCATAAAAAAAGAGAATTTAGATGTCTATGCTTCAGTGGGAATGAAGTAATCAGAGTTTAGAATGTCCTCGAGAAAAATTTGCGTGCATTTGATAAAGCGGGATAAAGCTTTGATATAAAGTTTTAAAAAATTGAAATTGTTTTTTGTATTCCTCAACGATGCTTGGATTAGGCTCCGCAATTGCTCCTATTTTTGTCATTTTATTACCGGCATCTTCTAACGTAGGAAATTCTCGTAAATAAGTGAATCCTAAGATTGCGTTTCCTATTAGACAAGGCTCTTCATTTTGGGAGCGACACAGACGTAAATTTAAAACATTAGCTAAAATATCAACCCAGATGTCAGCTTGATGGACCCCTCCGCCTCCAATTTGGACTTCACCAATTTGGATACCACTCTCAGTTAAGCTTTCCTTAATCAGATTAAGATTAAAGGAAACACCTTCTAACACGGATCGAATAAAATCTGCTTGCTGATGATATTCTCTTAATCCAAAAAAACTTGCCGAACAAATACTACCAATATTTATATCACGCTCACCTGTTAAATAGGGCATAAAAAATAAATTTCGACTTCCCACAGGACTATCATGTGCTAAGCGATCAATTTGTTGATAATCAAGATTTAATAAATTTTCCTTAATCCACTTAAGTGCTAAGGCCGCATTATTTGTTGCTCCACCAATCAGGTACTTACCTTCCATTAAATAGAAAGGTTGATAGCGCATTAACTTACTATCATCCAAGACTAAACGATCACTTAGCACGCGTAACATTCCTGAGGTTCCAATATTAGATACTGCTCGAGCAGGCTGTAAACAATTCATTCCTAAGCAAATTGCTCCCCCATCGTAAACACCAGCTATTATCTGGCAATCGGCACTAACTCCAAGCAGCTGACGGATTTCTTTTTTAATTGGAAACGACTCTTGGTTAGGTTCAAGTATTTCCGGTAATTGACTGGTTTTTAAACCCACTAGATCTAATATCCCTTGTGACCAAGTCTGATTTTTTATATTTAGGAACTGTGATGGCGATTCTGTACTAGCCTCAGAAATTAATTCCCCTGTGAAACAATATAATAACCAAGCCTTAGAAGATAAGTAATAGTATCCTGCTTTTAATAATTCGGGATTATTTTGTTTGAAATAAAAAAGTCGGGGCAAGATTGACTGCATATAACTTGGACAACCAGTCTCCAAATAAATCTGAGAAGCATCCGTATTGGTTAAAAAATCCTGATAGGAACGACGACTTCTTGTGTCAAGTAGCGTCGACATCTTAGAAACAGGTTGAAATGACTGATCTAAAACGACTAGGCCATATTGATATGTCGACATAACGACCAACCGGACATCAGCTTCATGTCCAACAACTGCTTCCTTACTAATTTCTAGAACTAATTTTAATAATTCATGGGGACAATGCTCCGCAGCACGATCTTCCGTGCGAATAATATTTTGTGCTCGTCGAACAATCTTGACTAAGTGCCCTTCGGGAGTCACTAAACTGGCTTTAATATTACTAGTGCCAACATCGATACTAAGTACTAAGCTCATTATAACCTCACGTAGTCACTAAATTTATATTAGGTCCAAAAAGTAGTTTCCCTAAGGAAGTATTTTTTGTGGCTTACCTTCCCCCGAAGGAATAATATAGTAATGACAAAAAATAATTTACGTTAGTAAATTGAATAGAGTCATTACGGCTAATGCAAATCTTGGTTTTATCCAAGTTTGCATAGCTAAAAACAACATTAATAGTGAGTTCAAGCAAAATCGTTAATCATTTAA
>JBGSMD010000013.1:0-132145 GCA_041740355.1 Bdellovibrionota bacterium
CTAGTATCACTAACTGGATAGAGAATTTCTACAATCCAAAGAGAATGCATTCTTCTCTAGGGTATTGTAGTCCTGATGAATTTGAAGAAATTCACAAGGAAAGTTTATAGGGATTGGTGTCCAAGATTTTGGCGAAGCTCACATTCTAGTTTTCTTTACTACTTCCGATTCTATTAATTCAACTACTGTGTAGCTTGTTCGGTGAACATCAATACCTACAAATACTTCTCCTGCGTACTGCTGATTCTTTAATGTTGACATGGCAGACTCCTAAACTTAAATTAATTTCCAGATAATACAGGAATTTAATCTATTTTTGTTTAAGTTCTCTACATAGCAACTCTAGATGAAACTCACGGTTGAATTATTAGTTTATAGTGATTATCACTTGTAGCTCTAAACTGACCAGTAGATAAATTTCCATTATCTAAATACCTGTCTAATATCGTCATATATTTTAAATCAATTGTTGGATCTTGTATGCTAATACCTGCGGGGGTATGAGCTGGCTCGCCATCCCAGTTGTATTGACCACCAATTGGTGTTTCTCCTGAAAACAAATCACTTGATATCAGACCCTGCATTCCAGGTGGAACAACACCAGCCGTTGTATCTGCTGGGAGTGTATCATTATCAGTTAAGTAGGCATAAAAAGCCGTACGCAAATCCATTAGCTCTGACGCGGCAGCAGATAATTGTGCACGAATTCGATATTCTCTAAATTGGGATACGGAAAGTGAAGCCAAAATTCCAATTATGGCAACTGTGACAAGTAATTCTACTAGCGTGAAGCCTCTACTGTGTTTTAAATTTTTCATAGAAAAAATCTAATAAGTTATTCTCAAAACCTAGTTTTTTGCAGGTCTCAAGTTCAGTTACTTTTTAGTTAATTAGTTTACTAACGGCGAGATTGTAAGTAAACCTAAATAAAAGATAAAGGGTTAAATTTCCTAACTTCCACGCTCCTCCAGAACTTAAATCACTCACCCAAAGTTTTTCTTGGGATCATAATCAAGATTGAATCTGAATCTCGAGCCACGGTAAAATATTTCACAACTTATTGTTTCTTTTATCGAATAACTATTCCACTGATTAAATTTCGATAAATGGACCCAACTAATAACACAGAGCTTCCTGCAGCTCCTGAATTTAAGGCTAAGTGTGGAAGATTGAGAAGATCAATTTTTCATAATAATTTCTATATGCTAACTACCAGTATAGAGAGTGGCATAATGCTTCCAGCTAATCCCCTATGTAATAACTTCTGCACTACTGAAAGCGCAGATGCACCACCAAGTACAAATAAGCAATTTTTTTGTAAATGGCAGCTATATTCACTTTAAAACTAGAGCCACCCACACAGCCATTGACTTAAGGCATTAGAAGTTAATTTTGTGCTTTGCTATGTGATGATAAATCTTAGGATCCCGTTCCCGTTCTCTTTTACACTTGTGGTGTCGTTTGGAATAAAAAACTGACTATAAGGAAAGGTAGACTGATTCTACACAATTCACGGAGGTAGGGATTTTAAAAGATAGGAAATCATAAAATCTTTCCCTCTATTTATTACCCAGAATCTGTCTGAATTTCCTGATATTTACAAATAATCGAGTGAAAAGAAGTAAATCTTATTCTCGCTAGAGTTGATATGGCAGACTCCTAAACTTAAATTATTTTCCAGATAATAAAGGAATTTAATCCAACTTTGTTTACGTTCTCTACATAGCAACTCCAGATTTAAAAAAGCTATGAACTCCATGTTGTTTGAGCCGCCATCCCCATCCCTTAGCATTTGGTTAAGCAATTTTAGTGATTTATTCTAACCCCTAAACTTTTCGTTAGACTTAGGTGGGGTGCTGCTCAACTTAGGCGTTAACATTAACTAAACGTTTTCTCTCTGGAAATATTGACTAAAATATTCAAACCACTAGCTATGGCAGCTTTAATTCGATGATGATCGAGCATGTATGGTTTTCCAGATATGCCCTGATCATTAATATATGGTGTTTCAATAAGCACGCCAGATTGTCTTAAACTGTCACAATCAATGGTAGCTAGTTCTGATCCAGTAGATTCTCGATGTACAGTTTTTAATGACTCAAATAACGCTCGATATTTATTTGCAAAGCCACCAAAACCTCCCTCCTGAATGGACTCAGACTCGTAAGGATCGTTGAAAAGATGACTAACTGCTCTTGGAGTAACTTTGGCGACTACTTCACCCTTAGAATTTATAGATGGTTGAATGGCACCAAGGGTTTTAATAGCTAACCAACCAATTCTAATTGTGGAAAGCGGATTGCTTAAATAACTTTTAAGATTATTAGAAAATGATTTGGTTGCTTCTGAATTAGACTGTTTGCTTTCGAATGGATTATAGTCTTGATTTTTCTCTGGTAAAACAAACTCACAATTCAAGGAACTTACTCTAATCCTTGCCCCTGGTTTCAATATAACTCCGAAGTCCTGATGACGCTCCCCTAAGTGAAAATTCTTAATTGCGGAAGACTGCCAATCTGACTGACTATGTTCCTGATATTCAAGTACTGGACAAATAAGTCCACTAGCATGAGATTCATATTTATGTTCAAAAGACCTAGTTACTTGGAAAGATTGACCAGCTAAGGACCTTACTATAATTTCAAGATTAAGATCATTTTTACTTTTAGGAATTTCTATATCACTTGTTTCTTTTCTTGTGCCTATTTTTACACTATTTAATAATTTTAGATTAGCTAATTTATCTTCAATTCTAGTAGATAATAATTCATTTTTGGTAGTTTTATCCTTAAATGTTGTATTAAGATCTGCACCAAAACCATCAGAAACGCTAATTTCAGAGAAACTTTCTTCGCTGATCGTTATTGCTCTATTTACCTTTATACACTTTGTCGGATCCATAAATATATTGATAGACTTCATATGCTTATCTGAATTAATGGATATGCTGACTCACTATGAATGAACTTTAAAGTAGCGACTATCTTTGCCATATTGATCTTCGCCAGTTTTCTGGACAGTAATCCCTAATAAAAGACTAAGTTTGCCACCATATTTTCAAGTTCGTAACAAACTTGTGCGTGCTACTGCGATGCCACTTTATCCTGGGGCTTATTTAGTAGATGGAGTAGTAGTAACAGTTTTAGGTTCAGCGTTAATAATTTACATAGTATTTGGAGGGGAAATTCGCTTCATGCGGTAAACGGAGTTATTACTAAAGTCACCTAAATCTTGGATCTTAAACACCTTATTTTTATAAAAGCACTGTACTGATTTTCCTAAAGACCACCCCTGTTTAAGTTCTCTACATAGCAACTCAAGTTAAAATAGGGATGTTTGCTCCAAGGATGCCAGTGCAGGGGAATTTAATTTTTTGTTAGAAGTTTATTATCAGCTTTATCTAGTCTGGGACTGGGGCACGTTCGTGCTGCCTGAGATTTAGATTGCACATTAATAACCATTTCTGTTGAATAAGAATGACCATAGCTTTTTATCACTTTTATGATTAATTTTCATTCAATCAATTGTGGGGTGGCTCAACACTAAATTAATTGTATCCAGTGCTATTACAAATTGCCTGCAACTCAGATCGGGTATTATTTGCGGTCTTGTATATAGCGTTGTTTGAATTGGTAGAATTATAAAAATACGTTCTAATAAATTTATCGTGATATTCGACTCCATATTCTGAACCAGAAACTGTTACTTCACTTCCGTCACAATGACCAATATTGTTAATTTGGAATTGACCTCTATAGCTAGGTGTTCCATAAAGTTTCCCGGTAAACATTATTTGTCCGCGCAAGCCCCTTGGAATTGTTAATCCTGGAAGTGTAATATCATGCCCATATTTATCTGCGGTCCCGTCAGCATTTATTAATAACTGCATTTGATCAAAATTCAATTCAATATCATCAGCTTTGTATGCTTCCACTGCAGTAATTATATTTTTAACAACACTATAAGCAATAAGATCATTGGCACGTCCTCGATATTCTGAAAAACTTAGAACACTGACAGCCGCTAATATTCCAACAATAGCAACGGTAACGAGTAATTCAACTAGACTAAATCCAGAGTTTAGATTGAGTGCACTATAATGATCTTGCATTATTATAAAAATAACATTTCTGTTTCTTAAGCTCAATGATATATTTTAGAAATGCTCTGTTTCTCATCTTTGATCTTAATCTTGTGTCGTCTAACTTTTGATCTTGTGCCACCCACACAGCCTTAAGTCAATGGCTGTGTGGGTGGCGCTAGATTAAACGTTAAGTAGTAATCCAAGCGATTAAAAAATAATGTTGTAAGTTGGATCTTTGGATCATGTGTCACACAACTTTGAAATGAGTCCACTGTAATCTCCTAATGTCAGCATGTGGAAAATATGAACTTGCTTGGGAATAATTTCCACAACTTCTAACTCCTTAAGTCAATGGCTGAGATGGTGGCTCTAGATTAAAATTAATTATTGAAAAAGTCTTCCTAAGCTGCGAGGAAGTTGATGGCGATCTTGTTGGGCATCACCTGTCGCTAGATTAAGGGCAATTAGCTTTTGATAGATTTTATCCAAAAGCCGATGTTCTTGACCTTTCAAGCTGGACATGAAATTTGTTGAATTACTAAATCTGACATGTTCTTCTGGAAAGCATTGCAGATAGATCATGTAAACAGATCTATTTCTGTAAATATTAAAATCTTTATTATCAAATGAACGAACATGCTCAAAGTTATTAAATAATCTCAGAGTAGACTGGATAGTTGAGCGATAGAAAGTAGCAGTAGCAGAGTGACCAGCTGGAATTACCGCTTGGGCAAAGATCGTGTTTCGCGTTAGTAAATCTTGTACTGTTGTGACTGGCGCCAGTTGGTTGTTAGCGGGTGTAGTCGAAACAGGTACTTTTGGTAACGCGCTACTAGCTAGAAGATCTGTTGCAGGTGGTGTCGTTGGTTTTGCAGGAACTGGGGGAATTTCTGTTTTCGGTATGCTTGAAGCTGTGGAAGAAACTGGTGGTAGAGCATCTGCAGGTCTGGTTTCATGGGGTGCTGGAAGTGATGCCGGTGGTAATTTTGAAGAATTGATTCCTGGAACGAATGGTGGAGTCTTTGTCGGTTTATTAGCATGCTTTGATCGTTCATCTGCCGCTCTGGATGGTTTTGTTGAAGTATTTTTTGCAGGTGTTTCAGCGACAGCGGAACTACCGCCACCTCGGACATTTCTATTTGATGTATGGGCGTGACTTTGACACATAATCTACTCCTTAGAATAAATACAAATTACAGATTTAGAAGTAATTCCCGCTCTCTCTTGTAGCTAGGATCTTGTAGAGCCTGCTGGCTGAGAATTCTAGCCTTATTCCGATATGAGTCAAGTAATATTTCAGTAGCTTTTACTATTCCCACAGAGTCTGATTGGTCTCTTTCTGCTTCTTCTACACAGTTAAACCAAGCATCCGTACAAGGTTGAATCGCTTCTTGATAATGTTTTTCTGCACTACCTGATTTTGGTCTTGTTTCTCTGGTCCATAACCAGTCCGTTTTTAAAACATCTTCTAAACCATGAGCTTCTAGAGTTGCTTGCCAGTCACGTTTAAATGGCTCACATAGCTCTTGAAAAATCCCTTTTCCGGCGTGACCTTGCACCAGAATAGTTGAGATTAATTGATAGTTGGCAATGTCCTTTGTTGATCTTCGCCCTAGGATATCTGTTCGTCCAGATATGGAAGAATCGACAAAGAGCATTGGATTTAAGCGAGCTCCAGCATCGTAAGTCATTATTCTAAACCCAACATCGTTATCATGGGCATTTGTTTTAAAGGAGTCTGCTGAATAACGTACCCCTAAGTCAGATGATAAGATTGTAAATGATCCAAGAAAGGCAGCATCTTCCAAAGGTAATCGACCCGGTGCGGTGATTTGTATTTCTGGGTACTCCAGATCGAGCAAACCTTCGCTGTTTAAAAAATAGATAATTAGTTCTAGTTCTTCGGCTGTTGCCATTGGCTTTATTATTAGGGAAGTTCCTGCATGAATCAAGCGAAAGCTTGATTGGTCTAAGTTTAGCTTTTGAATATAAATATCAAGTTGTTGTTCATCTACAGGATTTAAAAAATGTATTTTTGCTCCAACAGAGTGAAGACCAAAGGATTCACGCCGGTATCCAATAATTTGATCTTTAAATTCGGCAATTAGTTCAGGTGTAAAAGTTTCCTCAGCGAGTGGTAAAAGGTCTGTTAACTGCATTAAACCCTCCACAAAATTTAGATTGCTATTTGGTCCAACAGGTCGCAGGCTTGTTTCCCTAAGTAACTCAAGTTGATCAATTATTGCTTGAGAAGTAACTGCTGCCCCCCAAGTGAAGAGTAATCTTTGGTTTGTAGAGTGTAGTTCTCTTTCCAACATGCTGCATGCAGTGGTTAATGTTTGCTGTCCACTAATAATTTGTGTCGCCACGTCCAGTCTTTTACTGATGGAGATATTTGGGAAAGATTTAGCATAAAAAATAATCTTTTCTTCCACAGCAGTGCGACTGATAATTGGATATTCAAGGGGAATATTTGCGAATTCTCCGATTGTACATTTTGCTTCTGCCTGCATTTGGGGTTCTCTCCCTGTGTATCTTGATACAGTTAGTAGGTTAAAGAACTGGATAACTTTGGTTTGTGAGCTGCGAAAAGCATCCTGTGCAGTATTTAAAGTTCTTTGAAATTCGACAAGTTGTTCTAGGTTTTCAACTGCAAGAAAGTTCTCTCTGATTCTTTCTTTAACAAAGATTCCATCTTTAATCATGTGAAAAATGTTTGCAGAAATAATTGCTCTGGAATTTGAGGTTGATTCAACTTCATCATAGTCACAATAATGTTCAAGCTTGCCTGCTAGGATATTTTGTCTTTCTTTAGGATGAAAATCTTGCTGAAGTAGAATGTCTTTAAGTTCTAAGTGAACTTTTGAACACGCTTCCTCTCGTGTAATAATTCCAAGTCCCAAAAGCGAGGAGTGAAGTGAGCAAGCTTGAAAGAAGTCTTGCAGATGTCGCAAGCGATGTTGTCTTAATTTTGTATTAGCAGTGTTAATATCCCTTCGAATTGATTCTCTTAGAGATTCATCTGGATCTTCTTCAAAATGTCTACGTTGTTCTGGCTCCATGTAGTAATCAAAGGTTTGTCTATTCTCATAGTCAACATCACGTTTAATGTCTTGATAACGAGTTTCTTCTCCTAACTTTTCCAGACGTGTCCAGTAATCCTGAACTGAACTGGCATCTTGACTGGCTGGTTGTTCGCCACTCAAGAATACTCGCACATCTTTGCGACGCTTGTTCTTATCTGCTTCTGCCAAATTTTTACGCAAGCTAAAAGTATGCTCCTGTAAGCAATACATTTCATTTTCCCAAGCACGATCTCTTTTAGATTCGAGGTGGCTTTTATAAGAATGCACTTCTGTAATTGTCTTAACTAATTCATCGGAAATATCTGCAATTAGCCAATTACAGATTTTGGAAAGATCGTGAGCTGAGATTAATTTAAAATTGTAAAGATCAAGGAGGGTGGTAATCACAGCGTATTTGCCAATACGAGCTTCTTGATTGTTTAAGTGATTTCGTTCTATTTCATCTTCTTCAATTGCAAAACTAAACTTAATACTTTCTAACGGGGTTTCTTTAAATTTAGATAGAAACGTTAAAAAGCCAACCGGTGGAGCCAGAGGATCGGGAAGTTTATTGGCAATAAATATAAAATAAATTCGAGCTAATTCATCTTTCATTTTGATAATCCTCTCTGGATCATCTTCTTCCGGGTAAGTACACTCAATATTTAGCTGATTATTGAATCGGCAAAGATAACGAAGGGGAGCCGTGGCACTTAATATTTTATCCGGATGAGCTAATATCTGGGAGGTGTTTGCCGAGCCAATATTTCTAATTTCTGTAATTAGTTGTACTGCGCCGGCTGGTCTGCCCGGAATTAATAGTGGAAGTTCTTGACGAGTCTTATGATCAATAAGAAGTGGAGCTAGTTCTGAAATAGCCTTAGCTTTTATAGTTTGAGCATCTATTCTGTTTTCAGTTAAGTAAGCTTCTCCGAAGCGAGCAAGAAGCATCTGGACAATTCCCGGTTTTTTGAAATTTACTAAATCTCCTTCTAACATGCTGTGAATTATTGAGGAGGGGTGACGCGAAGAAAGATAAGTTAAGAATTCATCCTTGGTAAGCGAAATTTCACTTATTGGAACTTCGGCAAATAAATGTGCAGCATATTCCAAGATGTTTTTAACTCTCTCAGGAGTACCTGTGCCAAAGTTTACGCAAATCTCAGATATCAAATTAATTTTCTCATTATTTTCTAGGGGAACTTGTGCAAGTAATTCTTTAGGACAAACTAATAGCGAGTTAATAATTTCAGAAAAATGGTGAGTATGTTTAGAAGCTATCGCTTCAATTTCTGGAAGGGAAAGTCCAGCTTCAAGTCCACGAGTGAGTGAGAAATCTTCTTTAAACCACCATGGTTTATTTTGAATGGAGTAGATTGCATCAACAACTGACGCGGTGTGCACAAAAGAATCTTGTGGTGAAAACCCCGACTTCTCTAGTGCCTGACAGTATTCTGAAAATCTTTCGATCAAGAAACCATTATCAAAAATATATTTAGCATTACTTAGGAAACGTTCAACTTCAGGATCTAAAAGTGCTCCATTAAAGACAGCCGCTTGGTGTTCACAAGCCAGAGCAATAACTTCCGGCTGAATTGGAAAGCTAGAGGAGGTAATTGTAGCGATAGTTTGCTTGAGTTCAGGAGAGATTTGATAGGTTCTGTTGAGTTTGTAAGTGCTCGGCACCAAGTTTCCCACAGTTTTAGCAACTTGCTCATAGGCGATTTCACTACTTCGTGGAATATAATCCGAAGAACCAATCGTTACGCCGTATCCATGAACTATCTCCATTGTAGCTTTAGCCCAAGCTAGTGGGGAGGCTGAGGCAGTTGTTGTAAGATGAGGTTCGACGTGTCGTAGATAAAAATCAGCCATTAAGTATACTAAAGATCGTTCATCCGAGGCAAACTGCCCGTATAGTAAAGCCTCGCTAATCTTAGTTACACTAATATTTGAAGGACGCCGCCGTTCGAGATTAATAGTTACTTCCTGATCCTTAATTTCATATTTACCTTGATTAGTTTTTTGATAGTGTTGCAAAGCACTTTTTAAGCAGCGAGAAACTAGTTGCTTTGCTATATCGGGATTCATCTCTCCTCTAATTAAGTATGGATCATGATAGCGGTTGCGACCAAAAAAATATTTTTCATGTTCAATTGTATAGTCCAGTCGTCGTCCATACGCTGAGAATCTATTTTCGCGATCATAATTTAATGTGGGAGGTCGGACATAGATTGGTTCATGACCCCTAGAAATATAAGCTAAGATTAATGGTTCGAGTTGATTTGTATATTTCTGTTTGTCTTGACGTTTTTGTTGATATGCGGTGTTCGATATTTCTCCTCGGACTTTGTCTACGATCCATTTTATTTCACAGGAGTCGACATGCTTGTGATTTAGATCATGAAGATATTCAGTTTCTATCTGTACTAAATCAGTTATGTCGTTTGTAACAGCTGGCATCATTCCGAGTAATTAAGACGCCAGATTGTAATCTAATAATGTTGCTAAGCAAGTTCGGTAAATCGCTCTTTTTGGTAAACGATACTAGAAAGTCATAAAAGATAGGAAATCATAAAAATTACTTCATCCTCAACTTATTTTTAACAATTTCAATAGTTTTAAACAAAAAAGCCCATGAGCTTCCACCCACAGGCTTCCCAAAACTTCTCAGTCTCGAATTAAAAACTCTACCCAACCAAATCAAACCTCCCAGCATTCATAACCTTATTCCAAGCCTTAACAAAATCCTTCACAAACTTCTCTCTATTATCATCCTGCGCATAAACCTCCGCATAAGATCTCAAAATCGAATTAGATCCAAATACTAAATCAACTCTAGTAGCTGTCCACTTTGTTTCATTAGTTTTACGATCTTTAATCTCGTACAAGTTTTTACCAGCAGGTTTCCAAGTGTAGCGCATGTCTAACAACTCCGTGAAGAAGTCAGGAGTAAGTGTGCCAACACGATTGGTAAACACTCCGTGTTTAGTGTTGCCATAGTTAGTGCCAAGAACTCTTAGTCCACCAACAAGCACTGTCATCTCTGGAGCAGTAAGTCCTAGTAATTGAGTTCTGTCTAACAGCATCTCTTCTGGGCTAACTAAATAATCCTTCTTCTGCCAGTTACGGAAGCCATCATGGATTGGTTCAAGTGGTGCGAAAGATTCGCCGTCGGTTTGTTCTGCGGTGGCGTCTCCACGTCCTGGAGCAAAAGGAACAGTGATGTTAAATCCAGCAGCTTTGGCTGCTTGCTCAATACCAAGGTTTCCAGCAAGAACAATTAAATCAGCAAAACTTACGTTTGATTCTTTAGTAATTGGTTCTAGTGCAGAAAGAACTTTTTGAAGTCTCTCTGGTTCATTTCCAATCCAATCCTTTTGTGGGGCAAGGCGAATTCTCGCACCGTTTGCACCTCCTCGAAGATCTGAAGCTCTAAATGTTCGGGCACTGTCCCAAGCTGTAGCTACCATTTCAGAAATTGATAATCCAAGATTAGCAATCTTAGCTTTAACATTTTCTACATCATAATCTTTATTGCCGGCTGGAACTGGATCTTGCCAAATTAAATCTTCCGCGGGAACGTCTGGTCCAAAGTAACGATCTTTTGGTCCAAGATCACGGTGAGTTAATTTAAACCAAGCTCTAGCAAAAACTTCGGAAAGATAAGCCGGATCTTTATAAAATCTTTCTGAGATTTTAAGGTAGATTGGATCTTTAATCATTGCCATGTCAGCATCAGTCATCATGGTGCTAAGGCGGATGTTAGGATCTTCCACGTCTTGTGGTTTGTCTTCTTCTCTTAAGTTAATTGGTTTCCACTGACAAGCACCAGCAGGGGATTTTGTTTGTTCCCATTCATAAGTGAAGAGTTGATGAAAGTAGCCGTCATCCCATTTAGTTGGGTTAGCAGTCCAAGCACCTTCAACACCACTTGTTACTGTGTCTCTGCCAACTCCGCGAGTCTTATGATTATTCCAACCAAGTCCTTGTTCGAAAATTTCAGCACCTTCCGGGGATTGTCCTAAATTGGAAGCACTGCCATTTCCATGAGCTTTACCAACAGTGTGTCCACCAGCAGTTAGAGCTACAGTTTCTTCATCGTTCATTGCCATCCGAGCAAATGTTTCGCGTAAGTGTAAGGCGGTTTTTAAAGGATCAGGTTTTCCGTTAACACCTTCAGGGTTCACGTAAATTAATCCCATCTGCACAGCAGCTAAAGGATTTTCCATAGTCTCTGGATTTGCAACATCACCATAACGATGATCACTTGGAGCTAACCATTCTTGTTCAGAACCCCAGTAAATATCTTTTTCCGGGTGCCAGATGTCTTCTCGTCCAAAAGCAAAACCAAAAGTTTTTAGTCCCATGTTTTCGTAGGCGATTGTTCCAGCAAGAACCATTAAGTCTGCCCAGCTGAGTTTGTTGCCGTACTTCTTTTTGATTGGCCAGAGCAGGCGACGGGCTTTATCTAAATTTCCATTATCGGGCCAAGAGTTAAGCGGAGCAAAGCGTTGATTACCAGTGCTTCCACCTCCGCGTCCATCAGCAATTCGGTAAGTTCCTGCTGAGTGCCAAGACAAACGGATCATCAATCCTCCGTAGTGTCCCCAATCTGCTGGCCACCAATCTTGGCTGTCAGTCATTAAGGCGTGAAGATCTTTTTTTAATCCTTCGATATCTAGTGTTTTTAATTCTTCGCGGTAATTGAATTCTTGTCCTAGTGGATTTGTTTTAGTGTCGTGTTGGTGAAGGATGTCGGTGTTAAGAGCGTTTGGCCACCAATCCATTTTGGATCTTCCTTTTGATACAATAGCTCCGTGGTCGAAAGGGCATTTATTACTTGAGTCCATTTGGTCTTATTCTCCTAAAAGTTATTTTATTTAAAAAATATATCTATTTAAATTGCTTACTGACATTTAGAGCAGATACCCCAAAATATTACTTCAGCTTCTTCAATTAAAAATCCGTGTTTTTGTTTTGGCACGAGACAAGGAGCACAGTCGTGACAATCAGTATCGTAAACATACTTGCAAGCTTTGCAGACGATGTGGTGGTGGTTATCGTCAATTCTAGTTTCGTAAAGAGAGACTTGTCCTTTTGGTTTTATCTCGCGGACGATTCCTTCTTCTACTAGGGTGTTTAAATTTTTATAGATTGATTGAATTGTTGCGGTGGAAAGTCTTTGCTGAACTGAATTAAAAATCAGACTAGCATCTGCGTGGGGATTTTCTTCCAATGCTTCAAGAAGTGCCAAACGCACAGCAGTTAGGCTGAGTTTCTTGTCTTTTAGTATTACTTTGAAGTTTTTTGGCATGGTGGGAGATTATTACTTAGTAAAAATATTTAGTCAATCAATATTCTTTGTAAGTAGTCTTGTAAAAACGGGTAGTTAAAAAATAGAATTTCTACAAATGCAAAATTAAGTGCTACCTTCGAGCATATTTTTTCCTTGGAGAAAATATGAAAATAATTATCTGTCTTATTTTGTTTGTTGTTTTATTCGCAACAAATTTAACTGCGGAACTTATCTGCGTAAAGAATAATAAGAAGTTTAATGGACAGCAGCTAACAAAGTTAATATTAAAGCCAATGGATTATTAACTTTTTCCAGTACAACTTGTCCGCAGGGATATACTCAGTTAGATGAAGTCGTTACTCCTGCTCGTACTCATACGGGAGCTTGGAATCTTGGTGGAACTGATGTTGTTTGCAGCAGGAGAAATTTCCTTTCCTGCACCATTAAGTGTTAATCCTACTTGTATGTTTAGAAACAAATTATTTTACTTGCAGGGGACTCTTGAGGCGCCAACCGCACCTCCTGCCGTGCTTTGCTTTTATGAAGGGCTAGCATTTTGGATTAAAAACTAACTTCGCCGCTCGCTACCATGCATTCAATACTGCCACCGCAATAGGGGGGTATACACTCAGCATCAAAATTTGGGGCAGGTTTTATGCCTACCCAGAAGGCGAAGGTCAGTTCTTTGGTTGGGGCACTTGGGAGTAACCCAGCCATTGGGTGGGAGCATGAAATTCTGCTGACTAGCAGCTTTTCATAACCAAACGTTTTGATTCAATTTGGCTTTAGTTTCCGCAGTTTTAGAAAATAATCTTAAACTGTTTCGTCGATAGCTTAGTAAAATTTAAATTACTTAGTATCGTTGAAAGGAATTGATTTCAAATTTCCATTTACGTATTCTCTGGGAATAACTGTAAGTTTCGCAATTTGTTTGCTCAGTTCAACTGTTTCATCCAAAGCTTCGATAGATTTCATTTCGCTAAATATTTCTGGAAAGCCTTGTTTCGCAAATATTTGTTTTTCACAAGCTTGAATTAAGGCTTCCGTTGTTAAATAACAAGTATAGCTCATGGCGGAAGTTTCGCGATCTTTATTCAAATTTTTACTGGCAGCAATGTATTTTGGTTTTAGAGTATCAATCTCCACAAAAGCAATTTGATCTAAAAGCTCAGGAGTTAAGTTTTTAACTACATTTTCTGATTTAATCCAAAACGTACTGTAAAGTTTCTGAGTTAAACCTGCTTCTCTAAACTGCTTAATAAAAATGACCAACTGACTTGGTGATAATCCTAAGAAAACAGTTTCCGCTTTTGATTGTTTAATTTTTGAGATTAAACTACGAAAATCTAAGAAGTTGGCATCGACCTCTTCACTACCAATTAGTTTGCCACCAAGCTCTTGGTAATTTTGGGTCAAGGCCTTTTGAAAAGATAAGTACCATTCGTCCTCACTAGATAAAGAGTAAAAAGACTTAACACCATCAGTAATCATTAATTTTGCTAAGACTAAAGTTTCCTCTTTAGTTGAGGGCCAGATTTGGTAGGCATTGGGATTTTGTGTTGTAAAATTCGGATGAGAAACTGGCCCTATGATTGGAACCATAAATTGTTTAGAGAGGGGGTTAATCGGCATTCCCACTGCGGCGCGGACAACACCAACAGCAGAAACCTTATCTAACTCTACTAATTTTTTAAACTGAGTTATACCTTCTTTTCCTAAAGCTCGGGAATCTTCAATCTTAAATGTTATCGGTAATTTTTTCTGCTTGTGTCTTTGAACGGCTACTTGGTGTCCATCTAAACATTCTTGTCCACCACTGGCAAAGTCACCGGTTAAAGGATAAATGAGTCCGAAGTTACATTCAGCATATATGTTAGTTAAGAATAATAGAGGAGTCAGGAGATAAGTAATTAATAGATATTTTATTTTCATCATTTAAATATTGTAGCATGGAGATAAGAAAAAACAATTTCTAATTTGCTGTAGTTTTTCCTTATTGAAAAAGAAAAGTTTAAGTCTTCTTGTGGTCGGTTTAGTAGAGCTAATCCTTTACCCATAAATTGTTAGTCGGTGCAAATTCTCTGTTCTATCAAGCAGCAGATGCTCACGGGAGGAGCCTCTCAGGAACGTTTTTCTGAGGATCGATTCAAAAATCACTGGAGATCATGTAAGCATCAGGCAAAGATCTCATTTGCATTCTGCATAGATCAATTGCTTGGTTAAGCTCTATGATAATTGTAAGCGAATTAAAAAGGAGAATTTGCAGTAATTATTTAAAAGCATTCCCCTGCAAATATATTTAATGCTTGTCTTTAACTATGTTTGATGGCAGTGAGGAGTTTAGATCAAATATTCCTAGCTATTGGCTGATTGTTGATATTTGCACTTCATGCTAAAAAAATTAGCATGAAGATATTAACTTCCCAACAATTACTTTTTCTTACTTGTATTTTAATTCTATCATTTAATACGCTGTTCGCAGAAGATAATTTAAAATCAACAAAGCCCTTATATGGTAGAGCTCCCTATGCAATATTAGATCCTAATTTCTCTTGTAGTGCCTATCAAGCTAGCACTGCTGATATCGGGGATTATGGAATAGCATTTCTTTGGAATACCTTTGGTAATGATTTTACTTGCTTAAATCAAGAACTAAATAGTCCTCGAGTAAAACTTGTGGAAGTACATTTGTTTAATGGTCCATGTATTCGTAATAAGAATTGCGGGAAATATGAAACTTTATCCGGTTATACGATTGATACTTTAAAAAAAGCTTTGCGTCAGGATGATCAAGAATTAAAACAGAAAGTAACAGCAGTGGCTAAAGAATTAGCTGATTATCTATTGCCAAAATTAAATCCCGATATTCAGTGTTATATCAATCCAATCCTGGAAACTGATATTCAAGTTAAAGGCTCAGAGAAAATTCAAAGCTGGATTGAACCTGCCTTTAATGGTCGCTGCAAATTTGTTTGGAATCCATTAGGATCAGAGCCAGGAGCTCCTATCCCCGGAGCAGACGTGAGTGAAGGACATGGGCAATTTCCCAAGTTTATTAATAATAATTGTATTGCCAATCCTGATGGGACTGTAATCTCCTCTGTGGAAGATTGGAAAAATTATTTTCTAACTAATAAAAATTGTGTCGCAGTATTAGGTTGGACTCAAAATGACAATTGCTTATTATCAAAGCAATCTTGGATTGATCCGCGGGCCAGAGCCTGTTCTGACACTAGTCAATTCGAGAATCTTCGCTTAGGAATTATTGCTGCTCAAAATAAGTAATTTTGTCTGCTTCTTAATTGAGCAATATTATTAAGTTCTTAGTATTAGAAAAATTGTGGCTCGATAATCGATAAAAATACTTCTGCAATAATTCTATGTCCACCATCATTTGGATGAAAACCATCGTCAGCAGTATACTTTCCGGCATTAATTTGAGAAAGATCGGCAATTGGCAGATTGAAATTATTAGCAGTTCGAATAATTGCTTGATTAAACTGAGTGATTCTTAAAGTTGTTACATCAGAATCCGATCCATCACTAAATCGTTCTAACTTGGTTAGCTCGGGAATAGTTGCAATTACAACAAATGCAGTTGTTTCTTCTTTAATCTTTTTAATGATACTAACCAAATCTTCCTCAAAGCTAATTACAGAGTCTCCGTCAATCAAATCATTAGCTCCAGTAAAGATAGTGATTAGATCTGGATCTTCTCGAATAGTTTCGGAAAGTGCTAAAGTTTTGATATCTCCAACTTCCGCACCAGGAATCCCTAGATTAGTAAGTTCAGTAGAAAGCCCCTTAGCTTGTAGTCGCTCTTCAATTAAATATACATACCCATTGGTCAGTGGGCTTGCTCCAAATCCAGTTGCATCGCTAGCTCCCAAAGCCACATATTCAATGTCTGAATTAGAATCTGAACTGCCGCAACCTGTAATTAATGACAGAGAGGTCAGTAGCGTGATGATTAGTCTTGTTAATGAATTGTTCATAATTATTATAATTTCAATTAATGTTTATTTAATAATTTGCTTTATATAATAAATTTAAAACCCGAATATATGATGTTGATCATAGGTAAATAATCTTTCCACTGCTTTACTAAAAGTATAATTTAGCAATTATTTTATATTTGGAGATTTAATGAAAAATTTAATTAAAGTAGTGAGTTTAATGTGCGTTACATTATTTTTTATTGCGAGTAATTTAGCAGCTGAAATTAAGAAAAATGATTTACAAACGTCGGATCTTTGGTTGCAATCAAAGCTAGTAACAACTTATTTGTTAAATGAACATTTAAGTATTTTTGATATTGATACTGACGTTAAAAATCAGGTTGTGTATCTTTCTGGACATGTAAATTCAGCAATAGATAAGGACTTGGCTGGAGAAGTAGCAAAATCAATTGAAGGTGTTAGAAATGTTGAGAACAATTTGACTGTTATTGAAAGTAAAACAACTAAAGAAATTGATCACACTAATATAGATGTACAAAGATCTTTTGGACGTCAAATTGATGATATGACAACTACGGCATCGATAAAAACTAAGTTTTTATCTGATGAAAATATTAGTGGACTTAAAATTAATGTTGGAACATTTAATGGGACAGTAACTCTTGAAGGTGAAGTAGCTTCTAAGATAGAAAAGGATTTAGCTGAAAAAATTGCTGAGAATACGAAAGACGTAACTGAAGTAAAAAACATGTTAAAAGTTGTTAGTCACTCCTAGACTTATTATTTGCACTTACTCAAGCCTAGCCTAATGAGCTAGGCTTGAGCCTATTATATTGCTCTAAGGTTTTAAAATTCTAGTTCCCATTCCTACCAATTCTGCCTCGTCCTCTTAAAGAAGCACTTTAACTTGTATTTTTAGGAAGAATTTTTGCTTTTGAAGCAAAATAGGTCACATTCTCGATAGATTTCTTAATAACCTTCCATATTGAAGTTTAATCCCATGCAAAGTATCGAACAATTAAATGTTTCTAAGTCTGATGTTGTCCAGCTGCCCAAAGCGAGCGTCAATTTATCACGTGTAGTGGGAGTGATAACACTATTAACTAGTTTGGTCTCCTGCGAAATGAAGTCCAAGGCTCAGGAGGGAAGCGTTTCAGATAAAGCACCAGTCGAAGAAAAAGTTTCGTGTTGTTCAGTGTCAAAAACATGTGAATTACCGAGAAATATCCAACTAAGCGATCTGCTAATAAATGATTCCGGTATTAAAATTACCAAGTCCCTTAATCCACCATCATCAGAAGATATGGTTTTGATTCCCTCCAAAACAGTAATTATGGGAGGTGGAAAGGAAGATACCGCTCCAGCTAGTGAAGTAAAAGTTAAATCATTTAGTATCAGTAAGACAGAAACTAGTAATAAAGATTTTGCCAGATTTATTGAAGAAACAGGATATGTAACTGTTGCCGAGAGGCCATGGGCGTTAAATCCAGGTGCCCCATTAAATCCACCATCATCATTAGTTTTTGTGGCACCAAAAGAATATGATCCCAAGCGTGGTTCTTCACAATGGTGGAAAAATGTTCAAGGTGCAGATTGGAAACATCCGGAAGGTCCGGGAAGCGATTTGAAAGGTAGAGAAAATTTACCTGTAGTGCATGTAACCATTGAAGATGCTTTGGCTTATGCTAAGTGGGCAGGTAGATCTATTCCAACCGAGGCACAATTTAGAGCAGCAGCTACGATCGGGGATCTAGTTAAACCCAATAATATTGAACCTAATGTCAAAGAAGTTAATTTTTATCAGGGTCACTTCCCAATTAATAATTTGGGATTAGATCAGCATGTAGGTATTGCTCCGGTAGCTTCATTTAAGCCAAATGCCAATGGCATCTATGATATTTCTGGAAATGCTTGGGAGTTAACCAGATCATTTTATGATTCCTCGAAAGAGTTTGTTGTTATTGCAGGTGGATCATTTCTTTGTTCTTGGGAAGGGGACTTCACTTGTACGAATGCCTCACCATTTGGAAGAAATTCTCAAGATAAAACTTCTTCTTCTAATCATGTTACTTTTAGAACGGTTTCGGCAGAGTAAATATAGTTATTCTAAAAAATAAATTACGTATAAATAAAATAGAGCAATTTTGTTTTTTGTAATAACTATATGATTTTTCTATCCCTTCAGGGGATAGAAAACCCCAAAAAGTAGTTTCCTTTCGTAAATTACTTTTTAGACTTTCTATAGTAAAGATTTAAGAATTCCGTTATTGCAAATCCCCATTTCTCGCCAGTCGGCCAATATAATCAAACTCTGGTAAATAGATAATTCGCTGCAAATTTAAATTTTATGTAATCTTTCACTCTTGGGAATGAACTAGTTCAGCATTACCGTTGCTCTGTATTCTGATGTAATTTTGCCTACTATCAGCTCTCTTTCTTCTTAATAATTAAATTTAAAATTGTGATGTTATCTAAAAACTACCTTAAGGAAGCTTCTAATCTAAGTTGAGCCGAGAAATTGAAAATTTCACTGGATATCTACAATAAAAAATTCTATAGTCTCCTCAACAAAGCTCAAACTACCAGAATTATTTAGTAATTAAATTGAGCATTCTTCGTTGTAAATTAAGCTGTGTTCCAAGAAACAACATTATCTTCACGAATATCTTTAGAAACAGAATTTAAATATTTTGTGGGCAATCCATCGGCATCGTTAATTCATAATTTAGCGCTTAATCCTGAACAAAAGTTTATTGGGCAGTATCTTTTTAGTTTGGAACAAAGCCAAGCATTATTATTACCTCTAATGCAGAATAAATGTGCGGACCAGTTGATGGGAGTAGATACTAGTAAATTTAAGGGACGTGTCCGACAAATTGATCAAGCTGGAGAAACTAAATATGTGTTAGGACTTAAAGGTCCGAAAGAAGAAGAATTTAAAAAATTAAATATCGTTTCCAAGCCAGAAATAGAAGTTGAGATTTCAGTTGCCGATTTTAAAAAGTTAAAAAAGTTAGCCGATAAAGGTTACATTCTTAAACACAGAACTCCTGTGCCATGCACCGTTGAATTCCAGGGGAAAATTTATAAATTCATTGCCGAATTTGATCGTATTACAAATGTTAACGGGTTTCATTTAAGGCCTAAATTTTTAATGACAGAAATAGAAGTACCTGAAGCCAATGCGAAGGCGATGATCAAGGCTATTCGTGGTGGAAAAATACTCTTAAATTTTGCAGCACAAGATTTAGATTTTAAATTGGCTAAGCCAATTGAGGTTAAAGCTAATTCGGAAGATAGGATTATTGATTTATCTGCTAGTCGTAAGCTGATTAATAATGTTGATTCTATTACAGGCCCTAGTCGACATTTAAGAAAATATTTCGATTTAAAATAATCTGACAAATACTATAAATGAACTATGCTCAACTCTGGTAGTTTTTGCTTTCTTACATTAGTAAGCAAAAAAGTAATTTATTAACTTCAAAATTAATAATTAAAAGCTTAAGTCCAAGTCTCAAAAATAAATTATATTACGGAGCCAGATATTTATAGTTTCATTAAATATTCTAAACAAAAGCATTAAGCAGCTACTAGCCTTTGATGAAGTAGTAAGACTTTAAAAATGAAATCTTCTAATTGTTTATTAACGATAAAAAACTTTGTGGAGGTGGGGCGCTTTGTGTAGGCTATAGTTCTAATAGAATTAATATTTTAATCTTTACATGCATATTATGGACCTAGCCACTATATACTCTGAACTTTATCGAATTTTTCTTGGAAATGAGTCCTTCCTTTTTTTCTTAGAAATTATTTTTCGTACAACAATCATGTACGTTTATATGCTCTGCGCAATTCGTTATGTTGGCAAACGTGGCATGGGACAACTTTCACCATTTGAATTCTTAATTGTAATACTTTTAGGCTCAGCCGGTGGGGATTCCATGTTTTATCCTGATGTACCATTACTCCATGCAATTCTTACAATCACAGTCGTTGTGCTACTGCAAAAATTGCTTAATTATATAGTAAACCCAAAAAATAGATTTCCGATAAATAGATTAACTAATACTTTCGCTGACCCTTATATTTTTTACCCTGAAGTAATTTAAGGACCTAAGTTTATAGATAAACCTATGGTTTAACTCTGTTTTTTAAAGTTGGGTTTACTATTTGTCTTTTGGCTCCCGCTGGTCGCTTCTATAGTCATGATGTGTTTTATAATTTCCTAACGGAAATTATTTATTGGGATGACTATATTACTAATTATTCCAAAAAATCAGAAGAAATGATTGAAGGGAAGGCAACTATGATTGTAAAAAATGGAGAACTATTAAAGGAGAATTTGATTATTGAAGAAGTTTCGGAACAAGAAATTATGGTTGAATTACGACTTCAAAGTATTAGTAATATTGGAGAGATTGAGCGAGCCTATCTTGAACCTAATGGTAAGATTAGTGTGTTTAAATTTCCTGAAAATAAGCAAAAATCAGGAATCTCAACTTTTCCATTAGAGTCATAAAAAGGTACTTAGTAAATGAAGAAAATGTTAGCTAAAATTATTTTTTCTTAGATTTCTCTTTATTGCCTTTTCCTTTATTTTGCTTAGAAGGTTTTTTTTTGGCATTGCCATTTCCCTTAGATTTATTTTTAGCATGTTGAGGTTTGCTATTAGATTTAACTTTAACGTGATTTTTTTGAATAATTACTTTAGGGTGTTTATTGCGAATAATTATCGACTTCTCAGGAGAGAGGTTATCTACAAATCCAATCATTTTCACTGTAGCTAGGGAAATTAACTCCTGATCCTGCCAGTTATATTGTTTGTATGATTTATTATTGTAATATTCCCAAGCCTTACTATAAGGTGGTCCATATTGCTGAACATCAGCAGTTGGATATAGAAAATACGGATCGATTCCCAGAGAAGAAAAAATGCTTCCCCATAACTGATTGTTGTTTCTTTGCTCAATAACTTGTGGCACTAAATTTGGATACTGCCGATAAATTTCCAATAATAAGGGAAGTTCATTTTGAGGAATGTTATTATACAAGTTTTGTGGAATTCCGTAGCGGTTGGAAAGTTCCGCTGAATACAATTCAAGATTCCCATCTTTAAAGCGAATACCTGTCTCTTGAGCAGAAACCAACGTGCTGCAAAGTAGCACTAAGTGGCAAAGGAATAAAAATTGAATTAATTTTTTTGAATGGAATTGAGTTTTCATGTGGAGAAACTTATTTCCAATCTCCAATTTTAACTATGATCTTTATCATATTCTTAAAAGTTATTAACTCTACAAAAAACTTGTTGTTAAATCTTCTTTACGAATTCCGATTTAAGTTTCATGGCACCAAATCCATCAATCTTACAATCGATGTCATGATCACCATCCACCAGGCGAATATTCTTAACTTTTGTTCCAACTTTTACAACGGAAGAAGTCCCTTTTATTTTTAGATCTTTAATTACAGTAACTGAATCTCCATCTTGGAGAACATTTCCATTGGCATCTTTAATACCCGCAGTTTCTGCAAGATTCTCCGACTCAGCTTTAATTAACCATTCATTGGCACATTCAGGGCAGACATACATTAATTGATCTTCGTAAGTGTATTCCGAATTACATTTAGGGCAGTGAGGAAGTTCTGTCATATTATTACTCTGGTAGAAAGCTTGGCAGCTTATAGATTGTCAGACCATATATAGATTAGAGTAATTGTAATAAAGATCAAGCAGTTGGGGGTATTCAGGGGGGCACATTAACAGATTTAAATCATCATCCAAATTCGGATGAGTCATGACAAATCTCTCTTTGAAAACCATTCCAGTAATTTGGTTTAAATCATCTAATCAGTCATAGATTCAGCGATGGTGGAAGTTTTTTACGCTTTCTTTAAATTCTAATTGGTTTTTAGTATACTTGGAAAAAATAAAAATATTTTACTTAAGATGATGATCAAATGGCATGGTATTTAGTTAAGATTGTGATTACATCAATTATTATTGTAGTAGTTTCAGAAATTGGAAAATTTAATTCCCTTATGGGAAGTTTATTAGCATCAATTCCACTGATTAGTGTTTTGGGTATGATTTGGATGTACCAAGAGCGAGTCCCTATTGTCAAGATTAGTGCACATAGTACCGGAGTATTTTGGATGGTTTTGCCAAGTCTTCCGATGTTCCTATTACTACCTTGGTTATTGGATAAGCATGGTTGGAATTTCTATTCTAGTTTAGCAGTGAGCCTAAGTGTCACTATTTTGCTTTATTTCCTTACAGTGATGGTAGTAAGACGATATGGAATATTGATTTAATGCAGCAAATTGCTCTAATCATTTAAACTAGACTATCCGATAGGTATTAAATGATTGTTAAATTCAGAGATACAGTGGTATAAAATTTTTATGTTGAGTTACCAGAAAATTACAGCACGATTTATAGCTTATTGCTTTGTGGCTGTTTTATTTCTTTTTGCTAATCATTGTTTCTTAGAAGAAGCCTGTGCTTCTTTGGGTAAAGTTGATTTAGGGGGGCATCCTGTAAGTGATGAATCTAAATCGGAAAGCGATCCTTGCCATGATAATTCCTCAGGCTCTGAGAATGAAAGTGAAGCGTGTCCGATACTTGGGGTAAGTCTGCATAAATCAATTACCACTAGTCAAGTTTATAATGATCTAGTTGATTTCAGTTTAGAGTTTTCCAGTTGGTTGTTAGAGATTTCCCATACTCCTATTTCCTTAACTGATCATATAAAACCCTTAAGCGTAGAGTCCGATGATTTAAATAAGTTAGAGAATCTTTTTTCGGCATTAAGCTCGGCTCCACAAGCACCACCTCTTAGTTAGATCACCAACTAATACTAAACCATATTATAATTTAAAAACGAGGATCCTCATGAGTAGATATACTCCTGTCAGGTTCAAAATACTTGCTACATTACTAGTTCTGCTAGTATCGCAGGCAGCATTTTCTGAATCTGATTTACCAAATAAATGTAAGACGGAATTGTCTTTTGAAGAGTTTCGAGCAATAGGACTTAAGAATAGTCCCTTACTAGCTAAGGTTGATAGTAAATTTGCAAAGCAGTTGGCTAGCGCCTTCGATTTAAAAGTCATGGCCAATCCTGAACTGGAGATCGAGAAAACTTTTACAGATATGGAATTAGCAGGCGCTAATGATTCTCAAAATACCGTGAGCCTTGGACAGAAATTAAGACTATCTGATTTTGGAAAACGGGATCGAGTTGCGGAGTTAATAAAAAAAGCTGGCAAAGTCGGAAAGGAAACTGAGATTTTTGAACTCAGTCAGCGAATGAGAATGTTGTACTATCGTCTCTGGGCACTTCAAAAAACTGCCGAAGTTCTTCGACAAGGGGAGTCACGTGCCAAAAGTAAGCTTGGCTTGGTTAAAGATGCTGTCGCTAAGGGCCTCCTTTCTAAGGGTGAAGAAAAGTTATTTGAAGGAGAGAAATATCGTTTAGAAGCAAGTCAGCTAGGAGTGAACACTAGCATTGCACTTACTCAACATGAAATTCAAAAGAACCTGGGAATTTCATGTGTGGTAGCTAAGCTACCTCCAGTATCAGCTAGTATTCCTGAGATAGAAGACTTATTGGAATTATCAGCAGAGAGCGAAATTAGTGAGCAATCCAGATTACAAATTTTGGATAAGTTAGCACTAGAGCAAAATCAGTTAGCTGAACTAGATTCTTATCCAGAGTTTACCCCTCGCTTAGTTTATCAACACACGAATGATGGGGGAGATTTCTTTGGTTTTGGTATCACCATTCCTTTGCCGGCTTGGAATCGTAATCAGTCTGATAAATTAAGAACGGAAGCAGAACTGAAGGAAACCGAAGCTCGAAAAAAAATGTTTGAGCCAGAAGCATTAAAGTCGCAGGTAACTTATTTGCAAGTTGCCAATGTTAATGCTCAAAAGCAATTCGCACTTTTTCAATCGAATGTAATTCCTTCCTTTACGGAAGCGTTAAAAATTCAAGAAGATCTTTTTACTAAGGGCAAAGGAGATGTTTTACAAGTTTGGCAAGGATTAAGATTATTAAGTGAAGTTCAAGAACAATCATTAAAACTTTGGAGTAGCAATATCGCTGCTCGAATTCGCTTATCGTTACTAATCGGAGAGGAGATCTAAATGTTTATTCAATTTAAAAAAATCGGTTTACTGACAATCATCCTTGCGATGATCTTTTTTGGTTTGAGTTGCAAGGGTGTAAAGCACCAAGATAATCATGCGGATCATCAAGAATCTGGGGAAGTTAAATCTACTAATGCTAAGGACAATCATGTTGAGCACGATGACCATGCCGGACATGAAGATGAAAAACACGAGGATCATGATGACCATGGAGATCACCATGATGAGAAAGTAGTTAAGTTAGAGAATCATGATGATCACGAGGACCATGGAGGTCATGGAGGTCATGGAGATCATCACGAAGAAGAGGAAGAGGTTAAGGGAGAACATGGTGGACGTCTCTTAGTAAAAGAAGATTTCACTTTGGAATTGGCTATTTTTGAACAAGGTGTTGAACCACAATATCGAGTCTATGGTTACCAAGATGGGGAACTAGTTCCTGCCAAAGATTTAGAAGTTAAAGTTCAATTAAAACGACTTGGCGGAGAGGTTAATAATTTTACATTTACAGCTGTGGGTCAATTTTTAAGTAGTGATCAGATTGTTACTGAACCGCATTCTTTTGATGTTAAAGTTGAGGCTCAGTATCAAGATCAATCTTACGAATGGGAATTTGAATCTTATGAAGGTCGAACTACTATTGCTGATCAAGTGGCAAAGCAATCAGAAATTAAAATTGAAAAAGTGGGGCAGCAGATTATTAAATCAATGATTGATGTCCGCGGGAAGATTTTACCAAGTGAACATCGAATTGCTCATATTGTTCCCAGGTTTTCAGGTATCGTAAAAGAAGGCAAGAAGCATATAGGGGATCCTGTAGAGAAAGGAGAAGTCTTAGCAATTATTGAAAGCAACCAAAGTTTGCAACCTTATGAAGTGCGCTCGCAGATTGCGGGAACAATTATTAATGGTCATTTAATTGTTGGAGAATATGTTCCTGAGAATCAGTGGGTCTATATTGTTGCTGATTTATCAGAAGTCTGGGCAGATTTTTTAGTTCCAATTAATCAGCGTCATTTAATTAAGAAAGGGCAATCAGTAACACTCACAACTTCTGACAAAGGAAGTTTTGCAGGAAAAATCTACTACATTGCTCCATACTTAGATGAAAAAACTCAGTCACAGTTAATCCGAGTAATCATACCAAATAAAGAAGGACAATTACTACCGGGCATGTTTGTCACAGGTAGCATTGAAACTGAAGAACAAATGGCCAAACTCGCAGTAAAAAATTCAGCCATCCAACGCTTTAATGATTGGCAGGTTGTTTTTGCAAAACATGGTGAGGTTTATGAGATAAGACCAATAGAGTTAGGAAAAAGTGATGGGGAATGGACGGAAGTACTCTCGGGACTAAAAGCCGATGAAGAGTATGTTACAACAAATGCTTTCACTGTGAAGGCTGACATTATGAAATCGGGTGCTAGTCACGATCATTAATTAGTTTTGAAGTTTTCAATATGTTTAACTCAATTATTCGTTTTTCCATTCAATATCGCTATTTAGTTTTAGTGCTCACATTGCTCAGTATGTTCTTGGGAATTTATTCCTATAAACATCTAAGAATTGATGCTGTGCCAGACATTACTAATGTTCAAGTACAGATTAATAGTGAGGCAGTTGGCTACTCACCCTTGGAAGTTGAGCAACGGATTACTAACCCGATGGAAATTCTTTTAGCAGGAATACCTGGATTAGAATATTCGCGTTCACTCTCGCGTTATGGATTATCTCAAGTGACGCTAATCTTTAAAGATGGGACTGATATTTATTTTGCACGGCAACTTGTTTCTCAAAGGCTGCAAGAAGCAGTTAGTCAATTGCCGGATGGCATAGTTCCTTCTCTTGGACCAATTGCAACAGGGTTAGGAGAGATCTTTATGTTCACTGTGGAAAATTCAGTGCGTACAAGATCACATCGAAGCTTGCAAGAGTTAAGAGAGATTCAAGATTGGATTGTAAAGCCACAGCTCCGAACAATTCCTGGAGTTATTGAAATAAATTCGATCGGGGGTGCTTCCAAACAATATGTGATCACTCCTGATTTGGAGCGTTTACGGGGATATGATCTAACTCTTGATGATTTAACAGTTGCCATTGCCAAGAATAATTCTAATGTTGGTGCCGGATTTATTGAGCAAAATGGTGAACAATTATTAATTCGCGTTCCTGCGCAACTTGATAATCCAGAGGAGCTTTTAGATATAGTCGTCGGCATACACGAAAGTATTCCAGTCTTAGTAAAGGACTTAGCAAGTTTAGAAATTGGATCCGAGTTGCGAACTGGTGCCGCTACCGAAAATGGCCGAGAAGTAGTTTTAGGAACTGTTTTTATGTTGATCGGTGAAAACGGTAGGGAAGTCTCAGGATTAGTAAGCGAGCGAATTAAGCAAATAGCGTCGTCATTACCGGAGGGTGTAATTATTAAACCAGTTTATGATCGAACAAATTTAGTAAACTCTACAATTGTTACCGTTCGTAAGAATTTAATCGAAGGTGCGCTGCTTGTAATTGTAATCTTATTTTTAATGCTAGGAAATTTTCGGGCAGCATTAATCACAGCCTGCGTGATACCACTCTCGATGCTGATTACTATTTTTGGAATGTCCAGTAGCAAGTTAAGTGCAAATCTAATGAGCTTAGGGGCGTTAGATTTTGGTCTCATTGTAGATGGGGCTGTGATTCTTGTTGAAAACTGTACTCGCCGTTTAGGAATGTTGCAACATCAACTGGGAAGATTACTCACAAAGGAAGAGCGCTTAAATGTAATCTATCAGGCTTCCACTGAAGTTCGCCAAGCAACACTCTTTGGTGAACTAATTATTATGATTGTTTATGTTCCAATTCTAACACTAACTGGGATTGAGGGTAAAATGTATCACCCGATGGCATTTACAGTTTTATTAGCACTTGGGGCCGCATTCATCCTTTCTTTAACTTTTATTCCCGCCGCGGTTGCAGTTTTTATGACTGGTAAAGTGAAAGAAAAGGAAGGGGGCCTTTTACACATATTGCAAAAAACTTATCAGCAACTACTTAAATTTTTGCTTCAAAAGCCATTTATTACAGTTAGTATTTCCGTAGTTATATTTTTTCTATCACTAACAATTTTTAATAAGCTGGGATCAGAGTTTGTACCTTCACTGGATGAAGGAGATATTGCTATGCACGCACTAAGAATTCCTGGGACTTCTTTGCAGCAATCAGTTGAGATGCAACATAAACTCGAGAAAGCAATTAAAACTGTTCCCGAAGTAAGTAATGTTTTTGCGAAGATTGGTACTGCTGAGATTGCCAACGATCCGATGCCACCAAGTGTTGCTGATGGATTTGTGATGTTAAAGCCGCGCTCGGAATGGAAAAACCCACGTAAACCTAAAGAAGTATTAGTGTCAGAAATCGAAGAAATAGTTCAAGCCATTCCAGGGAATAATTATGAATTTACCCAGCCCATTCAAATGCGTTTTAATGAACTAATTGCTGGTGTTAGAAGCGATGTCGCGGTAAAGATTTTTGGTGATAATCCAGACGTTTTACTGGAACAAGGTGATCGAATACGAGATTTACTGGCCAGTGTGGACGGTGCCTCGGATGTTAAATTGGAACAAATTACCGGATTGCCAGTAATCGTTGTTAAGCCAAATCGTGAAAAAATGGCTCGACTTGGACTGAATGCTAGTGAAGTGCAGGAAGTAGTCCAAACGGCATTTGCTGGAAATCATGTTAGTGAATTCTTTGAAGGGGATCGTAAATTTCCAATTATGGTTCGACTATCTGAAAAGGATCGCAATGATATTAATTCAATTCGTTCGCTTCCAATTCCACTTCCGATTGAAAATGAAGATCACGGACACTTAATCGAAACAATTAATTCTGATTTGAAACCGGAACTATCAGAACGATCTTATGTCAGATTAAGCGATATTGCGGAGGTTAGTATTGTGGAAGGGCCTAATCAGATTAGCCGTGAGGATGGCAAAAGACGTGTGGTGGTAACGAGTAACGTTAGAAATAGAGACTTAGGTTCTTTTGTTGCGGAGGCTCAAGTTAAGATTGCCAGCGAAATAAAACTACCAGCAGGCTATTGGTTAAAGTGGGGTGGGCAGTATGAAAACCTACTTTCAGCACAAGCAAAATTGATGATTGTGATTCCATTAGTTCTGCTGGCAGTTTTTCTGTTAATTTATATTACGCTCCATTCCATTCGTGATTCTTTGATTGTTTTTGTGGGAGTTCCTTTTGCTTTATCAGGAGGTATCTTTGCACTTTGGTTAAGAGGTATTCCATTCTCAATTTCAGCCGCAGTTGGTTTTATTGCATTATCAGGAGTAGCTGTTTTAAATAGTCTGGTACTTGTTTCTTTTATCAAAAAGATTCTGTTAGATGGTGTCGATGCAACAAAGGCAATTGTCGAAGGGGCTAGTTCGCGATTACGTCCAATCTTGATGACGGCATTAGTCGCATCTCTTGGTTTTATCCCGATGGCCATTTCCGTTGGTACTGGTTCTGAAGTGCAAAGGCCACTTGCCACTGTTGTGATTGGTGGGATCATATCTTCCACAATCTTAACACTAATAGTTGTCCCGTGTTTATTGGCAATGGCCTATCGCTTAAAAAAGAAGAAAGAGTGATATTTAAAAGTTAACTTACTGATTTAAGTTAATGAGTTGACGTATTGAGAATAAAATATTTTATTTAGGAGAGAACATGAGAAACTACAAAAGATATTATACATTAACCAAATTTATTCCTATTTTGCTTATAATTTTATTTATGCAAGTTAGTAGTGTTTGGGCAGAGGGTCTAACAAGAGCAGAAACAAAATATACTTGTATGGTTAATAATACAGTTTTTACTAGAGATCAGATTCCGACGGTTGTGGAAGGTCGAATCTATTATGGCTGTTGCGAAATGTGTGCCGATAAACTAGCAAATAACCCAGCGGTAAGAAAAGCAATTGATCCAGTTAGTGGTAAGGATGTTGATAAAGCAACTGCTGTAATAGGTGGAGATAGGTTAGGTAAAGCCTACTATTTTGAAAATGAAGAGAATTTTAAACTATTTAGTCTCACAAAGGGGTAGTCTAAATTAAAAGGCTTAACTTGTTTACTTGTTAAGACCACTCAGCACCTTTTACTTCGGTGGTAAAGGTGCATTGCTCCCATCACTTTTAATATTGTTATTTCTAAGTTCTTCTTCCGAAGCAAGCATAGATATCGTTCCTTTTGGAGCTTCATACCAACCTGGATCAGAGTAATCTTTTAATTGATTTCTAACCTTAAGAATTGTGAACATGCCTCCCATTGTAATATAGTCATATTTACCTCTTGCGCCAACCATTGGAATACTATTTTCAGGAATTGGCATTCCCATTTCGCCCATTTCACCCATCCCATGTTGTCCCATTGTCATATAGTTCGGAAGTAGTTTCTGTATCTTAGAATCTAGACCTTCTGAATCTATCCCAATCATATTTGGAAATTTATGTCCCATTTGGTTCATGACATGATGGGTCATATGACAATGCATTGCCCAGTCACCAGGATTATCAGCAATAAACTCAATAGTTCGAGTGGATCCAGTTGGGACAAGCACCGTTGTTTCTGGCCACTGTCCGGCCGCAGGAATTTCTCCTCCGTCAGTTTCGGTAACATTAAAATAATAACCATGAAGGTGAATAGGATGATGATCCATTGCAGAAAGATTACCAAAGCGAATACGAATACGATCGCCAATTTGTGCAACTAATGCTTCTGTACCAGGGAATGCCTTAGCATTCATAGTCAATACATTAAAATCATTCATAACATTAGGATTAGGTCGCTCTGTGCCTACCTCGATTGCCCACTCGTGTAACATAATAGCAAAATCTCGATCCGGTCGCTCTTCTTTTGGGATACGAGGATGAATCACAATCATACCAACCATACCCATACCCATTTGGGTCATCTCATCATGATGTGAATGATACATAAATGTGCCATG
This sequence comes from Bdellovibrionota bacterium, assembly GCA_041740355.1. Lineage (GTDB taxonomy): Bacteria > Bdellovibrionota_C > UBA2361 > UBA2361 > CALJRW01 > JANNBC01. The sequence continues at coordinate 30,548 of JBGSMD010000013.1, forward strand.
CTGTTTTAGATCAAACTCATACATGTAAGTTTCACCACTTAAAATTGCTTTCTGGCTTAATCCTCCAACCCCATCCATTCCACTTGGTAAAATAATCCCATGCCAATGAACAGTCGTTGGCGCTTTTAGTTTATTTGTCACAAAGATTCTTACACGATCTCCTTCGACAGCTTCGATAACTGGTCCATGAACAGAGCCATTATAACCCCAACAATGTGCTTTAAGTCCAAGTGCAAATTCATGATAAACTTCTTCTGCGACTAAATGGAAAACCTTCACACCATCAATAATCTTAAATGGCAAAGCCCAACCATTAGGTATAACAACTGGTTGATAATCTTTACCAGACTCAGCAGGTTGTAACTGCGAAGCAGAATCGGTGATTGTTGATGACATTTCAGTCTCAGCTAGGCCCTGTTTCAAAACCATCATACTACCAGCTAGTGCGATTGCAGCGCCTCTTAACGCTTGTCTTCTGGAGATAGGTTGATCAAGGATAGTTTCATTATTGATTTCATTCTTATTTTTAATTACCATTTTTAATGCTCCTCACTATTTTTTGCTGAATTATTTAAAGCGACATTACTTAAACTCACTCCATTCGTTTCAATCATCTTGCCAGCAATAACTTGCTCCAAATCTGTTTTTGCTAACCAATAATTCTCTAATGCCTTAATGTAAGAGATAATCATTTCAATTTGGTCTTTTTTTGCTTGTAGCAATTGTACTGCCCCAATCTGCATTGCATTATATTGAAGCTGTGACTCCTGAACTATCTTATTCTCAAGTGGCAAGATAATTTTACTAAGATAATTAACTTGATCTTTTGCCGCTATCAATGTTGCATGTGTACGTCTGACTTGAGAACGAATCTCCACGGCAGTTCCCGCATACCTTTCAAAGGAGCTTCGAATGATTGCTTCAGTTGACGCAATAATTGGCTGCCCCTGATTAAAGATTGGAATTGGAATTGATACGGCAGGACCAAAACTCCATTCGCCATTATCTGCTTCACGCTCCGCAATCGCCCCTAATGATAAATCTGGAAATACCTCAAAAGGAATTGCTACATTTAGCGAAGCAACAGTCTTCTTAAGTTCCCATCGAGCGGTATTTAATTCCAGGCTATTGATTAATGCTTGCTTCTCTAAACCAATTAATTCAATTTCATGTTTATCTGGTTCTGCTAACTTACTAATTGCTTTCCAATTGGTATCGATTCCCCATAGTCCAAGGAGGGTATTTAACTCTTCACGTTTTTTAAAAACTTCAATCTCTGCTTGTCGTAATGTGATTTTTGATTCTTCATAAAGCGCGCGCTCCTGTGTTAAATTTAATTCTGTAATATTTCCAGCCTCGCGGAGTTTTTTTGATATCAAATAAGTTGAGTTAGTTGCTTCCAGCACATTCTTGAGTAATAGTAACGTTTGCTCTGCTCCCTGGTAGGCATAGAATGTTCGTTTTACGTCAGTTGAAAGCTTGATAACCTGCTCCACGACACGCACTTTAGTTGCCTCAAACTCTGCTTCAGCTACTTTTTTTCTAAGAGGAATAAAAAGAACTTCAATAAAGTTTTGTAATATTGCAGTATCAAGTCCGACCCCACCTCCCTTATGAAATCTAAATTCAGCATCAAAAACTGGATTACTTAAGAGTCCAGCTTTAACTAAGTCTGCTTGAGCAATATTTAAATCTTCATATATTGCTTGTAGGTTTTGATTATTAAGCAGTGCTAACTGAACGGCTTCGTTAGCTGTTATTTTATTTGCTAAGATCTTTTTGATTTCAAGATCTAGCTGTTGATCTTCTGATGTTCCTTGTTTCCAATGAATTTTTTGACCAGTTCTAGTTTTAACAGCTTTAGTTACATCATCGAATCCAACTCCCCTTTTCAAACTGACACAACCAGAAAAAAACAAAAATGAAATAATAATTAAAGTAGAATAATTTAATTTAATGTTCATTATTCATTCCTCCATGGTTCATACCCTGATGGCTGGGACTAATTGGTAAATTTTTTAATCTAGGCAATTCTGATTTTACAATTTTATTGATCAACATATGACACTTTGGGCAAGTATCTTTAGGGTCATGGGAAGTTATGTCAGGGTGCATCGGACAAGAATATAATATTGAATTAATAGTAGATCCTTCTTCATTGTTTTGATTCCTCTTATTCTCTTCCAAAGGACGATCTATCATAGAATTATCTACTAATTTACTTCTCTTAGAATAGATCGGATCAGCTGTAGATACATCTAAAGCAGAAGATTGAGACATATACGCACCATCGCCTCTTAATGGATTACCAGGGCTTTCTAATGGCACTGTTTCTAATAAAACAGTTTTTGTGCAAGCGAATAACAAAATTGTAATAGCGAATATAATAAATTTACTATTAGATATGATATTATACTTTAGAAAATTTTTTGATTTCATACTTGAATTTATTTAGCTAAAGGAAATTTAAGGGATAAAGAATACAACCCTACTGGAAAACTACAGAAGAATTTGAATTGGAGGTGCTTGAGGTGCAAATGAAAGGCTAAGAATAAAAGTACTTAATAACGATGGTGGTCCAGTCGTTAATTTTATAGTCTTAAAAAGATATGAAGGAACTAACTCAAGTACTTCAATTGATCTATAAATGTTAAATAGATTATTAATTTTTGAAATTTCAAAACTTACATGCGTACTTTGATCTGACTTTATAAGTGGTTGGCAACAGGAACTTTTTTCACATTTTTGACGATGCCCTGTATCCTTACTTTTACCATGACAAGGAGAATGCTGATTAGTGTCTTCCTTAACTGGAAGAAAAGCATCATTTAGAATACAATGATTACCCCAAATAATTAATGAGAAGATAAAAACACAGGAAAAACACTGTCTAATTACTAAGTGCATGTTGATAATTTAACATAGTAAAGGCTAGGCAACAACGATATTTTAAAGCTAGTTAATTAGCATTTTATTTTTGCATGATAATTTATAAAATAATCATTACAAATGCCATTCCTCCCATTAACAGATCTTCAACAAGAGTGACTTTTGTCATCGGAAGTTTTAATGCCGTGCCTAAACAAGCACACTGAAAACTTTTTTTGGTTCTTAGTGCTTTAATGACACCAACAGATCCAATGACCATTAAAAAGAGTGTTGTCAAATTAACATATAAAAGATCTGATAAGATAAAATATAAAACGCCTAGAGTTAATTCTATAAATGGATAAGCAAGAGCATAAAATTTAGATTTCATAGCTAAAATATCATACGTAGCATAAGCTTCCGCAAATCCATTTAAATTAAGCAATTTAAACAGCGAGAAAAGGATAAAGAAACCACCCATAAAATTGATCATCAGGGTGTGTATTGAGAAATTGTCTGATAAGTATGCTCGAAGTATTACGGCACCAAATAAATATGTAGCTATGACAAATAATGGCACTAAGCTATCACTGGGAGATGGGGGGATTTGGTTAATTATTTCAGTCTTTGGTTCGTCGAGTTTATCTATTTCTGTGACTTGATACGCACCAAGACTTTTAACTATTTTTTGGATTGCGTCGATTCTAATTTCACTATCTAAAGATACTTCACCGTATGGAGGATCTAAGTTAACAATAACCTTTTCAAATCCACCTCTCTGAAGTCCTGCAGTAATTTTATTAACACAAGTATTACAGGTCATTCCAATAATTTTAAATTGCTTTTTCATAATTTACTCTTGATAGAATATACCCCTATGGGGTATAATAAATGCATACGTTTAGTTCCACAAGGCTTCAATGAAGAAAAAAAATTGTTGTGATAAGAATGGTATGATTCACCCAGATCATGCTATTCAGCTCAATCGGGTTAAGCGAATTGCTGGACAAGTTGGTGGGATTAAGAAAATGATTGAAGAAAGACGCTATTGTCCCGATATCATTAATCAAATTAGCGCAGCTCAAACGGCTCTTCGTTCACTCCAAGCAGTTGTCCTTCAGGAACATCTTAAGCAATGTGTGGTTGACGCATTTGAAGCGGGCAGTCAAAAAGAACGACATATAAAGATTGCGGAGTTACTCGAGTTAATAAGAAAAATTTAGTTTATCTTAACTATTATAGATAATAGAAACTTTTACTACAATCAACCTTCGGAATAGTATACAGTAACTCAAAAAAACAATTGCCAAAATGTTTTTTGAAATACTTGTTGGTTTTATTTTAAGATAGTTAGGATTATGTATGCCTAGAAAACCAAAAATCGAAAGATTCAATGACAGTGTACTAACTAAGTATCAAATTTATAATAGTATTTTTTTAACTTTACCATTTGATGAGATTACAAATACTGGAGTGCTACTCCCCTTATTTAGTGAGTTTTGTGAAGAAGGATATAAAATAGGCAATAATCCAACTGAGATAATCGAAGATTTTTTTAGCAAGTACTGTCATGAGTATACCGAAGCAGAGAAAGATGATTTATTATTTAGATTTATACAATATATCGAACGACAAGTAGTTTTATTTGATGCGGTTGAAGATGCTGCCTTTGCTATTGTCAATAATTTAGACGGCAAGGGGACATTACGAGACATTAAAGAAGATGCTGATGCCCAAGGTCGGATTAATGAACTTCGAAAATATTTAGAAGATTATAAAGTTAGAACTGTACTTACGGCACATCCTACTCAATTTTATCCAGGGGCAGTTTTAGGTATTATCACAGATTTAACTCAAGCTATTAAAGAAGATGATTTTTCATTAATTAAAAAATTACTATCCCAACTCGGCAAAACTCCTTTTTTTAACAAGCAACAACCGACACCCTATGATGAAGCTGTTAATCTCATTTGGTTCTTAGAAAATGTTTTCTACCATTCGGCGAGTATGATTTATCAGTATATTCAAAAAAATATCTACGATGGAGATTTAATAGATAATCAAATCGTAACTCTCGGTTTCTGGCCAGGGGGGGATCGTGATGGAAATCCTTCTGTCAACAGTGAGACTACTTTAAAGGTTGCAGAAAGACTCAAAACTACCTTACTCAAAAATTATTACCGTGATCTTCGTAAGTTAAAAAGAAGAATAACATTTGATCAAGTGGACCATTTGGTCGCTGAGCTTGAGGCGAAGCTTTATCAGAATAGCTATCAATTAACGGACGACACTAGTTTTGATGCCAAGGAATTTCTAATGACATTATTGAGGATTCGAGAAATCCTAGTTAGCAAACACCAATCCTTATTTATTCAAGAACTTGATGATTTAATTGGCAAGGTAAAGATTTTTGGTTTTCATTTTGCATCACTTGATATTCGACAGGATTCTCGAATTCACCAGCAGGTATATCAGCAATTAGTGCTAGAAAGTCAGAAACTTAAACTAGATATCTTTCCAAAAGACTATTGTGATTTTGAAGATCAACATAAAATTAATTTTTTAGGAAATATTAAAGCAAAAATTAGATCGGATATTTTTCAAGACGAAATGCTTCGCGATACAATAGCTAGTGCTGAAGCGATGAAAATAATTCAATCGCAGAATGGGGAACTAGGCTCCAACCGCTACATCATAAGTAATACACAAAGTGCACTAAACGTAATGGAAGTTTTAGGTTTTATGCAATTAATTGGTTGGGATTTGCCAACGATTGATATTGTTCCACTTTTTGAAACAATCGATGATTTGCACAATGCTGAGCAAATTATGGAAGAACTATATACTAATAAATATTACGCCGAGCATCTTTCCCTTCGCGGGAAAAAGCAAACAATCATGCTGGGGTTTTCAGATGGCACCAAGGATGGTGGATACTTGATGGCTAATTGGGGAATCTATTTGGCAAAAGAAAGATTAACTGCACTTTCTAATAAATATCATGTAGATGTTTTTTTCTTTGATGGACGTGGTGGTCCTCCAGCTCGTGGTGGCGGAAAAACGCATCAATTCTATGCTTCGCAAGGTCCAACTATTGCTAGCAAGGAATTGCAACTTACTATTCAGGGACAAACGATTAGTTCTAACTTTGGTACTTTAGATTCCTGTCAATATAACTTAGAGCAGTTACTGAGTGCAGGAATTGTAAATCAGATGTTTAGTAATAAGGATAGTGCTCTGAACACTAAAGATCGAGAGACAATGCAGCGTTTGGCAGATCTAAGTTATCAAGCATACCAAGATTTTAAACATCACCCCAAATTTATGCCTTATTTGGAAGAACTAAGTACACTTAAGTATTACGCTAAAACTAATATTAGTAGTCGTCCTGCTAAACGTGGAAATTCTAGTAAATTAAATTTTGAGGATTTGCGTGCCATTCCTTTTGTGGGGAGTTGGAGTCAGCTTAAACAAAATGTTCCGGGGTTTTATGGTGTAGGTTTAGCAATTGAGAATTTTATAACAAATGGCGAGGAAGATTGCATCAAAGAACTTTTTAAGAATTCTGCTTTTTTTAGAACTCTTTTAGAAAATACAATGATGAGTTTAACAAAATCTTTTTTCCCGCTAACTGCGCACTTTCAACAGGATCCAGAGTTTGGCGAGTTTTGGTCCTTAATCCACGAGGAGTTTCAAAGAACAAAGAAAATAATTTTAGATTTATTTGGATTTGAAAACTTAATGCAAAATACCAGAGCTGTAAAAGCATCGATTGATACTCGAGAAAAAATTGTTCTGCCCTTAGTTACGATCCAACAGTTTGCTTTAAATAAAGTTAAAGAGTTACATGCAGCTCAAAGCCAGCAAGGAGAGCAGATCGAGACGTATGAGAAAATGATTACTCGAACCCTATTCGGGAATATTAATGCTAGTCGTAACTCTGCCTGATGTTACATAAGATGAGTCATTACTGATAGTTATCAAAATAGTTGCAATTATTTTGCATTAGTTATATCTCTATTGCGAATTATTTGCATTAACTCTTTTTGTAATTTGTTTCATGAAAATTCTATTCTACGCGCAGTTCTTTCTTATTCTACCGATTGTTGTTTTAGCCGAAGAATCCAACTCTAATAATCCCGTTATTGCAGAGTCAATCAATCAGCCTGTACGGATCACAATTACTGGATCTTTATCCCCCGAAGGAATGGAGCGAGTTGGTAAGCCAGTTAGTGTCTTAGGGGAAGAAGAATTACGAAAGAACGAGGGTAGCTCCATTGGTGAAGCATTAAGTAATGAGCCAGGCGTCAGTTCCAGTTACTTTGGTCCAGTTGCTAGTCGTCCAATTATTCGTGGTCAAGGTAAAGAAAGAGTCCGGATTTTAGAAAATGGTTTAGAAGTCGGAGATGTTTCAGCAACATCTGATGATCATGCTGTCACTATGGATACCCTAACCACTGAACGTATTGATATTCTAAGAGGAGCAAGCACATTACTTTATGGAAGTCAGGCAATCGGTGGTGTGGTGAATGTAATTGATGGAAGTATTAAAGAAGAAGACATTGGTAAAGAGCTAACTGGAAAAATAGATCTCAAACAAGGAAATGCTGGTAATGGTGAGACTGGTGGAGGGGCAGTTTTAGAAGGTCAAGCTGGAAAAATTAATTGGCATATATCTGGTTATGATCGAACCACCGATGATTTGAAAATTCCGGGGTTTGCAGAGTCATCTCAACTAAGAGAACTAGAGGAAGCAGAACATGAGCATTCTGAAGACGAATCGCCTGATCATGAAAATGATCAGGCGGAAGAAAAAGGACGTTTAGAAAATACGGATAGTAGTTCCAGTGGTGTAAAGGCTGGATTATCGCATGTCTGGGACAAAGGTTATGTAGGAGTTGCATTACGACATACGGACTCCAATTATGGAGTACCTGGTGGACATGTCCACCATGATGAAGAAGAAGTGGATCCTTTGGTTGAGATGGCCGAAGAAGAAGATGTTCGGATTGATTTGGAGCAAACAAAAATTGAATCTCGTGGGGCTGTTTTTTTAGAAGATCCAACTTTTAAGTCATTACAATTTGGAACAACATACTCTGATTACCGACATGAAGAATTAGAAGGTGAAGATGTTGGAACTCGTTATGACCGAAAAGCTTTTGAGACTAGATTATTGTTAACACATCAACATGATGAATATTTAGAAGGTGGTTGGGGATTTCAGTTTAATCATGATGATTTAAAAACTAAAGGCGCAGAGGCTTTCGTACCTTCAACAGAGACTGTAACGCCGGCATTATTTTTCGTAGAAGACTTTTCTCTTGCTGATAATTTAATTTGGCAATTTGGAGGACGCTATGAACATGCTAGTCTTAATCCGGTAATGGATTTGCCGAAGAGAGATTTTGATCTTTTAAGTAGTTCAACAGGTATAATCTACTTTACAAACCAAAAAGAATATTCCGCAGCAGTTAATCTTTCTTATAGTGAAAGGGCGCCAAATGCCACGGAACTCTATGCAGATGGGGCGCACTTAGCCACGCAAACTTATGAAATTGGTGATGAAAATATAAGTCAAGAAAGATCAGTTGGAACAGAATTAATCCTTCGAAAATTGACAGGGAGTACACGTGGTAGTTTTACAATGTTTCATCAGAAATATTTTGATTATTTAAACTTAGCACCCAATGGGGACGTACGAGATGATTTTTCAGTCTTTGAGTATAATCAAATTGGGGCAAGGTTTTGGGGATTAGAGTCAGAAATTGAACAAGATATATTTTCTATGGGGCTTAGTAGTTTATCAGCTTACGGTGGACTTGATTATGTTCGTGCTCGAAACACTACAAATAGTGACGATCTACCAAGGATAACACCACTTCGTGGTAAGACTGGACTTAAGTATCAATATGATCGCTTGGATACTTACATTGAAGGAATCTTTGTTGCCACTCAGGATGATACTGCTGAATTTGAGTTACCTACTGATAGTTACAACTTGTTGAATATGGGAGCAACATATAGTATTTTTAGTGATGCTGACTCCTCAATTGAAGTCTATCTTAAAGGTACAAACTTAACTAATGAAGAAGCACGTGTTCATAATTCATTTTTAAAAGACCAAGCACCGCTTCGTGGCCGGGCATTTTTTGTTGGTCTTACTACATATTTTTAAATTGACTAAAGACGATCCTTTTTTAACTCGAGCTCTGGCCTCTCTTAAAGAAAAGAGATTTAGAATTACTTCGCCTAGGCAAATGGTTTTGGAATTATTATCTAAGACAAAAAAAGCCTTGCATCCAAATGATATTTATTCTGAAATAAAAAAAAGTGCCAAGTCAATCGACCTAGCATCTGTCTATCGAATATTAGAGGTGCTTACAGAATTAAAATTAATCCACCGTGAAGCCAATGGTGGATATTTCCCATGTCAGCATTGTGCTAAATGTCCATCAAGTGTTCATATTTTTATTAATTGTTTTAGTTGTGGCAATCTAAAAGAGTTAGATTATCACGGAGAAGTTTTTGGGGATGCTTTTATTAAACGCTTAAAAACTTTGGCTATTAATTCAGAGCAAGAAACTATCTACCTTCAAAGCACCTGTTCTGATTGTCGTTAAGCGTTTAGCTTTTGGCAGATCTCGAATGAAAAATTTTGGCAAAATACTCGCTGTACTAAAAGTACACCTGCGTTTTTTACCAAAAATTTTAATTCGACCTCTACTCAAAATCTAAACGCTTAAATTCCTAGCACTGAGCAGAATTCGAATGATAAAGTTTAGCAAAACACTTCATCCGTCGCCTAGGCTATGGGTGATAGACAGCGGGAGTAAAAGTACACCTGCCTTTTTACCAAAGTTTAAATTTTACATATAAACAAAATCTAAACCCTTATTGTAATTGTTTTGGGCTAGTTTTTAAAATAAACCAACCTACTACTCCAGCAATAAGTGATGCTATTAGAATGCCCAGCTTGGCAACGGCTAGAGTTTCAGGATTATCTCCAAAGACTAGGCTAGAAATAAAAATTGACATCGTAAATCCAATCCCTGCTAACCAACTAGCCCCGTATATTTGTCGCCAAGTTACTCCTGATGGAAGAGTTGTTAATTTTAATTGAATTCCTAACCATATAAATAGAGTAATGCCCACTTGTTTTCCAATAATCAATCCCAAAGCAATCCCCAAGCTTACGGGGCTAGTAATAATAGTAGTGAAATCACCGTGAAATGAAACCCCAGCATTAGCTAATGCAAACAGAGGCATGATAAAAAAACTAACCCAAGGTAGTAGTGTGTGTTCCAGTCTTTGGAGAGGCGCTTCGGCAGCGTAACAACTATGTTGTAGTCCCTCGATGGCAGCTTGTTGTTTTTCATTCAAAATAACTTCAGCTTTAATGTTAGTAGATTCAAATTGATCGATTAATCCACGGCTTGTTTCAACAAATTCCTTGGCATCAATCCTAGAGCGAGAAGGGATTGTAAATGCTAGTAATACTCCTGCAATGGTGGCGTGAACTCCTGATTTAAGAAATAAAAACCATAAGATGATTCCAAGAATCGCATAAATTTTTGCGTGACGAAAACCAAGTCGATTAGCACTAATCAGTATTCCAATGACAAGAATCGCATAAAATAAATTAATCCAATTTATTTCGTTGGTATAAAACAAGGCAATCACCAAAACGGCACCAAGATCATCAACAATTGCTAATGCTGTTAGAAAAACTTTTAGTGCTAATGGAATTTTATTGCCCAGTAAAGCAAGTATTCCTAGAGCAAAGGCGATGTCTGTCGCCATTGGTATTCCCCAGCCAGCAGCTGATGGTTGGTTATAGTTAAAAAGTATATAGATTAAAGCTGGGACAATCATTCCTCCAATTGCGGCAATGAATGGTAGTGTTGCCTGTTTAATGGTGGATAGTTCTCCTGATAATATTTCACGCTTAATTTCTAAACCAACTAGAAAGAAAAAGATCGCCATTAGTCCATCATCAATCCAATGTGCTAATGTTTTCGAGATACTTAAATCCCCAAGGCCAATGTTTAGTTTAGTATTCCAGAGTGTATGATACAAATCTTCCCAGGGTGAATTCGCCCAACATAGAGCAACCACTGTGCATAGTAGTAATACAATTCCACTGGAGGTTTTTTGTCGCATGAATTCTTGAAAGGGGTGGATTAACTTATCAGCTACGAGAAGAATTTTTTTTGATTTTTTTTTAGTTTTATTCATCGTGTTTCAAATGCAGTGATGCTTTTATTCTAGGTTAGTTTGATTTATAGCGACACGTAAAATTTAAAACCTGAGTTTTGGATAAGAATTCGTCTTGAGAAGGGGGAAGTAGTCGAAATTATTAAAAATTGCAGATTATTCAGAGCGATTCGTACTAATTCAACTTTTGAAATAGAAAGCTTATCCAAAACTCAGGTTTAAAGTTACGAACACCTGAATAAATTCACTTTTAAGGAAATTAATATCGGCACAATAAATTACGGATATAACTGAATTAAATTTTTGCAGTTTATATAGTGAGTCCAATAAATAAATTACTTTAAATGATTAACGATTTTGCTTGAACTCACTATTAATGTTGTTTTTAGCTATGCAAACTTGGATATCCGCCGTAGCTTTTGCTTTGGCGTGACAAGAATCCAAGATTTGCATTAGCCGTAATGACTCTATTCAATTTACTAACCAGCCTTCGCTGAAGCTTCGGCTAGGCAGGCAGTAAATTATTTTTTGTCATTACTATATAAGTAATATTCAAGTTTTTAGAGGTGATTTTGAAGCAATTTTTTTAGTTTTTTAGTCATTCCAATAAGGAAAAATCATATAAATAAAAATTTAAATTTACAGCGGAATATTCAGTAATTGGTTCCAAAATGAGCCAGTATGATCAGCGTCATATTGATTGTAGCATGTTATTAACGGCATAATAGAACAGCTGGAAGTCACACTTGCAAAAAAATTAGTCATATCAATTAGTTATAAAAACTACTTAAGATATTAAATAACATAACCGAATATTTCGAATAATTTGTTTTATATCTAGCTAGATTGATTTAATTAGATGTAATATATCAGTCTTAAGTTGTAAGTTGTCGGGAATTCACCTGACTTTATGTTTTAATTTTTTTTGAGTAATCATGAAAAGACTATTACTAGTATTATTAAGTTTAGGTTTCTTGGTTAGCAATGCGTCTGCTGACGGGTGTTTTCCAGGTGAACCTTGCTATTACAAAAAACCAGCTGCTCCAGTTCAAGCTAAGCCAGTAATGCCGGCTGTTGAAAAAGCAGAGCCAATTGCTATGGCACCAGTATCTTCTGATACATTTTACGTTTCTGTTGGCGCAGGCTGGGAGATTCGTGAGAAGGACGAAGAGATGTTAAACAGCGCTACGTATGATGTAAGATTTGGTGGCTACCATATCGCTGATCGTATATCTGCTGAAGTTGGATTTGGTTTCAGCCCAGATATCAGAAACAGAGAGTACCCAGGTGCAAACCGTTTTGCTTTAACAGAAGATAATTCTGCTATGAGATTCTTCGGTGATGTTATGTACCATCTTGAAGAAGATTCTAAAGGTGCAGAATTTGATCCTTATGCAGCATTAGGAATGGGTGTTAACATCTATGACGATGCTACATCAGAAGGTGATACTGCAATCTATGCTCAAACAGGTGTTGGTGCGTTTTTCAACTTAACTCCAGAATGGTTTGTTAAGCCTGACTACCGTGTACAAATGGTTGGTGAGAACACAGAAGTTAACCACTTGGTGACTTTATCAGTTGGTTACAAATTTGATATCTAATTTGTAAATCATCTATATTAAGTGGCATTCGGTAGGAAACTACTGGATGCCACTTTTTTTTGCACTTTTTTTAAAATGAAGAAAACAATATATTAGTTCCGTGATTTTGATAATGTATCTACGTCCAAAAGTAACATAATGTTTAAGTACCTTATAGCAATTTATTGCTTCTTTTTTATATCCCTTACTAATACATCGGCTAGTCCCAAGAATATAATTATTTTTATAGGTGATGGCATGGGGATCAGTACTATCACTGCCGCACGTAAGTATAATCAAGAAATAAATCAAAAAGATAATCTGAGCTTTGAAAAATTTCCCTATTCGGCAATAGTCGACGTTAAATGTCATGATTATCTTGTTCCAGATTCGGCGTGCACGGCTACTGCAATTGCTAGTGGTGTTTCTGCTAACTCAGGAGTTGTTGGACTTAATCAGGCGGTACGAAGAGGTAGCTTTGCTGGATTTAAAGAGGCACAAGCTAAGTCTTTACTTGCGTTAGCAGAAGAGAATAATTACTTAACCGGCTTAATCACAAATACGGCAATTACAGATGCAACTCCAGCTGCATTTTTTGGTCATTCTCCTGAACGCGAGTGGCAGTCCGATGCTGATTTACCCCTTCCAATTCGTAGTACCGAGTTTTCTGATTTGGCTAAACAGTTGATTAAATTTACAGTTGGAGATGGAATAGACTTAATCATGGGTGGAGGTCGAGAAAAGTTTTTAAGCCAAGCTCATGTTGATCCTGAATATTCTCAATATTCTGGAGATAGAATTGATGGACAAAATTTATTAGAGCAATGGAGTTCCGTCAATCAGGGCTCTAGTTTTGTTTGGAATAAAGAGCAATTGCTGGAAATAGATCCAAAAAAATCACTCAAACTATTAGGATTATTCGAGCCTGGTAATTTGGCTTTCGAAGCAAATCGAAACAAGGAAAGCGATCCATCTTTATCTGAAATGGTAGCTTGGAGTTTAGATTTTTTACAGAAAGAAGATTCACCAGGGTTCTTTTTGATGGTGGAAGCAGGTCGAATTGATCATGCGCACCATGATAATTTAGCAAAGTTAGCCTTGATTGAAACTCTGCAATTATCTGCGGCAATCGAAGTGGCATTAAAGAAAATTGATCTTGCTGAGACATTAATAATAGTAACTTCTGATCATGGACATACTCTGGGAATTGTTGGTTATCCAAAAAATTCTGATAGTATTTTAGGGCAGGGATATGATGCTGATGCTTTCCCGGCAAAATATAGTTTTTTAAATTATTTGTCGGGACCTGGGGCAAGATATGCAGGTAATAAACAGAGTTTGCCGTCTAATGATATTCAATACCATCAAAATTCTTTAATTAATAGTCAATCGGCCAAGCATTCTGGTGAGGATGTGGCACTTTATGCAACTGGTTCGGGGGCAGAAAATTTTCATGGCGCAATCAAGCAACGACAAATATTTCAGATCATTAAAGAAATTGCCAAGTATTAAATATCTGTTTAGCCCAAGCTATATTAGGTTTTAGTAATTATAAATCCACAGTAAGTCATTAATATTCCCAGTGTAACAGACAAGGTAATATAACTTAGAGCCAGTAATATTTTACCTTCAATAATTAACACTACATTTTCTGCCGTAAAACTAGAGAAGGTTGTAAATCCTCCAAGAGTTCCAATCATCATAAAAGATGTCCAATTAGAGGGTTGAAAATTAGGACTTAAGGTCTTTGATAAAAAACAGCCAATAACGAAGCAACCAATTAGGTTAATACTTAGCGTAGCAACTGGTAATGCAGGTAATGTCTTAAAATAGGATTTCTCAAGTAAATAGCATAGATAGCGCACTACGGAACCTAATGCTCCACCTAATCCTACAAATAATATGTGTAATATGTTCAATTGCATCGTCATGTAAGATACTCCCTGAAAGCTTGATTTCACAAGTAAAAAAGTATAGTTTTTCTTTACTTTTTTTGATTTTAATAGGACTAACTTATGCATCCCAAGTGTCTAGAACTTCTTCAGCTAAATGATCCCGATATTTATAACGCAATAAAAGGTGAAGAACAGCGAGAGAAGGATGGGATAGAATTGATTCCGTCTGAAAATTATGTTTTTCCGGAAGTTTTTGCAGCAAATGGATCAATTTTTACTAATAAATATGCTGAAGGTTATCCAGGTCGCCGTTATTATGGTGGACAAGAATACACTGATGTTATTGAAAGCTTGGCAATTGAAAGAGCTAAGCAAGCTTTTGGAGCAGAGCATGCCAACGTGCAAGCGCTTTCTGGTTCTCCAATGAACCAAGCAGCATACTTAGCATTCCTAAAACCAGGTGACACCGTACTAGGTATGGATCTTTCTCATGGCGGACACTTAACTCATGGAGCTCCAGTTTCTCACATGGGGAAAATATTCAATTTTGTTCGTTATAAAACGGATCCACAGAATGAAGGTAAAATTGATTTTGATGACTTAATGAGAGTTGCGAAGGAACATCGTCCAAAAATTGTACTTTGTGGTTATACTTCTTACCCGCGTGATTTAGATTATGCTGATTTCAAAAAGGTAGCAGATGAAGTTGGAGCAATTACCATGGCGGATGTTTCACACATTGGTGGATGGATTGCAGCTGGAGAGATGAGAAACCCACTAAAATATGGTTTTGATATTGTCACTACAACAGTTCATAAGTCGATGCGTGGACCTAGAGCAGGACTTATCCTTTGTAAAGAAAAGTTTGCCAAAGACATTGATAAATCAGTATTTCCTGGATTGCAAGGTGGGCCTCACATGCAAACAGTAGCAGCAATTGCCGTAACAATGAAGAAGGTTTTAGAGCCTGAGTTTAAAGTTTATGCTAAGCAAGTACTAGCTAACTCTAAAGCTCTTGCTAAAGAATTAATGGATCATGACTGTGAATTGATTACTGGTGGCACTGATAATCACATGATGGTTGCAAATACTTCTTCTAGTTATGGTCTTAATGGAACGGAAGCTGAGCATTTGTTAGATGAAGTAAACATTACTTGTAATAAGCAAATTATACCTGACGATCCTAATCCGCCTTTAAGACCAAGTGGTATTCGTTTGGGAACACCAGCTGCAACAAGTCGTGGAATGAAAGAGCAGGAAATGAAACAATTAGCGAATTGGATTGTTACAACTCTTAAAGAAAGCAAAGATGCTGATAAGCTTATCAAGATTAAAGCGGAAGTTAAAGAGTTCTGCCAAGCATATCCTGTTCCTGGTTTATATTAATGTTGTTTTCATTAAAATTGACTAGAATTAGTAGACAGATCTTGCGGTAGGTAACTGCTGATTTACTAAAAAACTTCTATCCTAGTATTTTTACTAGGATAGAACTCCTTGAGTACCATCATGCCAGAACTTCCTGAAGTTGAAACCGTAGTTAGAAGTATCAGGCCCAAACTTGAAAACAAGTCAATTCAGGACTGTCAGATCTACAATAATTATTCTCGAATTATTCTTCACTCTTCATTTCTAACTTTTCAAAACAAGATCCTAGGCAAAAAAATTATTCAGGTAACGCGCCGCGCAAAATATATTGTTATTCATTTAAGTGAAGGTTATTTAATTTTTCATTTACGGATGACTGGGCAGTTTTATTTTGATTCAATTGCTCCTAAGCACGCAACATTTTCACTTAGCCTGAGTCAAGGGAAAATGCATTTTGTTGATACCAGAAAATTTGGAACTGTAGAGTATCATCCGACATTAGATGTCTTAGAAAAGAAATTGGGACCTGAGCCACTTTCTAAGGATTTTAAATTAGCTCCCTTTCAAATTGCATTAAGTAAATCTGCAAAAAATATTAAAGCTTATTTATTAGATCAATCAAAAGTTGCAGGTCTCGGAAATATTTATGTGGATGAAGTACTGTGGCAGGCGAAGATCCATCCCGCTACGAAAGCAAATGAAATCTCCAAACTGCAAACTTTGGAGTTATTTAAAGCAATCCCCCAAATTTTGAAGTATAGTATTAAGCACCAAGGGACTACGTTTATTAATTTTTATTTTGAAGAATCTAAAAGCGGTAATTTTCAAAATATGTTAAAAGTATTTAATAAAGCAGGGGAGCCATGTCCTCGTTGTTCTAAGGAAATTATAAAAATTAAATTTGCTGGTCGTGGGACACATCTTTGTCCTAAGTGTCAAAAAAATAAGGGTAACAGATAATGTTTACAGGTATTATTCAAGGTAGTTTTTCGGTATCAGAACTAGAAAAAAAAGTTGGTCAGACTATTTTTGCTGTGAGTTTAAGCACCGAACTTCTATTAGGGCTTAAGCTTGGGGCAAGTGTCTGTGTTAATGGAGTTTGCCTTACGGTTTCTAGGATAAATGGAAATAATGTATATTTTGATGTGATTGCAGAGACTTTAAATGTTACTACTCTCAAATTTTTAAAGCTTAATGACAAACTAAACATAGAGCGCTCACTAAAGTTTGGAGATGAGTTAGGTGGGCATATCGTATCTGGTCATGTAGATACGACAGTCAAGATTATTAATATTCAGCAACCAAAAAATAATTATATTTTAACGCTCCAAGCTAATAGTCAATTTATGGAGTATCTTTTACCAAAAGGTTATGTAGGATTGCATGGCGCAAGTCTAACAATTATTGCACCAGATCTAATAAATAATACGTTTCAAGTTAGTCTAATCCCTGAAACTCTTCGTCTAACTAACTTAACAGGCTATCAGGTTGGGGAAGAATTGAACTTAGAGATCGATCGTCAAACTCAAGCCATTGTATCTACTGTCAAAGCTTATCTTGGTAGGATTGATCAACAGTAGTTGTGTCCGGTATTCGATTTCTTTCAATCTCTTTACGTAGTCTTTCAAAAACAAATGAAACATCATCTTTCATTAGTCCTATACCACCATTTAACAAGGCTACAATCAGTCGTGCGATTATACCAAAAATTAAGATTCCAACTATTAATGCTGAAATTAATAACATGTTTTTAGGAACTTCTATTATTGTTTCTACTGGTGTTGCTTGATCTTTTGTTGGAATTGTCAGCCTTAATGAGCGACTAGCACCATCTTCTGGGACAATCTGTTTGATAAAACTATTATCTGCTAAATTAACATCTCCTTTGATTGCACTAATTCCAAACATTGCAATGGACATTCCAGTGTAAAGTGCAATTAGCACTAACCCAAGGCCAAAAGCTTTTTTAAATGTTTGATAGCCGCCTGAAATTGGATTCTCAAAGCTAATATTTTTTTTACGTGAGTTGTCTTTTATCATTTAAGTTAGCTTTAAAATAAAGAAATTAATTATTGACTTCTCACCGTAGCTTGGTCTGACCATTGTGAATCTATGTTAAGGTATGATTTGAATATAAACTAGCTTACAGTCTTTAAACATAGAGAAAGTATTAAATTCTGAGTCTATTGTCATTCCCCAAAGCAAACCCGATTAGGAAATTGAGATTTAATAGCTTTGACTATACTAGCGACCACGGAGTTAAACCTCAGATATTTTAAAATCAGTTAGTAAGTTCTCTACACGTGAGACTACTTTTATTAATTGGCTAGTTACTCAACTAGTGTCATTTTTTGTACATTAGTTTTGGGTGTAATATTCTAAGCGATATTGAAAATTACTATTTCATTTTTTGTTGCCTAGTATATCAAGCATAAAGTGCTTGATATGACCCAAGGGGGGTTGCACAGCTATTTAGTCATATAAAGTAAGGTTAAATACTGGGGAAATAAAGATAGTAAAAACAGATATGCGGAATAAAGCAATTCTTGTCTGCCGACTTATCCGCCGAAGCTTCAGCGTTGGTCAAAGCGGAGCTCAGGTGGAAGTTTTTTCTATGCCGTTCCATAAATTCTAATTTGGGTTTTATTATAGATAAATCATTGTGGTTAGGCTTTCTTATTCAAAATTGGAAAATAAGTCACTTCACTGGTATAAGTAAAGAATTAATTTTCAAAGCCATTTAGGATGTTATTATGTTAGAAGCTTCTTTTCCCCAATTTTCAACCATGATTAATGATTATCTTTGGCTAATTATTCCCGTAATAAGTGCACTGATTGGTTGGTTCACGAATTGGCTTGCCGTAAAAATGTTATTTAGACCCCGAATTGCTATTAGTTTTCTAGGTTTGAAAATTCAAGGAGTATTTCCAAAGAGACAATTAGTACTTGCTGAGAAAATTTCTCATGTTGTTTCAAATGAGCTCCTCAGCTCGCAAGATTTAAAATTAAAACTGGAGCAGACTGTTGATGCATTAGATTTTCGTCAGGTAATTGTATCAGAAATCGATAATATCATCACTAACAAATTGCCAGTAGCAATCCCAATGCTTGGTATGTTTTTAAATAATGAGTTGGCTGAAACAATAAAAAAACTAATTGCAAATGAGCTAGAAGAATCAGTCGCTAATACTATTGGAAAAATTTCTACTCAGATGGAAGCAAGCCTAGATATTCGCCAAACTGTCTATGATAAAGTAGCAAATTTTTCTTCCGAACGTTTAGAGCTGATTGTTTTATCTGTAATGCAACGAGAATTTAAGTTTATCGAAGTGATTGGTGGTCTGATTGGTTTGTTAATTGGGATATTCCAAGTAGTTTTAGTTAATTTATAATGATTACAACTCTTAAAATTAAAACTAATCGTCAGGGCTTATTAGAAATAACAGATCAAGTTGTAAATCTAATTAACCAAAGTGAATTTCTAAATGGCTTGTGTACTTTGTATATTCAACACACTTCTGCTAGCCTAACCATCCAAGAAAATGCTGATTCTTTAGCACGAAATGATTTGGAGACTTGGATTAATCGTTTGGTTCCCGAAAACGATCCACATTACACTCATACTTATGAGGGAGCTGATGATATGCCAGCACATCTAAAATCAGTAATTACCAATACCAGTTTAACAGTTCCTGTGATGCAAGGAAATTTGATGCTTGGTCAGTGGCAGGGGATTTACCTTTGGGAGCATCGTCACAAAGGTACGTTAAGAAATGTTGTTATAGTATTACAAAGTATTGAAGCGTGAAGCGACGAGAGTGTCGCCTCACTATATTTATCCAGTAAGCAACATTTTAAAAATAGGGAAAGTAGTTAATCCAATTATAACTTGAAATGTAACTATTATGTTTTAATTAATAGTTTTAATAGCTATTTTTCTATTTTTCCCCTCTGATTCTTTTAATTTTGGTAAAACAATTTTTAGCACTCCTTTATCTAGAGTAGCCTCAATTTGTTCTTCCTTAACTGAAAAGTTTAGTGGAATAATTTGACTAAATTTTCCATAACTTCTTCCTTGAAAAATAACTCCGTTTTCACTGCAATTAAAGTCCTCGGTTTTTTGTCCGGAAATAGTTAAGCTATCCTTTTCACAAGAAATTGAAAGTTCATTTTCTGCTAGCCCTGGTACTTCAGCAGTTACTAAATAATAGTCAGTCATTTCTTCAATGTTAATCTTAGGTTGAAAAGCTTTATCGTTTATTTTAGCTACGCTAGAATCCAAGTAGTCATCTAAAAATCCCTTCAAAATAGTATTTTTTTGACCATTCATGATTGGCCATAAAGAAAAGTGTTGGTAATTAGGAACTAGATTTTTACTCATTTGATATCCTCCTGCAAATAAAAATTTGGGTTATAAAGGTTAATTTTTTATATCCCATATAAACAGTTAAATAATTATATTTCGACACAAAATATAATAGAGTTAGGCTATTAAATTAAATTAATTCTATGCCGACTTTTCCATATTAATTCTGTAATAATTAATATGGCTAATTTCAAGGGGAATAAAAATAATTTTTATTAATTTATAAATAGATCTTAGTACTTGGGACCCCATTATCTATTAGCAGCTGGCAGACGGTATTTTTTAATTTTTTATCTTGTTCTGCAGAGTAAGAAATAATCCCATTAATTTTTTCATAAGGATAAGCAAAGAGAGCATCGTTCGGACGACTTTTTTTAATTTTTTTATAAAAACTATCATTCATTCTAAAACTTCCGATGCTAAAATCCCGGATCAAGTCGACATCAAGTTCTACTTTGATTTTTGCAATCAGATCCTGATATTCATTCATCCAATTTTTCTGGACTAGAAGTGGATCAAAACAAATCCGCACCTTCCAACCACGTGCTTGAGCATTTTTTATAGCCTTAATTTTACTTATTAGGCTTGGAGTATTTACTTCTATTTTTTCACTTACAGTTTTAGGGCTAAGAGTCCAGGATAAAATGAAATTATCAGTGGGCTCTAATTCTTTAATAGAATTAAAATTTACACTTTTAGTTCTCGATTCTACTAGTAAATTTGGATTCTGCTGGCAGAGTTCTATCCACTTAGCGCAAAATCCAGTTAAATGCTCGATTGCTAATAAATCTGTATCATAAGAAATACTGAGATATAAACTTCCTAATTCCGCTAACTTATCGAGAGTTGCTTGATAAAAATCCTGTTCATTGACAAAGATTACCAAGTTGGCGGAATTAAACATACCTTGCAAGTAACAATAACTACAATCGTAGAGACAGTTAAGTGCCATAGCATTATAGAAAAAATATGGTTGGTTAAAACTTGGAGTAAAAGAGCTGCCAGCATATAGATAGGAATCCTTTTTGATTCCTAATATTAACTTTGGTGAAAGTTTTTGTTGTCTAAAATCTTGGCGATTGCGATTAAAGATTTCCTGGTAAGAGTTAATTGATATCAGTTGAGATTTAGTAAATTGGGAAATAATCTTTTTTGTTAGTTCGTAATCTTGCGCCTCTTTCTCAATGTATATCGTGTCAAAAGTTCGAGTTAGTTTAGCTTCCAAGGTGTTTCCCAATTTCAATAGATAATTTAGCTTTTAATTTTTCAAAGCTATTAGCATTTACACTTTTATGCTCAGACAATTTATAGTGATATGTGCGAATAAAGTCAGTAAAAAGTAAGTTGGTCATCGTATGATACTGCGCAATCAGATCGTACAACTGTTGTGCTTGTGACTTACTAAGCTGAAGATCAAAAACTACTTTTTCAATTGATTGCTCTTCTGCTAATTCATTGGGACTAAGTTCTTTTAAGATTGGAGCTTTTGGTAATGAATTCAAAAAAGTTTTTAGTAGATCTATTTTCTGTTCGATTAATTCAGTCAGAAGCTCTAATTTAAAATCTTGCGGGGTTAAATGATCGATTAAAATTTTTATTACGTGAATTTGATGTATGGCAAGAAACTTGTTGGCGGTTTGAAAAAATGCCGAAGCTTCCATGTCAACTAGAGTATTAGTAAGTTCAGGATGTTTTGCTCGTAATACCGGACGATCAAAAGTAGTCAATACTGCCGGGGTTAGATCGTTTATATAAATTAAGTCTGGATAGTAATTTGAGTCAGTCGCATGGTCAGTTATTTTCTGAATGTAGTATAGCTCGCCAATCTCCAGTTCCTCTGTTCCACCAGCTAGTCCAAAGTTTACTAGTGTAGAGGTGGAAATTAGGTATCCTAAGCCTTTTAAATATTGAATGGTAGTCGCTAGAGCGATTGCCGTATTTACTTTCCCAATACCAGAAATAATTAAGGTAAATTCATCATTTCTGTAAAGCTCAAAGACAGGAAATTCCAAATCTCGTTTTAGCTTGAGTAAGGATATTAGCTGTTTAGCTTCAGGGTGGATTGCGGTGTGGATGATGATCATGGGATTTCAGTATTTTTAGCTCAACAATGTATACCAATAGTTTTCATAAAACCCAAGCTGTTCCCCCCTAGGTGTCAGGGATGTCGGGGAAGCATAAATAATGGACAATCACAGTATCAGGGAACTCGGGGAGGGGTTTTTAGTTTATTATATTGAAGCTTGTGAGAAAGATGGTTTATTTAATTTTGTTAAGCGATACGGCTATACTCTGAAGTATTTTTAAGTATGGAATAGGGGACGCTACTTCATTTAATCCGATCTGCCAGAATTGTTCATTTTGACTAATTAAAAAAGCTTCTTCCGGATATTGTCTGATGCGCACGTTGTCGCGAATGGATATCACATTGAGCTGAGCATTCTCAGTCATAATTAAATCATCAACAATAATCTCTCCTAAGCTAATTATTGTGACATTCTTACTAATAGTTAGTTTGTTAATCGTAGTGTAGCCACTAACAAAGATAAGTTGTTCAGTTAAGATTTTTAGATCTTCTAATGCTAAATTAAAATTATAATAAACATCTCCCATTTTAGAAGGCTGAACGACAATACATGTTTTTGGATTAACTAAGTCCCATTCAAGTTGTGTCCTCGCTTCTTCTAGGTTTTGGCAGCTCTCGGCTAATCTTTGATAATAATTAAAATCAATTATCAGGCTTTGAGTCTTGGAGCTCCTATTTGGGAATGAGACTTTCTCAGTGCCAGCAAAGGTATTATTTAAATAGCAAAGTTTATTTACTTTATTTTCAATACATTGATTTTTCAGGTGGGGATTAAAATCAAGCTCATTTATGAGTTTAAATAATTCATTTTGATTTGAAGCACTTGCTCGCTGCTGGTGAAAATAAAATTTGATTTGAATTAGGGAAGATAGAATTTCTTGAAATGAGCTGAGTACTAATATTCCAGATAACATTAAAATAATCAGCAAATATATACTAATTATGCCCTTCATGGATTAATCACAAAATTCTGGAACGCCTGTCTCGCAATTTGGGGTGTAGAAATAACTTGAAAAACTTTATCTATACGTTGTTCTGGAAAGTTCCATTGAAAATCTAATTGCCATATTTGTTCATATTTTAATAAGTCAATTTTGATATTTGGAGCATTATCGAAGATAGGTTGATTTTCTTTGATCAGATCTCCCTCTAAAGTTACGTAGCGAAGCCGATTTGAATAGTCCTTATATATTAAATATTCGCTAACTACTGGTATTAAAACTTTTGTAAATAATGGATACTCTGTCGATTTTTTTGCTATTATTAGATTTGGCTTTTGGGAAATAAAAAATTTATAACAATCTTTTGAAACGGGGATTGCTTCGCCTTGCAAATAGCTAGCTCCTCGCAAATCTAATCCAATAAATCTTTGCAGTAAATTTCGCTTGATATTTTCATTGCATCCCTCGAGTATTAGTTCCTCGTTTAAGGAAACAGAAATCTTATTAGCAAAATCTAATTCCATGAAACTTATAGAATCAGAAAGGCTACTTGGCTGTTTTAAAGGATCTTGACTAACTTCAAAATGTTGATTGTTAATTGTTATTAAGCCGTCTTTAAAGATTCTAGGTTCAATTGGCAATGGGTGGGAGTTTAGATCTTGAGCTATGTCGTCAGCTAGACTTTTAATTCTTAAAGACTGAAAGCTGACGTTGTAATCATTGGTAATGATTTTTTTAGTTAAAATTGAAGTTCTAAGAATTTGGTAGGCAATAAGTGCAATTATTAAACTTAATGAAATAGCAATTAAGGTTTCGATCAAACTTGATGCATTTTCTCGCTTTATTAATTTAAAAGAAAATATATTTAGTAAGTTTTGGAAAATTAAATTCTTCACAGACGATCACTCGGTATGTTTTAATTTTTTTTATTTGACAGCTTTTTAATTCAGCAGTTGCTGAATCGAATTTAGGACGAGCAATGTTTCGTAATGCTAAAGATTTATTTTGTAGAGTGAGAATCGAGCCGATTATAATGCTTAAAATCAAAAGACTAAGTAATACTTCAAGCAGACCTAAACCTTTATTGTTTAGCATTGAATTCTAATCCTACAACGCAATGAGATTATTAGGCTACATTCATTAGTTAAATTGATATAATTGATACTTGCAGGCGAGCAAACCTGTTTAGGATGGAAAATTAATTGATTTTCATTCGATTCTATTTTAAGAGGACTAACAAGTTGGATTTCGTTGATGAATTTATTGCCTAAAATCTTCAAAGTCAGATCCTCAGTATTAATCTGAATTCTTTGCTTGAAAATATTCGCATAAGTAATTTGTTCCTCTAGTGCTAACTTTAATTGCCTAATCTTCGAATTCTGGTTTATTGAGTTTTTAAGCAAGTTAGAAGATAAATTTGCGCTTCCCCAAATAATCCCTAAGATTGAAATGATTATTAATAGTTCTACTAAGGAAAATGCGGCGAGTTTTTTGTTCGTCATTCTAAGGAATGGGTGTCGAATGATAAATAAAACAATTTAAGATTTTGCCTTTATACTATTCTTCTAAATGAGATTTATATATTCATTCCAAGAATGAATTTCTAAAAAAACCATTTCAGAATTCATGTTTGATTAACTATATTTGTTACTTTGAGTTCTCAAACTTGAATACCTTTCCCTGAAGCTTCAGCGAAGCTAGAAATGCAGAATTTAAAAAGCTGACAATATTGATTTTTATAAAATCAATATTTATGTAGAGTCCAATAAGTAATTTACTAAGGAAGTTGCTTTTTGAGGCTTACTATTCCCTGGAGGGATAATAAAATCATATAGTCTTTAGAAAAAACAAGTTACCCTATTTTATTTTGAAGTAATTTATTTTTTGAATAACTATAAACGTAAGAAGCCTGAGTCCAAAAGTTAATCGACTTTAATTGAAAGAAGTTTCCTAGGGATTAAAATTATTTAGACGGGGGCTCCCGGAACAAGGAAGCAAATATCTTGAATGTCGAGCATTCCTAACGGCTTAAGATCATCGGACATTACAATTATTTGATCGATTTTATATTGAGACATTACTTTTAGTGCTTCAATTGCTAGTAAATCGGGATGGACTGATTTTGGTGATTTGCCCATGACAGATGAAACCGATTGACTTAGAAAATTGATGCCATGGTCAAGGCAGCGTCTTAGGTCCCCATCCGTAAAGATACCAGTAACTTCCCCTGATTTATTTACTAATACTGCTGCTCCGGGACGACCTTTTGTGGCACTATAGCTTTTAATTACTTCTTGAAGTGAAAGCTGATCGCTAAGTACGCACATTTCCTCCCCAGTTCTCATTAGTTCTGATACCTTTACTAGTGCGCGACCTAAATTGCCTCCAGGATGGTAAAAGGCAAAATCTTTGGCGGACATTCCTTTCTCCTGCATTAAACACATAGCAAGTGCATCTCCAATCGCTAGCATTTTGCAGGTACTTGTTGTTGGAGCCAGTCCTAAGCTTCCCGCTTCATTGGAATTTCCAATTGCAATTGTTAAATCACTAAGCTTGGCGAGGTTGCTATCAGGAACAGCAGTTATGGAAATGATTGGACATCCAATACTTCTAATAGCTGGAATGGTTTTAATAATCTCTTCAGTCTCTCCAGAATTAGAAAGTATTAGGGCAATGTCATTCTTGCGATAGCGTCCTAAATCTCCATGAAGCGCTTCTGCTGGATGTAAAAAGAAAGAAGCTGTGCCAATTGATGCTAATGTAGCGGAAATTTTAGTTCCAATTAAACCTGCTTTACCCATCCCTGAGACAATCACATGCCCATGATTTTCAATCTCTAAAATAGCTTTTACGGCACTTACAAATTGATCGTCCAAAGTCTCAGCCATGTCGTGGAGAGCTTGAGCCTCAGTTCGCAGGACAGATTTTGCAGTTTCTATAATTCTAGAATTCATTCTTAAGGATGTTAACATAAATAATAGTAGTTAATATTACCACTGAAATAAGACTTAAGTAGAAAAAGAAGCGGTTATTACGTCTTCGATAGCCTGCAATTCCGCCCATTGTACCAAAAAAAGGTAGTAATAATAAAGCAAGAGGATTTGGGTTACTAATTGCTAAGGGGACAGCAAATAATACTCCTGTAAAACAACTAAGGGCAATTGTGGCGAAACTGTAAAATCTTAAAAATGGATCGTTTATCATTAAAAAATATTTTTGATATATGAAAATGCAATTCCAATAGATTTAAAGCTAGCAGTTCCTAAGACAAATAGACTAGTAAATAGATTGGTAGAAATTAAAACTAAGAAGATCTTAACCGCTTGGTTATTAATTGCTCCTTTCCAACTTGTAATATCTTCAGAGATGGTCTCTAGATCCGAAACCTTTGGTTTTCTGAAGTATGCTTCTACAAGTCCTGCAACCATACCAACAGAGATTACTGGATGTAAGAATGTAAACGGTGCTGAAATTGCTGAAGAAAGTATAGTTAAAGGATGAGACCGAACGACTATCGCCCCAAGCGTTGCAAAAGCCGATAATCCTATAAACCATAAATAGACAAATTCCTTAGCTTGTTCCGTTTCACCACTTAAAATTAAATAGGCAATAATTGCTACAAATATTCCGGGAATTCCCCATGAAATGTATTTCTTATACTTCGCTGGAGGAGGAATTACTTCTAATGGTTCGAGGTCCCTAGGTCTATGAATGTAGTTCTGGATTCCTGGTAAATGACCAGCTCCCAGAACAGCAACTATTACATTGCCTTCGGCTCGACGAATTTTTTCTGCTAAGTATTTGTCTCGCTCATCTATCAAACTTTCTCTAACTGTAGGAAATTGATTAGCAAATTCCTTCATTGCTTCTTCTAGGGCATCGCTTTTCTTTAGTTTTTCAATATCTTCTGCTGAGACTTTTTCATTGGTGAAAAGTCCAGCTAGCAAAGCAGACATAACTTTCAGTCCTTGCCAGAAACTAAGATTTGCCCAAGTCCTTTTAAGAGTAGTTTTAACATCACGATCTGCCAAAATTAATGAGGCATTTTGTTCTTCAGCTAATTTAATTCCCATCATCATTTCTGCCCCAGGCTGAATTTTCAGTTCCTTCGCAATTTTTTTTTGAAAACTGGAAAGAATCAACTGAGATAGCAAAACAAAAGCCTTTCCTTCCTTAATTACAGTAAAAAGATCTAGGCTTTTCCATTTCTCAGGATTTTTCAAACTTTGATAACGTGAGTCACAGAGTTCAACTGCAATAGTATCCGGTTTTATTTCGGTAATAACTTTTTCAACTAAATCAACGCTTTCTTGGCTGACGTGAGCAGTTCCGATAAGAATTATATCCTTACCATCGATGTTTAACCTAGTTATATTTTCATGATTTAAAATGTCGCTTTCCATTCTTCTAGTATATTTTCAATAATCTTGATTTGTTCTGGCCCTAAAGAATATTGTTTATAGACTAATTTATCAAGTAAGGAACGATTCAGAGTAGTTAAGGGGTTTTGAAGTAATTTAGCTAGCTTTTTAGAGTTAAAATTTAAATTATTAGGAATTGGAAAATCCTTGAGATCATCCAAAACAATTTTTGGAAAAATCTTTCGGTTTGCTTTACGTCCTTTAATTAAGAAATAAAAACTTGCAAACTGAGAATTAAAGATTGCGGCCATCAAGGGAAGGATCTTTGAATCATCTGAATGTAAATGTAGAATGGAGCGGTTATACAAAAAGGTTTCAGTTACAATTGCAGCCTTAATCATATAAGGAGGTTTCCCAAGAACTTCGCGAATAACTAACCTTGAGGAGTTGTAGCGAGACAAATCTTGAAATTCAGCAACCCAAGGCCCGTAATCTAAATATTGTCCTGACCAATTTATTTCAAAGGAATTTAGATCTTTGCCATTTAGATAAGGATAAGAATTGCGAGATTTGATCATTTCACTATGAAAGGAGTTCTCTTTAACTGTTTCTGCTGATTGCGGAGGATTGCCTCGACCAAGGCTATATACCTGCATGGCAATAGTGGGTGTTAATTTTAATGGATAACTTGCAAGTGGAGTTGTTGTAGATTGCAACTTTTCAAATAATTCACTGAAAGATGGTTCCCAATTAGTTGGGATTAGAGTGTTCTTACTCTTGATAATTATTTGATAATCTAGATTTTTGCTTCTCAAAAATCCACATTCTCGAGTATACATTTTAATTGCAACTGACTCTGCTGGGCGCTTAGAGATTACGCTAATAATTGTTTCAACACCAAGTTTTGGAAAAATCTTTTTTTCGAAACAAAGAATTTTAATCAACCCTCTTTCTCTAACCAAGAATCTTCGCAGGCTCTCGCCATCCCTGATACCTAACCAAGCATTTGGAGTGAGTATCCCTAAGGTTCCTCCATAAACTTTAAGCAGTTGAAAACATTTAATAATAAATAAAAGGTATTTATTAAGTTTTCCTGTAAACAACCAATTGTTCAAAGTAACTAACATTTGTAACTCTATTTCCTCAATTTGTTGATTCCGAGAAAGTCCGAAGGGTGGATTGCAAAAAATATAATCAAATTTTTGAGGAAATTTAGTTATTAGGCTATTTTGGCAAGTGAAATTCGGGCGTAAATCTGGGAGGGGTTCATTGAGATTGACTATCGGCAGACTTTTTAATGCTTCGACTTGTAATAAGAAAGTACTAACTTCTAAAGCTTGAGAGTTAATATCACATCCGAATAAGGAACTTTTAATAAAAGCGAGTTTTTGATCTGAATTTCCGGGAAATTTTTTTAGGCAAGCTTTAAGGAAGATGCCGGCCCCACAGGCAGGATCTAGGTATGTGCGATCGGAGGTCGGAACCTCTCTGAGAGTTTCCGTTACTAGTAAATCAGCAACAACTTTAGGTGTATAAAATGTACCGGTAAGATTTTTTGTTGGGAAGCAGAGTAGGTTATCAAAAATTTCTTCTACCTGCTGGTCAAAGTCAATAGCACTACAAATTGGAATTTCTTTAAATATATCATAAAGTTGTTTCGACTTCTTCGGAGCATGAAATGAAACATTGAAGAAATAATTGATGATTTCAAGCTCTTTAACAATCTGTTCGGAACTAATAATCACATTTGGAAGGTTAATTGTAAGTTCCGGAATGTTTAGAGGGAGATTTTTTGCAATAAATAAGCTAAATAGTTCTTGGATTATCAGCGGTGGATATTTATCTTTTAACTTGATTAATCTATTAATGATAATCATTAAATTATGTACTGGTTAATAAAAAATACAATTTTCTGTTTTAATCTTCTACCGCTTGGTTTAAGGATTAGCACTTTTAGTCTAATTTTGAAAAGCTTAGGCTCATTAATTAAGGACTTAAAAAGAACTGCTTTAATTAACCTCCAGATCGCGCTCCCTGAGAAATCTAGCAAAGAGCATCATCTTATTCTTAATAAGTCCTATCAGGTATGGGGACGCTGTTTAGTCGATGTATTGAGGCAGAAAAACTTGAGCGATCAGTGGATTCTCGACAATATTGAATGTCCAGAATTAGAGCAATTGAAAGAATTTAAAAAAAAGTATCCTGATATCCCATATTTAATTTTAACGGGTCATATTGGTAGTTTTGAGTTCATTCTCCGTTATCTATGTGTTCAGTTTGGACCAATTGCCTTTGTGGCGCGCAAGCTTAAACCTGATGCTTTGGATCAGTGGTGGAATGAGCAGCGAAGTAGGGGTGGAAATCAGTTGATTCCTCGAAAAGGTGCTATTCGTAAGATTTTTAAGTTCATCTCAGAAAAGATAGATGTCGCAATATTATTCGATCAAAATGTAGTCAAAAGCCAAGGTATTTTTATCAAATGGTTTGGTAGATATGCTGCTACAACACCAGCTGTTGGCTTGGTTGCGGCAAAATACAAGCTACCTGTAATAGTGTTTAGTATGAACTCTATTCCTGGAGGTAAGTATCGTCTAAATTTTAAGATTGAAGAATTATTAGAAATTCATCAAGATACAGAATTGGGGATGACCGAAAAGATTTATAAAATTACTGATATTTGTGCTCAAGATCTACAAAAATTGATTTTAGATGCACCTGAAGAATGGTTTTGGTTTCATCGTCGCTGGAAAACAGCGGTGCTTGCCGGAGAAGGAGAGAAGCTTTATAAAGATTAAATACAGTCCCTTAAATCAAGCAAAGTCTAGCCTTTTATAAACTTAAATCATGTATTATCTGCGAGTCAGCTTTTTATTCCATTTGTTTTTTTGTCTAGGGTGCAGTACCCAAGCCATATTCCCACAGCATCCCCCTAAATCTTACCAAACAGATTCTTCTCAATATCATAACTTTCTAGTAGGTGAACTCGCTTTTAAGCAGGAAGATTTGGAACGATCTTATCAGCATTACCAAAGTTTAAGTTCTAAAGCTGAGCCTAATGATTCTAATCAGTATATATTAAGACTATTAGAAATAGCTTTAATTAAATCCGAGGTTGATGAGGCAATTCATTTACTTCAAGAGAAGGTCAGAGCCGAGCCTGAAGAAATCGATTTTTTACTTCTAGCTAATTTATATCAGGTTGAGAGAGAGTCCTTAAAATCAAAATTGACTTTCGAGGAGGGTATTCGCCATTTTCCTAAGTCAAATGAACTAATTATTGCCCAGTACTTTACAGAGCTTCGTGAGATGTCTGTACCAGAAGAGCTAATCAAAAAATTAATTACCTTAGAGAAGGGTATTGTTCGAAGTTTTCTTTTACCACTGTTAGCTGAAGCATATGTTTTATCAGATCAGCCTGAACTAGCAGTTTTGGTTTTTAAAGAGTGTGTAAATTTAGGTTCTAATTGCCCCGCCTTAGAAAATGAGTATCTAGAATTTTTGATTAAATCGCAGAATTTGCCGGATCTTCAGGTATATTTAAAAGATACCAAGATTGAAAATCGAAAGCATACTTTTGCAAGAGATTACTTAGTTAGCACTCCAGACTTATTAGAATCATTTAAGCAATTAGATTCTCTTGTGGAAGACTCACGAAGTACTTCTGAGCTTATTCGTGATTATAATTTTAAATTCTTGAGTGGATTTATTGGTCAGCAAGATCTTAGTCGATCGATTATAAGTCTTTATGTTTTCTCACTAATGTATCCAGACTTTATTCCAGTAAAACTATATTTGGCAACATTTTTTAATAATCTAAGTAAATATGACCTTGCTGTGCAGGAATTCTTGAGTGTTCCTATAGATAGTGAACATTATTTAAAATCAAGATTAGGTGCCATCACTATTTTGCAAAAAATGAGAAAGTTTTCTGAAGCTTCGCATGTGATGGAAGAGCTATTGGATGTTAAAGATTTTCAGGATGATACAGAGCTCTGGCTAGTACAGATTAAATTATTGCAGGAGCAAAGAAAATTTAAAGAACTTGAGGCTTTGCTACCTGACTTATTGGAAAAATTTCCTAATGACCAAACGTTGATGTTACAATATGCAGTAGTCTTACAAGAGCTTAACAAAGATCAGGAATGTTTGCAGATACTTGATCAACTTTTAGAAATTAATCCTAATCATCAAGAGGCACTTAACTTTGTAGCTTATACGTATGCCGAAGCAGGAGTGCATTTGGAGGTTGCCCATCAGTATGTCGATCAAGCATTAGTCTTTGATCCCCAAAGTCCATATTTTATAGATACCAAAGCGTGGATTTATTATAAGCAGAAGAACTATAAAGCAGCATTGGAGCAAATGAATCGAGCATTAAGCTTTTTACCAGACGATCCTGTTTTACTGGAGCACTATGCTGATATTCATCAAGAATTGGGCAATGTCGAGCAATCTCAATTATATTACATGAAATCATTAGCGGCAGCCAGTGAGAGTGAATATAGCAATGAGATTCGCAAACTAAAGATTAGGCTGAAAACAAAAGTACCCGCAATGTAAGTAAAATGAAGATTGCATTCTAGGATAGATTTTTGATAATTTTATAATTTTTAAACAATGCCACGAATTTTTATTTTGCTAATTTTTTGCTTGGCATCTTGTAGCTCTAAAGCATATCAAGCCTATCCTAAACCAGCTGGGGTTCTTTTAGATGATGTAGCTACTAGTTTACAACTCCAAAAATTTCAGTCTTACGAAGTCCCTGAGACTGCAAAGTTTCTTTTAAATGTTAGTTTGAGATACGGCAAGGATTTTAATTCATTCCGACAGGGATTGATTTTTAAAGCACCGAATAAGTTCAGAGTGGAAACTTATCCTCTACAAGCCGGTTGGGCTAGTAATTATTTTATTTCTGATGGTGAGAAATATGTATACTATGATTCTCAAAATAATAATGAGCAAATAGGTTTGTTTAATGAGTCTTTATTTGAAGAATTCTATAATATTCCTATAACTCTTGACGAGATATTAAGTCTTTTAATTGGAAGAACACCCAAGAGGTGGTTATTGAGTAAAAATAGTATTTTCGCTATTGAAAATAATTTTGCGATGAATTCCAAGGATAAAAAATATTTTTGGCATCTAAGCAATGACGGTTCTTTACTAGATTTTTTAATTTATAAAGATAGTAGTAATAAAGTAATATTAAAAGGTAAGGTTATTAGCTATTCAAAAGATAACCTTGAAACTACAATCCCCAAGGCCATTCAATTAGATGTTCCTGAGCATGATGTCCGAATTATTATTAGGACATCACAAGCTCAATTGAACCATGAGATTCCAACTGAAAATTTTATTATAAATTAATATTTACTTGTTGTTTGGTATTCAGTAACTCTTCCATAGCTTGTGAAGCTAGCATGTACTGTTCTTGTTCATTAGAAGTATGTTCTGCTGCAATTTTTGTTACAGCCTCTACTAGTTCTCCAATTGTAGTTTCAACTTTATTAATTTTATTACCGATCAATTTATTTTGCATATAAAAACCTTTGAAAATACAGATTAATATTATGTTAATCTATTTATAAGTACGATGTAGGTTTGTGAATTAAATATTCAAAAAAATATTTACGTTTTGTAATTTATCGTATTTTATAGGAATAAGTTTCGTATAAGTTACTTTAAAATTACGATAGCAAATATGATATCCATATAATTATATTCTAGGAGTCATTGGGAATATAGATTTTATTATTGTTTTGTAATGTCTGTTCGTTTACATTGTATTATAGTCAAAACTAAAGCGTATATATTAACAATTTCTTACTGAAATCAGCTAGTTGACTAAATGTTTGAGGGTCAAGATCAAATATGTAAATCTAAAAAAATTCTTATTTTTTTGAATAGTGTAAAAAGTAGACATTTTTTTGTTTGGATTGGAAAAGCTGTTCAAACTCGGTCAAAATGTTAGACTTATTAAATTCGCTGGAATGAAGATCTTCTGAATAATTACAAAGTTTAAAGTTTGGATGCTCCTGGATTAAAGCTTTGCTAGAATGATAGTAGTTGTCGTGATCTGTTTTAAGCTTAATAAACCCTGCCTTTGGTAATATACGTTGGGCTTCATTTAAAAATTTTGTAGAAACCATTCGATGTTTTAACCAACGAGCTTTCTCCCAAGGGTCTGGAAAATTAATATAAATACCATTAACAATGTCACAGGGAATCTGGGGAAGAACTAGATTGGCATCCTCTCGAATTATTAAAATGTTCGTAAGGGTTAATTTTTGAGCTTTTTGGATCGTCCTGACACATCTTTTATATCTAAGTTCGATTCCAATATATAGATTTCTAGGATTTTTAGCGGCTATATTAATTAAAAAGTTACCTGAGCCACTACCAATTTCGATGTATAGTCCTTGATAATCCTTGAGTTTTGTAATAATTTCAGCTACTTGCACCTTCTCAAGTCCATTCCAAATAGTATCAGAGAACTCATGTATGAGATCGGAATATGGGTTACAGTTCTTTTTCATTGAAATTTATGTTGATCTGAAACAAAGTTTAAGTCAACATTGATATGCAAATATGTTAATCAAAAAACTCTTCAATAATATTATCAGCTGTGTTTGTATAATTTTACTTTTTGGATGTTCCTTGGCAGAGTCCAGCGAAGAGGGAGGAAAGTCCACGTTAGCAGCAACAAGTATTGGTGCTGGAATTGGTGCAGGTGCAGGAGCGTTAGTTGGTGCCGCTATCACAGATGGCGATGTCTTAACTAGCGCGGGATTAGGAGCTGGTATTGGAGCAGGAACAGTGCTTATTTCTAGGTACGCATATCGAAAGTATCAAGAGAATCAGGCAATTAAGGATAATAATGCTACCATCAGTGATAACTACGATCTTTTAAAGAATAATGAATTGGAATTAGAAGAATACAGAAAGCAGGTTGTCTATGAATCTAAAGATTTAGATCCAACAGATGAGGTTAATCGGTATTTTGAGGGTGTTGCTGAATAATCGCATAATTTTTTTAGGAATTCTCCCCTATTTTTTTCGATAAGCAAGGTAATAATTTTACCTATTACTTTATGGCTTATCACCCAAGAATTGAATCACCAGAGTTAGTTTCTTTTTGTACTACTCGTACTCGAAACTCAGAGTTATGGTTTATCAATAACCATCGTCTTGAGCAAGAAATGTTAGCGAATATTGCTAAGTACACTAATCTACATGATGTCGCACTTTATGCTCTAGCAATCGAAGGAAACCATCACCACGAACTAGCTTTATTTCCGCGATGTAATAGATTTGAGTATATGAGAGATATTAACTCTTCTATTGCCAGAGCCGTAAAGCGCCATTGTGGTCAATATCCCGGAGGGGGGCTTTTCGCACGGCGCTATTCCAATGAATTTACACCTGGCGCGGAAGATATTGAAGAATATTTTTTCTATACTGTACTTCAGCCGGTGAAAGATGGATTAATCCGGCATATTAAAGAGTATCCGGGATATAATTGTTTTTATGATGCTGTCCGTGGACTTAGTCGTAAATATAAGATTGTGAATTGGACAGAATATAACGAGCAGCGAAGATGGAATAATTCGATAAGGATTGAAGATTTTACTTATCTCGTTGAACTAAAGTTTCAAAGATTACCTGGATATGAGGTGCTTTCGCAATCTGAATATGAAGTATTAATGACTCAGAAATTAGAAAAGAGAATTCAAGATATTAGATTAGAGAGGTCCACTAAAGACAAGGGATTTCTTGGGCGTGATAAACTTATAAAGAAGCAACCAGGTACCTTGCCATATCATACGAAAAGAAGTTTATTTGGCACTAAACGACCTAGGATTTTATGTGTCTGTCCCATCCGATGGGCAAAATGTATTGCTTGGTATTTTAATATCTATTTTGCATTTAAATTAGCATCAGAAAGATATAGACAGGGAGAATTCGAAGTTGAATTCCCCCCAGGAACATTTCGACCACACTTGTTTGTCGGTATCAAGTGAATGCTTAAATCTTAAAGAAGGAGTGAAGATCGGAAATTTTATCAGTTTTTTCCCAACTAAAAAAACCTTCTTCCGAAGGAGTTCTTCCAAAGTGTCCATAAGAAGCAGTAGCCTGATAGATTGGCTTCAAAAGTTTCAGTGAATTTATAATTCCTTTAGGAGTTAAATCGAAAACTTCACTTACCGCTGCAGCAAAATGTTCCTCAGGGAATTCACTTGTTCCAAAAGTTGAAACATAAATCCCTACTGGATCAGCAACTCCAATTGCATAAGCTAATTGAACCTCGCATTTTTCTGCTAATCGCGCGGCCACAATGTTTTTGGCAATATACCTTGCCATGTATGCAGCTGAGCGATCTACTTTCGATGGATCTTTTCCAGAGAAAGCACCTCCACCATGTCGTCCATATCCACCATATGTATCAACAATAATTTTACGACCAGTAAGTCCACAATCACCAACTGGTCCACCAATAACAAATTTGCCTGTTGGATTAATGTAGTATCGTGTTTCTTTAGTTAAGTACTCTTCTTTAATAGTTTTTTTAATATGCTCTTCAATTATATAATCTTTTAATTCTTCTAGCGAAATTTCCTCATTATGCTGTGTGGAAATAACAATAGCATCAATACTAATTGGTTTGTTGTTTTCATATCTAACTGTAACCTGAGATTTAGCATCTGGCTGAAGAAAATCCACAACATTATTTTTTCTTTTTTTCGAAAGTTCATGTAGTAATTTATGCGACAGGGATATCGGTAGTGGCATTAACTCTTCTGTCTCATTACAAGCAAAACCAAACATCAGTCCTTGGTCGCCAGCACCCTGCTCTTGATGTAATCCTTCACCTTCTGATACGCCCATACTGATTTCTGGGGACTGCTCACTAATGAATTTAATAATCTCGCATGAGTCCGCCGTAAAGCCAAGTTTCACATCGTTATAGCCGATATTATTAATCGTTTTACGGATAATATAATCATGATCTATTGAAGCGCTACTTGTTATTTCTCCGCCAATAATTACATTATTATTTTTAACAAGAGATTCACAGGCTACGCGACTGTTAGGATCCTTTATTAGATAAGCATCAAGAATCGCGTCACTAATTTGATCGCAAATTTTATCTGGATGTCCTTCTGAAACTGATTCTGATGTAAATAAATTAGTTTTTAGATATTTTTGATTCATACTTTTAATTAAATTGTTGTTTCTCCAATAATAGAGTGAAAATACTGACCGTCAAGAGAGAAGATTTAATATATTAAACCCCATTTAGTATTATCAAAATGTTGGAAAGAAAGCTTCCACCAGTGCGGAAGCAACGGCGGACAAGGACAGCTTTTTCCGCATATTGTGTTTTAGTATCTTTGTTTCCAGTTATTAACCTTTTTTTATAAGGTTAAAACCCAAGCGTTCCGCTTGGGTCGAGTGAAGCACGCTGTGCTTGATATTCTAGCCGACTAAATTAAAAATGGTTATTTTCAATGTCGC
The DNA here is from genome assembly GCA_041740355.1 of Bdellovibrionota bacterium. Lineage (GTDB taxonomy): Bacteria > Bdellovibrionota_C > UBA2361 > UBA2361 > CALJRW01 > JANNBC01. Next base: position 67,743 of record JBGSMD010000013.1, read on the forward strand.
CTATTATATTTGAGCTAAAAGTAGCTTAAAGATATAAATTCGCTTTCTTTTATGAATATGTTAATAATTTGTTGGTTTGATATATCCTGATTTTAAAGATATTTGCTTTATCATTCAGTAAGCCTTTGGAAATTTGTTTTAATTTAAATTTACCTATGCATAATTCATCATCTTTTGCTATTCCTTCAGCTGGATATTCCGTAACGGTTACAGTTAAAATACCAAATATCATTGGTAAATTTGCTCTATTACTATCAAAGGTTGCTGAATTAGGAGGCTCAATTGCCGAGGTTGAATTGGTTAGCTCAGATTTTCAAAGTACGATTCGTAAAATTACTATTAATGCTAAGAGCACGGAGAGTGCACAAGAGATTATGAAGCACTTTGGTAAATTTGATTTTGTTCAGATTTTAACTTGGCAAGATGATACTCTTAAGATGCATGAAGGTGGTAAACTTATAACTCAGCCGAAAGTGAAGATTCGTAATAGTGATGAATTATCTAGAGCATATACCCCAGGTGTCGCAAGAGTTTGCCAACTGATCCACGAGTTCCCTGAGCAAGCTTATCAATATACAATTAAGAATGATTGTGTTGCCGTCATTACAGATGGTACAGCAGTATTAGGGCTTGGTGATATCGGTCCAGCAGCAGCTATGCCAGTGATGGAAGGGAAGGCTGTGCTTTTCAAAGAGTTTGCTGGAGTAAACTCGTTTCCAATTTGTTTGGATACTAAGGATACAGAAGAGATTATTAAAACAGTAATTTATTTGGCACCAACATTTGGAGCTATCAACTTAGAGGATATCTCGGCTCCTCGATGTTTTGAGATTGAGGAAAGACTAATTGAGGCCCTCGATATTCCAGTTTTTCATGATGACCAACATGGAACTGCCGTGGTTGTTCTAGCAGGGGTTTATAATGCATTAAAGGTTTTAGATCGCAAACTTGAAGATTTAAAGATTGTAGTTAATGGATTTGGAGCAGGTGGAGTCGCTTGTATTAAGATTTTATTAGAAGCTGGTGCTAAGAATATTATAGCATGTGATACCTCAGGAATTGCTTATCGTGGACGTACTAAAGGTATGAACCCGATGAAAGAGGAGTTGGTGAAGGTGACTAACCCAGAAAACATCTCAGGGACGTTGGGGGATGCTTTGGTTGGGGCGGATATGTTCCTAGGGTTATCGCAGCCTGGAGTTGTTACGCGCGAGATGATTAGTACAATGAATAAGAATCCTTTGATATTTACATTGGCTAATCCAGTGCCAGAGATTTTTCCTGATGAAATAGCTGATATTGCAGGTGTTATTGCAACAGGGCGCTCTGATTATCCAAACCAAGTAAATAACGTGCTGTGTTTTCCAGGAATTATTAAGGGTGCGATGCTTTGTCGTGCACGCAAGATTACCATGGGAATGAAATTAGCGGCAGCGAGAGCCATTGCAGATAGCATTGCACCAGATCAGCTTAATAAGTATTTGATTATTCCAAATGTTTTTAATCCGATGGTTGCTAGCAAGGTGACTGAAGCGGTGATGCAACAAGCTAAAATTGATGGAGTATCCAGAATTTAAATGATTATCAGCTTGTGTTGGTTAGCTTTCGGATTAGTTTTTTTAATTTTAGGTGCTGATTATCTAATTAAGGCTTCCTGTGCAATCGCCCAAAAATTAAACATTTCACCACTTATTGTGGGGTTGACCGTAGTTGCATTTGGAACTTCTGCTCCTGAATTATTCGTCTCGGTTGGTTCAGCTCTCAAAGGTAATGCTGATTTCGCTATCGGAAATGTGGTTGGTAGTAATATTTTCAATATCTTAGGAATCATTGGAATTGCTGTTATTTTAAAACCAATCACATTTAGTAGGCAGTTAGTAAATCGAGAGATTCCAATAATGTTGTTTGTTTTAGGTTTGTTCTATTGGTTTGCGTCGACTGGATATATGAGCCGAGTTCATGGGTTGATATTATTAGTATTAATTGTGGCATATGTGGCGTATTTGATCATAGGTTCAAAACAAAGTCTTGGTGAGGCGCTTGAAGGGCAAAAAAATTGGAGTATCAAAGTCGCTTGTGTTGTAGTTGCAGCAAGTCTTTTAGTGATGGTAGGTAGCTCCACAGTTATAATTGATAATGCAGTATTAATTGCTCGGAGCATTGGAGTATCGGATTTAGTGATTGGTATAACTATCTTGGCTGTCGGTACATCTTTACCTGAGCTTGCAGCAACATATTCCTCTACAAAACAAGGGCATCCAGATCTTGCTGTCGGCAATGCTGTGGGTAGTAATATTTTTAATGTATTAACTGTAATAGGTCTCACTTGTTTAATTCAACCGTTAGTAATCAATCCAAGTAGTTTAAGGCTTGATTTTCCAATGATGTTTTTTGGATGTTTGGCATTCTGGTTATTAATTCTTTGGAAAAAAACATTAGGTAAGCGGGAAGGGTTTTATATGCTAGGTCTCTATGCCTTGTACGTTACATTGTCGGTGTTCAATGGAGCAGTTTCATGATGTCTGATATTTTCAACGCAGTCATTCTTGGTATCGTTGAAGGATTAACGGAATTCTTACCAATCTCGAGCACAGGACATCTGATTTTAGTTGGTAAGTTTCTGGGGTTTGAAGATGAATTTGCCGATACCTTTTCGGTATTTATTCAGTTTGGTGCTATCTTGGCGGTACTTGTACTCTACAAAGATAAGTTCATGAATTTGTTAAATTTTAAATCAGAATCCAGATTCTCAGGGACCTCGGGGATTATGAAGTTGGGGTTGGCTACTTTTCCCGCGCTGTTTTTTGGTTTGATAGCATATAAGTTTATCAAGACTCATCTCTTCAATTCGACTACTGTAGCTATTGGCTTAATTTTGGGCGGTATTGTCCTTGTGTTGATCGAGGGATTGGTTAAAAAGCCAAGCAAAAGTTCAGATGGAGACCTTTCTTATTTAGATTGTATTAAAATTGGATTTTTTCAGTGCTTAGCAATGTGCCCCGGAGTTTCTCGATCAGGAAGTACCATCGTAGGTGCGATGCTACTTGGCTGTGAAAAAAAGATGGCAGCTGAGTTCTCCTTCTTTCTAGCCGTTCCAACAATGTTTGCAGCAGTTGGTTATGACCTCTATAAGAGTTGGAGATTTCTCCAACCGGAGCATTTTCCCATTTTAGCGGTTGGCTTTGTCGTCTCATTTATAGTTGCTATTATTGCAATCAAATTTTTCATTGCGTTATTAAATAGATTTTCCTTGAAGCCTTTTGGGTATTATCGCATAATTATTGGGATTCTAATCTTGTTCCTGTTCTAATGTCCTTTTTTCGCATTGTTTTTGTAATCTTATTTTTTTTGAGTTCAACGCAACTTTGTGCTGAGCAGAAAGATATCGTTCGTATCGCTATTATTACTGATTTAACCGGGGCAGGATCTTTTTGGGGAAGCCAGACTGTCTTAGGGGCAGATCAAGCGGCAAAAGAGATTAATCAAGAACAAGAATTGGTAAAGTTATTCGTATATGATTCTAAGCTACAACCTAAGGATGCAATCGCGGCAGCTCAGAAGGCTTTGTTTGTTGATCAAGTTGACGCGGTCTTTTCTGATTTTGCTGCGCCATCAATTGCTATTTCTGAATTAGTTGAACAGCAAGGAAAGATATTATTATATGCAGCAGCCGCTAGATCGATACTGACTACTAATAAGTTTGCCTTTAAAACTTATCTAAATTATATTGATGGTTGTAAATTATTGTCGGAAAGAGCTTTGGCTAGGGGAGCCAAAAGAATTGCCCATCTAAAACCTATTTCTGAATTTGGAGATCTTTGTGAGCAGGGAGTTATTCAAGTAATCCCAAAGCATGAGCTAGCTGAATTTAATTATGGCGCGGATGTCCTAACTCAAATTAAAAAATTCCAATCAAAGAAAGTAGATGCAATTATTTCTATGGCATATGTGCCGGATTTGCATAATTTAGTTAAAGCCTTATCGCAGTATAATTTTAAACCAAAGATTTTTACATCAACAGAAACTGTTACACCTGAGTTATTAAAGCAGTTCCCAAGTTTTAAAGGTCAGTTCGTTGGTTTTGGGTATCCTAAAACTCCAGATCATTTTGTGCAGAAAGTTCGCACTTCATTTCCTAGTCGTGAAATTAATTATGCGCCAACAGTATTGGCTACGTATGTTCATATCAAGCAGCTTTATCACGCACTGAGTATTTGCTCTACAAAAGGTATCGAATGTCAGGTGAAGGAGCTAGGGGAGGTGAAGGATTCGGAGTTCGGGATCTTTACTTTCAAAGAGCGCGAAGCTGATGTGCCGATTGTACTTAGTGAATTTTAAGTTTTGGCTGAATTTCAGCAGTTTTCTGGACACGGACTCCTAGTGATGAGTTAAATCCCAAGTCTCTATAATAATACTGGTATGGAACTTAAGTTGTTATTTGATAATGTAAGCCCATCAATCAATGAAAGTTAATAGCTAATCCACCTTTTCGCCGCTCTCTTACAAATATTAGAATCAAATTCCTATATTAACTTTCCATTGCAAGACTTAGGAATTCTTAACGACGATTATGATGGTAAAGTAAAATTGCTTGTTGATTTTAAGTCATGAGTAAAGATTAGCTGACAGCTAAGGAAGGAAAAATAGTTAAAATGCACTCATCTTGATTTTTACCCAAATAAATACGAGTAGATACCAAGCAACGTAATTACAAAGTGAGGATAAAACTAACGATGTAAAAAAGACGATAACTACATCTTTAAAATATTTAAATGCATTTGTTTGGGTGTGGATTAAGTCTTTTAAGCTCAGTGGAAAAAGTAAGAACAGCATTGGGCCAAAAAAATTTAAAGGGAAAAAATCCGAAACTTTTTTTATTTGATATGTAATAAAGGAATAATGCCAAAAAAGAATAATTATCATGGTAGTTATGGCAATTCTCCAACGATAGTGCGGGAGGGGAGTGGTTTCAATTTTAATTTTTACTTCTTGATTATCCATAAACTAATTTCAAATCCAAAGTTTATTTTTCGGGCCAAAGATGATCTGATTTTTCACTTGGCGAACCAATATTGCTATCCCAGAAGAATACATGTGCTGGCGCATAAGCTGTTCTAGTCCAAATCATAAATGCATTCTGCTCACCTTTCATCATCACTTCAAGTGAATCTGACTTCTGCATTTTCTTTGTAAGTCGGTTGTAACATTCTTGATTGTTACAAGTTAAATAGTTTTGGTGTACTTTAAAATATTCTTCCTGGGCCCAAGCAAAATTTTTTAACTCATATTTTGCAGCAGCAATGTAGCCTCGATGTGGAGAGGATTCAATTGACTCCCTACCAATCATCGGAGCATTGAGTTGAAATTTATATTTAGTATAACGTAGCAAGGTTAATCCAACTATAATTACACTAACTACAAAAATAGTAATTACTAAATTTTTAATCATTTTGAAAAGGTGAATAATAAGTTTTTATAGTATCAATAATATAAATTACTGGATATATGGTAATTCCCATCTTCTGGGACGTATTCGATCCTTAAAAACATTGCTTATCGATATATTGAAAACAAATACAGGGTAACTACTATTCCTCTTAAGATGGAGTGCTTTTGTAGTATGAAATTTGAATCTGTAGCTGAGGTAAAACAAATTGTTGTCGATTTGATTGAGAACTTTTATAATACTAGTTGATGCTATCCTTCTATCAACTTAATATCACCTGAAAATTAGAGGCTTAGTTGGTATAATAGAGCATCCATTAAATGAATGGACGTCCATAGCTGATTAAAAAGATTTAATTTAAAAACTGTTAGCTGAGTTTTTTTAGGTATTATTATTCACATTAGTATTTTAATATCTCCATTAAATTGGAATATCTTGCATGAGATTAGAAATTAATTTTCTTTCATTGGCTTATGGTTATATCTAACAAAATTAATTACCAAAGAAATTTAGCTATCTTATTACCTACTGCATACTTAATTATTGTCTTACTAACTAGTTTCTTATTTTCTCCAGTGGTCAAATTAATCCTAATGACCGTTGGGCTTTATTATATAATTAAAATATCTAGTGTTATTTTAAATCCACCAAGAAAGAATTTTTTCAATAATACAAGTAAATTTATATTTTTCTTTTTTATTTGGCCAGGGATTGATACGAATGTGCTGGAACAAAAGGGAGATAAGTTACCCAAAAGTTATTTATTAAATGGCCTCAGTTGTATGTTACTTGCGCTAGCTATGGTGATTGTCTTCTGTTTTGGAACAATCAATAAAGAGTTACTTGGATGGGTTGGAATAATTCCATTCTTTTTGTTTTTCCATTTTGGTCTTTCTCAAGTAATATTTTATTATTCAAGATTAATTGGATTAAATACTAATAATCCTTTTAATAATCCCTTTTTGGCAAATTCATTAACTGACTTTTGGAGTAAACGTTGGAACCAACCATATGTCGAGATGAATAAACTATACTTTACACCATTACTTTCAAACGCCATTAGATCAAAGCAAAAAGTATTTATTGTGATCTTTCTTATTTCTGGTGTGCTTCATGAACTCGCGCTATCTTACCCAGTAAACAGTGGATATGGACTACCCATGATCTATTTTTTGATTCAACTTATTGTAATTTTGTTACTAAGGAAATTTAATTTTTTACAATATTCTCGAATAACAACTTGGCTAACAATTTTTGTTCCACTACCGTTGTTGTTTCATGAAGACTTTCGAAATGAGTTTATAATAAAGTTTTATAATTTTTTAACAAACCTATGAGTACGGATTATTTTTTAAACTTAATTTTGATTCTAGCTGGATTAGCAAATTTTGCTTGCATTGGTGCTGGAATTCAAATTCCCAAAGTCCTTGATTGGAAAAACGATCTACAAAAGATTCACCCTTTCTCCAGAAAAATATTTCTTAACTATTATTTTTATGTTGGCTTAATGATTTTTTCATGGGGAGTAATTTCATTGTTTCTTAGAAAGGAATTATTAGCTGGAGGTCCTTTAGCTATCGCAATTTTAGTAATTATGCTGTTGTTTTGGTTGATTCGAATTGTTGTCGACTTTTTTTTCTTTGATGCTACAGATTGGCCTAAGGGTAAGTATTTTCAATTTGGTCATATTATTCTAACAGGAACTTTCTTTTGTTTGGTAGTTGCTTATTCAATTGTGCTTTCCTCGCTTGTTTTTTAGGAAACATGATATGAATATTTCAATTATTATCCTCCTTGTATTTATTGGCTTATTGGGGTTTTGGGCGCCCGATACTTTAATTATAACCACACCCGCCTTCTTAATTATTGTTAGTGTTTTATTTATAAATACGTCATCATCAACAGTGGATAAGATTGGCATGAAGGAAAACGAAGTTATACTAGCCAATCAATATAAAAGATGGGCTATTCTTAGTTTGTTTTTTGTTCCACCAATTTTATCTTTATTACTCAGCATCGCGAGCGCGGTTACTTCATTTTTGAAATATGGAAAAATTCCTACTCTTATCGAATTTTTCGTGGGGCCAGTATTCTTATCATTATATCACTTTGCCTGCGCAGAAAAATATATCCAGTTGGTTCTCCTACTTTTATTTTGGATAGCAATAGTACTTTTTATAAAATGCCTAAAGCATCCTAACCAATCCAATTTTTTAAACTTTATATTTTTATGGATTTTCTTTTTTGTTTTTCCCTTTTTGCTGATGATAACGGGAATAGGCAGTATCCTTTATTGTGGCCCATAGAATTATGAATGATGCCCACTAACGGGGCAGTAGACTGTGCCTTGATAAATGTAATTTAGTTATATGTCTGATGCCAAGTGCGGATACCATCTCTGATCCAGTTCTCTAAATCACTTTTCTGAGTCCACGTACTATTTTCAGGATGTAGCCCGTTTTGTGCATTTCCAACAATTGCACCTTTGGAATTATATTCAGTAGTATTTAAAGCTTGATTAGTATCTCGATCAAAAACAGAAACTAAATAGTTTCCCTGATCATTTTGATTTGCTCTTATTCCTAGATTTCGGTCAGGTATATTTAACTCCAAGTCGATCTGCTTCGTTACTACAGAATTTAAGGCATTTGCAAGGCTTCGCTCTTTAACAAATTGATTCATCTTTTCTACTTCAGCTTTTCTTTCTTGTTCTGTTTTTTTATCGATCTGTTCCTGCTTCCACTCCTTCATCATTTCTGGATTACTATATGCACCTATTGGAGGGCGTGGATCGATTGTTGCAGTCTCATTATTAGAAAAGTTATTAGTTGGAGGTATCGTATCTAAATGCGCTACTATAATTTTCTCAGTTAGAATTACTGTTCTTTGCTCAACTATTCTACTAGACTGGTTAACTAATTCTGATTCAATTTTGAGTAAATAAGCCTGATATTTAACCTCCGTCATTCCGAATTCTAACTCAGCTCGTCTGTTAATAGCTCTAGCCTCAGGATTATCAGAACCATCAGGGTTCAATTCATTAGCAACTTTGGGTTGGCTTTCTCCATGCCCAACAGCTACCACTCTGTTAGGATTCACACCTAAATCAATTAAGGCATCTCTAAGATCATTTGCTCTTTTTTCCGATAAAACTTGATTATACTCTTCGCTGCCAACTGAATCTGTATGTCCAGCAACAGTAAATTTATAGTTTTCTAGCCCCGGTAGACCATCAAGAGATTTAATTGCAACTGCCACATTCTCTAAGGCTAGTCTCGCCTTATCGTCCATTAAGGCTTTGTCAAAATGATATTTGATGTCAGTAGAGATGGCTGTTTGGGCAACTTCAAGCTTTTCACGAAAATCGCTTAGCTTTTCTCTGATCTGGTGAAAATCAGTCTGAACAAAACGATCGATTTTAATTTGATCCTCTGGTTTAGGAATTATTCTAAAATCGGGATTTACTCTTCCTAGTGTTAGATTGTTTTCATGTACACTATTTAACTGCGAGTTATGAGCTATACCAGCTTGAGTAGGTTGGATTCCAAAACTACTATTTTGTATGATATTTCCAGCTGACGCTTGGTTAGAAGTTGAACTATTCTCAGAGTCTACAGTCTTGCGATTAAATAAATTTCCACCCCCTAACTCCCTTGCTGCTTCTGCTCTAGGATTTATCGGTGTTAATGTGGCGCTACGTAACTCCTCGATATGATGTTCGAATTGCCTAGTTTCAATAGTTAGTTTGTCGTGTTGTGTATTTGCTCGATCGTCGACTTTTATAGGGGTTCTATCTAAGACGGGAGGCATATGTTTTTTAACTACTAAATTATTACCCTATCGATCCTGATCTTAACTCTGCTTCAACAAACTTTAATTTTAAGGAATGTGTTAAAATCATCTATAATTGTTATTCCCATCCTCCCTGGAGACAGTCAAAGGCCATTTGGGAATCTCAAATAGACTCCGCAATGTTAGAGCTTTGTTAAAACAAATTTGGACTGGGCATCATTTGTTCTATAATTAATTCGACTTAAACTCCAAGAATGCGATCTAACATAATTGCACAGGCTGATCGGACAGAGAGGTGATTGTAGTCGGTCGGCCCATTAACCGGCTCCAGAAAATAATCAGCACGGCTTAGAAGTTGATCCGACATGCCCCAGCCAGTACCCAGCATTAATAAGTAAGGCTTGTCGTCTTCCATCATTGTTTTCATGTCAGAAAATTTAGTGCGATCGCCGCCTTGGTGTGCCGATGTAGAAATTATTTTGGGAAGCTCGCCATGTTCTAGATCTATTAGGTTAATTGCTTCATCCAGATCGTGGACGATTCTTGCTCTTCCTAAAGCTTCCTTGCGATTTGGATTGTATGTTGCACCAAAGCCAACTTCCCAATGATTTTTTAAAGTTCTGGCTAGTTTTTTGAGCGAAGTTGAGGGGTGGGCAATAAAAAAATTATTTACGCCATAGGTGCAACAGCTGCGGCAAATATCATGAAGGTCGATCATTGTTAGTGATGTCGTTACAAGATCACCTTGCTTGTCCATCATTTTATCGTGAAGTAAGATTACATTTAAATTCATAAGTCAGGTCTGTTTTTTTTTGTTTTTTTTAATGCCTCAGCCCAACGCCATTTTTTGATATTGGCGTGATTCCCTGAAAGTAGAACTTCTGGAACACTAAGTCCGGCATATTCAGGTGGGCGAGTATATTGGGGAGATTCTAGTAGTAGTTTGTTTTCGTCCGTAATTGAAAAGGATTCCTCCAGTAGGGAGTCTGGGTTGCCAATTCCTTCGGTTAGTAGCCGCGTTATTGCTTCAATGATCATCATGGCGGGCACTTCTCCTCCCATACAGACCACGTCAGCTAAGCAGTATTCTTCGTCAATCTTAAGGTCAATTACGCGTTGATCGACACCTTCATATCTGCCACAAACTATAATCAACTCAGACTCTTTACTAAGTTCGTTAGCAACTTGTTGCGTAAATTTTTTACCCGACGCGCTTAGTAAGATTTTTTTTGCTTTAGGAAGTTTTACTTCTTCTTCTGAGATCGCTTGGATTAGAGGTTCAGGTTTAAGTAGCATTCCAGCGCCTCCGCCGTATGTAATATCATCTACTTTAAAGTGGGGAGGTTCTGCAAATCGCCGAAAGTTAACTAAGTTAATTTCGACGATTTGGTTTTTAATAGCTTTACCGATTAAACTAGCTTCAAGATAACTAGTAAAAAGCTCAGGGAATATTGTTAAGACTGAAAACTTGTAGGGAACGAGGTTTTTAGTGTCAGACAATGTTGTTTACTATTTCTTCTTTTTAGCTTTCTTAACAGCTGGTTTGCTCTTGATTGCTTTTTTAGCAGAAATTTCCTTTTTTGTTACTGGACCTTGCTTAGCTTTACGAGCATCTCTTTTAGCTTTGATCTTAGCTTTACGAGCGGCAACAATTCCTTTGTAATATCCTGGGAAGGATTTTTCTAAAAGATTTGAAACTAACAATGAAGGAATAGCACCTTCAGTAATCCAATGTTTTACTCGTTCTTCTTTGAAAGAAGAAACAGCAGGGTTTAATAGGGGATTATGATTTCCAACGATTTCAATAAACTTACCATCACGTTTAGTCCCTTTTTGTTTTACAACAATACGATAAAAGGGAAGTTTCTTTTGACCCTGTCTAGATAGTCCAATAACTACAGCCACTTTATAACTCCAAATTTTAAAAAATACGAAGTCGCTTTATAACAAATTTATTTGCTGATAGCAATTTTGGCCTAATTGAGATTTCGTAGGTTACTTGAATTTTCCGACAGTTTATATCTAACACATAACTACTTAATATTACTACCTATTCATTAGATTGTGCAAAACTTGCCATATTTCTTTAAATATCTGATCATTCGCAGGTAACAATACATATGAAGCAAAGCATAACACTATTCAGATATGTAGTATGTAAGCTATCAGGTTATAAATATGAAAAAATTACTCGCAGTTATCTTCTTAGTCTCAATGGTCATCGGAAATTTTGCTTTAGCAGATGATGTTATATGTGCGGCGGTATATCCTTGTGATGAACAAGGAAATCTCTTAGAAGATTATTCTGATGCCGAGTCACCATGTTTAGATTATTATATTGGTCAGTGCTTGGTAGTTAAATTACAAATCTCTAAACATAGTATTCAGTCTTGTGAATTTCAAAAAGCCGATTTAGAAGCAACACTTGATTCATTAGATGCTACGGAACGTAAATATCGCAAATTAAAAAAGAAGCTTCAGCAGTTACGCGCTAAATAATATTATAATTCCAAAAAACAAACTCAGTTTAAAAACTATTTCTATTAAGGAAATTATTTTTAAGGGCTAGATATTTCGATCTTCAGACTAGAAATCAACTAAGGTTAAAGGTTTCAGAAACTACTTTTGGGGTTACTATAAAATATTAGAGACCTTTTAACATGCTCAGTGGATTTTTACCGCCCATCGCTTTCATCATATTTCCCATACCCATTTTATTGAATTGTTTCATCATCTTCTTGAGTTCTAGAAATTGTTTTAATAGTTGATTAACATCTTGGACTTGAGTTCCAGAGCCATGAGCAATTCTTTTTCTGCGACTACCATTTAAGATATCTGGATTGAGACGTTCTTTTTTAGTCATTGATAGAATGATTGCTTCTGTTTTTCGTAGCTCTTTGGCGGCAGCTTCCGGATCGATTTTTTTGGCCATCTTATCCATCCCTGGAATCATTGACATCAGTGAACTAATACTACCCATTTTGCTCATCATTCTTAGTTGAGACAGGAAGTCCTCCAAATCGAAACTATTTTTTTGGAATTTTTTTTGAAGCTTTAAAGAATCCTCCACATTAATTTGTTCAGAGGCTTTTTCAATTAAGCTGAGCATATCGCCCATGCCAAGAATTCGAGAAGCTAAGCGATCGGGATGAAATACTTCTAAGGCATCAAGTTTTTCACCAAGTCCAATAAATTTGATTGGCTGTCCAGTAACTTTAAGCATGGAAAGAGCAGCTCCACCTCGAGCATCACCATCTAATTTTGTCAGGATTAAACCTGTCAAAGCTAATTGATCACTAAAGCCTTGCGCAACGTTAACAGCTTCTTGTCCAGTCATCGCATCAGCAACAAGTAATATTTCCTGAGGTTTAATTGAAGCTTGAATGTCACCTAGCTCTTGCATTAGTTCAGTATCAATTTGTAGGCGACCAGCAGTATCAAGGATCACTACATCATGCCCCATCAGTCTTGCTTGCTCGACTGCTAATTCAGCGATTTGCAAAGGTTTTTGACCAGCTTGAGTATCATAAACTGGAACGTTAATTTGTTTGCCTAATGTCTTTAATTGTTCAATTGCAGCAGGACGATAAATATCAGCTGGGACTAAAAGCGGATTACGCTTTAATTGTTTACGTAAGTAAATTGCTAATTTTCCACAACTTGTAGTTTTACCAGAACCTTGTAGTCCAACTAACATGATGATTGCCGGAGGAGCTACTTTTAAATTTAAATCGCTGGCGTTGGAGCCCAGCATGATCTTAAGTTGCTCGTGAACAATTTTAATTATTTGTTGATCTGGTTTTAAGCTTTTTAAAACTTCTTCACCTTGGGCCAGCACAGCGATTTCCGCGCAGAAATCTTTTGCTACCTTGTAGTTTACATCAGCTTCAAGTAGGGCAAGGCGTACTTCCTTGAGGGTCGCTTCAAGATCTTGCGCTGAAATTACAGTTTTGCCGCGAAGATGTTTTAATGCTGAAGTAAGTTTATCAGATAAGTTTTGGAACATGGATGTAAAAAATTAACAAAAAGACGTTAGATATGAATATCAAGAATACTTAAGCATCGCAAATTAGCGGATAAACACACTAAAACACATTAGGTTTTTCCTTACGGCTTGGAAAATACAAAGCACATTTTCCGCTCTTTGTGTTTTAGTATATTTGTTTTTACCAGTAATTAAACTTATTTCATTAGGGTAACTACCCGAGCGACCCCCAAGGCTCACTACAAGTGCTTCGCACTTGATACACAAAGCAATAATTTTGAAACGGTAATTTTCAATGTCGCTTAGTATAGATGCTGATTAACAATAATTAACATTGTAAGAGTATCATTAATTGACAAGATACCCAAGTATTTCCTTAGTGATGCTTAACTTACCAAAAATAATTAATTAATTTCAGGCATCAGTAACTTGGTTTTGAAAGAGTTTTAAATCAATCCCAGCTGATAAATAGTTTTGTTGGCTAGTTTCAATTTTTGTCAGAAATTTTTGTAAATTCTCTAATGAGGCATCAATGGCCAAATTTAATTCATTTACTTTTTGATTCACGTCTCTTACCGAATTTTGGTCTTCGGAGAGATTAAGAATTTCCTTACTGCAGGATGGTAGTTGTATTACCAATTCTTGTTGTTGGTACTTAAGATGAATCGGTTCTCCAGATAAGATTTGGATGCCATTTAGCGATACCGTGTCACAGTGCCTAATAATATCTTTAATAGCTTCTTCAATACTTTCAGGCTTGCTTGGGATGTTTTCCACAGCTTTATTAATATTTTGAGCCTGATCTTTGGCAACTCTCAAGGATTGTTCAATCATTGACACTTTTTGATGGAATAGTTGCTCTGTGTAGGAGTCCGGTATTTGCGCAATATTCTTTATCTGAACATCAGCATTCATCCTGCGGACAGGAGTTGAAATTCTTTGCCAAGTATCTTCTTGGGTTCTGTTGTTTAGTAGTTTGTTTAGTATATTTAATAGCCAATTCATAATCATCTTCCTTGATAATAAGGGATATCGGCAGGAAATAGTGTAGGCTTTAGCCAAATTTCTGATAGGCTATCTTTTGGTCATTTTAAAGTGTCAGGGATGTCGGGGAACCGTTTTTTGTGGTTTTAATGGTGTCAGGGAACTTGGGGAGAGGGTTATTTGCGGTGTTTTTGGTAAAGTAGGCGAGCGGCAGGCAGGTTTTTTTCAAGATTAACAATCCGCGCTTCGGAAGTTGGGTGAGTAGAAAGAAAGCTGATTGAAGCCCCTCCAAAATTAGGATCTTCTTTAACTTTATTCCAGAAATCAACAGCAGCTTGTGGATTGTATCCTGCTTTAGCCATTAAAAATAAACCAACCATATCGGCTTCACTCTCCATTCTTTGGGACCCAGGATTAACAATTAAGCCTTGAAGTAGAGCTGAAGTAAGCTGGCCGGCGATGTTGGCAATTCCATAGTATTGACCACTGGCGGCTAAAACCGAAGAAGCGACTTGTCCCGTGCTACCCGCAATAATTTGGCTTGCAGTTTCACCTGAAGTTGGAGTTGTATGATTGGCAAGTACATGACTAACCTCGTGGGCTAGGATGGTAGCCAACTGATGATCACTCTCGGTAGTATTTAAAATTCCTGTCCAAACAAAAATATAATTTCCACGTGTAGCGGCAGCATTCTTAAAATTATCATCTTTAAATACATAAACATGCCAAGGATTCCCTCCACTGGAACCAGAGGCAGCATTTGAAAGCCTAGTAACTATTTTTCTAACTCGTGAATTTAAAGCTAGATCTTCCTCGATTGGATACTGAGCCGCTAATTGATTAAAAACTTGTGAGCCAAATTGAATTTCCTGTGGATTTAAATCACCTTGAGGAGGAATTTCTCCAGCTATGATTGGCTTTCTTTGAGCTCCACAGGAGCAAAGTAAAAGAATCATAAAAAAAGCTATGAAGAGTCTCATTCTTATTATTAAGGAATAAAGTTAGGGATTCGTGACAAATATCTTAAATAAGATTTGGGTGTTCGACGACAATATACTCTGTGAAATTCACTAGTCTTATCGATAAAGAAGCAGTCCCAACGCTCTTTGCCGATTTCGTTAAGTTTTTCTTGGTGTTGTGCTGTAGTTTCATCTTTCCCAAGTTCGAAGACATGATATTCAACTGCGTGTAGCTTTTCAATTTCTGAATTAGCCAAATTACTTAGCTGTTCTTCTTTTTGTTGATACCCCTTAGAGATTGTAGAGTTAATTTCGGATAGATTTTTACTTAGCTCCTCCTTCATTTCTTGATAGGCAGGTTGTTGTTGACAGGCTGTCAGCGTCAAGTAGCAGGTAATTATTAAGATTTTGAAAATATTCATTTATATAGTAATTTCTAAACCCAGAGATATAGTTATTCCAAAAAATAAATCATGTATAAATATGATTGGGTATCTTATTTTTTTGCAATAACTATATGATTTTATTATCCCTCAGGGGGGATAGAAAGCCCCAAACAGTAATTTCCTTACGTAAATTACTTTTTGGACTTTCTATAGTATGTTAGTTTTATGCAAATACCGAATAACTTTAAATTACAATACTCTGCTGCTGAAATACAAGCAGTTAATCATAAATTAGGTTTTAAAATCTCTGAATGGATTGAGTCCTTGCAACTTCCGTTAGATCAGCAAGTCGTAGTTGTGCCAATTTTAAGAGGCTCTATTTTCTTCTTTGCTGATTTAGTTCGGGCGATAGACTGCTCTGTTTCAATTTCACCAGTACGCTGTTGGTCATACAATGCTGAAGACAATAGTCAGCGTGAAGAAGTAAAAGTGGATTCAATGGGTTTTGATGTTAAAGACCAAGTCATTCTTTTAATTGATGATATTTGTGATTCGGGAAGGACACTTCATCATATTACTAATAATTTCATTGCCGCCGGTGCTCGCCAAGTAAACTCAGCTGTTTTAGTAAATCGCCACTTACAGGAGCCCTTATTCAAACCTGATTTTATTGGTTTTAACTTTGATGGTCCAGAATGGTTTGTAGGATATGGTATGAATCACGAGGATTTCTATCGCAATCTCTCTGATATTTATATAATTAAATAATGAGTATCGTTGATTCAAAACTAGATTACGCGGTAGATATCTTTGAGTTATCTAAGAGTTTCAATCGTAGTGGTAACTTCTCTGGAAATTATACAACTCTTAAATCTCTAATTACTAAACCTTTTAAAAAAAATAATACTCCTAACATTATTCAAACTACAGCAATAAAAGATTTAACAATCCGCATTCCTCGAGGATCCTCTGTTGGTATTATAGGTCGAAATGGTTCTGGTAAATCTACTTTATTAAAATTAATTACGGGAATTTATGCCCCTGATCATGGGCATGTAAAAATTAATGGACAGGTGAGAGCCTTAATTGAGCTTGGAGCAGGTTTCCATCCAGATTTTACCGGACGAGAAAATCTTTACTTAGCAGGTATTCTCTATGGATTAACTAAGAAGCAGATAAATGAAAAATTTGATCAGATTGTTGAATTTGCCGAGCTAAAAGATTTCATTGATCAACCGGTGCGTACCTACTCCTCTGGAATGTTTATGCGCTTAGGATTTAGTTTAGCGGTAAATACTGATCCGGATATTTTATTAATTGATGAAGTTTTAGCAGTGGGGGATGCTGGCTTTGTTCAAAAATGCCAAGAAAAAGTGGCGGAGCTTCGCAGTCAGGAGAAAACGCTTTTTATGGTCAGTCACGATTTAGGTGCAATCGAACGTTGGAGTGACGAGGTTATTTGGTTAAATAAAGGTGAAGTTAAAGATCGGGGACATCCACGTCGGGTAATTGATCATTACCGAGAATTCATTGAAAAGGGAATCGAAGATGAAATTCTGGGGAAATCGCGCGAGGCAACACAAATCAGTGTTAATGCCGAGACTGCCCAACCAGAAGGTCATGAGGAACTAGAAAAATTTGCTTACGAACGTTGGGGGAGTCGTGAAATTGAAATTACACGCACAACGCTGACTAACTTTAAAGGCGAAGAGAAGGTTTTATTCCACACGGGTGAGCCAAGTGTAGTAAATGTTTATTACAAAGTTAATGCACCACAAAAATCTATAGTTTTTGGTTTTGGGATAAATCGAGCTGACGGATTAAATATTATTGGAACTAATACACTTTTAGAAAGAGTAGAAACTAGTGATTTGTCAACAGAGGGGGTTGTTAGCATTGTAATTCCATCGACCAATCTTTTAACTAATACTTACTATCTTGATTTAGCGGTTCACCGTGAAGATGGATACGCTTATGATTATCATAAAAACGCCATTAAATTTTCAGTTCAATCTCAGCACGATCAAATTGGAGTGCTTCATTTACAACATTCTTGGCAGTTTAATTCATGAATATTTTTGCAGAACTAATTAAATATCGTGGCTTAATCACAGCACTTGTTGGTCGACAACTAGCGAGTCGTTATCGCGGATCGACACTGGGATTCTTATGGTCATTTCTAAATCCACTACTTTTCATGTTGATTTATACTTTGGTGTTTAAATATTATGCGCGCCTAGATTCTCAAGATAATTATAGTGTCTATCTTTTTTGCGGATTGCTGCCTTGGATTTGGTTTAATTCTGGTATTATTGAGGCCACAAGTTCGATAAGTTCTAGCGGAAGTTTAATTACCAAATCCATGTTTCCTCCTCAGATCTTACCTACAGTCGCAATTATAACTAATTTAGTACATTACATCTTGTCCCTAATTTTGTTATTTATCTTTATTTTTATATATAAAATTCCACTAACTGAAAAACTATTGGCTCTTCCTTTAATAATAGTTTTGCAATTGGGATTAATGTACGGCTTGGCACTTTTCTTTGCTTCTTTAAATGTTTTCTACCGAGATATTCAACATTTATTAGGAAATGTTTTTAACTTACTATTTTTTCTGTGCCCGATTATTTACCCAGTTACTGTAGTTCCTGAACAATACCGTTTTACTATCGATTTCAATCCAATTGCACTGCTGATTGAGTCATATCATGCTGTTTTATTAGAAGGTAGGTGGCCACCGCTTTGGAATATTTCCGTTGTGTTTTTATTCAGTATTTTGATCTATATTTTAGGCAAAAATATATACCAAAAAAATAGAGAAACATTTGCGGAATGCTTATAGTTAGATAGGTTCAGATTATACGATGAGTCAAAAATCAATTCACCAATTAGTACATACTTTAAGTTATGGCGATGCTATCTCGGGCGAAGTTTTAGCCATGCAGCGAGCATTGACGCAGGCTGGGTGTGACTCTAAAATTTATGCCATTAATGAGCATCCAAAACTAAAAGGCTTAACAATTCCTTACCAACAACTTTCTTCAGATTATGATGGTCAAATAATTTTACATTACTCTTTAGGTTCACCATTAAATGATTTGTATCGCTCGCTAACTAAAGCTACTAGAGTCTTAATTTATCATAATCTCACTCCGGCAAAGTATTATGCCGGTATAAATCCACGAGTAGCAAGTGACATTGAGCAAGGTGCCAAAGAGCTTCCCGAGTTGCTAGGACTTAGTAATAAAATTATTGCTGACTCAAAATTCAATGCCGGGGAATTAGCCGAACTAGGCTTTAAGGCCGAAGTTCTTGATCTGCCAATTGACCCAGTACGTTGGGAGATGGAAACAAATCCAGGAATTGCTAGTTTGTTGAAAAACGATCCAGTTCTACATTTAGTTCATGTTGGTCGCTTTGCGCCCAATAAATGTATCGAAGATATTATTAAAGTTGCTTACCTACTGAAGGAAAAATTAAAAATCCCACTAAAACTTTGGCTTCCTGGAATTGATATTGATACTGAAATTTATTCTTTTAGCTTAAAACGTTTAGTTTACTTTCTTGGACTTGAAAAAGAAGTTAATTTTGTTGGCTGTTTTGCAGATTCTGAGCTAAAAGCTTTATACGAAAATTCTTCAGTCTATCTTTGTATGAGTGAGCATGAGGGATTTTGTCTGCCAGTTGTAGAGGCGATGCACTTTGGTTTGCCAGTGATTGCTTTTGCCTCTTCAGCATTACCAGATACTATTGGAGCAGGGGGTCTACTAGTTAACGAAAAAGATCATTTAAAGATTGCCGCGTTAGTTGAAGAAGTACATAACAATCAAGAGCTTCGTCAAAAATTAATTATTGCTGGAAAAGAAAGAGTTCAAAGCTTATCATTTGAGAAATTCCAAAATAATCTTAGTAAGCTACTTCTCTCATGATCAAAGAATTTATCGTTGGAATTGATTTTAGTGCACTTGATCCTACATTTAAAGAGCACAGTACCAGAGGAATTGGTAAGTATGCCGGGGAATTCCAAAAGTACTTAGAAAAAAATACTCCTTCAGTAAAGAACTATGGATACTTCAATCACAAGGATCTTTTAGCAGACTCCTTTTTGGCCAAATTAATTGATTATGCACCTGCTGGTCGTCAAACTCTGAAGCAACAACTGCTCTATCCATTTAAGTTATCAGGCTCCAAGTTAAAGCAATTTTCTCATTTGCATTTTCTTGCACAGACTGATGCTCCAACTTGGTGTGCCAAGCCCTACATCTTAACTGTTATGGATTTGATTCCAATTGTTTGCAAAGATTTATATCAAGCTGATAACCCAACCTGGCGCTATCATTTGGCTCGATATTTTGAATTACAAGCCATAAGAAATTCGGCTAAAATTATTACTATTAGTGAGTGTTCCAAAAATGATTTAATTCAGCACTTAAAAATTCCTGCTGAAAAAATTTCCGTTACCCCACTTGGTGTTGATGCTGTTTATTTTGAGGAGTCAAGTATAAGTATTCGGGAGATACTTGCAAAAAATAATTTAGCAAATGATTTAAAATTTTTATTGTATGTTGGCGGCATTGATCCCCGTAAGAATTTTTCAGGGTTATTAGAGACATATGCTGAGTTAAAGAAGTTGTATCAGGAAAAAAATATTTTAAATGACCTGCCGAAACTTTTTTTTGTGGGAAGGATTAATCAGGATCGCGAATACCCTAAATTAAAAGCATTAATATCAAAGCTTGGACTAGATGGAGATGTTTTAGAACTTGGTTTTGTGGCAGAAACGGAATTAATAACTTTATACCGACACTGCGAAGCCATGTGCTTTTTTAGTCTTTATGAAGGGTTTGGCTTAACACCGCTAGAAGCGATGGCAGCTGGCGCGACAGTTTTTAGTACTAAGTTATCCGCTATGCCAGAAGTACTGGGAAATGTGGCGCATTATCTTAATCCTCAAGCTTCAAGTCAGAATGCTAAGGAAATCTTTGATGTTATTCGCAACCCGGAACAGCGTAAGATTGACCAAGAAGCAGGACCATTACAGGCGCAAAAATTTACTTGGGATCGCACTTGGGATTTAACTTTAAAAGTTTACGAAGATGCAGCACGATCTTATTAATGCTTCCATTCGCTTAGTTAAAGATTTATTTGCCGATGTAAATTGGTCAGTTGATCTGCAAGCTGAGGCAATTCGCATCCACTCTGAGCTACCAATTAGTTTGGAGCAGCATTCTGCACTTGAGCAAGCAGTTAGTAGTATGATCTCTTGGCGACAAGGCCCTTACAAGTTATTTGATTATGATCTTAACAGTGAATGGCTAAGCAATATTAAGTGGGAAAGACTAAAAGCAATCTTGCCTGATCTCACTGGAAAAACAGTTGCTGATGTCGGCTGTAGTAATGGTTACTTCATGTTTAAATTACTAACACTTAACCCAGCATTAGTATGTGGTTTTGATCCATTTAAAAACTGTCATTATCAGCACCAGTTATTAGCTCATTTTATTCGTGATCCCCGCCTGCGTTATATAACTCAAGGAGTTGAAGATTTGCCACAATTTCCGGAAGCTTTTGATTTGATTTTAATGATGGGTGTTCTATATCATCGTCGTGAGCCTGTTCAGTCAATTAACAATCTGTATCAGGCATTAAAGCCAGATGGAAAAGTATTACTGGAAACTATGGTTTTACCAGGGGAACAACTAGAACCTATTTTGATTCCAGATCGTTATTCCAAAATGAAAAACATCTATCATTTAACAACAATTCCTGGTTTAGTACGGTGGACGCAACAAGCAGGTTTTTCTAAGCACCGCCTTCTTTCCATTTCTCAAACTAGTTTGGAAGAACAACGAGTTAGTCCCTTAGCTCCTTATGAGAGTTTAGCTGAGTTTTTAGATCCAAAAGATTCGGATTTTACGGTGGAAGGTTTGCCAGCTCCAAGGAGAATTTTACTCGAATTAACAAAATAGTTTACTAGAATAGTCTCGTGATTAAATATTTAAAATTAATTTTTGCATTAATCATTTTTGGGAGTCTTTTCCTTGTCGTTGATTTGTCAGAATTAATTGCTGCCTTTAAGAATATAACTTGGGAATTAGCAGGACTTCTGCTCCTAATTTCATTTGTAATGATTTATATCAGTTCGATTAAGTGGGGAATTTTCCTTGCAGCAACTGGGATTAAGGCAACGATTGGTAAATTATATAAAATTTACTTACTTAGTTATTTTGTCAACTTATTGTTACCATCGTTTGTTGGTGGTGACATTGCCCGCACTTTACTAATTACTGATAAGCAGTCGCGCTCTAAAAGTCTAGCCGCCACATTTATGGAGCGACTAAGTGGCTTCATCGCGATGTTAATCCTTGCTTTACTTGCTATGCCTTTATTGCCAAACCTAGAGCCAAAGATCGCTTTTACACTCCTTACAATCTCCTTGTTACTATCTGCAGTAATTATTTTTGCCTTAAAATTTAATTTTAAACTCATTTTTCCAAACAAACCTTTTTTTCAAAAGCTAAGTCCAAAGCTTATTAGCTTTCAAGATGCTGTGAAAATGATGTTTAGAAAGCCAAAGTTATTGGCGGGCACCTTAGGTCTTTCTTTTCTTTTCCATTGCGTTACAGTCTTAAACACTATTGCAGCCGCTTTAGCGGTCGGGTGGATCGATTTGCCTGTTATGCAATTGTTTGTTGTCCTCCCAATTGTCTTGTTGATTTCAGCAATCCCACTAACTCCTAATGGCCTTGGATTACAGGAAGGAGCATTCTTTTATTTTCTTACAATGCTTGGAGCAACTCCAGAAGAGGCACTTGGAGTTGGTTTGATACTAAGAGCAAAATCTTATTTATTAGCTTTAATTGGTGGGTTGGTTTTTCTTAACTTAAAGAAAAACCAACCCACAGTTTTGTCTAGTTCTAGCCCTGAGGAGCCATTGCAGGAGTAGGAGCAGATATAGTCTGGACGTTAAATTTAAATTCTAAAATATCATTCTGATAAGAACTATCTCCAAAGACTACTAAGTTCTTTAGCTCTTCTAGTTTTTTATAAAAGGAATCAACTTGAGTGCTTTGATCTGGAGGAATAAACATTGCCATCATACTTCTAAAACTTTGTGCAACACGATACAACTTTGCATAGTCTAAATAGAAGCTAGTAATAGCATTTTTTGGTGCAAACTTTAAGTTTGAATCCAAAGAGCCAAGTAAGGTAGCAGTAGGAGTAATTAACTCTTTTAGTGCAGTTTCAGATGTTCCAATCCTAACTTGCTCTGGGGTAGTATTTATATACAACCCGATACCAAAGGGTGTAACCATATACTCTACTGGTTGTTCTGCAATCAACTTTTCTTGCCATTGCATGTTACCCAACCCAGCATTCTTTTGGCTTGTAATCAGGCTTTTTAGTAAGGCTATCTTTTCCGTAGCATTGGTCATTGGTAATGTTAACTGTAAGTCTGGAAAACCAGTAATGTTAAAATTAGTTAATGCAATTCCTAACTCTCCACTGGCTGGAATATAATCAGCAACTTCAGTTAAAGTTTTAGTTTGCATAACGTTTTGTGGATCAGCAATATCTGTTTTAATAAAATTTAAAACATTTTTTACAAACCCCAAATTTAAGTTAAATCCAAAAAATGTACTTGCCGAAAAAGTTTCCCAAGCTTTGGATGAGCCATTAGCAAATGCACCTTGCAAATTCGTTGGAAGGGAAGCAATTGGTAAATGAAAACTTAGTTTAGTTTCTGGAACTTGATCGTAATCACTAGTAAATAATGCTTGTCTTGGAATTAAATTAAGCATTTGCTTGTACTTAGGATTTATTAATCCAACACCAGGAATAAGCTGTAAAATCTTCTCAAAGTTAGCTACTGCAAAAACAATTGGCTGACCAGAAACATGATCTAAAAGCTCTTTAGGTAAGCTTGTTTTTAGATCATATTTATCTTCTTGTTCAATAAATAATCTGCTAGCAGAAGTTTGTGAAGTACTTAACGCTAAGTAATTATCATTTGCTAGGATGTGCAACTGAGTGCCTGTATCTGGTACATCAAAAGTTTTTACTAGTGAGGCAGTCTTTGAATCAGCATTTACTGTGCTTGGGGTTAGTCCTACTTTTGTAAACTCTTCAGTAATTTTCTCAAAATTATTTGAAAAAAACTTCTTTTCTTTGGAATAGGCAAAGGCATTAAAACTAAAGTCTTGAACAGTATTTCCGGCTATAAAAAATAGGTAATTGCTGACGCGATCTTCAGACTGTCGATAAAGACTTAGAGGGTTTTGACCAGTTTGGTCTGAAAACTTTGAAAAAATTTCTGTGACCATTTTATCCTTTCCCTGCATCTTAGGATTTTTAAGGCTCTTACTTAAGTTTTCCAAGACATTGCCATACTTAGCAAAAGGACTTTTTAAAAAAGTTTGATATTTAGGGTTTTCTAAGTCAACAAATCCATAAAGTAGAGTGTTGTTTGGTAACTTAGCTAGCAAAGCTTGGTCCTCGACGGAAGGCTGGAGTAAGTTAACAACTTTATCTTTTAAATTAGAAGAGTTGTTACTGTCTTCAGTTTTTTTCTTCCCACAAGCATTTAAAGCTAATATAATGAAAATAAGAAGGAAGATTGTCGCAGAATTAAGCCTTTTCATGAATTTGTTTAAATAAAATAGTCAGTTGGAAGCATCCTAACTATAATTACTTAGCATTGTCAAAGATAAATAATGTTCGGTAAGAAGGTGGGCGAGCAAAATAATGGCTCAAGCATTTTTTGCCATGTAAAATGCACTAAACCCTCTTTCTTATATTTGTTATCTTCAAAAATAATAAGTAAAGGCTTTAATTCTCAACAAAGTTACAACGAAGTAAATTATGCAACGTCGACCAAGAAATCCTCAAGAGAAAGCAATCTTAAATAAAAAACCCTGGTCAACTAGAGCAGGAGGAATTGGCTTGGTTCTTTCGGGTGGTGGAAGTCGCGCTGCCTATCAAATTGGAGCTCTTAAAGCGCTGATTCCCTATTTAGAAAATCAAGAACAGAATCCAATTAAAGTTGTGATTGGTTCAAGTTTAGGTGCAATTAACGGACTCTTGATCAGTGCCTGCTTAAAAGAAGGTATTGGACATGCAGTTGAAATCACAGAGACGCTCTGGAAGGAACGCACTTTTCGAAATACTTTTGCTGACAGTCCAACGAAATCTTTTTTTAGGGCAATTAAGGTTGCTTCCATTCAGTACTTAAACCCTGGACCAAACGCCAATACTGAATCTATTTTTAATCCTCGTCCCTTAATGGAGCGAGTTGATCAAGTTATCAATGACCATGGTGGATTACATCCAGATAATCGTTATTCACAGTTGGAGTCTGTTGGCGTTATGACTACTATCGAAGGAGAAACAAGACGTCCGCTACTATTTGTGAGTTCACATAAAGAATTAGAAGCACCGGCAATGTTGGGCGCTAGTTTTGATGTTTGCTATGTTGATTCACTTCAAGCTAAACATGGATTTGCTTCGGCAGCACTTCCCTCAGTGTTACCACCAGTCGAGTTGGATACTAAAGATGGCAAGGTTCGTTTAGTAGATGGTGGAATTTCTCAGAATGTCCCTGTTGATCCAGCTGTACGCATGGGAGCAGAGCGAATTATTTCAATTGATATTTCTGGACGTGACTGGTGGCTAGCTCGACAAAATTCTTCATTAGATACTAGACCTTCGTGGGAAGTCGAGGCCCAAGAAAAAACTTTTTGCTTGCGTCCACCAGAAACATTTGTGCTTAGATGTCGTAAGCCACTTGGGGAGCTTCTTAAAAATGCTGTTGGTTCTTCTACCGGTAAATTTATCAGTGCAGTCGGACCAATCTGGCCAATCTTTAAAATTCTTAAAAATCGATTAGGTGAAGAGGTAGCCTATGAAACTCTATCCTATGTCGCACTTGATCCAGATTATATTCAAGGTCTAATTGAGCGAGGCTATAACGAAACTGTTCATCTTCTCAATAATCGAGTTGAGCCAGCTTTCCATCATCCTCAAAGTTATAAGCAGTTATTGGAAGAGGTTTATTCCGATTCTTAGGACCAAATTAGATACTAAAACACAAATCTATTTTTTTATTGACTTTTCACATCCTGGCACCAATGGGAAATAATAAATAATAAATAATAAATAATAAATAATAAATAATAAATAATAAATAATAAATAATAAATAATTAAAATTAGTAACAATAGATAGTTGTAGAGTTGTTTACATTTTTGTTGGTATAGCTCAACTAACTGAAATAACAATATGACTAATGTTGACTAGGGGACATGCAGAGTTTAATCTTAGCAAGATGTCGATTGATTAAGTTAGGTGACGATAAGTCGATAGCTATAAGTTATCCGACTAAATAATATTCCGATGGACAAAGATGAAATCAATTTAATTGTTGAACTGGTAAACGCCATAAAGTCCGCAATCCAGCAGACTAAACAATTGTCGGATACTTGTCCCGCGTTTCCATTGTGGCCGAGTATTAATGAGCAATTGGAGCTTCTTAATGTACATTTAGAGCAAGGACTAAAACCTGATATCGAAACCCTTCAACGTATCGACATCGGCTTGATAGCGGCTCGTGAACTTGAATTTGATTTTCCTGACTACGCTGAATTGCTGGAAAGTATCGATTATGCAGTTTCTCGTTGGGATGAGCTAAAGTAGGAACTGTCGGATAACAAATCGCGCGACTCGGACGCGACGAAGTGATATAATTTAATTGAAGTGGATCGGCCCGCCGGTCCGCGAAACGTTATTTTTGATATGTCAGTTAGTTTCATTTTTAAAGAAACCGATCCGTCGCTTTGTAAGTTCCATAGGCTTTTCAAGTTCAGAAATTAGAAAACGAATTTCTTTCAATTCTTGCTCGTATTGTGAAAAACCACTAACCAAGCGACGTTCGATATCTTGAAGTCGTCTCTTCATTTCAGTATGCTCAGAAAAGATTGCCCGCATTTTTATAAATGTTCTTACAAGCAGAATACTGGCATCAATAGCAATTTGACTATTTAAAATATTTGCTACCATTACGGCTCCATGTTCAGTAAAAGCATAAGGATTCGTTCTTCGCATGCTCCAATTTGCGGTCGCAAATTGCGACCGCAAATTGCTAACCTCCTGATCTTCCAGTTGAAACATGAAGTCATCAGGAAACCTTCTCTTGTTTCGCTTAACTTGCTCATTAAGTCTTTTTGGAGAAACTCCATAGAGGGAGGCAAGATCAAAATCTAATATGACTCTGCCTCCACGTAAAGTAAATATGATAGTCTCTAGTTCTATTGGCATAAAAATTATTTACTCTTTTTATCGAGAATTTCTATAATTAATTGCCTAGAAGATTAAATAATTAAATGTTTTTAATGTTTCACAAGCGAGGAAAGTTGCCAGAATTTAAAGTAAATAATTTCTTATCGGCTAGATCTTTTTTCAAGCGGAGTCAGGCTGACAGCCATATTATTTGGCCTGTTATCAAATTATATTTAGATCGTTAGCAATTATATCAAGTGGACTTCTAGTGCCCACTCCTTTTTCTTTCGTAACATGAGTGTAAATCATAGTAGTCTTAACACTGCTATGACCTAGAAGGACTTGGACTGTTCTGATGTCACTGCCAGATTCCAATAAATGAGTAGCAAAAGAATGGCGAAAGGTATGGCAGGTCACTTTTTTGTTAATACCAGCTTCATTTACAGCACGTGATAGTGATTTTTGTAGGATTGATGGATATAAGTGCCACCTGCTTATTTTTCCAGTTCTTGGATCTTTAGAGAGATTTTTCGAAGGGAACAAATATTGCCATTTAAATTCTTTACCAGCACTTGGAGATTTCCGATCTAAAGCATTGGGCAAAGAAATTCGACCATAGCCATTTTTTAAATCAACCTCATGGATCTTTTTAGATCTTAAGACCTGCTCTTGGAGATGTAACTTTAAAAAAAGGGGGAGGGGAATCGATCGATCTTTATTGCCCTTTCCTTGCCTAACGATAACTAGATTATTATCAAAATCTAAGTCTTTAATTCTTAGCTCCAATGCTTCTGCTAATCTCATTCCGGTTCCATATAGCAAGTAGGCAATTAACCATTGTATCCCATTTAGTGCCCCAAGGATCTTTTTAATCTCTGAAATACTTAACACCACAGGCAAAAATTTAGTTTCCTTTGCTCGTATTAGTCCTTGAAATTCTCCGGGTTCTTTCTCCAGTCCTTTTTTGTATAAGAAGACCAAAGCGTTAAGCGCTTGGTTTTGCGTTGACGCGGAAACATTTCTATAAGTAGCTAAATAACTTAGAAACTCAGTTATCTCAGACGCACCCATCTGTCTGGGATGTTTGCCCTGATGAAATTGAATAAATTTTTTTACCCAGTGAACGTAGCTTTTTTCAGTCACATAGCTTAAGTGAAGGAGTCTAGCCCTCTCCCGCATAACTTGAAGTAAGCCTTTAGGTTTATCATTCATGCAAATTCATAAATTGCATACTAATCGCTTATTTATATGAGAAGTTTTTTAAAATTTATAAATAATTAAAATTAGTCGAGATCGATAAATGTAGAGTTGTCTACATTTTTGACGGCCTAGCTTAACTAACGGAAATGACAATATAATTAATGTTGACTAGGGGATATGTAGAGTTTAATCTTAAGAAGATGTCGATTGATTAAGTTAGGTGACGATAAGTCGACAGCTATATGTTATACGGTTATTTATATGGCAACCAAAGATCCATTTTCATATTCGGGGCGATGGGATTCGGTTGGCCTCGATTGCTCAGACTGTACAAACTTCATCGGTCCACAGCAATGGCCTGATGAAAAGAGGGTATCCTCGTGTTCACTCCACCGGCTTTCTCTTGTTATTCAAATTGGTGCAAATGGATACAAAGAGGGGGAATGGTTTTGCAAGGATTTTAGAAATGTAGGCTCCGCAAATCCTGCTGCAATTGAGGAATTGGAATCAATTCGCTCATCTTTGCTTGAACGCACACTTTATGGAGCTTATGGAAAGGACGGTAATTTGAAAGAAGTTGACTTTACTAAACTTGCTAGTGATACGTCCGTATAACCATGCAGAGCTACGGATTTTCGCCGCACTGTTTTGTTGAAGCTCTGATTCCAGCGTATTATTATAGGGTTAATGGAGCGGCGAAAACCGCAGTCTGCAAACGTTATCTTTCAAAATTTATGACCCTTCCTACACAAGAACGCCGAGAACTCGATGATACAGAAGGGCATTGGCTCGACCGCAATTCTGTCGTACCAAAAATACTAGATTTAATAAGGACCGGAGGGGTGGAACCTGCTGGACTTACCTTACTCGATGTAGGTTGCGCAGTGGGACGTGACATAGAAGAATTCAACTCTTGCGGCTTAGTTGCGTCAGGATTGGAGATTAATCCCAAATACGTTTCAACTGGACTTCTGCAGAATCCTAATCTTCGGATACACGAAGGTGATATGGCTAACCTTCCTAGCCCCTTTGTAGAAGGCTCCTTCGATCTCTTGACTTGCTTTAATACGTTATTTTACGGCGACACTGCCGCAGTTTTACCACGATTAATTTCTTGTGTCCGACCTGCTGGATTGGTTGTGGTGACGATTGATGAAAAGATATTACGGCAGGATACTAATACAATAATTCATCAGTTAGAGGTGCGCGAGTTACTTAGTTCACTACAAGATGTTGATTTGTTACATCAGAGTTACGGTGAACGAGAGGATAAGGAACCTTGGCCTCACCGCCACCATTTTTACACAGTAGTTCTTAGGCGGAATGAATGATAACAAATCGATCGACTGGGCGCAGAGCCTTGTTTCATCTTGTGCCAGGCAACTTTTTCCAGTTCTATTTTACTCCGAGTCAATAATTTCTCTAATTTCTTGAGACTCAAGTATTCTTCTTCCATAGTCAGCAAGTTCATAAAAACGCTTAAATGCCTCAATGTTATAAATAATATGCTGGGCATGCCCATTTTTACAAAGGATATAAGATTGATTTGAAGTTAAGGCTTATTAGCGAAAAGTGTTTGATACTAAACTTCGAAAGATTGTACGTATTTCTTAATATTTCCATAGATAAATTTCCATAAAATTTAATTATGATTTATCGGAGATCATAATAAATATTCGTTTATGAATCAAAATAACCTGCTTGATAGAATTATTAGGGAAGAAAATTGCCTGGCACCAAAAAGCAACTCTCCCAATTTTTAAACCTTTAAGATAATAAATTACGTAAGATAATCTGTTCTATCAGCAGACCACCTGTCA
The DNA here is from genome assembly GCA_041740355.1 of Bdellovibrionota bacterium. Taxonomy (GTDB): domain Bacteria; phylum Bdellovibrionota_C; class UBA2361; order UBA2361; family CALJRW01; genus JANNBC01. The sequence goes on from JBGSMD010000013.1 coordinate 97,592, forward strand.
AATGTCTGTGTTATAGATCACACTGGTTCAGTACTAGAAATGGATGGTAAAAGATTTTCCTAGTTCAAATTAATGTAGAATATTGTCGAGATCTGACCATACACAAACTTGCCCGGCACAAGGGAGTACAAGCATCTCGCCACCATCTGTATTGTGAGTTGGATTATTTGGCCCACCAATCACAACAAACTGGTCACCCTTTATATGATAACCACCAGCAGTAATCTGAGGTCGAAGGCCGCCTAGTCTAAATTGGTCGATATTAATAGAGGCTTCTGTCAGGACATCAGCTGTTGCACTAAATCCATAAGGGCTTAGAGCTTCAGAGCATGTCCCATCAGGAGCAAGTCCTGTTAATCCAGCATCAGCACATTGCAAGCTACTTTGAACCTTGGAAACAACACGATCAGTTATGTAGGTTTCAATTGCCATTCTAAGGGTATGAACAGATGACACTGCCTTATGGTTAAAAGCTTTCTGCTTAAATTCCTGATATTGAGCAACAGACATTGCGGCTAAAATGCCTAGGATTGCTACAGTCACTAAAAGTTCAACAAGTGTAAAACCAGATTTATTCATTTAATTTTCTATCGAATTCATTTTAGAAAAACTTAACTTTTTGATAGGAATTACTAGAAATGTAACTTAAACTTTACTCTGTAGGTTAAGTTGGAGATCCTATTAAAAATTTTTCTAAATGAAATGACCAAATTATTAGCGATAGTCGGTGGAGTGACTCTTGATAGCATCGTACCAAAAAGTCAGCCACTGTCTCTGCTACTGTAAGTAAAAATTTGTACTTTAAGATTACTGAAGTCCAAAGATGCTACCGCTATTTGTTTTTCTAATCGGCTCAGGTGGAGCAATAACTGGAGGTTCTGGGCGAACTGGCCTAATCGGATCTACTGGTGGACGAGGATTAATTGGACGTGGTGGTCGATACCAAGGGAAGCGGTCATAATAAGGATCTCGGTTTTCTACAACAGTTATTGTAATATTTTTATCGGTTGGTTCATTCAAATTTTTAGCATCAGCCTCTTTTTTAGAACTCTCACGGCTAACTTTAATATCAGTCATTGATTTAGTAATTGTATCAACTTTCTGATTTGCTTTATCAGTACAATCTTCTAAAGAACTACTTTGATCATTACAAATTGCCAAAACATCTGAAACTAAAAATGTTAAACCAGTTTCACGTTCAGCATCAAACTTTAGTGTTTGTAAATCGTGAACAATCATTTGTTTCTGGTCTCTAGCGATAGCTTCCGCCGATCTGGGAGTTCTTTGCACTTCAGTAATTTTGCCAAGAACTTCTTCGCTACATGGTTTATTCATCCAAGTACCATTGCAATTAAAAATTTCAGCGCTAGCATAATTAGAAATTACTAAAAGCATAAGTAGCATTTGTTTCATAACTTCAACTATATCATAATGTGTCATTGAGATCAGGAAGGAAGTTCTGAAGTATTAATAAAAAATACTTAAATATTGTGATTGGAATAATTAACTAGTAAATTACACTAGTATTTTCAATATGTTAACATGAGTACAGGCACAGGCGTTTATAGTTATCATTAAATATTAGGTATCAATAATTATTTTATAACCATAACTTTGATAGCTTTAGGCTTAATCCTTCGAATTGAGAAAACTTTGCTTTTCCCGTGATCAAGCATTTGTGAAGTGAGAGCTTCTTCAGCAATTTATATAGTGATGACAAAAAATAAATTACGAAAAAATTAAAGAGATAATTTTGTTTTTTTGTCATAAGTATATGATTTTATTATCCCTCCGGGGGATAGAAAGCCCCAAAAAGTAACTTCCTTAATTTAATTACTTTTTGGACTCTCTATATTTAACTTAAAATTCATTTCGATTATGAGCCCTGGAACAGAACCAGAAAAGCCGATAAGAAAGCAGATCAATCAACTATTTGAATTTTGTTCAAATGAACTTCGCAAATTAGGTTTTACACCTAAAGAAGATAGTTTGAAGTGGTTAGATCTGGTTTTTCTATCTCCACAATTAAACTGGAAAGATGCCAGTAAGTTAATTCTTTTTGCTGTTAGGGAATGTCGTAAGGAATTTGAATCCGGAAAATTTGACGAAAACTTTGATGTAATACTAAGAGACCGCACAGTTGAAAATTTTTATTCTATCTACAATAAATCAATGGGAGTTACACAGCAGAGCAAATCTGCGACTTTAACTCCACAGGTATTGAGCGCACTTACAATTGTAATTTTAGTAGATAATATAGCTTATAGTTATCTACAATTAGACCTGGAAAAAAAATCTAAAATTATTCAATTATCATTAGATTATTTTGAAGATTTTTTCGATATAGTTTTAAAGCTCGCTGAGAAGCTACCAGATGATATTAATCAAATCATGTCGGGTCTGAAGAAAGAGTGTATTGAGAAATATCTTTTTGAGGCTGAAACAAATCCAAGTTTAAAAAATGTAACTAATGGAATTTTTCATGGAATGCTTTTTACTTTAATGGATCACAGTGATTGGAGTGATGACAAAATTGTATATCAGACTATTTGTCAGGATAAAAAGCCAGCTGAGTTATATTCAGCTTACAAATTACTTGTAAAAGATGAAGCTGCGACTGAATACGAACAGGGAGTTGAACGCTATCAATCATTATTAAAATTAGATAATAGAGAAAGGAGTAGAATAATTTCTGTTATTAATATTTCTGGTATTGAAGTTCCAGTAACTTTTGATTTTTTAATTCAGCATCCAGAATATAGTCAAATTGCTGATCGAATTAAGAAGTCAAATCAGCTTGATCAAGCAGAAGCTTTTAGTTTATTAATAGAATATTCAAATAAAACAGATCCGTCTGTTGCGAAGTTATTATTAGAGCTTGGAAATTCTACACCTAAATTAAATTTAGTTCTAAATGGCGAATTCTTAACTGCGCTGGAAACTCAAGACCACAATAGTTTTGATCAAATACAAAAATTTCTACTTTTAAATAATGATCCCGAATGTCTTCAAGGACTAGTTAAGTCAATTAAAACTGGAGATGTCTTGCAGACTAAGCTAATCTTGGAAGCACAAGAATTATTATTTAAAGAATCAGAATTAAAGAGAAAGGTTATTTTAAAAATAGTTGCTATGGATGGGGAAGGTTTACCCCAAGAATTAACTCGAGATATCGTAATTAAATTAACAGCAAAAGATCCTACAAAATCAACTAGCACTCAAATAGCTTCATCAGTATGTGGAAAAAGAGTTGACCCAAAATATAATAAACCCGAGCTTAGTGAAGCCAATCAGGTTTTTAGTAAGTATCAATGTGGACGGCTATTTCGAGAAGCGATTGAGAAGTTTGGCGAGGAGTCCGACATAGTTAAAACTTTATCTCGTCATCTAGAGCTACATTTAAAATCTAGTTTTTATCAAAGCAGTCTTGATAGCCATCGAATGCGTAGAATTTATTTTGAAGTTATTTTAAATAACCCTGAGTATCTCTCTGCTTATGAGCAAAGACTTTTGGAACTTAATCAATTAGCAAATAGCAAAGCCCATCAGGAAGTTGATTTATTTGCCAGTTGGGTCTTAGCAAAAGAGCAAGAGTCCAAGCAGGGTGAACACCTAGCCTCAAGTATAGAGGATGATGAGGGACAGAAAATTGAGTTAAGTCAGTCTGGAACTTTTAAGTCACCACCGGCCTTTAGAAGTCTTTTGATTGTAATGCCTTTAGAGCGAGTTAATCAGTTAAGACCTGAGTTAATTGCTGAACTTGCACCGAAAATAAGTGATATTCGATTTGCTGATTCGGAAAAGTTTGCTCCTTTAAAAGATACAGCTAATAATATTCCTAGCGATCGCCTAGTGCTTTACATGACTGGTTCTGGTTCCCACTCTAATTTTCTCTCTTTTAAAATGGCCTTACCGCGAGATCATCGTGCGCGGAAGCTTTATAGCTACAAAGGAAATAGAGAGCTAAAAAAAATATTAGAATTCTTTAATAGCGTAATTTAGTTTTGGATTGTATCTCGAATCCGATCTAACTCATCTGCCATGGTATTAAGATAACACGAATAAAAGCTTTCCATTAACTTAGTTCTGTTTGATCTGAAGTCCGGAGTTTTATGTTTAATGGACAGTTCGAATAGTTCAGTTAAAATCTTCATTGTGGGTTTCTTTTCTAGATCGGCTTTTAAGGTAGCAATTTGTGCCGGATAGTGTCCTTGATTATTACCAATCTCTTTTCCAATGAGTTCATTTAAGGGCGAGCCTCGATGCTCTTGATCATTAATAAACTGATGCAAGGCTTTTTTAATGATTTGAAGATTTAATAGTTGTGCAGAATCTCTGGTAGATTCGGCAATACGTAAATCATATATTTGATATTCAAATGATAGACCGCGACTTGATGTTAGAAATTTATAATCTCCGATAAAATGTATTAACTGAGCTTTGCTAAATTCCTTTTGATCTAATTTAAAGCTTGCTGGAATGTGAGGAGACATATCCACCATGGCATAAGTTGCGATTCTTACGGCTAGGGAGTGCTCAATGATGTTGATCGGGATTGCCATTCCTTGGTAAGCAGCCTTAACCTTAGCGGCAACACAGTCCTTAAATATTACAGCTCCTGTTTCATTAGTGAGTGAAAAATCACGCGTTGGAAGCTGCGAAATCAATGCTTCGTTATCGCGATTTATGGCTACTTCGAAAAAAGGTACAAAAATTTTATGAATGCTTACAGGCAATCTTTTATTATCCGTAAGAAGTCCTGCTATTTGGTATTCATGAGACTTAACCTCTTCTTGGTAATTTTCAGCTATAGTAACAGGTAATGAGTATAAGACTACATCTTGAGCTTGATCAAGAATTAGTGATCTAGGAAATAAGATTGTTTTTTTATCTTGAAAGATTGCTTTGACTAATGGCAATGTCAGTTCTTCATATACTTTAGGAGATAGTTTTGGAAGTTGCTCTGGAACAGGCAAGTTGTATAGCTTTGATAAATCTTTAATAACCTGAACAATTTCAATGTCTCTTTCAGCTAATGATTTTAGTCTGGCAATTGGATTAGCAGCTTTAAGTATTTCGAAATTACGGGCCTTAGTAGTAGCTTCAAAGTTTTTAAGAGTGGCAATTGCTTGTTCAGATTTTGCTAAATCCACAGTAATTGCTAATGATTCTTGAACTTTAGATATATTAGGATCTTTTTCTTCGGCCTGAGCTATTGGCAAACAACAGAGGCTCAAGCTAATTAATTTACTAGTTAAAAGGGATTGTGCATTCATTTTTATTTAAAAACTAAAAAACTTAAATTTTGAACGATGTCGATTTTTTTCACTTAAATTCTCTTGGCGAAAAGTTAGAGTTTGAGTAGCCAAATAACTCTTCCGATCAGCAAGCGATAACTTTGGAACTGTAGGCAGATAATCTTGTGCTAAGGAATGATTACTTGGAGTTGGGCTTATTGGAGGCTCAATTTGATTACCTTTAATTATTAATTCTGGTAGTAAACGAGATCTGCTTGGTGCTAAATTAACATTTAGAGTTTTATCGTTACTGGGTAAAGTTTCAATTTCAAGACTTATTAGAGGAGGGGAAAAGCAGTGATCCAGATTGGTAAGTGGCATTTTACTAAAATTAAAGACCAAGCCTTTTCTTGTTTGGATAAAGACCGTCAATGCCTCTGATACAGCTGTTTCTGGAACTCGGCAATTTCTAGCAGAGTTAATTATTCTTTGGGCAGATGAAAGTAAACCAGCTTGACATAAATTTAGACAATCAGGAAAGATAATTAAAATCTTTTCATCAGGTAATAAATTAAAGCTTAGCGCTCTGGCGTAATTAAGGTCAAGGCTAACAGGATCTGTGAAATCTAATTTACTTAGCCTTTTAACCAAGTGTAAATCTAATTTAAATTCACAGACTAGTGAAGACATTTCCAGATGCTATAATAAACTTTGGCAGGCATCTTAACTTAATTTGATTGTTAAGGAAGAGGAACTAGACCATTAATTTGCAGATATTTTAATAATTATAGGTAGATAGTAAGTAGGGAAGATGTTTATGTTGAGTTACTAACATCCAAAGGTATTTTGAGAAAAGGCATCAACCTTCACTTCTTTATTTGCTAAAGCTAAAGTTTAAAAAAACTTTGGTAGAAGTTAAAATTTTATGGCTTTTTAGTGAGTTTCGGAGCATGGATCAATATTTAAAAAGTATTGCTAAGTAGTCCTTTTGATTTAATACTTAGATCCTAACTTTAATTTGCTATTCCAATGTTTAAAAAAATATTATTGACGACACTTTTTTCTATTCCTGTTAATTTTGCTTTTGCCGGAGATGGGGCAACGATTATTACGGAAAGTGGTGTTCTGATTAAACTAAAAAATGGGTATGCCCAAATAGAGAGTGCGCTTGCTCAAAATGCGAATAATAAAAAACAAATTGTAGCAGTTAAGATTGAAGGCGAGACGATACAGTTAAATTTAGATCATGTTTCTTTAATTTGTCGCGATGACTGTAAGGTTGCGGAAATTAGTTATCCAAAAAAATCACAAGATTAATTATTGTTACCTTTTAATAGTTCAGTAAGGAAAGTATTTAATTAAATATTAATTACGTGAAAAAACCTTTTGGATAATTTTAGTTAGGTTTGATAACTATAAATTTCTTATGATTAGCATAGGCTAATCGACAAAGTTAAGACTCCCAATTTTTGGTTTTTAACTTTTTATCATTGATATAGAATAGTGATTCTAGTTTAGTACAATGCAACTCTGCTTTTAAGAAGACTAAATGACTTATTTCACTAAGCAAATATTTATGTTTTTAGTAATTTTTCAAGCTTCTGATAGTACTATTCTGCCTAAATACAAACATTTCCTTATGAAAACTAATTTAGTTGTCGACAGAACTCCTATGTTTAAGGGATTTAGTCTTCTTGAGATCTTAGTAACAGTTTCTGTTATCTCGATTATTGCCGGAATTTCTGTCGCGCAGTATCAGGAATATAAACGCCATGCCAATGATTTAGTTGCGCTCACCTCTTTATATAATGCGCGGACAGGTATCGAAGCAATGTATGCCGATAAGACTAATCAGATACAATTTTTTACATTTCGTTATAATGACGACTTAACCTCCCTATCATATCCTAACCAAGACAGTGGAATCCCAGGTTATACTCATACGGAGGGTGTTAATCTTGATTCCTGCAGCACAGTAGTGGGAGATTATTTTATAACGGCAGCGCATATTGAAGGTACTGCAAAAACTACTCCTCAAGTTGGTAATCGAAGGGCTACAGTTGCGCCAAAAACATATGGTTATGAATCCACAAAACCTGCAATAATCTCCGACTATCCTGGTTATTTTGGTTTATATAATTATGTATGCAGTGGCCCAGTAGTTCCGCCTTAATTTTTTGTTAACTTTATTTGCTTACTGACTAATTGTAAACTTAAGGTGAAAAGAGCTAGCCTAGTTCTTAGATAAACCATTGAATTTTACATGCTACGAGGGTAGAATTAAGTTGTAAATTTTAATTTCACCTGATACTTCATAAGCATATCTAAAAATTGAGATTGTCGTTGAATTAAAAATGTATTTAGCTTGTATAAATATTTTAAGTAAAAGAAACATGCAAGGATTTTCCTTAGTTGAGCTTGTTGTGACAGTTGCAGTTGTAGGAATTTTGGCTGGTTTGGCAGTTAAAAATTATGAAGAGTATCGTGCAAAGGTGAATGATCTTATTGCATTTAATCAATTATTGATGGCGAGACAGTCGACAGAGGTGGTATTAACAGAGCTTGATAATTTAAAATTACCAATGACCTTTAATTATAATTCTGACGAATCTACGTATTTTAGTGTAAATCTAGTAGAGCAGGCTCAAGGGTTACCAGGATATGTTCATGTAAAAGATGTAAGTTTACATGTTTGTGCACGAGATAGCAGTGGAAATGGATATACTATTAGCTCCGTACATTCAAATGGGACTTTTGAAATGGAGCAAATTGGTGGTAGAGCAGCTAGACGTGCGAGTTTAAAACATTTCTATTTTTCAAATTTAGGGGAAACAAGATCCTTAGTGACAATCTCTACCATCTCGTGTCCAAGTCCAATCACCCCTAACCCATAATTGTTAGCTAGTCTTTTTTGATTTAGTTTCCACATAATCTAAATCACGATGGAAAGTTTCTTGTATTCCAAACAGTGCTAAAAAACACATTCCAAAGACTATAATCGTAATTAATAACACCGCATTGCCGATTCCCATTTGAGGTTTGAGGTAAGCAAAAGACATGGTAAGTAAAATTGAAGTTCCACGAATAATATTAGGCACTGTTGTCGCAACTGTGGCACGAATATTTGTACCAAACTGTTCAGCTGAAGTTGTAATTAGACATGCCCAGTAACCGGTGAATAATGCCATTAAGCCAATTAAGATTTTATATTGAAAAATTGTACTTGGAACACCAGACGCAACAAGTAATCCTAAGACTGTAGAAAAACTTAAAAAAATTAAAATTGCCTTCTTACGACTTTGTAGATATTGGCTGAGAATTCCGGCAAATAAATCTCCTACAGTTAATCCAATTGCACCGTAGATCATAATATCAGGGACAATAAATTTTTCGGTAATACCAAATGCTCCAACAATTTCTGGAGAGAAGGTCACCATCAATCCAAAGCAAAGGTATATTGGGATACCCAAGATTACACAACTAAAATAGCGAATAAATCTGCGGGAATGACCAAAGATTAACAGTAGCGATCCGCGTGGAACGTCAGATTTTTCTTTAACTTTATTGTACATTCCAGACTCATGGACAAAGAGCCTGAGCCCCAGCAAAGCAAAGCCCATAAGCCCACCTACTATATAGGCAGTTTTCCAATCTAAGTATTTACCCGCAAATGCAGCGGCAATAGCACCTGAAACGCCCAAGCAAGTTACAATTGTTGTTCCAATACCTCTTTTAGCTTTCGGTAATAATTCTACAATTAAAGTAATGCCAGCTCCAATTTCACCCGCCAGTCCTAATCCGCTAACAAAACGTAAGATGGCATATTGGGTAACATCGGTCACAAATGCATTTAAAAAAGTTGCCAAAGAATAGATAAAAATTGAACCAAACATCACTTGCATCCGACCCATCTTGTCACCCATGATTCCCCAGATGAAGCCTCCTATAAGAAAACCGGCCTGTTGCCAATTAAGTAAGGTAACACCAACATCGGTAATTTCTTCAGGGCTAAGTCCCAGAGATTGCAGGCTAGCAACACGAAAGTTACCGAAAAGCCACATATCAAAAACATCTACAAAATATCCAAGTGCTGCAACCATTACAGCAATCCAGGCCATTTGCTCTGAGCTAAGTTTTTTAAGATTGAACATATAAAATCAAGATGAACTATAAATTTGAGTGTTTAGCGTTATAATAGATTATGTATACTAAAACCCATAAGTTTTTGACCTGACGGCTTGGAAAAAAGCTAAAGCTTTTTCCGTTTATCGGGTTTTAGTATATTTGTTTTCCCCAGCAGAAATGCTTGTAAAACAAGCCTCTCTGCCTTAGCGACCCCCTAGGGTCGATACAAGTGCTTCGCACTTGATATACTAGGCGACTGATTTAAACCGGTAATTTTAAATTTTGCCTAGTATATATAGAACGATTTATAAACCTTTGAAAGTTATTTCGTTTCATTTGATAAAAAGATTGTTTTTTTAGCTTTTGATTGTCAGAGCTTAGTTTCGATGATAGAATTTTGTTAATTGTTTAGCCTGTAGTAGTCTCTGAAAGAAACATTTTAACCGCTACTTTAGCTTTAAACGATTAGGGATTTTCCAATCTTTCTCGTTATGCGATTCCCTTCCAATGACTTTATTAGTAGTTCTTAATGATCCCACACCGTATATTCTGTGACTGGAAATCTCCAGCTCTTGATGGAATCCTTAGGTTCCTTAGTCAAAATTACACGATCCAAAATGAACTAAACTTAGGGGAATGTTTATTAGTTTTTACGGGTGGAAAAGCGGGGAGAAGATTACAAGAAAAGTTAGCTCTTTATGCCCAAGAGCAAAATTTAATTTTAACTCCTCCAGTCATTATTACAACAGGATCCTTGCCAGAAAAATTATACATTCCTAAAGTTCCGATAGCTAGTTCCTTAGAATCTTTATTAGCAAGAATTTCAGCATTAATAGAAATAGAACCTGAAACAGTCAAAAAAATAGCTGGCTTATTACCGGAAAAAAATAATTTGAGTGCTTGGGTTGGGATCGCCAAAAACATTACAAATTTGAATTCGGAGCTTGCGGCGGATTTATTAACATTCGAAGTCGCAGGAGAAAAAATTTCTGAATTGCCTTCTGCTCCTGAAGATTTACGTTGGGAAATTTTAGCCAAAATCCAACAAAATTATTTAGCTGAGTTGGAAAAAGTAAATCTGATCGATCGTCATCAAGCACGAATTGAGGCGATTGCCTGTAATCAGATTCAATATCATGGTACCATTATTTTCTGTGCAGTTCGAGAATTAAATCTTGTAACAAGAGAAATGATCAAGCAGGTAAATTCTCCAGTCTATGCCTTAATTCATGCACCCGAATCGGAAAGTGAAAGTTTTGATGCTTACGGTACAATTATTACCGAAGCGTGGAGTCATCGTGATTTAAATATTAATAACGCACTAATCATACCAGCGATTGATGCGAGGGACCAAGGCGTAGCGGCATTAAGTTTTGTTAATAGTTTAAATGGTAAGTATCACCATAGTGAGATTATTATAGGTCAGACAGATCAAAAGTTATTACCTTACTTAGATAGTGTTTTTATAGAAGCGGGACAAAAACTACACGATCCTGCGGGACTTGTTTTAACTGCGACTCGACCCCTTCGCTTATTAAATAAATTACGAGATTATTTACTAAGTAAAAAAATTTCTGATTTTTATGAGTTACTTCGATTCCCTGAGATTGAAATTATTATTAGATCAAGACTTTCTTCACAGGGCTTTGCAGAAGTTGACTCCTTAATAGCAAAGTCTGATCGCTTTCAAACTAAACATCTACAATCCGAAGTATTAAAAAATCCTTTTAAGTTAGATGCTGAGGATTTATATACTGTCGGAGCTGAGCAGGCCCTAGAAGATATTCTAGCACCGTTAAACTTAGGTCAAAAGAACTTGCTTACATGGATTCCGGAACTGCAAAATTTGATTTTAGCGTTTTATCCTGATGCTTTGTATTTACAAGCAGAGATTGAAGCAATGGATCAGATCTGGGATTTAATTTTTGAATCCAATGCTTCATTATTACCAACAGTATCTGGAGGGCAGGCTTTGGATATCTTCATTAAATTAGCTGCTGAGGTTAATATCCCTAAAGAGCGCCAAGCAGCAGAATTAGATACCCTTGGTTGGTTGGAGTTACAATTAGAAGATGCTCCCGTAATCGTAGTTGCTGGAATGAATGAAGGGTTCGTTCCGGAGTCCGTAAATTCTGATCCATTTTTACCACAAGGAGTTAGAAAACATTTAGGACTTTTAGATAATGAACGCCGCTATGCTCGTGATGCCTTTGTCATAATGGCATTAATCAATTCAGTTCCAGAGCTTCGCTTTATTTATGCGCATTATGATTCGGAAGGGGGTCCCATCCTGCCAAGTCGGCTACTTGTTAGTAGTAAACAGGAAGATTTTGTAGCAAAAGTTGCCAGTCTTTATTTGGCTTCAGTACCTAAAAGAGCATTATTTAATAAAGAAATAGTATTAAGTGAATTAACTAAATGGGAGATCCCACCAAGACCTGAAAAACAATTAGCTCCACTAACCAGTTTATCAGTTACTGCTTTTCGTAATTATTTATCCTGTCCATATCGATTCTACCTAGCGAATGTTTTGCGATTAGCAGATGTAAATGATTCATTAATTGAAATGGATGGTCGGTTATTTGGAAACTTAGGACATGAAGTCCTAGCTAAGTTTATTAGATGTGATCAAGGTGTTTCTAGCAAAGAAGATAATATCAAATCAAAACTAGCAGAAATTTTAGATCAGGTGTTTTTGGAACAGTTTGGAACTCAGCCATTACCAGCAGTATCCATTCAGAGAGAGCAACTTCGAACACGACTAAATTTATTTGCTTCCTGGCAAGCAGGTTGGCGAGCAGACGGCTGGATTACTAAAGAAGTTGAATATCCAGAACATTCCAAGGGTACAATTTTAAATGTTGATGGCAAAGATTTTCACGTTTATGGTCGGATTGATCGTATTGATTATCATCCAATTCAAAAGATCTGGGCGGTCTTTGATTATAAGTTTGGTGAGCAAACACAAGAGCCCGAGAAGACTCATCGCAAGAACGATGATTGGATCGATTTACAATTACCCCTTTACCAATATATTCTTCGTAATTGTGGTTTTAAAGAAGAGATGCAACTTGGCTATATTCGTCTTGCTCCCGAAATTCAGTTTGAGAAAATAGCTACTTTTGCAAAGTGGACGGAAGAAGAGTTAAGTTCAGCGGAAGCTGCAGCCTCAGAGGTAATTAGAAAAATTCGTCGGCAGGAATTCTGGCCTCCAAATGAGCAAAACTATCCAACAGATCCCTTTGCCGCAATTATGGGCGTATCTCAGTTTGTAGAGGAAGTAGCAGATGTCTAATTTTGCTAGTTCCATCAGTCTTCCACCAAAGGTAGTACGGGCTAGTGCTGGTACAGGGAAGACCTTTCAACTTTCATCTCGGTATTTACAACTGATTTTACTGGGGGAACAACCAGATAAGATCTTAGCTACTACTTTTACAAAAAAAGCTGCCGGTGAGATCCGCGAAAGGATTCTACAAAGGTTGGTAACTGCTGCCAGTAGTAATCAACAAACAAATCAATTAGGAATAGAGTTAGCAATTCCATATTTAAAGTTAGATACAGTGAACACTACTTTAAAAAAATTTATTGCCTTCCAACATCGTCTTCAAATTTGTACCTTAGATAGTTTTTTTGTAAGTCTGGCGAAGAGTTTTTCTTCGGAGTTAGAGCTTCCCGCGAGTTGGAGGATCTTAGATCCTTTAGCGAACGTTGAATTTATCGATGAGGCCGTAAAAGATCTTTGTAGTGATCAACAAGTACTTATAGAATTACTAAATTTGCTCCAAAATAATCACGGGGCTAGGAAAATTCATGGTGTTTTGGTTGAGCAAGTTACCAAGCTCCAGGAATTAGTTTATCTTAGTAGCCGTGAATCTTGGAATTGTGATTTTCTGACGAAACCACCAAGGGAATCAGAGTTGGCTGAGGCAATTAAAGCATTGCCAAATTTTCCAATACCACAGAGTAAGTCAGGGAAACCAAATCTGAACTATCAAAAAGCTTTACTTAAAATTACAGATTTAATTAACGGCAGTGGTTATTGGGAAGCAAGAGTCTTAAGTGATGGTGGAGCGCTCTTTGATAAAATTATTCTTGGGGAACCTGCTACTTATTATCAAGCTGATATTCCAGAAGAGCTTTTCGTTCTTTTTAAACCAATCTGCCAACAAGTTCGTTTTAAGATTTTAACTAGAATTAATCAACAAACTAAAGCTCTCAGAATTTTAATGGACAAACTTGTAGTGCTTTATGAGGCACATCGTAACGCTGCCAGTGCTGTGTCTTTTGATGATCTGAAAAGAAAAATTTTTAAAGCTTCAATCGCCAATAACTTGGTGGAAATGTATTTCAGAATTGACACTAAAATTAACCATTTATTATTAGATGAGTTCCAAGATACGTCTCTTGCTGAGTGGGTATTGCTAGAACCAATTGCCGATGAAGTTTTAGCTCATGCCGATGAAACTCATTCCTTCTTTTGTGTCGGAGATACTAAGCAGGCAATTTATGGATTTCGTGGTGGCGTAGCAGAAATTTTTGACCAGTTAGAATCTCGTTGGGCACATTTAGCTACAGAACGCTTAGAAGTTTCTAGGCGTTCCTCCCAGATTGTCTTAGATTTTATTAATTTAATTTTTGATAATATTAAAGATAATCCAACCCTGGCAAGATTCCCTGAAGCTGGCAAGCGTTGGCAGCAACGTTTTGATTCACATTCTGCCTATCATCAAGATCTACCTGGTTTTGTATCGTTGGTTGATGTTGGTGAAATTAGTCCAATAAAAATCATGGCGGAAGAAGTGCTACAACTTTATCAAGCAAATCCTAAAATTACGATTGGAGTCCTTGTACGTGGAGGAAAAGGATTAGCTGAATGTTTATATGAACTTAAAAAGCTAGGAATACCGGCAAGTGGAGAGGGAGGATCGGCCTTAATAGATTCTCCTGTTGTTGTAACACTACTATCTTTCTTATGGTTGGTGGATCATCCGGCAGACACAATTGCCCATTTTCATGTAGCTAGTTCTCCTCTCGCTGATATCTTAGGGGTTACAAAGTCTGATTCCCTAGCTCAGCGCGATCTCATTGGAAAGATTTTTAGAAATAAATTATTAGATCAAAGTTTATCTGAAATCATATCTGATTTAGTTAGCCGCTTAGAATCCGTCAGTAGTCAGAGAGATCGTTCTAAGTTACAACAATTGGTTAATGCCACAATGAACTTTAATCAAGGACAACAAACACGACTTTCTAAGTTTGTGGAGTATGTGCGAAGATTAAAAGTTCCCGATCCTGAGCAAAGTCCAGTCAAGGTGATGACCATCCATAAATCTAAAGGTTTAGAATTTGATGCAGTTTTTTTAGCCGACTTAGATTATGAGATCAGTCGGTCTAGGCCAAAGTCAGTTGTCACGTATCAAGATTCAACTTTCGAAGCACCCAGTCGTGTAATTGTTAATATCAAGGAAAAGTTGCGGATCGTGCATCCCGCTTTGGAATATCCCTATCAGCAATTAAAAATTGCCGAGGCGGTAGATGCCTTAAGCTTACTTTATGTGGCACTAACGCGTGCTAGGCACGCTTTATATGTTTTTGTTGATACTAATAATTCCAGAGCTACCGTTGGAAAACTAGTTGCTAATTGTAATCAAAGTATTATTGAAAAAAATGAAACAAAAAAAAAGAAGGATGATTCTGAAGTAATCCAAGTTGCCAAGTTGCTTTATTCTGCAGGGGATCAAAACTGGCAACAGTTAGTTAAACAAGAAGCGACTCAGGTTAAACCAGTAGAAATTGTTTCACTGGAAATATTCTTTGCTGAAGAACAGGCTCTAGGAAAAAGAAATATTCCTCGAATCACACCATCTAAGACTAAAACTAAGGTGCAATTTCGAGGGCATAGTCCTGAAGGCCGAAAGGCTAGGGATAAAGGTACGGTGCTACATAAGCTCTTTGAAGGAATTGAGTGGAGTGATACCATTGATTTAAAGAACCAACAGAAGTTAGCCGATTTTCAACATTGGTCTACCAGTAATCCATTGATTCCCGAGGCTGAAATTAAGGAAGCAATTCGTTTTTTTCAATATCGGATTCAAGACCCAAAGATTAAGAATATTTTTGAAAAATCTAATTATGATTGCTGGGAGTCTCAACTGAAATTAGAACGCGAGCGACGCTTCACTGTGATTACGCCAAAGGGCTTAAATGTTGGGATAATTGATCGTTTAGTCCTTGGCTTGCAAGAAAAAAAAGTAAAGTATGCCGAAATTATTGATTTTAAAAGTGACTTACAGCCAGCTAAGCATCAGCAGTTTCATCAGGAACAAATTGAAAGTTATCGTGAAGCAGTTTGTGCCATGTACAATATTCCAGTAAAGCAGGTAAGTTGTAAACTTGTTTATTTAGAAACTCTAGAAATTAAAATAATCAGATGAGTGAAGAAGCTCCCGTAAATTTAATCGTAATTTCATTTCGAGAACTTTCGGCGGATGCGCTGCGTGGTGTTATTGAATCTTTTATTCTCAGAGAAGGTACTGATTATGGAGATCAAGATTATTCACTTGATCAAAAAGTTTCACAAGTTGTTCGTCAATTAGAAAGAGGTGAGGCCGAAATTGTCTATGACCTGATTGATGAAAGTTGTGATCTGCGGATGAAGTCCAAACGTCAGATTTAAATCCAATTTTCTTATATTCTTTTATTACTAATCTAAAATTGTTTTTGTAAATCAAATTATTAGTTAATTTGATCTTTCAGAATAGCTATTCTGCACAATCAGAATTTTCTAGTTTATCGTTATAAATTAGAGGATAGTCTTTTCCTAAAGGCCTCATAGTATACTTTAAAACTATCGTTAGCTGAGACTAGAACTATATGATGTTTGCGTATCAACAAGATCTTGAAAGTCCTACTAGTAAATTATTTGATTTGCTGGTTGCTAATTCGATTCATGCTGATCAGCAACATACTGTTTATGGTTTCTCTCAGGAGGGACAGCGCTTATTAATGTTAACTCAAATTGGAAATCCAGATTTGCCGACATTAATGATTGTTGCTGGTACACATGGCGACGAGATAGCTGGAATTGATGCCGCTGCAAAATTTTGGATTAATGAGGCACCTAAATATCTTAATCAAGTTAATTTAATCTATTATCCATGTGTTAACCCAGATGGGTATAATGCTGGTCGAAGATTAACTGCTAATAATTCCGATATCAATCGTGAGTTTCATTTTGAAACAACTGTTCCTGAAGCCAAGGCCCTGATTTTATCGATGAATCGTTGGGGTAAAGCTGTTAATTTTTTATTGCATTTACATGAGGATAATCCCGCTCATCCCATGGATTTAGGGGATGCCGATGTGCCAATTGGATCTTATCTTTACTTACATGGTAAGCCAAACCATACCTTTCCAATTGCCAATCGAATTATTGATCAGTGGCAGCGATCGGGCTATCCAATTCATCATACCGATAGACTATATGGTTCCGCAGTAAGTGATGGAGTAATAAATTGTACCACGGATCGACATAATCCAGTGATTTCTGAGGCGGCCTTACTTGATAATTTTGTAACTAGTGGTGAAAAGTGTATGTCAATCACAGTGGAAACTTTAACAACTGATGATTTTCGAAGAAGAGTAGCAATGCAATATGATGCTATAGAGACAACAATCAGGTTTCTGATTAAACGACCGAGGTTAGACCAGTGCTATCTTTATGCAGAATACAACTAGCACTGACGTAAGGTAAGGATTATTATCTGACGATATTTATTTTTTATAAAAACAATGAGAATTCAATTGAGCCTTTTGATTGTTAGTAGTTTGTTCTTTTCTCTGTTAGTTAATTCTGAACAACAAGTAATTGACTGTGAAAGTGTTAAGGTTAATTACGAAAAAATAACAACAGAAATTAACCAGTCATGTGAATTAGGAACAAAATGTGCCATTGCTGGTGTTAATTGGGATCCTTGTAGCTCGGCAATTGCCCATAATGATCAAGAGCATGTGACTCAATTAACTACACATCGAAAGGAACTTCATCAAATCTGTAATTTTAAGGAAGAGAGTTGCGTTGATATCCCAACAGAAGCATTTTGTTACAATCGTATGTGTAGAACTAGAACAGAGCTTGAAAGCATTGAACCCTTGGATATTAAATTAAAATTAGTATCTGCAGGTACACCCTTAGCGTCAAAAGTTATTCAAGTTATGATTGATACGGGAATTCGATGTATTTCAGCACCATGTCCTAGCTCTAAAGAAATCCTTAGTTTATTAACAGACGATCAAGGAATATTGGTTTTTAATCAAGAATCAATATTTCATGTTTTGGATGAGTTGCGATTTTCACCTGATGGTACGACTCTGAGGATTGATGGTTATGGATTTGCAAATCTAAATCTAAAGAGTTTATTAGTAGATGCTACTAAAGTTGTAGAAATTAATTTTGTAAAGCAAGTTCAATAGTAAATTAGCCTGACTATCAGAATTTTTTGTGCCAAAGAACGATATTTGCTTAGGATACAAAGTTAGTTTAACGTCTAGTATGGATTTTTACTCTGGGTTGTTTAGTTAGATGTTTGTTCGCGTTATTAGAGACTCAAGTTATATCGAATCTTTAGAACTCCTAAAGGCGTGCAGAGATTTTGAGTGTAAGATCCGTTTTCCAGTTGACTTGATTGCGACTCAACTACGTGAGGAAGCAATTAATAATATTCGTACTGCGACTCCACCAACAGGAATAATTAATCGTTTTATCAATCTTTGGAGTAGTTTCCCAAACGGAGAAGACACTATCTCTGCTTGTTACCGTACAGACCCTAAATTAGCCAAGGCATTTATATTACAGGCACTGGAACTAACTTTAATTGCGGCTGATATCAGTCGCGATACTGATGCTATCCAAAAATCTGTTTACAACATCTGTCGATTTATTGACCTTAGTGATTATTCCCAAGCTCCTGCAGTATCTGAGCCACACTTTGACTCCTTTTTTAATGATTATCTCCAAGACTTAGAGTCTGATCTGGCTGGATTTCGAGGGATACTCTGTAAAGTTATAATTAATAATCCTGGTTTGATGCCAATATTGGAACAACATACGGATCATTTTCCAGAACTTCAGGCACTTATATATCGCGATTTTTTTACACATTTTGCATATAAAACGACCTTATCTGCAAGTGAACTAAAAATAGCTTGTTGTATTCAAGTTGGTGCAGATCGAGTGATCAAGTTAATTGATCAGAAGTACGTGGAGACAGAAGATTATGATGGTCAGTTTGAAGCCTTAGAAGAATCACATTCTTCGGGACATATTTTTAATGAAAAGTTAGCATTAATCAGGGCATGTTTTAATGCTAGGCATATCTCACAAAGTCATGCAGCTGACTATTGTTTAATAACTCCTGAGGCGGATCATTGTGCAATCGTTCGAGCTTTCATGCTGAAGTATCAGGATAAATCACCATTTGAACTTGATTCGGCACAAGCCTTTATGAGCGAAGCAGACTTCTTAGAAAAAGAAAAAAGTATCGCCTTTCGCACTTTATTTGTTTCAGAGTTGATTGATTTAAGATTGCAACAAACGGCCGAGGTCTATTTTGATTATTTAGAAATGAATTCAGAATTACAGAGTTCGCACCAGACCTTTCGACTGACCTTTCTTTGTAAATTAGTTAATGGTTTCGCTGAAGTTAATTTTTTAAAAGCTAATCACTACTTAGATCAAGTCTGTAATTATCTAGATTTTGGTCGTAATCAAGAGCAAATGTTGAACGAAATCTTCCAAGCGCTAAAACCTTCCTTTGAGGTGCCATATATTCAAGAACGATTAGTTAAAGAATTTACAAATCGATTCTCTCCAGAAGCATATGACCTAGTGGATTTGGAAGTGGTTGATGATTTTTATCAGGGCTTAATTATCTCTAAACGTTTTGATCTACTAGAAAAATATTCTTCTTATTTGGCAAGTTTTTATGATGACACTGATTTATTGGTGAATGCCTACTTGGAAGGAGTTGCCAATTTATATGAGCGTAAGGAATTTGATGCGGCGACGCAGGCTTTTGAACTTGCTTGTCAGCATGCCGGATTAGACCCTGATCGACCTAAAATCGATTGGCAAATGGTAATTGACGATTTCTGCACTCTAAATCAAACTTTGCACTTTTTTCGCTCGGCCTTGATGGTCAGGAGCTATGGCTTTACAAGACATGTATTGAAAGGATTCCAACTTGCTGTTAATAATTGTGAAGAGGTAGAAAAATCTTCGGAAATTGCTCTAAAAGTGAATCTTGCACTTTCAGAGGAAATGCTCCGAAGAAGTGGTCATTTAGCTCATCCTTTGCTCCATTGTTATTTTGAAAATTATCTAGGGGTCTTAGGAGTTAAAGGTTTAAATGAATAGGAACTATATTTAGGAGAATAGCCTGATGTCAATCCAGCTTGTGCCTACAATACCTAGATTTCTAGAAGAAGATCGACATCCTAATACAGTTCCAGCAAAAATTTCTACAAAAACTTCCCAGCAGATAGATTTATCCAAAATTGAGATGTCAGCACCAGTAGATGGTACCGAAAATATTAATTTTGGTGTAAGGCATTTAATACGGGCATGGTGTTGTCTGCTTGTATTCTCATTTAGTAGTAGCGATGAAGAGTACTACAAAATTTGTGGTTCCAAGTATGGTCCGCCTAAAAAATAGTTGCCTTAGATCTCAAGCACTAAGCGCATGAGATCTAAGTAAGCTTATAAAATAAAGATAAAGTGAAGTATATAGTAAGCCCAAGAAGTAATTCCCGAAATTTTGTCTTTATTTTCTAAATTCTTTCAACTAAGTTTGTAGCTAGATTTGTAGTACCGAGATTAAATGTGTCTATTATAAAAATATCTTTATGAAACATTCCAGTGTCTTCCTTTTTTTAATCATCTTCTTACTTGCATGTGCCACTCAGAAATCAGAGCCAGTTCCGCCAGTGGAATATTTTTCTCATACAGTTAAATATCAAGGAGAGACTCTTGGGATTATCGCTGGATGGTACACGGGGAAAAGCTTAAACTGGAAAGTAATTGAAAATGACAATCCCGGGTTAGATGTTACTAGAATGAAAATTGGAGATACGATTTTAATTCCTAAAAATATACTTCGTCGCAGTGATGCTTTTCCACAAAGTTACATCGTAAAAATAAATGAAGTTAAAGTTAAGCAAGTAGAGACACCAGCAATTGTTGAAAATGAAGTTGATCCTGATGAGGAGTTAGAAGACGTCTCCAACAGTTCGGTAAGCCTTGAGAAGACGATACCCCTTGAGATTAAACCAGTTCCGAGTGCAGTAACTGACTTAAATCCGCAAGTCGGCAATCCTGAAGAAGCACCTGCTAAGATAGTTGGGCCAGTGCAAACGCCAGATGAAATAGCGGCGAAGAGCTTAGAAGCAATAGACTCCAAAATTAAAGAAGCAACAGTTCCGGCACCATAGTATTTTGAAAATAAATAACTTTCTAAATGTAGTATAGTAAGTAAATCCAAGGGATTACAGCAACGAGCAGATGTAAAAGACAAATTAAGCCAATCATCTTTTGAATCAGATGATGACTTTTAGCAAGATAAATTAAAAAAATTGCTAGAATTAAACTAGTACCTTTTACATAAAGCAAAGCTTTTTCAGAGCCAAAACGAAGCATCAGACTTTTCAATAAATTATTTCCTTCGGCTTCAACCCCCCAATAATTAATTCCGGCATTTGTAAGGAATAAGTCTAAGAGAATTAAGTAGATTAGAAATACACCCAAAAATACTTGCTGGTTACTTCCAAAATGATTGGGAATCTTTGGTTTGATTTGCGAACAGGAAAGCTGAGCAAGATGATGTGATGAGAACTCTTCGGCCATCATGGACCCACTTATAACTTGTTGCTGAATAGCGTGACTAATTGGCATCACAAAGTCATCGTCTAATCTGGTACTAGACTTAAAACTATGAGATCAGTTTAACTACAAATTTGAGCTAATGTCTGATTAATAACAGCTTGATATGATTTAATAATATCTAATGTTTCCGTAGAAGTCTTACTTTTAGTAGTGATTAATTTATCTTGGCATTGAGAATTACTACTACAATCTTGAGCATTTGCTGTGAGAATTACTTCACTGGTATCAACATTTAGAATTAATTCGTTTATTTGCAAATTTATTGATTTAGAGCCAGTGCTAGAAATTAATACCTCAGGAAGTAAAATTTGTAATGGAGCTATCCAATAGGCACTACTAACTGATCCAATAGAATGTTCACCTTTCTTAAGCATGATTTTTTCTGACAAAAGATGAGAGGGTCCAGAAATTTCCACAGATTTCAAACAACTATTGCTGTTATTATTTAAAGTAAAATATTGAAGCGGGGCGATTCTTCCGGTGAGGGAACATCCGGACAAGCTGGCAAATCCAAAAACTAAAGTGGCAAGTATTCTAATTTTCATAAGTAAATTATTTTAAAAGGTTTGCTTCTGTGGGACCCAAGATCGTTTCTTTCCCTTGTTTAATGCTTTGAGCCATGTTGGAAATGGAGTCGCTTGTTTGTTCAAATTTAGCAGTTGTTTTAGTAATTAAGCGATGAGAATCAGCGGCTATTTTTCCTGTCTGAGCTAGCATTGCTTGCATGGCAACATTTAATTCCTCAGTTAATTTGGAAAGATTATTAGCCGCTGAGGAAAACGACCTCATCGTAGTTTCGATATCACCAGTTTGTGACGCTAGAGCCGAAGTTACTTTTGCAGAATTTTCTATTATTTTGCTAACATTAATAGCATTCTCATTATTTAAAAATTTTTCGCTCTGTGTCAGTAATTTACTGGTTGTTTCTAAAATTTGGGGCAAGGTATTTTGCAATTCTTCTAACTTAGTTTTTCCTTCGGGAATGATAAATCTGCCTTTCTGTGCTTCGCCTACCATGTGTAGCAGGGGTGCTTCTTTGGTAGAATCGATCAAATCGATATATGATAGGCCTGTCACATAGTTACCGCGTACTGTTGCTGTAGTATCAGTCTTAATTGGAGCATCATTATTTGCTTCAATCTGAACTATTACTCTTTCTACGTCTGTGGGATGGAATCGAATATCTTGAATTGTTCCAACTTTAATTCCTTTCATCATTACTAGTCCATCTTTTTGTAAGCCAGCAGGAGATTGCTCTTTCAAATAAACAGCATAGTTAATTTTTTCAGAACCTTGAGTAGAGTTTGAGGCCCAAAGTAAGAATAAAGTTAATCCGGCGATTAGTGTCAGGACAATTATTCCAATTAAAAAGTATTTCGGATCTTGATCCATTTATTATTCTCCAGAACTAAGATATTCAGAAAGCCACGGGTGCGCAACTTTTTTTAATTCGCTAGCTGTGCCATCAGCTAGAATTTTTCCTTCGGCAAAAGCAATCACTCGATCGGCATAATTTAAAACACTTGCTAAATCATGAGTGACTGTTAACGCCGTAATCTTAAGTGACTGAGTTAAGGTTAACATTAGTCGATCGAAAGCACGAGCGTTAATTGGATCAAGCCCGGAGGCAGGTTCGTCACAAAGTAAAAGTTTTGGTTCTAAGGCTAAGGCACGAGCAAGTGCTGCCCGCTTAAGCATCCCTCCTGAAAGCTCACTAGGCATTTTACCCTCAGAGGATAAGGGAAATCCAGCAAGTCCTAATTTTAAGCGTGCAATTTTTCGGCGCTCAACAAAATCTAACTTGGTGTGTTCTCTTAGTGGCGCTTCCACGTTTTCTAAGACAGAGAGTGAGGAGAAGAGTGCTCCTTGCTGGAAAAGAATTCCAACAGGATTTTCACGAATTCCCTTTTCTCCAAAAGTATACTCCGGAGTCTTTCCAAAAATTAGAATCTCACCAGATATTGGTTTAGTAAGACCAATAATTTGTTTTAGAAGAACACTCTTTCCTGTGCCACTTCCTCCAATTAAAGCAATATAAGCTGGTTCATTAATAGTAAATGATAATCCATTATGAACTACTTGTGAGCCAAACTGATTATGTAGGTTTTTAACTTCAAGAATTGGACTCATGCTAAAATCCTAAATTTGCAAAAACGACAGTGAAAGCGGCATTCATTAAGATTACAATCACAATACTGCGGACCACGGTTTTAGTTGTAGATAGTCCCACGCTGCGAGCATCCTTTTCTACTTCCATACCAACACGGCAAGCGATTAGTCCGATTGCTAGTGCGAAAGCTGGTGCTTTTATTAAACCCACAAGAATGTGTTTGAGGGTTAAAACTTGTTCTAACCTTTGAAAGAAGGAAGTACTGCTGAGTCCCAAATAATGATCTGTTACCAGCATACCTCCAAATATTCCAATAATATCACCAACAAATACGAGTAATGGTAAGGCGACAAGTAAAGAAAAGATTCTGGGAAAGATCAAGACATCAAAAGAATTTAATCCAATACTTTTTAGGGCGTCAATTTCTTCTGTTAATTTCATTGCTCCTAGTTGAGCTGTAAAAGCGGATCCTGATCTACCTGCTAAAATAATTGCTACGAGGATCGGTGACATCTCTCGACATATTGCTAGAGCTACTCCATCTACAACAAAAATTGATGCTCCAAACTTTTCAGCTTGCATTGCTAAAAGATAGGCAACAACAGTTCCTATTAAAAAGGTGACTAACATCACAACAGGAATAGCTTGAACGCCTGTTTGTTCCAATTGTGAAAAAACTTCCCGAAAGCGTATTTTTCTGGGATTGAAAATATAAAAAATTGTAATACTAAGTAAATGACCAAGGAGGGCCAGATGCGAGGCTATTATTTTTAATAGCTCAATTGAGGAAAAACCAATAAAATTGATAAATCGATAAAGCCGGCTTGTACTTAGATCTGCAGTCTTTGGGCTAGTCTCTGATCTTTCGTTCACTAAGTTGAAAATATTAGTTTGATCACTTGAAATCTGTTCAAAGATAATTTGTTGGAAATCAAAACCGAGCGCTTTTAAAGCAAGTAATAAAGCATTAGCACCACTAGTGTCTAGCTGATTAAGCTTAAAGCAATTTAGGATGATCTTTTTTGCAGTGCTATCAAATGTCTTTGGCGGAGCAATTTGAATCGGAAGTTGACTTAATATTAAATCGCCTGAAATTACCAAGACTAGATCAATTTGATTATCTTGCCAGTTGAAGTCTAATTTTTTCATTGGTGCAAGTAGCTCATCTTTTAAAATAATCCAGGACCTTTTGGTTTTAGCGTAATGGAGGTTTCTACTTATCTTCTCCCGGAAATAAATCTATGACCGAAAGTCCTAAGCCTTTAACAAGAGTTAATGGTAACTTATAAAGTTGTGGTAGAGGGAGGTAAGTACTTCCTCCTACAGGTACTCTAAGTTGAACACCAAATATCCACAATCCAAGTTCTAAATTTAAAGATCTATTTTTATAAATACTACCACTAAAATTAGCGCTAGGAACTAAATTGAATACAAAATCTGCTTTTTGCAAATCAAATGCTTCTTGATTAATAACTACTTGTAAATCAAAATCGTTAATTTTTATTCGTCCCGTATCACTAATGGCATTATCAGCTTTGGAACTTACCTCTACGACATTCTCAGGTAAAATTTTAGCAAAGGCCATGGAATTGATGTCCGACACAATTGTGTATGGAAGGAAAAGTATATTAATTGGGGGAACATCTTGAAGTTTGGCTGGTAAAAAGACATTATCTCCGCTCATGGTCACAGTGCCAGTCAGTGATTCTCGGAACTTCTCTGTAGTTGTAAGACCTTGAAGTGCGATTTTAGCATTTGTTATTAATCCTTTGATTGCTTGGCATTGATCTCCACAAAGTGTTGGTAAAATGGTCTCTAAACGTAAATCCTTTAAATCTAGGTATAAAGAAAACTGATCATTCTTAAAATTTAATGTCCCTTTGCTCTCGACGCTTGCTTTGGCGCCTTGTTGAAGTTTAAATTGCTCAATTTTTAATGCTTCATTTGTGCCAAGACCGATGGAATTAATATTCTTAAAGACCAGTCCTTTTGCCCCAAGCTCAGTTGCTAAAATATTAAATTGATACGATAAATTTCCCGGCATCTCCGCTAAATCTGGACGTTGACTTTTCGGCATTAAAAAAGAACCTGTAGCGCTAGCCCCTAATAAAGATTGTTCTCCGTAAACGAAGTTATCAGCATTAATTTTATACTGTACTGCTAAATTTAATTTGTTAGTTTTTTTGCTTGTATTTATTTCATCTGGCGCAGGTAATACCTCTGTTTCAGTTTTGACTGATTCAAAGAAAGACAATAGCTTTTTAAGGTCAATTGATTTGCTCGCCAGATCTAGCTTAAAATCGAAATCATTTTTTTTTAGATTAATTTTTCCTTCGCCATTTACTTGAAGCAAATCATGTTCTTGGGGTTGGAGCTTGGCCGAAAACTTGTTTAATTTTAGACCATTAGAATCATAGTTAAAAGTGGAAGAAAAACTGGTACCAGTCTCTAAAACAAATTTTGGAAATAAATTAGTATTTAATTTCTTTATATTTGATTTTAACTCTCCTTTACAGCTTGCATCTAGCACTGAATACGTTCCGTTAAACTCCAAATTTCCTTTGCTTGATCCAATTTTAGAATCATCGAGATCAAGATTCTCAAGTTTTGTTTGAATAATAATTGATTTTACTGTTTCTTGATCAAAGTCCAAGTTCAAATTTAGCTTAGCCGGTCGTTTTAATTTTAAAGTAGGATAGTTTTTTAATGAGATTGTTTG
Organism: Bdellovibrionota bacterium; assembly: GCA_041740355.1. Taxonomy (GTDB): domain Bacteria; phylum Bdellovibrionota_C; class UBA2361; order UBA2361; family CALJRW01; genus JANNBC01. The sequence goes on from JBGSMD010000013.1 coordinate 123,721, forward strand.
AAACTCGCCAGCTAAATTAGCGTTAATTCGTCTGCCTGTGAAACGATAAGTTCCAGAAAGATCTAAGTCGGTTTGAATCATACCAATTTTAGGATCACTTAGTTTTAAACCTGTGATTCTTAAATTATTTAATTCGAAAATATCTTCAAATAACTTTTTAAATACAAAACTTAAATTTACTGCTTGAGCTTTAATTTCTAAACCATTTGGTAGGCTCACCTCAAGACCCTTGGCTGATATTCCGGAAAATATTTTTAGATTTAATTCTTCAGTTGTAATTTTAATTCCACTACGTTTGCTAATTTCTGGAATAGCAAACTTGGTCATAAAGTTTGAGTTAGAAATTAAAAGATAAGTAGTTTCCAGAAATATAATTAGAATCAGGACTAAGCAAATGAAAGCTTTAAAGATTCTTTTAGTATATTTTATTAATTTTGTGTTCGACATTGTAATATTTTTTAGCTGATTTTAAGAAAATAGATAGCATTCAGAATGAATCCTAAGGTAAATGCATTTTTTAGGATTGCTCTTCATTCTCCCAAATCTGATAAAACTCAACTTGTGCCTGATAATTTAGAATTAAAGGCTCGCTCTCTGGTGTTAAACTACTTTTTGGATAACCGGAATAAAACTTTTCAATCATAACTTGGTTTTTTTCAATGGAGAAAATTATTCTCCACCCGCCACATCCCATGCGATATTTATTATTAGGCTGTTTCTTAATTCGACGAGTGCGGTGTGGTGATGGATCAATCGAGAGAAGTTCTGTAGCGCGATCAATAAAATTAATCCCCTGAGATGTAAACCATTTTAATTGCTCAGTGGCCAATTCCGAATAATGGATCTCGAATTTTGGAGAGTTAGCCAGAGTCGCCTCAACTTGAGCGATCCAACCACTATTGGCAGTCGGGAAGGAGTCGACCTTAGGTAGATAAGGTTTTAAATCAAGAATCGGAGTTCCATCAACTAAATCATGACTACCAATGTAGATTTTATTTCTTTCGATTTTTAAAAGTTGCACTGCAGTTAGGCCAATTGGATTTGGGCGATGAGGTGAACGAGTAGCAAAAACCCCGCGACGTTTCTCTGGACCCCGTGGAGGTAAAACTTTGGCTCTCCAATTTTGATTACGGTGAAACCACCAGACTAACCAAATATGACTAAAGCTTTCAAGGTCGGAAAGTGCTAGTTCCATTCGACTATCATCAATTAACTCTATGACGCTTACCTCTTTTTCTGATCCACTTGGTTGATGGGGAGCATCAAATTTGGCCTGCATGGTGGTTTTGATATGACCAATAGGTTTTAATACAAGATTAGGGCTTGGATTAAGATTAGTAGGATTTGGATCAAATATCTTAGGCATTCTTAAATAATCTAGTGTAAATCTATTATTATTTCAAAAAATTAATATCTTGGTTATTTTTTAGTAAGGCTTATGATCTTTTTACCAAATGAAAACGAAAAGCGCTTTGTTGCGGTTCTCAATAAGCAAATCGAAATTGGTCGTCTTTTTAACGCACTAGGTCATATGTCAGCGGGTCTGGTTGCCAGCAAGAATCTTGGAGAGTTTTGCTTTCTTCAGTATCAAGATTTAGGCCAAAGCATTCATCCCAATATTTCTCATTATCCCTTTATAGTTTTAAAGGCGGACAACTAGAACAAGATTAGACAATTAAGAAATAATATTATTAGTCAGGGATTACCTTATACTGATTTTGTTTCCACAATGACTTTAGGAAGTTCATTAGAACAATTATCTGCAACAAGCCAAATTGCCGAGGCAGATTTAGCTTATTATGGCATTTGTTTTTTTGGTGATACTGAAATTGCTAAGGAGTTAACTAAAAAATTTAGTCTTTTTCAGTAGTTTTATGCTTGGGCAGCGGATTACGATGTTGTGTATTTTTAAACATAAATATATTTTATAGATATGATTAAATCTATCTTTAGCCCCACACCAAATCAAAAACTTTTTAATATATTTTTGTTATTATTTAGACTATGTCTTGGCTGTTTCATGTTAACTCATGGGGTTGGTAAATTAGACATGCTTATTAATGAGGGACCGGCATCTTTTCCAGATCCCTTAGGAGTTGGTAATTATCTCTCATTAGTTCTAGTAGTAATTGCCGAGTTTGCTTGCTCTATATTATTAATCTTGGGACTAGCAACGCGTTTGGCAGCCATCCCACTAATTATCACAATGCTTGTCGCTGTTTTTATCATTCATGCCAATGATGGATTTGGCAAACAAGAGTTGGGGTTAATGTATTTAGTATCTTACTGTTTAATATTAGTTACCGGGGCAGGTAAATTCTCCCTTGATTTTCTGATTTATTCAAAAACTAATTAGTCTTTGTGAGATTTTTTTGGGGGCATTTAACGGGAACATTCTCAAACTCATTAATCAATTCAGAAGCTTGTAGCTCTGGTTGATCTTTACTAAGTTGAAAATGCCAAGATGTTGGTACTCTTTTAAGCATTAATTGAGATTCCCGCGCGGTATAATGATCCACGTCATTAGTAGTTAGAATCAGAAGCGGGGAACGAAGTCTTTGTAGAAATGGTTTGCTATCAAAGTTCTTAGTCTTTTGGCGAAGTGGAAGTCCAAGTGGTAAAAAGTTTTCTAAACGATCAATTATTTTTTGAGCAGCCGTTGGGTTTGGTCTTGTCATCGGATTAATTAGCACTAAGGATCTTGTTAGCTTATTATTAATCAAACCAATATGTTGGCAGATACTAGTAGTCGCGGCAAACCCCACAAATGAGGCTTGGCGAATACCCAAGTCTTCCAGTTTTTTTAAAGTTTCTTCTGAGATTAGAAGCCAGTTATCGTTCGTTACAGTGGGAGTTTCAATTACTAGGATTCGAGAGTTACTCACGAAGGAATTCTCTAGTTTTTCTAAGGAGAAAGTATAAGCTGATTTTTTTTCCTGTATAAAACAGAATGCTCGACCTTTGCCTTGATCTTTTAAAGTTTTAATCAGACTGTTCATCACAACAATCTAAACTAAGTTGGCAGGTATTAAAAGACCTAGCTAATAAAATTAGCAAACATTTTTGGAAAAACTAAAAAAGCCCACTTGTTATTGTTCTCCAACTCGAACCGCTTAACAGCTCAAAGTGAAAATGATTAATACCATTAAACTAGGAGCCTGAGTTTTTACTTCATCAAGTTGAAATTATTATTCGTATTCTTTGCTTTATTCGATTAGTGTTACCCCAGTTACACTTTTTCTAGGATATGATTTACATAAAGGATGCCGATTCTTATTGATTCCTACAATCTGCTTAAGCTGTAATAGGTTAGTGGCAAAAATAGTTTTTATTTTTTCTTGTTTTAACCGTAAAATAAATTCTTTGAGAGTAACCCCAAATTTACTGATATCAACTGCTTCTATAAAATAGATATCTTTTTGCTGCGGAGACATGGAACTAACATATGGTATACGCAACAAATGTTGATAGTTAAAATAGACAAACTTGCAATCCAAAAAATGTTGATTTGATTGCTTAATAGTTTTCTCCACAACTTCTCTTGGTAGATGATCTTGTGGAAGTATTATGATGGTATCTATTTCATTTTGTAAGTTAGTTGAAATTAAATAAAAGTAAGCCCGTTCAATTAAAGTTGGAAATTTTTTCTGTTTAGTATTGAACTCTGAAGGATTTAGTAACTGTTCCTGATTAGATGTTAAGAATTTCTGGTAGGCTTTCCAGATAGTAGCTCTATGTTGCAGATACTCTGTTTCCCGATATTTAGAAGGATAACGACTATCAGCGTAAACATAGGGAAGTCCGGCTAGTGGAGCACCATTAATTTTGGTCCATTTCAAACTCAAACATAGTCTTTGAAGTTGATGTCCCGAGGGAATCTTAAAACCATACGAATGTATTTGCGCTCGTAAAAGCTTTTCAATTGCTTGATCAAAAATAAACAATGCCCAATCCACAGATTTTTCCCGAACAAAATGAGCAATTTGTAAATCATTTTTGGCATCGGCAATCAGCGATTTGATTTGAGAATTATTGGGATAAAGGTCTTGTGCTAAATCTTCTAAGCTAATGTTTAAAGCGAAAGGCTCTGCAAACCCCGAGCGAGTATTATCAATTCTTCTCTTGGATTTCGGGAAATCAACGGTATGTAATAAGGAGGATTTTCTCCAAGATTGGTTTAACTCTCTGGCATTCTGATAAAGTTGTTCAATTTCCTTATTAAGCTTAGTTTGATTGTTTGGATTGATTCCTAATCGAGAATTTCTAACTAATGAATCAACCCTAGCAAAATAGTGACAATCCAAAACTTCTCCTTTTGCCTGAAGTTCGAGACAAAGCCTTTCTGTTGAATGGACTAACTGATTTGGATTTGAATATCCTCTGATTAGATATCTTTTTCTTAAACTACGCTCTAAAAATTGTTGAAGAATAAAGCTGGCCCATTTTTGAGAATAGACTTGAAGGTAAGGTATTGATATAAATCTTTTTCTAGTAAGTCTTGCCAAGGATCCGTCGAATTACTAGTCGTTGTAGCAGTAATTTCACTGTTCCTATCCCAACAACTACTCAATGTTAATAATATGGTAATAAGGAGTAGAGCTTTATACATTTAAATTTGCTAAGCGACTGGATTGAATTGTTTTGAATAGACCACTAAGGATCTTGCCTTAGAATCTCCACAGACCATCTTTGATCAACCATAGTTTTGTATCTTGCTCCAAAGTTTAATAAGAATGCTTCAAAGTAATTATCCAGTATCTAACTTATATACAATATTAAACTATCTATAAATAGAAATCTCAATTACTAAAGAGTATTCTTTGATAACCATCATAATAAACCTTGATATCGAGTCCACTCCTTAACCCTTTTTGTTACGATAATTCCTGAATGAGAGCCCTCAATCCTAACGGTATTTCCAAAAGTAATTGTTTTGCAAAACGAACTTAGTTGTCCTTCATTAGATAAGATAGTTTGTCACTCAATTTTTATGGAGACTGAATCTGATCTATATTTATATTGTGAAATAACCTTAGCTGCGGTGCAAATTTACTGTTTTTCGCCAAAATACAGTCGTCTAAGCCATTTCTGAATGGTTGATTTTTTCTGAAAGAAAAGCAATAAATACGGTCGATTTTATTAACTTCTAAAATTTAATTTGTTTATTCTCTGCAATCTTTATAAGGCAGAAAATTCTTTAAATCCATGTCAAATTATATACCTCGCATCGTTATTACAATTGATGGCCTAGCCGGAAGCGGGAAGACAGCAGTTTCCAGGGAATTAGCAAAGAAATTAAACTACCGTTATCTAAGTTCGGGACTACTTTACAGAGCAGTTGGTTATTTAGCGCTTAAAAATCAGATTTCTTTTGAGCATCCGGAGGCCTTATTGCCGATTTTAAAAAATTCAGATATTCGCTTGGAGCCTACTGAGGACTTAAATAATAAATTAATACTGAATGGTGAGAATGTTACTATTGCTGCATTACAGCCGGAAGTTTCGGAAGCGACTTCCTCTTTAGCCTTGCACCAAGTGATTCGCGACTATCTGTTAGATATGCAAATAAATGCTTTTGCTGGTGAACCACTTATAGCTGAGGGACGCGATATGGGCACAATAGTTTTCCCGGAAGCAGAATTAAAGGTCTTTTTAACATGTTCACCTGAAATTCTAGTGGAAAGACGATTGGCTCAAATCTTAAAAAATAATCCAAATGTTGCGGAAACTGACCCGGAATTGCTAAAAAAACAGCTGCAAATCGAGATTGAAGAGCGAAATCATCGGGATACAACAAGGAATGTGGCCCCCACAATCCCGGCAGTCGGTGCTTTGATTATTGATAATTCCCAGCAAACGTTGACTGAAGTGGTTGATTTCGTGTATGATTACGCAACTCAAAACCTGTGTAAATAAGATCTTCACTGTGCCCAAAAACACCAGTAGGTTTTAGTTTTGAGTTTCTGTTCAAATAGTTTTGTTTTAAATTCAATTAGCGCTTCCTGTTGGTGGCTTTTTTTGTAATTTAAAATTGGCATGGAGCAGATTGGCATGTTGCCGTTTTAAACTTTAAAGAAATATGGAAAATAATTCTAACGCTGCGGGAGCCTCTCGCACATTCGCGGATGCTTTTGATAATCAGATATCTAAAGCGATCGAAGCAATTCGCCCTTCAAGAATCGTCATGGGAAAAGTTGTAATGTTGGACAAAGAATTTGTTCACGTAGACGTCAACTATAAATCAATTGGAGTTGTTCCTAAAGAAGAATTTTACAACTTAGAAGAAAAACTTACTTGCACGATTGGTGACTACGTAGAAGTTTTTATTGTTGCTCTAGAGAATGAGCATAATCAAATTATCCTGTCTCATGAAAGAGCCAAGCAAATTCGAATTTGGAAAGATGTCGAAGATAAATTTGAGAACGGTGGTGTTGTAACAGGACGTGTTCAACATAAAGTTAAGGGTGGGTTACAAGTTGATATCGGAATCCCAGCGTTCTTACCGGGTTCACAAGTAGATATTAAGCCTCACAAAACTTTAGACCGTTTTATTGGTAATCTTTATGACTTTAAAGTTCTAAAAATTACTAAAGAAAAAGGCAATATCGTAGTATCTCGGCGAACATTACTTCTTTCTGAGCGTGAAGAATTAAGAACTGAAACACTTAAAGCCTTAGGTGAAGGTGTTATCTTAGAAGGTACAGTCAAAAATATTACTGATTACGGCGCGTTCGTAGATTTAGGTGGTATCGATGGCTTGTTACATATCACCGATATTACTTGGTCACACATTGATCATCCGTCTGACAGATTGTCAGTTGGTCAGAAAGTTGCTGTTGTGGTTGTTTCTTACGATGAAGAGAAAGAAAGAGTTAGTCTTGGTATGAAACAATTAACTGATGATCCATGGGAAAAGGTTGACGGAATCTACGCTCAAGGTCAGAAAGTTTCTGGTAAGATCGTTTCTATCGCCGATTTCGGAATTCATGTTGAACTACGTGATGGTATTGATGGGTTCTTACATGTTGATGATATCAGCTGGACTAAACGTACTAAGTCTTTAGGTAAGTCTTATACTAAAGGACAAGAGATCGAAGCAATGATCACTAATGTTGATATTTCAGAAAGAAAAATCAGCCTAAGCTTGAAACATCTTGGAACTAACCCTTGGGATACTCTTCATGAAAGATTCCCAGTTGGAACTAAAATTACAGGTAAGGTTCGTTCAATCACTGACTTTGGATTATTCGTTGGTGTAGAAGAAGGGATTGATGGTCTTGTTCACTTAAGCGACATTTCTTGGTTAGAGAAATTCAAAGATGCTAACGATCTGAAGAATACTTTCAAGAAAGGTAAAGACGTAGAAGCAACTATCTTAGACATCAACAAGCAGGACGAAAGATTAAGTCTTGGTATCAAGCAATTAAGCGAAGATCCATGGCCAAAGATCATTCAGCGATATCCAGTTGGAACTAAAGTCAAAGGTCAGATAGCTGGTGTAGCTGAATACGGTGTTTTCGTTCAGTTAGAAGAAAGCGTTCAAGGTATGATTCATAAATCAGAACTTGGAATGAGTAAACGTAATGATATCACTGATACTTTTGCAATCGGTAAAGATATTGAGTGTATGGTAATCAGCGTTGATCAAGATTCTTCTGAAAGAAGAATCGGCTTAAGCATCCGTGCTTCTAAGCAGAAAGATCGTGATGAAGCTTTAGCTAACTTCAACGATGATATGGCAGGACCTACTCTTGGTGATTTGTTACAACAAAAACTAAGCGAATAGTCCTAACCCACATAATTCCTCAGTGATTAGAAAGAAATAAAATTTCTTTCTAATCCCGATGACTTACGAGGGCTTTTGAGGCTTTTAAAATTACAGTGTGTCATCGGAGAAGCACTACTGCGGAAAAGAATTTTGGCTCCATTTTGAACGAAAAAATGCTCCCGTCTTCGCTAAAGGCTACGACGCGGCAGGCGCGAGACCTCGGTCTCACTGTGCTTTTTTAGTCCAAACTGAAACCAAACTTCTGCTCCTCGCTACGTGCACTGATGAATAATGCAGGTTAAACTAGTTACTAAATTAAAGATTTAGTTAAGAAATATTTTTCTTTTCCTTGTAAAATATGGCATAATATCTCTTATGTCTTCAGATACTTTTAAAACAAAATTAGCGAAACTTATCCAAAAAAGTAGGAAAGCGATTAGGATCTATTCTGCTGTTGGAAGAGATTCAATTGGACGGCCAAGTAAGCCATACTCCGATATGCAACTTAAGGCATGGTATAATATTAACGAGGAGTTACTATTATTTCTTCAGGAGGTTACCACTAAGCTTCACTTAAGACAGGTAGCAACAGAAACTTTAAAGTATGCTCAAAAATTATCCAGTCAACTTGCTCCAGAGCAGCAAAAACTTAGTGCC
>JBGSMD010000014.1:0-16987 GCA_041740355.1 Bdellovibrionota bacterium
ACTAGTTGCTTTTTAAAGAAATCAATCTCTTAAAAAATTAAGAGGGAATTTTAATTAAAAAACAGGAGAAATATCATGGAAACAAAAAAACCAATCCACGAAATAAAATCAGGCAGTATTAAAGCATCAATTTGGGAAAACAAAGGCAAAGATAAGTCCTTCTTCTCAGTTACGATTGTAAAATCTTACAAGAGTAAAAAAGACAATGCTTGGAAAAATACAACTGCTTTTAATGATTATGACTTAGCAGAAATTCTAAAAGTCATTACAGACACTAAAGCATATTTAGGAGACAGGGCTAATTAGCCCTCCTTTTTTTGAAATTATATAAAGGATTATTACAATGAATAATTTATCACTTAAAACAAAAGAATTTAATTCAAACCCTAGTATTTATGTAGCAAGTCTAAGTCATTACAATAATGGTGAACTTGTCGGTCGCTGGTTTGATTTAGTAGATTATCAAGATGGCGAACACTTATTAAAATCAATTAGTAGCTATATTTACGGACTCACTTGCTATGGTGAACAGTGCGAAGAATGGGCAATTCATGACTTTGATAACTTGCCTTTTAGAATCGATGAATACGCATCAACTGAAACATTTAATAAACTGTATCAAGCAGTCGAATTATCTAAAACTTATGATATGGAGGCAATTACCGCCTTTGTCGCTTGCTTTAGTCAAGATGAATTAGAAGGATTTGAAGATTGCTATCAAGGTAATTATGAAAGTGAATTAGATTTTACACATGAATACATTGAGAATAATTATGATTTAGATAAAATGATGGGGTCACTTTCCTGTTACTTTGATTATGATAGTTACTCAAATGATTTATTTATTAATTCATTTTCTTATCATAATGGTTACGTCTTTAGCAGGTATTAGTATCACTTGCTAAGTTCTAAAAAATTAAGTCTCTCTTGCATGATTATTCTTAGGACCAAATCGAGTTTTTGAACTTGATGATATCTTTTACAACAATAGTCTATGCAGAAACAACGAACCTTGGAGTTTCTTTCCTTATCTAGCAATCCCACCTTGCTCATCTTATACTTCAACCGTATCCCTAGTAATTAACTCAGTTTTAATTTCCATCGTATTTTAGATTTGCTTATTTGCAATGAAGATAAGACAATATCAGAAAAGATAGTAAGTTTCTCAACAATTCACGAAGGTGCGGACTTTATGATTTCTTATCTTATTGTCAGTGAGGTGTTTTAAGATCGTCAACTGCTGCAACACACAAACCTTTAACTTAAACTTGCAGAGTCCTGCTATGTAGTTCTCTGGGCAGACTTTATAGATGGTCGAGTGCCCCATAAAGCTAACGGAAGTTATATAGGCGAAGGTTTATAGCAGTTACAAGGGAGTTGCCTGCAAAGCTAAAAGACACTAAAAATGTGACACGAATAATATAAAAAAAGAAAAGAAGTATGATAAATAAAGTTGAAAATCTTGTTTCAATTGGAAAATTTCGAGACTATCGAGCACGTGGACAAGTCAATTTTAAAAAATTGACCTTAATATATGGCGAAAATGGGAGCGGAAAAACAACTTTGACTTCAGTGTTTCGCTCATTAACAGCCAATAATCCCGAAATCATTAGAAGTAGAATTTCCACAAATCATACGACAGCACAAGCTGCACAAATTACGGAATTCGCATCGCCAAATAATGTATTTCATACATTTGGTGTCAATGGTTGGTCAAATCTATTTCCAGAAATAGAAATATTTGACATTCATTTCGTCAATGAAAACATTTATTCAGGCTTTGACTTTAGTGATGAGCACAGAAGACAATTGCATCAATTTGTAATCGGTGCTCAAGGAATTGCTATTCAAAATCAAATTGAACAAAATAAAATTGACAAAACAAATTCTAGACAAATTCAAACCAATATTGAGACGCAATTAATCCAACTAGTTGGTAGCAATCTTACACAGGATTTAATCACCTCCTTTCTTGATATTCCAGCAGCAAATGCAAATAATATAGACCAATTAATTACAACTGCTGAGACAGTCTTGGCGAGTGCAAATGCAAGTGAAATAATACAAACGCTTCAACCACTTTCAAATCTTACGAGAATTTCGACCAGTATAGATTTTGTCTCTCTTATTTTCGACCTTCAAGCGACTTCTCAAACAATTCAAAACAAAGTATTAGAAATATTATTTGCTGAGCATTGCCAAGACTTATTGGCCAACAATATTGTCGGACCTGAAAACTGGTTACAAACTGGTTTCGCATATGTCGAAAATAAACAAGCATCAAATGAGCCTAATATTCCGTGTCCATTTTGCAAACAGAGTATTGATATGAGCTCTGATATTCTAAATGCGTATGCAAGTAAATTTAATGATGAATTTAATGAATTAGTACAAAGACTTCAAGCACACTTACAATTACTTCAAAAATTCAATATAGAAGCAACTCTCCAAGCAATAAACAATATCAATCAAACTAATACATCAAGAATCGCATCTTGGGCAACACATTTATCTAATACTGTTCAAGCACCAGTATTTAATATTATTGCTAACGAAGCTAATTTTAGAAAAGAACTTCAAGATTTAATTGTTTCTGTTCAACGAAAAATACAAAATCCAACAGTAGCCGTGGCTACCGCCACCGCTACTGTTTTTCAAACTTCTGAGCAAGCCATAAATGCAAATATTGATGTGTATAATCAAAATGTAGTTACTTACAATACTGTAATAACAACATTCCGTTCAAACATTCAAACTGTCACAACAGCACAACTTGAAGTAGATAGATTGAAAAGGATAAAAAATAGATTCGAAACACAAATTGAAACACTCTGCAATCAGCTTATCAATGAAAGGCAAAGATTAAGAGGGTTAGAAACTGCTTATACTCAGTTATCCCAACAGCAACAAGCGGCAGCAACAACTTTCTTCAATACTTATCAAACTCAAATAAACCATTATTTGGAAAATGTTTTTAGAACGCCATTCCGTATTGATAATGTTGTCCACATTGCACCACGAGGTAGGGCTCTTCAGAGTCAAATCAGTTACAAACTGACAATTGATGGCAATGATATTTCATTTACACAGAAGCAACCACTTAATGCAAAAGAATGTTTAAGTGAAGGTGATAAAAGTACAATTGCACTTGCTTTCTTTTTATCAAAACTTGATATTGACCCAAATAAGCGAAACAAGGTTTTAATTTTTGATGACCCATTATCTAGTTTAGATACAAAGAGACGAACATATACAATTGGAATTATTAAATCTTTGTTTCAGCTATTAAAACAAGTTGTTGTTCTAAGTCATGATGAATATTTTCTTCACGAAGTTAGTAAGGATATTGCTGCATCAGAGAAATGCACCCTTCGCATTGCAGAAAATTTTACAGCAGGAGCCTCATATATTGAAGTTTGTGATTTAGAGGAACTGGTTAAAATTGACTACTTCAAAAATCTAGAAAGATTGGAAAAGTTTAGAAGCATTCCCGATATTAGCTTGAAAGATTCTGTTTTAGGTTGGCTTAGAAATGTTTTAGAAGCTCATCTTCGATTTAAGTTTTATAGAGAAATTCGTTCAATGACTGGCCAACCAACTTTTGGCAAACTAATTTCATTTTTGAATAGACTTCCAGTCACTTTTAGAGATAATGCTAATAGAAATGACATAATATCAAAACTCAATTTGATTAATGGTGTTTCTTGGAAATCACATCACGGAGACCCTACCCCTGACTATATAACATTAGGTATGAATCCAAATACCATTACGGCTTCAGAATTGAACAACTTAATTCAAGACACATTCGATTTGATTGAAAAGCGTTTATGACAAATAACATAAATATTGTTAATAGCTGTTCAAGTTGCAAGCATATCCGCTGGATGATTGCTATCGGTTATGGACTAAGATGTGGTAATCCAAAGAATCAGGATAAGATTTTTAGAGAAGAGGAAAGAGATCCGCATCGTGAAAAAATGGGACCATTAGTACCATCAAGAGACTTTGCTTGTGAACACTTTCAAGAAAAAGAAGTTAAAGAGCTGGATTAATTTTCTATTTTTTTTAATGATTGCCTCTGATATTAATTTAGAAACTTTGCTTGGTAAATTTACCATAGTTAAATATTACATTTGTATAAGCGGACATAATTACCACCTCTTCCAATTTTGTACCGTTAGTACTAATTTTAAAGATAATTAATAAAACAAGAACATATGAACGAAATTATTTGCCCAAATTGTAAAAAAGCTTTTAAAGTTGATGAAAAGGGATTCGCGGATATTCTTAAGCAAGTTCGTGATCAACAATTTGAAGAAGAATTACAAAATCGATTAAATCTTGCAGAGAAAGAAAAAGTGAGTGCTGTAAAACTAGCAGAAGCAGAGGTGAGAAATGCTTTGCAAGCAGAATTAGGAAAGAAGGATAAAGAACTAACGACACTCAAAGCTCAAACCGACTTAGAGCTATCTGAAAAGCTAAATAAGAAAGAAGCAGAAATAGCACAACTAAAATCTAAAATTGAGAATGCGGAAGTTGCCAAAAAACTTGCTGTTAATGAGGCACTTCAAAAAGTGGAGAAAGAGCGAGATAATTTGGCTCATGAGTTAAATACCAAGGAATTAGAAAAACAAAATCTAGAAAGCTCTTTAAAGGAAAAATATTCAACAGAAATCCAAAATAGAGATGCAATAATCAAATATAAAGATGAGGAGATTATTCGTGTCAAAGATATGAAGCTAAAGCTTTCCACCAAAATGCTAGGGGAAACTCTTGAACAACATTGTGAGACCGAATTTAATAAACTTCGCGCCACAGCTTTTCAAAAAGCTTATTTTGAAAAGGATAATGATTCCAAGTCAGGGAGTAAAGGGGATTTTATTTATAGGGAGATGGACGAGGCAGGGAATGAAATTATCTCCATAATGTTTGAAATGAAGAACGAAGGGGATGAAACAGCAACAAAAAAGAAGAATGAAGATTTTCTAAAGGAACTAGACAAGGATCGTAATGAGAAGAAATGTGAATATGCGGTTCTTGTTTCTTTATTAGAAATTGAAAATGAACTTTACAATACTGGAATTGTTGATATGTCACACAAGTACAGCAAAATGTATATTGTTCGACCTCAATTTTTTATTCCTATTATTACCATCCTCCGTAATGCTGCTATGAACTCCTTGCAGTATAAATCGGAACTTGCTTTGGTGAGAAGTCAAAATATTGACATTACAAATTTTGAAGAAAAAATGAACAAGTTTAAAGATGGGTTTGCTAGAAATTATGACTTAGCAAGCCGAAAATTTAAAGATGCAATAGACGGAATAGACAAAACAATCAAAGAACTGCAGAAGACTAAAGATGCTTTATTAGCGTCTGAAAATAATCTTCGACTTGCAAATGAAAAGACAGAAGACTTAACAATTAAGAAACTAACTCACGGCAATCCGACGATGAAAGCAAAATTCAATGAACTTGAATAGTTTCTTTATTGGCTCAAATGAGACTTTGGATGTCATGGGGAACGATACAGATAATATAGACTGTAATTATCCTAAGAATTAAAAACTGCTAGAATATTGGGGTATGCAGAAAATTGAAAAAATTCTTGTAATTGAAGATCAGAAAGGCCCGATTGGTGCAATTCAGTATGCACTTTCTCAGAGCTTACCACCTTTGAATCTAGATCCTGAGGTTAGGTATGTTACTAACTATACTGATGCAGAAAAAGAAATTGCGTCAGAGGAAAGATTTGACTTAATTCTGCTTGACCATAGGTTGCCAAGAGTTGATGTTGGAGATCTTGAAGATAGAGATATGAGAGCTTTCTCAGATAAGTTAGCAGATATTGGATACAACTTGATCCCAACTATTAGGACCCAGCAACCTCAGAGCATAATTATTGGCACTTCTTCCATGAGAGATGAAATTGAGGGTCTAGAACAAATGCCTGATGAAAATATTGTTAAGAGTGATATGTACTTCCCTGAAAAAGAATTTTCACCGTTGCTAAGAAGACTGGTCACAGGAGACTAACAAAAACTAAAAAGTTTATATTTTCACACACCAAAAAAATTCTTGATCAATGAAAAAAGAACACCATCTTGTTTCTTTGGTTTTTCTTGTTGTGGGGACTGAAAGGGTTGCGTTGAACTCATAGTGTTAGTTTTAAATGAATCTTTTGGTTTTGAGGGGAATATTGTCTCCCTTTGTTCATACAAAGAGGAGTATTTTCTCATCCTGTAGGAGCTTCCATTAAATAAAAACTTTTCTACATTTTCGGAGTAGGTGAGTTCTTTTTTCGCTCTGGTTAGAGCAACATATAAAATTCTTAGTTCCTCTTTGCTAATTGGTTGTTCTTCACCTTCTTTATCTTTTCTAACTGTTACATAGTCATCAGCTAATCGAACACTATTCCACTCACGTCCTTTTACCTTGTGGGTTGTGCCGATAATGGTCTTTGCTGAGTTTTCATCCTGTTCACATGATTTTAGAGCCGTAAAAAGAGCTCCTAACCCAAGTTTACTCACTAAATTTACCAGTGTTAGTAGAGAGGCCCCATCTTCTGTCTTGCTGAAATCAATGACTTCATCCCAATTGGAAAATCCAAATAGTTCAGGAGCATCAGTAGGAGTATTATTCTGAAGATCTCTAACTCCATAGAGGAGGTTTAGTAGCTCTCTGGTGCCACCTACCACAGCAACTGATTTGTTACTATTTAGTTGCCCTAAAAGCTCTTCTATTAGTTTGAAATTTGTTCTACACAGAATAGCGTCAGCATTAAAACTACCGATAGTGCTATTGATACGCTGGTTTCCTTGAATCTTTTGCTTCTCTCCAAGTTTATTTAGAACTAATTGCGCAGTTTCAGCAATTGGCTGACCAAAACGAAAGCTTTGGGTAAGCAAAGAGGAATTGACCGTTTCAATTTTTTCCATTGCATTTACAGCACCTCGCCATTCGTAAATCTGCTGATGGCGATCCCCAACATAAATGATTTGAGAGGACTGCTCGCCGAGAACACCCAATACTACAGGATTAGAATCTTGAGCTTCATCTAAAAGTATAAAATCAGCAGTTAATGTGGGCTTGGATAGTGCCCACAGTTTTAAGTATCCATCATGTCCCAAGGGAATTGGAGAGTAGGGATCTTTCATCTGATTCCAGAGAATGTGGGTTTTTTCCAACACAGCACATTTTAATTGATTGGAATGAACTTCTGAAAGCATACCAATTGGCCCACTAGGACGTGGAATATGGTGTATAACAATACTTTCCTCAGCGCTATGTAAAAACTTATTTAGTGTTCTAAGAACAAGACCAGCAAATATTTTGGCTGGAATCTTTTGTGAATCAAAATAAAGAGGTTCAAGATTTAAATGCTGATTAACCGCGTTTACATTTAGAGAATTAGTTAGCTTAGCAGTATCACCCGAAAAGGAACGAGAAATATTACGATAAGCAAGGCTATGGGTAGTTCTACATTCTATCCTATTGGGAAATTTCGCTGAGGCATCTTGGGCAATAGATTTATTGAATGCCAGGTAAAGCCCAGAGCGATTTGTAGATTTAGCCATTTCTACTAAGGTTGAAGTTTTTCCAGCTCCGGCAAAAGCATTAACTTTTAGACTCTGATTCGTGCTGAAGAATTGGATTGCTGCATTTTGCTCATCAGTTAGTAAAAAACCATTGGTTTTAGGAACAGTTTTTTCGTAGATTAACTTGGAAGCACTAGTCCCATTTGTTTGGCTCTTATCATTAGAATTATTTGTTATTGCAGGGTGTCTACCTGAGATTGCTTCTAGAACCTTTTTCTCAAGATTTTTTGCTGCAGCAGTTTTACGAAAACTTAATTCATTCTTCAGATCTTCTAGTACTTGGATGTTTGATGTGTTGTCTGTAAACTCCGCATAGAGTTCATTTATGCCGTATCTAAAGTATTTGCGCGTATTCGCCATTTCAAAAAAACTCCTTGAAAATATGAGATGAAACTTAAAGCAAACAATAAGTCTTATAGAATCTAGTATGAAAATGAAAAAAATACACCGTCATTTTTCATGTCTTAATAAGACAACTTCTCTCTATTCCCCCCGATAACCTAACTAACAACTTTTAAATTTTAGTTAGGGTTATAAGTGAACAAACAGCAATCAAACAATCAAAAAGGCGTTAAGGTCTTATCCATTAAAAAATCAGTGGGGCAGGGGAAGAAATGTCTTGAAATCAAACTAGAAGCTGAAGAAAAACTATTTCAAGGAGCTGACTGGTTAGTCTCACTTGGGCGTCTTAAACCTTTAGAGGATAGCCTAAAAGATAACCTAAAGACTCTAGTCTTTAGTTATCTAGAAAGTGCTAAATCTGAACTAAAGGCTAGGTAGTATAGTTCTTATAAAAAATAACATTAACTATATACTCCAAGTTTTATCATACATTATTGTATTTTGAATGATATTGCTTAATTACAGTCAGTAATTCAGAAAAATCAATCTTTAACTCTTGAGATGAAAATACAATAGGAGTTCCATATGTTTTATAATGGTTTTCATCCTTATCTCTCTGTGTAGGTTCTTTATCTTCCATATAACGATAAGGCTCGGTGACTTTCACAACAAGAAAACTGGTCTTATCTTTTTCCACAACCTCGTAACTTATTATTTCAGACCATGGGATTTCTCTAGCTAGGCTACAACAAGTATTATCTAAAATACCTGAACTGTTAAATGTAAGGGCAGGAGTCTTATTAAATAGTTTTTTTAACAGGTAAGCACCTAAGAGTCCGTATAAAGCAATCGCTACGTAAGCAGTGCCACGTTGATATCCAGAGATGCCATCACTAGATAAGAGTAGAGTCCCAAGCCCAACAATAAGGAATGCTATAAAAGTCGTTATGGTAATTCTCCCTTTCTTCAGCGCCACTACTTTTTCATCATCAGAACTCATATTATTTTTCATCTACGTAACGTTCTAAAATATCATAATATTATAATCCTAACGCAACAATTACATATTTTCTCCGATTACTCAGTATTACCTTTTATTTTTAGTTAGGAGAGAGAATTATGGGAAAATCAAAGAAAACCATAGCGCCTTGTTTTGAACTTTTAGATATTAAAACAGCTAAGAGAGATGGCCAGTGCTACATAGATTTCGACTTCAAAATCAATAGATACCACAAGGAAATTATTAACTGGATGGGATGCAAGGAGTTCTCTAAGTTGCTTGGCAACTTCGTTAAGAAGGCAATATCCCAAGTAGAAGCTAGAGCCTAAAAACTATCTCGATGAGGAGGGGAGAAATCCCCACTCTTTTTTTATTTTTTATCACCACACCCAACGCACCTCAGTTTGTAACAAAAAATGCAGTAACTATTAGATTTTATAAATTATCTTTGTAACAAGATTTTGAAAATACGTTACAAAAATGGGCTAACTATCACTGAACATTAAAAATATTTGTAAACAATGAAGAAATTAAAAGTTAAGAAAGAGGCTTTAGGAGGAGACGTAATAATCTTTAGATTAGAAGATGAAATAAGTCGGGCACTAGCTCAGTATTCAGTGACTCAAGGTCTCAGTCCTAATCAAACAGCAAGGAAAATTCTTGGTGATTTCTTTCATGGAAACGATAATTTTATAAGCCTAAAATGTGATATTGAAGAGCTTGATACCAAGCTAAAAGTTATTGGGTTAGATATCGCTTTCTCCGTCAAAAAACTTCTTGAAATTGGAGGAGTAAGGGTAGGGGAATCAGATAATTGGGTTAGCGAAAATGTACGAAGTCTTATCTGGAATACTGATAAGGAGGCTAAGTAATGCTATCAATTTCAGGGGCAATTAAGGGAGTCGGACAAGGGGATTACTACCTGTCTCTTGCAAGGGAGGACTACTATTTAGAAGGCGGTGAGCCGTTAGGTGAATGGTTAGGGGAGGGGGCAAAACTACTTGGTCTAGAGAACCAAGTTAAAGGTGAAGACCTTAGAAATTTAATGGGTGGTAAGGATAAAGCTGGAAATTCATTAGTCCAAAATGTAGATGATCCTAATAGACGGAGTGCTTTTGACTTAACCTTTTCAGCTGACAAATCAGTCTCAATCATCTGGGCACTTTCTCCTGAAAAAGAACAGTAAATTATTTAACTTGCCCACAAGGAAGCTGTTAAAAAAACTATTGGTTTCTTAGAAGAGTATGGAGTTAAAACTAGAAGAGGAAAGGGAGGAGCCACTAAAGAAAGTGGCAAATTAATAGCGGCCACCTTTCTGCACTCAACTAATAGAAATGGAGAACCACATCTTCATACCCACTCCTTATTTCTTAACGTGGTAGTAAGAAATGATGGGACAACAGGAACTCTGGAATCGTTAGATTTATTTAAGCTTAAGATGACGGCTGGAGCACTTTACCGAGCTGAGCTTAGTAAGATTTTGCATGACAAACTAGGACTTGAATCAGAGCTACTCTCTAATAATTGCTTTAGGTTAAAAGGAATTCCAAGTAAAATTATTAACCAATTTTCATCAAGACGATTTGAAATATTAAAAGCATCAAAAGAGCTAGGTTATAAAAGCCAGAAAGCACTTGAAGTCCTTACCTTCGCTACTAGAAGTAAGAAAGTACTAGTAAAAAGAGAAGAGCTAATAACTGCGTGGAAAGAACTAGCAAAGAATCTTAACTTTGAAGCAAAAGATCTGACTAAGCTATTTAAAAAGGGAGTATCCCGGGAAAAGGAGTTTGATTTAGAGATAGTAATTAATGAATCATTAAGATTAATAACAGAGCGGGAAAGCCATTTTAGTTTCTTTGAACTCGTTAGGCAGATGGCACAATTATCCCAAGGACGCGCCCTTGGTATTGATGAAATATTAGCTACTGCCAAAAATTTTCTAGAAAATGACTTAGGTATTATTAAGTTATATCGAGGACAGGAAGTACGCTACACAACAGCGTTAGTCTTAAAAGAAGAGCGAGCACTTATTAAAAAAGTTAGAAGCTTAAGTCAGGAAATAAGGGAGTTCGTCCCAAGTCATATTAGGCAAAAAATAGGTACAGATTTTAAAACTTTAACTCACGAACAAGAAGTTGCCTTAAATCATATCACTAACACTCAAGGCTTAATTAAGGTTGTAAGTGGTATGGCTGGGACGGGGAAAAGCTTTTTATTAAATGCTGTTAGGGAAAGTTTTGAGTTAGCAGGTAAAGATGTAATCGGGCTCGCTCCAATGGGTAGAACTGCTAAAGGCCTAGAAGCTAGTTCGTTAATAAAGTCTGAAACTATTGATATGACTCTCCTAAAGATTGAATCTAAGCAATTAAATATTACTAAGAACTCAGTACTCATTGTCGATGAAGCTGGGCTTATTGGCACAACGCAGATGAAAAAGTTAGTTGATATTGCATATCAAGAAAAATGTTTGCTTGTTCTTGTTGGGGATACGCTTCAACTACAACCAATAAGTCGTGGGGCACCGCAAAGAGAAATTATAAAAGAGATTGGCGATACAAAGCTTAAGAGTATTAGAAGACAAAATGAGGAGAATAGCTGGACTAAAAATGCGATTCTTGATTTTTCTGTTGGAAAATCAAAAAAAGCCCTAATGGAATATATTAAAAGGGGACAAGTATTTATTGGAGAAGATAGATCTGACGCTATAAAATTATTAATTAATTCCTGGGGGGAGCTAAGTGATATTAAAAGAAATAAAAGCTTAATAATTGCTAGTGAAAAGCAAGATGTCTTTAGCTTAAATATTAAGGCACAGAACTTGCGAGAAAGTCTTGGTGAATTATCAGGGTTAGGTATTAAGATTAATGATTATTCATTTTATAAAAACGACCGAGTACTTTTTACTCAAAATTCCAAATTTTATGATGTTTCAAATGGTACACTTGGAACTGTTAAGGCTTTAAATCCGATTACTAAAACACTAACCATTAAGTTAGACCAAGGAAAAAGCGTCAGAGTCTCACTTTCCAAGTATTCTGAATTAGAATTAGGGTACGCCATTACAACTCACAAATCACAAGGGGAGACCTGCTATAATGACTATATCCTTGCAGGTGGTGGTATGCAGAATCGACACTTAACTTACGTGCAAGCTTCTCGTGCTAAAAATAAGACGTTCTTTTTTACTGATAAACTTGAAGCTGGGGATAATTTTGTAAACCTAGTAAATGCTATGAGTAAGGATCGGACTAAGGAAATGGCAATTTCATATCAAACATCTAAGCCAAGTTTTTCGCGAGCCTAATATATGTATCAAAAACTTGAGCCAAGAAAAGTTGTTTTAGAAAGGATTTTAATAGTTACAGTTCTCTGCATTACTATTTATTTTACAGCGTTTAATTTAAGAACAATATATCAGGATTTAAACCTTGTAATTAATATCACAACAGTCCTAACTCTTTGGGCACTTTTAGTCCTAACTTATCTTAGAACGAAAAGGGGAGTAACTGTTAGAAGTTTTCATTTGCGAGGTGCAAAGCTAATTAGTTTTAAGGAAGCAATAAAGTCTGCTAAAGAATTAGTAAAAAATGAGGCAAGTATTTTCTGGGGATTCTTGCCACTTCCAGTTAGCATATCAACTAGTCATTTCGCTGTAATTGGAGCTACTGGAAGTGGTAAAACTCTTTGTCTTAGACTGCTCTTACAATCAATTCTTCCAGAAATAAAAAAGGGAACAAAAACTAGGGCAATTATCTACGATGCTAAGCAAGATATTTTGCCACTACTTGCTGGCATTTGTCCTGATGTTCCAGTTTTCACATTAAATCCCTTTGATAAAAGATCCGTTGCTTGGGATATGGCCAAGGACATTACAACTCCAGCCAGTTGCTCCCAACTTGCTAGTGCACTAATTCCCACAAATCCAAAAGATGTGAATAAATACTTTGATAATACGGCCCGACACCTTCTAAGTGGAGTCTTAATAACTTTTAATAAAGTAGCAAAAGGTAATTGGACACTAAGAGATGTAATGTTAGCAATTAAAGATGCGAAACGACTTAAACAAATCTTATCAATTACGGAGCTTACAAGGGATAGACTACAACATTTTGAGAATGAGAAGACCCTAGCTGATGTCGTATCAACTTTTACAACTAATATGCAGGAATATGAGAGTGTTGCTTCTGCTTGGTATTATGCTGAAAATAAAATCAGCCTTAAAGATTGGTTAAAAGATGAATTTATCTTAGTCCTTGGAAATACGGAAGTAGCCAAGCGAGCAACTGATGAAATTAACCGAGTTATCTTTAGACGAATGAGTGAGCTAATTTTAAGCTCTGAAGAAACAACAAAAGAGAAGACTTGGATTATTTTAGATGAAATTCGTCAAGCTGGTAGGCTTGATAGCTTAAATCTTTTACTAACAAAAGGTAGAAGTAAGGGAGCCTGTTGTGTGCTTGGTTTTCAAGATATTGAGGGCATGAGAACAGTTTACGGAAGGGAGGAAGCTAATGAATTAGTCGGGCAGTGTGCCAATAAGATGATTCTAAAACTAAACTCACCTGAGACTGCCAACTGGGCCTCATCCCTTTTTGGAGATTCTGAAATTGTTGAGGATAAAAGAAGTGAAAATCAAAGTAAAAATGCTATCTTTAACGGAAGCACCTCAAATAGCAGTGAAAGGACAAAAAGGGGAGCTGTGTTATCAAGCGAAATTCTGAATTTACCAATTAGTAATCCTGAGAATGGACTTAGCACTTTTTCAATTGTTCCGACAATTGGCTCATATCTAGCAAATGTTTCTTTTAACTCAGTTCTTAAAAGTCTTATTGAACCTTCTTCCCAAATTCAAGGACTAGAAATGCGAGAGGAGAGAGACCAAGAGTTAGTAGAGTGGGGGAGTAAGGATTTGGAACGCTTAAACCTCCTAGAAGCATTAAATCTGCACAAAGTTATCTCTCCTAAAACTAGCAAAAATAAATGTGAATTTAATCAACTATCGAGGCAGTCCCTTTAAGCAATGTATAAATAGACTTTGTGCTTGAAAATAGAGAAAAACTATTTTAATCTCTTAGTCTTAGCTCAAAAGCGTATTCCTACGCTCTTGTAATTTGAGAATAATAAAATGTTTAATTTCCTGATTCCATTTTTGCTTTTACTATTTGTAAATATAGTGAGCGCAGAAGAGCCACTCTTACAAGAGCTTAATCAGTCCTCCATTAATAGCAGAGCTAATCTTGCTTGCACTCGTGTTGTTGGAGGATGGTATACATGGAGAAAAAGTTCTATCTTAGGACGTTATCAAAATGGTCGCAGAGGGAAGATGGTAATGTCTTGCCGTGCGAGAACTCCTTTTCGTCTTTGGTTAATTCCAGGGGATTATTGGTGCGTGGGGAATGTTAAATCATTTACAATATATGGGAGAAATTACCTATGCCAAGTAAGGAGAATTAAGATCAGATAATTCATAGTTTTGGTTCGGTGCGAAGTACAAAATCGCTAATTTCTCATTTATCACCGCCAACGTCTTTATCCGCATATTTATTTAAAAAGTTAGTGTCAAAGACCAAAAAAGAAGTGGGGCGACAAGAGGATCTTTTAATAACAAGAATTTCGTTTTAGCATCGATGATTATTCTTGTGTGCCTTGATTAAATCGAATAAGTTTATTTTTTGTCCTGCCATTTAAACTTAATTGAATATTGATGAAAATATTAACACTAATCCTTTCCTGTCTTCTTTTCACACAGTATTTAAATGCTGAAACAATTTCTGTAAAATATCGTTCAAGCCCAGTTGAAGTATCTAATGGAAATTTTACGGACTACTCGTTAAAAGAATCTTCGATCATTAAAAGATTGCTTTATGATCAGAAAGAAAATTACCTACTAGTAAAATTACATGACGTTTATGATCATTACTGTGGAATTCCTGCTAACTTAGTGGATAATTGGGTATCTGCGGAATCCCTTGGTAAATACTACCATGCTAATATTAAGAATAAGCTTGATTGACGAATGGTAGAATTGCCAATTTATTAAAATATAATTTTTATTCATTAAAATCAGAGAAGGGATAATATTTACTTGATAGCTTTTATTTGGGTTTGTTTGATATTTATAAGTTCTTGTTGAGACATTGGCTTCGCGAACTTTGATTCATTAAGATTGCTTACTACCTTGATATCTGTAGCCCGATTAAAATGTTTTAGATCTGTTGTCCATATTTCTTGGCATTGAAATTTTTCTGCAATGCCAATAGATATACGATCAATAGTTGTACTTCTTCCTTTTAATTTCCCGCTTCTTACAAGCTCTTTACTTACATCTATAATTTCTAACGTGGGGTTAACCATTGTAAATTTAGAGTTTCTACCAAGAATTAGATTTTGATAAAACTTGTCAATGCTTCGATCCTGAAGTTGATCAATAAATAAAAGTTCCGCAAAAATCAGATTAGAAGTATAGAAGCAGATTTTCTCTTTTGGATCTTTAATTAAATCATAAAATACATAGCTATTAGGATCTTGTTTGTCTAGGCGAAGAAGATTTAGCAGAATACCAGTATCAACAAAAACTGAATTACTCATCATTCTGCCCTCTAATAGAATTCAGATACTGATTAGTCGTTAAATTTCCGAGCAAGTTAGGTTTTGTACCTAGCATTTTCTCAAAATATTCCAAGTCAAATTCTGGCGATATTCTAAAATCTAAAACTTCCATTGTTGGTTTTTTTGTATTGTCTGTAAATTCCGTATACATTCCTTCAACTATTACGAATAAATTTCTATCTTTAAGAGCTTCAATCATTTCATTATAAATCTTTTCGCTTTTGGTGATACAAGTAATTAGATTTTTTGATATTTCTTCTCTGATCTGAAAAGAGAATTCAGAGGCTTTACTATCTCCAATCCGAATCGCATATACTGAACCAGTTAACTGAAAA
This sequence comes from Bdellovibrionota bacterium, assembly GCA_041740355.1. GTDB lineage: Bacteria > Bdellovibrionota_C > UBA2361 > UBA2361 > CALJRW01 > JANNBC01. The sequence continues at coordinate 15,888 of JBGSMD010000014.1, forward strand.
TGGTGACTCGATTCTAAATTATCTATTGTGAACTCAAAATCAGCTGGTCGGATCTCACTTGTACCAATTTCACGACCCGAGTCATAAACTGTAAACTTTATTTTATCTTCATTGGGCACATGAGAAATCAAGTTTTTGAAATTTTGGTTTGTCGTACTTGTGAATTTCTTGCTAACGTCATTAAGCGACTTTAAGTAGGAATTAAGTGCTATATTTAAGTTTGGGGTAAATACCTCAGGGTCATAAGATGCTTCAACTGCATACGATACGGATTCATTTTTAAATTCCTGTGCAATTAAATTTTCAGCTGGAATTCTCACTCCAAGATCGGTAGTAAAAGATTCCAGAAATTTTTCTAGTGAGCTAGTGATTGCAGATAGCTGACTCAGCTTAACACCTGCTCGACCTTCGTTAAATCTTATTCTAAGAGTTAATTTTGACATTTTATAAATGCTACCATTTTTTTTCGTTACTAACCACTATAAAGAAGATCCCAATTTATAAATAAAACTATATAAATAAGTCATCTCTGAAGATACCTCTTAAAAACTCCCAGATAAGGTTAGATGTGTTGGTAATCTCTTGACTCCTTGTTTTAATCTTATCCAATGTAATTATACCAGTTTCTACAGTTAACGTTTTTTTATTAAAATCTTCATATTCAAGCCCATCTTCATTACTCCACCCATAATATAGTCCATGAGTTAATGCATTTCTTGATTCACGAATTGAGTTAAGATGTTTAATGATTACCTTCAGAGATTTCTTATTAAATCCTAGATCTCTTTTCTCATGATGATATTTAAGTCTATATTCTGACATAAGCTTAAATTTATTTATTTTTGCACCGAAACTTAAATCTCTAAAATTAATTGCTCTTATTAGAAAATAGTCCTTTGGATTTTTGAAATGACTAGAGCATGAGCCACTTAAATGATTTAAACTCTGCAATAATCTGAAATCTAAAGTTTGAAAACTTATTGAATAAGTTCCATATGCATGAACTATTTTATCGTACTCACTAAAATGATCACCTTGAGAAGTTAGAAAAGCATTGTCTTTAGGTTCATCTTTCATAATAGGATTTAAAAATAATCTAA
>JBGSMD010000015.1:0-112161 GCA_041740355.1 Bdellovibrionota bacterium
GTGTAACCGTTGGAGTCACTGTCGGTGTAACCGTTGGAGTCACTGTCGGTGTAACCGTTGGAGTCACTGTCGGTGTAACCGTTGGAGTCACTGTCGGTGTAACCGTTGGAGTCACTGTTGGTGTAACCGTTGGAGTCGGAGTCGGAAAGACAACACCACAAGTACAAAAACAAGCATCATCTAAAACTTCACCAGTATAATTTGCTGGTAAACTTTCTTTAGATGATAGAGGATAACGAACTCTGATTTGGTTACAATGAACCCCGTTGGCATTAATATCAAGACTGGTAATTACCTTGGCAACTTGAATAGTCCAAGTTTCTCCAGGAGAAAGAAGCCCATCCCCATTATCACCAAAATATGAAAGATCAGCATTTACTTGCCCATTTAAGACATTTGGAATGGCACTAGGAAGTGCAACCTTATTATCAGAAACAATTATTTTGCTCGCTGGAACAGCCGCATCTCCATCGTTGCTTATTTCATAGCTAAAAACGGCTCGAGAATTTAATGGAATAGAAAAATTACTATTAGTTGATGTCGCGCAATTGGTACTTGCATTTACAGCTTTACGCTCTTGAAGATCCGCACCAGGGCACAAAGCTTGTGCGAAAGTATTTTGAATGCTGATAAATAAAGATAATAATAAGGTCAAGCCAAAAAACAATGTCTTATTACTATTCATTTTTATCTTCATTCGAAACTTTCTGCTCATGGTTCAACAATCCTTTCGGCCGTCCAGTTGTAGGAAATGCTTTGATTTTTGAAATTATTTACACTATCTGCTAGCATTTTGCCAGTTTTAATATCAATTTTTGCAGTGGATTGGGTAATTAAATCACCAGCCTTTACCATAAAATGTAGATAAAGATTGCCGTCATCCCCAATTTGCACTCCACCCATTAGGGGATAGCTACTTAATCTTGTTAAAAATTCGCCATTGGGGGCAAGTATCTTTTCTTCAATAATTGACAATCCAGCAATACGATCTCCCTTTGTAAAAATTGAAAGATGCCCTTTATTACTTTTATCTTGCGCTGATTTCCATTCCCACAAACCTTTTACTTTCTTTAAGTCTTCCTTACTAGCTAATTTTCTACTTCCAAGATTAAAGGGTTTATCACCCTCTTTATTATTAGAACTGGTTGATTTCACTAAATTTTCTTCGGCTATTTTGCTTAACCTAGAGATCTCACTCTGGGCATATCCTTCGTTAACATAACTTCCTGAGTACCAATCAACTGTGCGCCCGCTTAATACTTTACTATCAGTTTCTAAAGTAAAGCCATTAATAGAATATAAATCTTTAAATTCATCTTCTAAATCAAAACTTACTTTTAGAGATTTCAAGCCGTGTTTAGTAGCATCCACCACTTCAGAAACCTCACTTATGGCATTGGAGTTATCATCAAACCATAAAGATATGTCTTTCAACTCAGAGCCCTTTAAAAATCCGTCTTTATTTAAATCTAAACTGGCTAAGGCTTCATAGCCGTTTTCCCAAGGAGTTTTCGATTTGCCTCTTCCTCCAAATGTATAATTACCAAATAACATGGAGCCATCTTTTATTTTACCCGATTTCTTAGGATCGTAAACAACGAGCGGTCGATTGCCATTTGCCTTCCAAATAACCCAATTAGAAGTATCTTTTGGATTAAGCGCAAACTGACGGGCAACATAGGGACTAGATATATCTTTATCAATAATGAGTGAAATTGGAGATAATGCAGCAGAAAGATTAACTTCTCCACAGACGTCATATGTTGGATCAATACCCTGTTGATAACTATCAATTACATTACAATTACCATCTAAATAGAAAGCACTGGTATAATTTTCATGGAGTGTACCATCAATTCCAATTTTTGATCCAATTAGATCCATTGCACTTTGACCGATTTGATCGCCATTCCTATTATGGAAACCATCATTTATAAAATTTGAAAATAGTCTAGTGCAAGTATTTGGATAGTTATTATAGCAGTCACCATCTTCTAGCGCTTTATTATAAGAAGCATTAGCCGAGCCAAACCGAGATGTCGGCAATCCATTAACAGTAGAATAGCTTGTATCGGTCAGATATCCGTATATATTAAAACCAGTAATTTCTTCTACCAATCTGTAATAATCGAGATCGTCTTCAAGATCCTGATATACTGTTTTTCCGAAAGTTGCGCCATAAAAAGTTTCAACGTGACCTGATACTGTCGGGTTAAATCTATCAGGAGCATCTTGCGTTTCAGTCTGATATAAATTGGCATTACTATTATAAGATCTGCCTACAATACTGGCCACACAGGAGTTTCGAGCTTGAATGTCTTTTTTCCATTCAACAAAATAAGGAAAATCAGAGCAACTAAAACCATTTATTCTACTATTTTCGTTTTGAGCACAAGTTTCTATTACTTCCCATTCTTTTCCACCGCTCGAAAAAGGTGTAGATTTGTAAAGATTTTCACGATAATCAATATCATTTTCATCTGAATTATATCCAGTTATAAACTTCCAATAACTTATCTCAATGTCATTAAATCTTAACCGCACATATTCGCACTGATCTAATCTGCAGTCTAAGCTGCACTTACCTGTTGTGTCTGCTGCAAAATCACATTCTTCAGTAGCATTAACAATCCCATCCCCACAATAAGTGCATTCTGTCTTTACCACTACATAATCACCTGATGGATCCTGCGGTTCGATCCATTCGGACGCTCCGGGACGTCTGCAATTTAATGGGTTGAGATCGTCATGTGATAGTCCTAATGTCATTGGCCCTTTGATGGCTACATCACATGTTTCACTGCCTTCAACCACACCATCCCCACAAAATGGACCTTCCGAGTTTACGCAGAAAGCTGCATAGTCCTTTGCAATCACAATTTTATTATCAGCTACTGTTAGTCCTTTAACTGTTGCATCATTTCGATGTGGGCCTGCGGGAACATAAAATTCTCCCGTCTCGTAAACCCAGGTTTCTCCTGGATCTAATTGATCATAGGGCTGGTCATCTCCATAGATTAAAGTTAAACTTGAAGGAGGACTACTCTCTTTTCTAGAAAGTCCTGCTACAACAGGATCGTCAATCTCCACATTCTTAACAGCGGGCATTCCTGTTGGCAAACTAACTTCATAAGTAAATCGCACCGTTTTATTGTTAGAAATATATGCATTGCTTGCGTTACAACTTGAAGTGTCTAACTTAACTTCGGTAGAACCTCCCAGATCTTCCTGGTAAACTAATTTAACAATTTTTATTCCCGCATTGACGCTATTACAATACGCTCCACTACAAAGTCCAACTTTCTTAACAACTTTCAAATTTGGAATTCCCACTACGCAAAAAGAAGCCTTGTCACTTGATTCACTAATACTTCCATCTAACGATGTGCCTTCTACAATAACAAGATTAGAATGACCACCAGTTGTTAATTTCCTATTCTTAACTTCATAAATCCATTTTTCATTAACCTCTAAAAAGAGATTATTATTAATATCTCCAATATTATTGGTGCCTGTTCCAGTCACTGCAACTGGAGTTCCCAACTTATTATCACCTAGATTAACATACCTAACTGGATTTGGATTTCCATCCTTTAGCGTAACTTCAAATCTAAAATCTACCGACTCTTGTCTGGTAACATAAAAATCCGAAGTATTTTCCACGTTCGAACAATTGGTAATGTCATGGTTTCTCTGCGCAAAATCACCCACAATTGACTTAGCAACAAGCTTCTTAATCTCCACCTCGCCGCGACCAACAACACAAATGCCAACCGAACTAACGCCTTTAATTGTATTTCTATAAATATCTTGACCAAAAACTGTTGCCGTATTTAACAGTGCCCCTTGAGTGTTGGCATCATAAGTAAAGTCAGCAATGTCTATTTCACCATAATCTGCACCAGATGGATAAACATAAGAGTCCCTAGCATTAATCGTAACTGGGGTTGGCAATGTAAATCCACCAGCACCAAAAATCAAACTATCTTCGATGCGGTTAATAGTTATCGGTTCCGCGCTATCATTAAACACTTCAAAAGTATAAAGAACCTTAGAATTCTGGACGATCACTTTGTTATTATTTATGGCAGTCTCAATATTACTTAAGTTACAGTCCTCACCATTAGTAATATTCGTATTAATATCATCATTAACATAGAGCGACCCTTCCACTTCAGCTCTTTTTACAACTCGTAATTCTGTAGTGTAAATTAATTTACAACCGGAATTTGGTGTATTATTTAGAATCTCATCATTAATTGAAGTACAACCACTCACATCCGAATTTGTGTTAGGCTCCGTCTCTGCACCTGTTCCATAATCACTTCCATCACACTGTTCTGTCGGATGATCCACTATCCCATTGCCACAACCGTAATTTGTAAATTCTGTAGTTACTGACAAAGAATGAGAGGTGCCGTCCTCAGCTACGCAAAAAGAATTTACAACAAGGCTTAGTATTGCCCCTAATAGGAGATAACTTATCAATTTACTTTTAGTCAGCAATCTCATCCAATTAATACCAAGTTAAACTTTTATCTATTAACATACCTTTTACGCTAATTTTTTAATTTCCCTTAATTACTACCTGCGCAGTACTAGAGTGTAGTCCATTATTTGCATAAGGACTAAATTTAAAACTATCTATTTTAAAATCAAACGATGCCCCAGCAGCCACAACTCGCGGTAAGGAATGTGGTGGTAAGGATAAATTTGGCCAGGCACTGCCGCCAGCAATTATTTGATCAATCACGTTTTCCAAAACTAATGGACCGGCTCCCACATTTTCAATCAAATATTCAACCTTACTGTTAGCTACTACACTTCCTCCAACAATTTCTAAGTCTGGATAATACTCTGCTAAATAAACATTATTTGTAGTGTTTTGCTCATCTTCCAGGACTGGCGCACCAAGCGATGGTAGTGCAAAAACTTTCCTGCTACTGCTAATCAATGCACCTGAACTAAAATTAAAGATAGACTTCGTAATTCTTACTCGCTCTACTAGGTCGTAAGTACAAGTAGCAGAACAAGAATCTACGTTTGCAGGCTTAGTTGTCTGTACACCTGCGGCTAAGTTAAAATCTGTGCCATCACAGGATTCACCTGTAGTCATGTTGCCATCACCGCAATATGGATTAATTGTACAAGTTGCATTACATACTTGTCCTGCAAGCCCAGCTTGAACTCCAGCCGCTAAACCAAAATCTGTACCATCACAAGATTCACCTGTAGTCATATTGCCATCACCGCAATATGGATTAATTGTACAACTTACATTACAGACTTGACCGGCAAGCCCAGCTTGTACGCCAGGAGCTAGACCAAAGTCTGTGCCGTCACAAACCTCTGTTCCAGTTCTGTTGCTATCTCCACAATATGGATTAATTGTACATGTGGTATTACAGACTTGCCCAGGTAAACCAGCTTGAACACCTGCCGCTAAACCAAAATCTGTTCCATCACAAAGCTCGGTGCCAGTTCTGTTGCTATCGCCGCAAAACGGATTAATTGTACAACTCGTATTACAGACTTGCCCAGGTAATCCAGCTTGAATACCAGCAGCTAGTCCAAAATCTGTTCCATCACAAAGCTCGGTGCCAGCTCGATCGCTATCTCCACAAAACGGATTAATATTACAACTCACATTACAGACTTGACCAGGTAAACCAGCTTGAATGCCAGGAGCTAAACCAAAATCTGTTCCATCACAAAGCTCGGTTCCACTTCTGTTGTTATCCCCGCAAAACAGGATAATAGGAGTAAGCGTACAACTTGCACTACAGACCTCCCCAGGTAAACCAGCTTGAATACCAGCCGCTAAACCAAAATCTGTTCCATCACAAAGCTCGGTTCCTGTTCTGTTACCATCGCCGCAAAACGGATTAATTGTACAACTCGTATTACAGACTTGCCCAGGTAATCCAGCTTGAATACCAGCAGCTAGTCCAAAATCTGTTCCATCACAAAGCTCGGTGCCAGTTCTGTTGCTATCTCCACAAAATGGATTAATATTACAACTCACATTACAGACTTGACCAGGTAATCCAGCTTGGACGCCAGGAGCTAAACCAAAATCTGTTCCATCACAGGACTCTCCTGTAGTCATATTGCTATCACCGCAAAATGGATTAATCGTACAACTCGTATTACAAACTTGCCCTGCTAGTCCAGCTTGAACTCCTGCCGCTAAACCAAAATCTGTTCCATCACAAAGCTCGGTTCCAGTTCTGTTGCTATCTCCACAAAACGGATTAATTGTACAACTCGTATTACAGACTTGCCCAGGTAATCCAGCTTGGACGCCAGCAGCTAGTCCAAAATCTGTTCCATCACAAAGCTCGGTGCCAGTTCTGTTGCTATCTCCGCAAAACGGATTAATTGTACAACTCGTATTACAAACTTGACCAGGTAAACCAGCTTGAACTCCAGCCGCTAAACCAAAATCTGTTCCATCACAGGACTCTCCTGTAGTCATATTGCTATCACCGCAAAATGGATTAATTGTACAACTCGTATTACAAACTTGACCAGGTAATCCAGCTTGAACTCCAGCCGCTAAACCAAAATCTGTTCCATCACAAAGCTCGGTGCCAGTTCTGTTGCTATCTCCACAGTATGGATTGATTGTACATGTGGCATTACAGACTTGACCAGGTAAACCAGCTTGAACTCCTGCCGCTAAACCAAAATCTGTGCCATCACAAAGCTCGGTGCCAGTTCTGTTGCTATCTCCACAATATGGATTAATCGTACAACTCGTATTACAAACTTGCCCTGCTAGTCCAGCTTGAATACCTCCAGCTAAACCAAAATCTGTACCATCGCAAAGCTCTTCGGCATTGCGATTTCCATCTCCACAACCCGTTACGCAAAAAGTTGCTACTGCTGACGCGGAAACACCCAGAGTTGGTATGGCATTTAGATCATTAACAGTTGCCGTATTAGTATGAACACCTTGAGTGTAGCCTGTAGTCTGTGTAAACGTAAGTGCATTAAACGGTGGATCGCTTGGATTTAAATCAAATGTTGAATTGCAACAAACAGGTCCAGGAAATCCACTGACTAAATCTTCAATTTTTAAGTCATAGAGCGGAGCAGTACCAGTATTTTCTACAGTATACCTAAATTCTACTGGAACACCTTCTCTGACATACTTATCTGTAGTTAAGGAACTAATTGCATTACAATCTTTAGTAGTTAGAATCTCTTGTTCTGTCCAACCTATCCCCGCCCAACGAAACTCTTTTTTAATCGAAACGCTGGCAGTAGTTAATTGACAATCAGCATTACATTTTGTGTGATTAGGATCAGTAATATCAGTGGCATCACAAGCCTCTGTACCATTTTTCTTATTATCACCACAAAAATCAATTTTACAGGTCGACAAATTACAAGATGGGAACTTCTGAGCAGCTGTTGGATAACCAGCTAACGTATTATAATTATTAACTCCATCACACTCTTCACTTGCCCTGTTTGCCTTCAAATCACCACACCATTCCGCCTGGCAAGTCGTTAAATTACATGAAGGATCAACTTGAGCTGGTGTCAGCGCCGGGTCAAAAATGCCAGAATCACAACTCTCTACAGGCTTATTCACCGTTCCATCTCCACAAGACGTACAGTCAAGTCGACAGCTACCTCCTGTAGCAATATCCGGTGGATCGCATGATTCTCCTAACGAAGGATCTGTTAGTAAATCTCCACAATAGGCACAAACCAAACATTCACAACTAAGGCAACCACAGACACTCGGATCATTGGTCAACGTTGGTTGAGTTCCATCAGGACAACTAGTTCTACTGGCCGCTGTTTCGGGGGATGCTTCAATCAGATTTAAAGGAGGTGTAGGACTAGGAGCCGCAAAGCTATATTCCGCGATGGAGATTTGAAAAACCCCAAGCAATATAAAAGAAAAAACTGAGCACTTGATAAAGTTAAACATTCATACTTACATTACCACATAAGACTTTCCGTGAAAGATATTATTTTGATTCAAAATAAGCAGTAAGGTTGCAGCAAAGATTGTCGATTAGAAAGACTATTCGATAATTTATTCTTTAAATTAGCTTCACATCGTAAGGGAACTTGGATTTATTATACTCAATTTAAGTAAAAAGTTGTCATCTTGCCCTTAAATTCCTTATTAATGTCTTGACGAAGCGAGATTGAAAATCATCGTTTTAATTCTAGTAGCCTAATATAGTTATTCCAAAAAATAAATATCATATAGATAAAATAGAGCAACTTGTTTTTTATCATAACTATATGATTTTACTATCCCTTCGGAGGATAGAAAGTCACAGAAAGTAGTTTCCTGACAAAAATTATTTTTTGGATTTTCTGGATATACTCACTGCTATTCATCTTTAAAAAAAATGAATAGAAAGGAGCACATGCAAAATCCTTTCGCAGACAGGTTTTGGCGTAGAAAACAGAACCACACCCTACGCAAAACAGCAGTGAGTAGAATTTTTGTCTTCTAATGCCTAAGTTGGCTTCAGGCTTCGCCAATGCTACATCTGATAAATAGCCAAGATTAGGCTCACCCTCCGCAAATTTCATCTGCAGAGGGATTATAGAGAGTCCAAAAGATAAATTACTTTAAAATACTAACGATTTTGCTTGGACTCACTATTTATGTTGTTTTTAGCTATGCAAACTTGGATACTTGTCCGCCGAAGCTTTCTTGTCCGCCGTAGCTTTAGCGAAGGTGGGAATCCAAGATTTGCATTAGCCGTAATGACTCTGTTCAATTTACTAACCAGCCTTCGCTGAAGCTTCGGCTAGGCAGGCAGTAAATTATTTCTTGTCATTACTATATAATTGGTAACTTATTCTAAAACCGGTAAATTTCAATAATTTTGAATTATTGATAGAAGCAGATACAAATTATAAATATCTGCTATCGGGTATTTTCTTCTTAGCGAATTTTATAATATTAACCTAAACCTAACGCTGATTCCTAAGGGGAAAATTTGAGGCTAAACTTAGCTATGAATAGCTATCCTTATTCCTCTATTTATCAATCAAAAAATGTATTTGAGATTTCATGCCAGCAAGTTTAGCTAAGAATAGATTATCAACTGATGAATAAAAACATTGTCTGTAACATTTTGGCATTTTGTTTAGCGATTATATTTTTCTTACAGGCATTTACGGCAAGCGAAAGACAGTCATTAATTGTTGATGAACCAATCTTTATTGCCTCAGGTTATTATCATTATGTTTATGATGATTTAAAAATTCATAAAGAATCTCCGCCACTAGTTTCCAAAGTTCTCGCCTGGCCATTGTTGTTTTTGGATTTAAAATTTCCAGAAAGTGATAATTATAATATTCAAAGATCTCGTCAGGATGGAGTAGCTTTAGACTTTTTAGCATTAAACTTTGATCGGCTTTCCCAGATTATTTTCTTTAGTCGACTACCTGTCAGCCTTGCGGGCATTTTGCTTCTTCTTGTAGTTTATTACATTGGTAAAAAAATGTTTGGTGCTACAGCTGCATTATTTAGCTGTACTATGCTGGCAGTTTCACCGAATCTTATCGCGCATGCTCAGTTTGCCACCTCCGATTTACTTTGTAGTCTTACTTTTCTGATCTCGCTTTATTGTTTTTGGGAGTCAATCCAAAATAATAAAACTAAATGGTGGTTACTTACAGGCATAGCTACAGGGATCAGCATAATGATTAAATTTAGTAATCTAGTGTTGTGCATAATATATTTAGTGATCGCTCTATTTTTGTTGTTTAGTAAACAAACAACAGGGAAAATTATATTCCGTGGAGCTGCTCTAGTTTTTATAATTACTTACTTTATTATTGCTTGTAATTACAATCTTGATTGGACCCTGAGTAAATTTCTTATTGGATTAAGTCGCGTCTATTCTAATCATGTGTCAGGATACTTTTTTTATCTAAATGGAGAATTTTATCAAGGTGGCCGTTGGGACTATTTCTTGCAGCTGATCTTATATAAATCACCAATAATCTTGATAGGATCATTCTTGTTTTGGCCATTTATTATTTTTAATCATCCTAATCGCAAAACTTTTTTTCTTTTTATTTTTATACCAACTATTCTTATATTAATAATTACCTCGCAAGACGAAGCCAATATTGGACTACGACGAATATTAATGATCTATCCTTTATTCTATTTAAGTCTAGCCGCACTCTATAGTTACGTAGAATCAAAAAAAATTAAGATTTTATTTATTATCCTTGGTCTTATAAGTGCTATTGATTGCTTAAGGATTTATCCAAATCATCTAACTTATTTTAATTTTATGGCAGGCGGACCTCGTGCTGGTCCAAGTTTAGCAAATGATAGTAATATCGATTGGGGTCAAGGCTTGATTCAACTAGCTGAGTGGCAAAAAATGGATTCAGAGAGAGAAGCTCTTTATTTCTCACCTCCTTATTTTTTAAATCCTCAAATATACGGAATTAATTTTAAGTTAGCTACAAACACAGAATTGAGCACTCCTCTTAATGGCTTTTATGCGATTTCTGTTCAAAATTTAATTTCCTTACAGCAAGAAAAAGATCCCAATAAGTTTCCTGGAAAATTTTTTCAAATTAAACCGTGGGCAGTCGTTGCTAACGTTATCTACATTTACAAGTTTAAGGATGGTCAGTCTGTAAGTGGCTAGCCTTGGCACGAGCCTCTTTCAGTCCTGCTAAGACAGCTTTAGAGTCAGGCTGATCAATTAATACAAGCTCAAAATTGGATATTGCCGAGGCATAATTTTCTTGACCCAGATCAATAAAACCCTGTATTTCATAATTAATTAAGGCCGTGGGTTGATATAGCTTAAGAGCAGTTAGATGCTTTTGCGCTAAACTAAACTTTTTTTCTTCAATCAATATTGAACATAATTGTAAGTGGGCAGGCCAAAAATTATGGGCTAGTGCAATTGCCTCTTGGAGTTTTAAAATTGCTTTTTTAGGCTGATCTAAGTTGTGATACATGGCTCCTAAAGAATTTAAGACAATTAAGCTTTTTGTTCCGAGACGATACTCATAATTACTAATCTTCCAGTTAGTAGACCAAGGAGCGGTTTGTTGTATAGCAATAAATATTGATAATATGAGATAGACTAAAATTACCAGTCTTGAGGCAATCGACCTTGCAAAGTGACAGTAGACAGACGCGAGGCATAGATAAATCCCCAATCCGGGCAAGTAACTAAGACGATTGGCATAATGAGTTCCGATAGTGAGAAATATATTTGAAGTAACAGCAAATGAGAGCAGGTACCAAATAAGACCAAACTTCGTTGAAGTATCCTTTTTAATAAATACTATTAGACTTGCGCTGAAAACAAATAAAATTAGATAGAAAATACTTACAAAATCCCATTTTAAATTTTGACTTACATTCATTAAGTTAAAATCTTGAAAATTTTGTCGTGGGGCAAGCAAGCTAAAAATATATTGCCCCTGAAAGATTAAAGAACGCGTGACTCTTTCTATCCAATCTGCCTCAATTAAAACGTTAGAGAATTGACTGGTACTCTGCATCGCTACCAGTTTATCAAGTGACAATTGACGCAAGTATATATAAATGACTAGGCCGATCGCTGGACAAAATAATAGAAAAAAATTCTCTTTCTTCCAGTAAGTATCAGCACTACGCGAACACGATTTCCAGATTAACAATGGAATAAGGAGACAAATCACAACTCCGCTTTCCTTGCTGAGCATGGCTAAAAGTGCAGTTAGTCCAACGGCTAATAAGTATTGGAAAGAATAATCTTTTAAATATCTCCACGCAGCAATTAAACAAATCAGAATAAAGAGGGCGCTTAAACTCTCCGTTCTATATGAAATATTTGCTACTACCTCGGCATACATTGGGGAGACTGCAAATAGTAACGCAGTTGTAAAAGCTAGAAGTGAATTATGAAATATCTGACGAACAAAAACTAATGTTAATATACTTACACAAAAATGTAATATTAGATTGACTAAATGAAAACCCCAGGCATCTATGCCAAATATTTTTTGATTCAACCATAAAGAAACAGAAAATACCGGGCGATATAAATTTCCTGGCCAGGTTGACATAAAAAATAATTCGGAAGGGAAGCTCTCTTGAAAGACTTGAGAGTCTTTAGCTAAATGCATTTGATCGTCCCAAACAAAAGCAAAACTCAGACTCTGTGCGTATATTACTAAGATTAATATGAGAATGGTGAGAATTTGAAATGAAGTTCTATGAAAGGGCATACTTTTGTTTAATTGATCTTAATTAAGCAGACAACATGTTTATACTAGTCGACTAATTTTAAAAACTGTAATTTTTAAATGTTGCCTAAGATAGACTATCTATAAGTGCTTTGCAGTGAGTGATGGTATGAATTCCTAACTTTCTTGGGTTGATCTTCAACGACCCTGCCATGATGACTAATGGCATCGAGTAATATAGCTGCTTGAATAAGATCGATCTTTATGTAAATTTGAAAGAACATCTGAGGATTAGTCTCTAGTCAAAATAGCTTTATTTTCCATCTTAATCGAAACTAAACTGCATTATGGTTTCTTATAATTTAGCCAATTCGCCAGATAGAGCTAGCGCAAGTGAGACAGAAAGGAGATTTGTTGCCTTAATTGAAAAGCTAGACCAACAGTTATTATCAAATCCTCCAGAACTATACTCTTGCTCTTTTCCTCGAAGAATTAGTCATCTCTGCACAACAGAAATCCAAGAAGGCATTACTCTTGCCAGTGGACCAGAAGCTGAACGCTTACAATCTGTATATGCTTCGCTAAAAATATTGGCAATTAAAGATGGTCACAGGCTAACAGTGCAGACAATGCAAACTTTATTAAATTCACAGGATACAGATCTTCGACCTTCAATTCGCGGGGCAATTACCTGGATTACAAATCAACCCGAGCAACACTCCCTAAAAGACTACTTTATAGCTGAGCTTCTGCCAGATTTTGCTAAATTCCTACATTACATGAAAAAAAGTTCTTCTCGCGAAGTTTTTTGTTCAGACTCCTTTGTACAGACGATTCTACATGTTCAGCAAAAATTTTTTATGATTGACTCCTTGGCTTCAACTCCAGCTACTGGTTTAAGTACAATTGAACAACAAAAGCTTAAAGGACTTTTAACTAAATCTCTAAAGTGTAATTTAGTAGATTTTCTTGCGGGATTAGAAATTGAAGTTCGCTATCGCGACTACAATCCCTAATACTTACTGAGTTTCAGAAACCAAAATTAAGACCTGTAAGTCATTGGCAAGCGCAACTAACTTCGGAGTATTTACACTATTCGGATCAATTCAAGATTTTAGTATTCACTAAAACCTTTTAGTAGCAAGAAACTATGGTTAAAATAGTGGTTTGAGGTTTTTAAATAGTGCAAACAGCCTCTTAACTTAAACATGAGCTTTGATTGATCAAAAAACGAATACACAGTATAAAGTTATAGCAAAAGGAATTTCCGAATATTGAAAAGCTAGTTTGTGATTTTTATCATAACTATATGATTTTATCGTCACTTCGAGGGATAGTAAGACCCAAAAAGCAATTCCCTACGGAAACTACTTTTTGGACTCACTATAAATAGCGTGACTAAATTGACACCCAAAAGTTTTTACTGGGAAAACTTGTGAAAATGCTTCTTCCCTCATGAAAACTACGAAGGAGAGAAGTTCTATTTGTAGAATATACGGACACACTACTTTTGTATTTTCAAATTATTTCCAACAATGTTTACATCTGAATTTCTCCGCTGCTTAATAGAATTATCTAAGCCTAATATTACGAAACTAGTCTTAGTTACGTCAGGGATGGGCTATTGCTTAGCAAGTAATGGACTAGGGGATCTCTCTACTCTTTTTTTTACTCTGTTAGGAACAACACTAACCTGCGGTGGTTCCGGTGCATTAAATAATTATATTGAACGTGATTATGATTGCTTAATGAAAAGAACAGCTTGTCGTCCACTTCCAAGTGGTCGCATTAAACCAGCACAAGCTTTAGGTTTTGGCTTACTACTTGTTCTATCTGGTACAGTAATTTTAGTTGCAATGGTTAATTTACTATCCGGTTTCTTAGCATTGCTCACTGCATTTCTATATGTACTAGTTTACACTCCATTAAAAAGACTGACCTGGCTAAATACATTTATTGGAGCAATTCCAGGGGCACTGCCACCATTAGGTGGTTGGGCAGCAGCCACAGGAGAACTAGGCGCCGGTGGTTGGATTTTGTTTACAATCCTTTTTATCTGGCAAATGCCCCACTTTTATTCCATTGCCTGGATGTACCGAAATGACTATGCGCAGGCGGGATATAAGATGATCACCCTTAATGATGATGATGGGCAAAAAACATTTAGTCAAATTATTTTCTTCTCATTAGTTTTGTTAGTTGTTTCATTTTTACCAGTCTATCTACAAAATATTGGTTATATTTATGTGATTTCGGCAGCTTTATTGGGAGTTTATGTGCTTGCTTATGGCGTAGCTAGTTTTTTTGCCCGCTCGCACAAGTCAGCTCGAGCACTTTTAAGATCCACAGTTATATATTTACCATTATTATTAACTTCTCTTTTAATTGATTCTTTTATTTGATGATTACTTTTAGAAAACTACTAGCTCAAACTCTTCCGTTTTGTGTGCTTTTTCTAATACTTTTTGGCGCACTTGTGACAAGTCATGGAGCAGGCTTATCTGTTCCCGACTGGCCAACAACATTTAATGAAAATATGTTTACTTACCCAGTTCATAAATGGACTGGTGGCATTTTTTGGGAGCATGGTCACCGACTAATTGCCAGTGGTATTGGTCTACTAACACTAATTCTAACTGCAATAATTTTAATTTCAGAAAAGAGAAAATGGCTTAAAGTATTAGCTTCTTTTGCCTTGCTAGCCGTGATTCTGCAAGGAGTACTTGGTGGTTTAACAGTAATTTATAAATTACCAACGGCTGTTTCTTCCGCACACGCTATCCTAGCACAAAGCTTTTTTATTATGACAATTGTCATTGCTTATAGTTATTCCAAAGAATTTCTAACTAAATCTGCACCAATAACAATTTTGAATGCTAAAATATTTAAATATAGCCTCTTAACTGCGGGTATGATTTATTTGCAACTAATTATTGGTGCAGTGATGCGACACAGTGGTTCGGGATTAGCAGTCCCAGATTTCCCGAAGATGGGAGGAAGCTACCTTCCAAGTCTTTCCGCTGAAACTATTACTAACATTAATCAACAATTATTAGTTTTAGGATATGCTCCTGTAGATAAACTGCAAGTTCTTATTCATTTAATCCATCGCTTTTGGGCAATTGGAATTATTATTGCTGTCTTTTTACTAATTGGATTTATCTTAACTAATGCAAATAGTCTTGGTAAAAAAATAACAAGGCATGGAGCTTGGATTGGAAGCATCGTCATCTTGCAATTTGCCCTAGGAATCATAACCGTCATAAGCCATAAAGATCCATTTATTACTAGTGTTCACGTGATGTTAGGTGCTGGACTTCTGGGTATAACGACACTGCTAGCGCTGCGAACTTACAATATGAGAGTTTAGGAATGAGTAAACTCCTTCTTGCGATAGTTTTTTCTTTCCTCATTACCTCATCCAGTAATGCCGAAAATACGATTCCTGAATTTAGGTTTTATGATCAAAACCAAAAAATAGTAACGCCCAAAGATCTACTTGGTAAATATTGGGTTTTAAATTTCTTTTTTACTAGCTGTCCTAAAGTCTGCCCCATGTTAAATGGTAAAGTATTTGCACTAAATCAAAAATTTAAAAATGAACCAAACTTAAATTTCCTTTCTGTTAGTGTTGATCCAGATCGAGATACTTTCCCAGTATTATTAAAATATGCCGAAAAATTTAAAGCGCCGTCTTCACGTTGGCAATTTGCAAGAGGTGCTTCTTCCGAGGTTACCCAACTTGTTGCAGATTTAAAATTAGCGGCTGGACCCAGCATTGACGAGCATAATTCTCGACTCACCTTAATTGATCCTGAAGGCAAAATCATTGGTTATTATTCAGGTTTAGACCAAGAGGGATTTGCCGAATTGGATCAGAAGCTAACAAAAATTTTTCAATAAACCATCTAAGCCCTCATTACTCGTCCTTTTTCAAAATGCTTCCGTAAAGCGGGCGAGCAAGATAATGACAAAGCGAAAAATGCTACGAGCATTTTTACCCGCTGTTTCTCCAAAACCTACTAGGTTTGAGTATATTCTCATCTGCTTGTAACTAGGATAAGATTCCTGCTGTGATTCAACAAAAGACAAATTTAAAATTAATTACTTGGCTACTTTTCTTGTTAGCATTAATTCCAACTGCCTATTGCTTTGGCCCAAGTTTATCAAACCAAAACGCGCGCCTATTGCCGATCTATGCAGTAGTGGAGCGAGATCCAAAACTACCACTTTTCAGTATAGATAATTTTATGTTTGAAAAAAATGGCTATGTCGGGACAATCGATTGGTCTAGTCATAATGGACATTATTACTCTAATAAATCTCCCGGGGTGATCCTACTGGGAATTCCTCCTTATTACTTAGCCTACAAAATTGAAACAATGCTTGGGTTAAACCCCGGTCAACCATCTCTTGCCTATCTGAACGCCTATCTAATTAATTTTTTTGTTTCGGTAATTCCCTTTGCTTTATCAGCCATCGCTTTCTTTTATGTTCTACAATCCTTCGGACAGTCTATAAAGGCTTCGGCATTGCTCACCCTAATCTATATCTTTGCTACTCCATTTATTTCATACAATCAGACACTATGGGGAACAAATACAACGACAAGTTTTTTAGTTATTGCCCTTTATTTCCTAAGAAAGAGTTATTGGCAACCAATCTTGGCGGGAATTTCTCTGGGCCTTGCTATTCAAATGGACTATCTAGGATTTATCGCCGTAGGTACCATCTTGCTCTATGCTATTTGGCAAGCAAAAGGAAAAAGTCTCCCAGTAATTTTTAGTTATCTAGCTATCCTCAGCGTCTTACTGTTTTATCAATACTTATGTTTTGGGTCGATCTTTAAGTCTACTAAATCCAACGGAAATCCTGCCTTTGAAAATTCAGATTTGATCCTTGGGTTTTTTTCCTCCTTACCATCATTCTCTGTAATCTGGTCCTTACTTTTTTCATTAGAGAAGGGCCTGATCCTATTCATGCCAATTTTTTTACTAAGTTTTGCCGGGATTGGCTTTTGGATTAAAAGAAATCGTCGGGATCCACTACTCTGGCTTTGCCTAAGTAATATCATTGGCTATTTATTATTTGTGTCTACTTTTAATGGATGGCATGGTGGTGCTACAACTTTTCCACGCTACTTATTACCCTGTTTGATTTTTTTGATCATTCCACTAAAAGAATGTCCGCGAATTCTTCGTATTCCTATCGTATTATTAAGTCTCTTTAGTGCCTTTAACTCACTGGTGTTAGCTGCCGTCTCTCCAATTTCACCAGACCTTGATCCAAACCCATTATACGGTTTTAACTATAATTTTTTCTTTAGTGGACAAATTTCACCCATCAAGTATCCGATTAGACTTCAAGGTTTAGATCCAAATTTTGCTAGTTACCAGGATTTATCCAGTGGTAATATCGGTCAACTTTTAGGTTTAAATGGCCTTAGCAGTCTTTTCCCGCTCTTAATCTTGATCTTATTAATAACTTATTTTTTGTACCTCCGAATCAAATTTAATGGAGAATAAAACTAACTTCGGACAATCGTGAGTTTTAGGCAAAAAAAAGGGCGATAACCGAATGCTATCGCCCCCAACTCGCAGAAAGGATGCTGTCATGCCTTACAAATTAAGTATCGTCAGATTTTTTGAAAACTTTAGTCTTTGAACAAAAAAATAATAAAAAATCCCCTCTTTTTTGTGAAGTACACTAAATCCCATAAAATGATTTGCACTTGGATACCATAGAACTAATTTTAGACCCTTAATTTTCCATATCGCTTTTTGAGGAAAAAGTTTCAAAACCTGCTTGCCGAAAAAGACTTAAGTTTGAAGTAGCTAAATCTAGACGTTAAGTTTACAGTAAGTCAATTAGATTTTATTTCGTAATGCTCAATGCTGATCCCTGTAAAAAGATCCTCTAATACTAAACAAAAAGCAATTACTGCTCTTTTCTTTCTTGTTCCAGCTCCCAGCATTGGTGTTTTAATGGCGATGTATCTTACACCAGGAGCGCTTGGTCAAGCGGTGTTTATGTTTACTAAAATATGGTTGATTCTTTTTCCACTAGCTTGGATCTGGAAAATGACTGACGAAAGAATCACAATACCAAAATTATCAACCAAGGGAATGAAAGTTGCCTGCCTTAGTGGCTTGCTAATCTTTATTACTATTGGAATTTGTTATCTATTTCTTAAGTCTCAAGGGGCAATTGATTCTAGAGCACTCTCCCAAAAAGCTATGACTTTAGGATTAGGCTCTCCCACTTTTTATATCCTAGCAGCAATTTATTGGTGTACCGTAAATTCATTAATTGAAGAATATGTCTGGCGTTGGTTTGTTTTCACAAGGTGTGAAAGATTGATGTCAAAGTTTTGGGCCGTGATCATTTCAGGAATTTTTTTACACTCCATCATATTCTAGCAATTAAAGTTTACTTCAATCTTCCCTTAACTATCCTTGCTTCAATTGGTGTTTTTATTGGCGGTGCGACTTGGTCATGGATTTACTTACGCTATCGCAACATTTACGCATCTTACGTTAGTCATGTATTTGCTGATATTATTATCTTTTTGATTGGATACCAAATGTTTTTTGGGAATTAGACCCGAGACAATCCACTCTAAATATAGCTCACTGCTCCTTTTATACTAGGTGACTAAATTTTAAAACGATAATTTTCAATCTCGACTTGAAGCTAGAAACTCCAAAAACTAATTTCACTTAATTAAAATTAAGTTTATGCGATCAGCTGCAACGCATTTATAGTGATGACAAAAACTAATTTCCGAATATTGAAAAGGCAGTTTTGTGATTTTTGTCATAACCGTATGATTTTATAACGCTTGCAGGGGATAGTAAGCCCCAAAAAGTAATTCCTAACGGAAATTACTTTTTGGACTTACTATAAATATTGGATTTCCACCTTGAAGAAAGCTTCGGCTGACAAGTATTCAAGCTTTTGCCAAAAATAACTGATCAATTCAACCCAAGAAGAATAATGAAATGTGGTTTCGGAAATTTATTCTTGGCTTTATTATCGATGTAGAATTTAGCTCAGGACTACAGGTATTTGACTTATTGATATTTATTTACAAAATCTCGAAACTTACCAACAATCTCCGGTGAGCTTACCTTTAATAAATCAACGTGTTTGATTGCAGGCAATAAGATTATTTCCTTACTACCAACTTTTTCTTTATATAAACTTTCACTCATGGAATATGGAATAACTTCATCCTCAATACCATGAAAAAAAAGAATTGGGGTATTAATGGTTGATACTTTTAGCAGGGAATTAAAGCGAGGTTTAATCATTCGCCAGAGTGGCAATCTAGGAAACATAAACCTAGCCATTTCAATATTATTAGAGATTGTTGAATCAATAATTCCACAACTCACAGGATATTTAGTAAGTCCTTCAATTGCGATAGCCCCACCCAACGAAATACCATGAAGCACAATTCTAGAATAATCGAATTTCAGCTCTTCACGAACAAACTTCATCACAAGATCTAACGCCTGATAACAACCAGCCTCACTTGGTTTACCACTTGATTGGCCATATCCCGGATAATCAAAAAGTAAGTAGGAAAAACCTGTGTTCTCATAGAAATTATAAACACCATCAAGATTAGAAATATTAGAGGCATTCCCATGACAATTAACAACTAAGACTGGAGAATCAACTAATCTGTAGGCAATTTTTATTTCTAGGCCTTGCCCAAGTAGTGTTTGCACTGTGCAGCCACTCGGAATCCGCGAAGCATCATAATCAGGATTGGGTTTAAAGGTAATTCGATCTTGAATATAATTAAGCACGGAGTAACTAGTATAAGAAATTTACAAAAAAAATCCGCGAAAAATATCTAACTACTGTTTTCGTCAGTTAAATACTTCTCGCGGATTCGTGTCGGGTTTAGGCGACTTCTTCTGGTGCTTCCACTGCTGCTTCTTTTGCAGCTAAGCATACAGTATTGTCAGACGCCAAATGATAAACATCTAGTTCATCACCAAAACGCTGAAATCCATATCTTACGGCACCTCCATTATCACGCAATAAATCGCGACATGCTTTATCTTGATCAGAAAACCAAAGTTCCTGATACTTAGAAAGCAACTCAGTATCATCAAGAAGTTCACGATCAATCATCGCAAGACATCTAGTATCAATCATTACTTTTCCTACCGAGGTTGGCGCATTCGCAATAATCTCTTCGAAGTCTACTTCATCATGTGAAGAATCATGAATTACAATTCGACAAGAATAAGGATTACGCAGAATTCTGTAATTACCAGGGCTTAATTCTAAGACAACTCCACCGAATTTCTTAATCACTTCATTCTTTTCCGTCGGATCAGAATCAATTAGATCCAACAAAGAACGATGTAATTGAGGGTTAGCCAACATAAATTGATCAATAATCACCATGTGACCACTTTCAATTGTGATTCTTTCACGAAGATTCCCGCTGTTATTATCGGAGCGTCCATATCTTCCTCGAGATCCACCACCGCCACCTTGACGACGTGCGCCACCGCCACGCCAGTTGCTACCTCCGCCACTGCTTTGACCACGACCACCACCAAATCTGCGGCCGCCACCACCTTGTCCACGACCACCGCCACTACCAGTTCTTTGGCGTCCGTATCGTCCACCACCAGTTCCACCATTTCCACCACCGCTTCCGCGAGAATCTGAATTTCTCATTGCGTTCTCCAATTATATATAAAAAGTTTTTTGGCTTAGCTAGACTTACCTAATATCGATATTTAAAATTCTTTACTAATCTCTAAGATTCAAGTTAGAGATTACCTAGTAATGTGAAAATACACGTTACTGGAACAGTTTAATTAATATTTAAAGTATATTTGAAAAAATTTATTTTTCGATCAAAACAGGCAATTTCAATTATAAGTATTAATTAAATCTTAAAACTAAATTCACTAGGATCTACAAAATAAATGGCTTCAATTCATTCTCGATTAGAATTTATGGCGATATTTAAAGTAAAGTCAGCAATCTTAAAAAAATTAATCACAATGATTCTTTTACTGATGTAAATAAGCTCAATTTAGGGAGACTTTTCACAGCTGTGATAGCCAAACAAATTATCTGCAAAACAGATTGCTATAAACTATTAATTAAAATTATTGTGATTATCGTAAATCTTTGATTCAATTTAATGACCACATAAGTAGTAAGCTCCAAGCAAGAACCTTAAATTTTAAGGGAAAATATTTTCTGGGCTTACCATAATTTATTGACTTAGAACTTCTAAAGAAATTCTTAAATGCTACACTTAGCTCTAAAAGTCACTAACCTGCTAGTCAAAGAATCAAAGTAAGTACTTAATATAACTTAATTTTCTGCTTTTATCCAGTGCCGTCCTTATTTACTAACTATTCTAGATCATTAGTTATTTTATATTTACAGTCATCCCGCACGAGACACTTAGAACATTTGCGTAAATCTGGAGTAGCCTTAACAGGCAGATCATCCTCCAAGACTGCTCGCATTTCCGCAAGAAAGACATCCAACCATGCTTGTTTTTTTTGAGTATTTAAAATCTTAACACTGCGAGCTTTTTTCCCAAGAATTAGATACCCATAAGGGGGTCGCTTACCTTCGAATTCTTCAATCAAGCGCATGCTAACTAAAAGCTCGACAACAAAGCGATCGCGGATCTTATTAGCTAATGGTTTACGTTCAATTGGAATTAGAAATCCACCTTCTCGCAAAAGCGCATCTGGCCTAGCTCTGAGTAATTGAATGTCAGAAACATACTCCTTCGTTTCTTTAAAAATGTTGCTAGGAGTCAAAATGGAATTTACTTCTGGGCTAACCCCCGAATCTTTTCGTTTTTTTATAGCTATCGTCGAGAATACTTCTAAAACAATTACTAAAACAACTAAAAGAATCAGTAACCAAAAAATTAGCGATGTAGTTTTTGATAGCTCGGTAAAAAGCAAATTGAGTTCATTTCCTAACTGACTAATATATTCTTTAATCATCAATTGGGGCGATCTAAAATGAGCGTATTTGTGTAAAAAGGTAGAGAATAATCAAGAAAAAGATCATAAAAATGATCAAATTAGTCGCCCAAGTAAAGTAGCGAGCAGCATCAAAATCCTCTAACCAAAGCTTCTTTCTTTCCAGACGTTCAGGCTCTGAGGTTTGCTCAGATAGAATAATTTTTTGGCGATGAAGCAAATTCCAGCTCTCTGGGCAATGTAAATAACTTGCGACTTCTTTTGCACTAATAATAATCCGACCATCTTTAGATAATTCAGCCATCAAGAAAATAAATTGGAAAATTAAGACTAAGTAAATATGTTAACGTAGTATGCTTTCAGCAGTTTTAACTTGTCAAGATAAACTTCAATTCGCACGAAAATAATTAAACAAATACACCAAGACAATTATCCCTGCCATCAAATCTTGAGTAGTGAAATTATAGTAAACCCAAAAAAGGTTTTCCGAAAAACAGATTAACTAAGACTGTAGCTGACTTTTATCTTTTTTAACCTGAAGTAGTTAAAGAATGTAAATTTATAGATAAACCTTTGGTTTAACTCTGTTTTTTTAGTTGGGTTTACTATTTGTCTGTTAGCTCCCGCTGGTCGCTTCTATAGTCATAATGTATTTAATAATTTCCTAACGGAAATTATTTTTTGGAATGACTATAAAATAATAAAAATTTATTTTTTACTGACAATTTTTTGAAGAATATCGTTAAGTTTAGAACCAGTTAATAAGTTCTGTCTAGCAGTTGTTGTTAGATCATAGACGGACCTTAAATCAGGTGCAGTTAAAATTTCTTCATAACGACTATCACAAATAGGAATATGTGCAGTTTCGATAATGTATTGAACTTCTGGAGATTGATTATTTGTTATCTTCCAAAATGCGTATTTTGCGGTTGCTGAATAAAAACGACAGCTAAGTACAAATGAATTCATCTCAGTAACTTCAATCGCAACTACTAAATCTTGATCCCCACCCTTTAGACTAAAATTAAATTTCAAGGCTTCTAACCAAGCTTTCTTAGCACGATAAGCTGAGATTTCATCGGGATAATTACCATGAATTGTATCAGTGTCCGGATCAAAACAGACTCCTTCAAAATATGGAATTTCCTTAATTTGTGGCAACTGTTTTGTTTGGATTTGAACTGAATTCATTACTTTACCTTGATAAAAACCTGCACTTTTTAACTGATACTCCTAATTAAAGAGTATTAAAGTTAACTGCGTATTAAGCATCGGCTGAAAGATTAGGAAACTTAAGCTTTATTAAAAGACCAGACAGATAAAAAACAATAATATATTCAAGATGTTAAGCTTTTAAAATTACAATTTCTTCAGCTTACTAGGAAATAAAGTAGGCTCCAAATTAATTTCGGAAAAGGCCATTTATTATAGTTATGACAAAAATCACAAAACTAACTTTTAAATATTCGGCAATTCCATTTTGTCATAATTTCACATTCAGCTTTTGCGACTCCAGCCATAGTCTTTCTCTGTTTTAGCATCTGGAATAATGGAATAAACGATCTTCGCCTTACATCTCCCAAATTATTGCACCTAAGTTGGGTTTAAATATAAAAAGATAACTGATTTGACTGTAAGCCTAAGAAACTTACATTTTGTAAAATTGCCTCTCTTAAATGTTCGTCCCAAGTGTTAGGGTCTGAGCGAAAATGCTGAATGTTACTGGAATAAAAAGGGAAGGTTAATGTTTGAGTATTTTTATTAGTACTAAGTGTTAACTCTTCCTGACTAGCAGATGTCTGATAACTAGCAACGGTGACACCTTGATCGGCAAAACTTAAAGCCAAAATTCCTGTTAGTAGATCATGATTACTATGCGTTAGTAATAATTTAGGTTTTAATTCGGTAACTAGGCGACGAGCGGAAATTGCTAAGGAGAGCGCTGTTTTCTGTAATTTGCTAAGAGCCACTTGATCTGCTGCAAAATTTTGAGAATATTTCTGTAATAACTCGACACCGGCAAGTGATAAAATATTTTCTAAAAAAGTGCTATCAGCAAAATTTTGATTGATCCTTTTTAAATCTTCAGAATTTAAATATTTAGATAAGGCTTGATCTTTTAAGCTTGACCAAGAGATCAAAGTCTTTTGAGAATTCATGCAGACAACACAAGGCCGCTTATGATTAACTTGATTGTAAAAATCAAGACTACAACGTTCTAAACAACCATCACATTTAATGGCCACAACTTCGGACTTATGATGATGTAAGTAACTTGATAATAGAAAGATGAAATTTGAGGATACTAAATCAGCATCAGTGGAGTTGCCATAAGGACTAAATACAGCAATCCTCATAGAGTCTGAACGTTCTGTAAAGCATTCGTCTGACGATTTCGTTCTAGATAGAAATAAACAACTTCTGGTGCTGGAGTTTGTAGGTGATAGTTATTAATTAACATCTCCCCTTGACTAGTAATTTGAGTTAAACCAGATTTTAAATAATCATCACTAATTTTAAGTTCTTGAACGGAACCCGATAAAAGCTGATTAGTTGGTTTTTGTTCTGCGCGCACAAGCCCTGCTGGCAAACCATTATTATAGACCACGCCTGAAGCATTAATCGCGACAAGAGAACTAGTGATACCTTCCGCCGAGCGACAGATGCCATTTAATTCAAAATTATGAGATGAGTTGATGTAGCGTGCTTCAAATCGTAGGATTTGATCAGTGCCTAATAATTCTGTTAAACAAACGGAGTTACTTAAATCTAATTGTGCTTGCTGGGGACATTTTAACTGCAAAGAAACTCCATACAAACCTTGATACTGACTAAGCAAGGCTGGAAAAACTTGATCTAAGATAATTCCATCTGGCTGAGAAAGTCGGGCACCTTCCATCGTAATTTGAACAGTCTCGAAATCATTTCCAAAAATACTAAGCGTTAATTCTACTGGATAAGTTGCCGAGATTGATCCGGAATATGGGAAAAAATGGATCGCTGTTCGAATCGTAGAATCATGATAGGCAAAGGAAAGCCAATGATAAACTTTTGACATTTTTATTCCATCACTTGTTGATTAAAATTAGATCGTGAATATTTTTGTTCTAATAATCGCACTGCCAGATCATTACTGGAGTAACTTACTATTCTTAAATATGCTTGTTGATCATGATGTGGATCCAGTTCAAGATATTCGGCAAACTGCTCTTCGATGATTAGCGTTTCTGATCCATAACCTTTAATTTTTACTTCTAGCTCCGGAGAACGAGTGCCAGTGTAAAGACGAATTTTCAGCATGCTATCAGTTTGACCCAAATTATTTAGGGCAATCATATTTTGAGACTTAGTAGATAAATGTAATGGGAAAAATCCAGCTTTTTCTCGACTTAATTTACAAACTGGACTAACCATCAAGTCTTGATTACTAGAAGAAATCTCACAAAAATGTGTTGTGCCAACAGCAGAAACTATCTCTACACTTCCTTGGCGAATGCCAGCTTGTAATTTGCAATTGCCCGAGAGGCCATCCAGCTCAATCATTCCTGGAAGTCCATGAGTGAACTTAAGCATTAATTGATTGGTTAGCTGCCCATCAATATCATAAATTTTTAATTGATGTTGATTATGAGCATCCTGTCGGGCTGGAGAAAGATAAACTGTAGATCTAAAATACTCATCTGCTGCAAACCAAAAAAAAGACCGAGTATATTCGGCTACCTGTGGTGCAGCAGCAATTGTACTGTCATGACTATTGCTATTTGAATCTGAAAAAATAAAATTTTCCTGCATACTTATTAGGGGATCACTGGTTAAACTACGAATCATATTAGTAACAATGGTGAAACTACAAAGAATCTAACCTATGGGAATTACTAGCTAACAATTTCGTCGGAATAATAGAATAACTTACTACTTACTCAAAATCAAATCAAAAAACAGCCAAATGTAAATCTAAACGTTCCTCCATTTTTATTAGTTCAGCGACAGCGACTAGCAGCTTTTTATCATAGCCATGTTCCACCATTAGAGTCTCTAAGTGTCCTTTTACAGCAGTTTCTTTAATGGCTAAATTTAGCAATTATTGGCATCAAATCTTGCACTTTTTGTGAATTAATCTCAGTTTTACGAACTTTTTTAAGTCGTGCTTTCTCGTACTTACATTCATAGGCTGCTGCGCCTGTTTTTAATAGCTAAAATAAACTTACAACAAGATCTTAAGCTTTTACTTGGCAAATCGGGTCGAAGTTTTTGGACAAGTTTTAAAGTGTCTACAATGCCGTTCATTTTAATTCCATGACGTGTAAATTGCCACGCTTCAAAGGCAGCATTATGAGCGATAATACTTGGTGATATTTCCTGGGGCACAGGCTTTAAAAGCTCTTCCTATCCCTGTAAACTTAAGGGGTCAATAAAAAACCTACTTGGTAGTTGGAGCACCAATTTGAATCAGACCCAGTTGCTCATTTCCAGACTTCCAACCAAAGGTCTCAGTATCTAAAGATAAAAAGTCCTCGGCAGATAGCTGTGGGAAGCAAGTTCACTAATTTCTTGAGATCAATCCAGCAGATTTCCCAAGTTGGCGAATAATTCATATTTGGATATAGTAATTTCTGTATTAAGAATGTCAGACCTTTAATTAATTGCGCTAGCTAATAAATTGTATTTTCATCTTGCTCTAAAAACAAGCAAATTATAATAATGAAAAAAATTCTTCTCAAAACACTTCCTTGGATTATAACTATAATCGCGCTATATTTAGCTTTCAAGGGTGTTCACATCACTGAAGTGACAGAAACTATTCTGGCAGGTAATCCCTTATGGTTAGCACTGGCAGTAGTCTTTACTATTTTCTCCTACGTCTTACGCGCTTATCGCTGGCAATTCTTATTTCCCAGCAAAGTGATCAGCTTTAGCAATGCCTACAAGGTCCTAATCCTAGGTTTCTTTATGAATAACATTTTACCAGCACGAGCTGGCGAGATTGTCAGGGCTCACTTGGGCGCAAAGTTTACAAACACCAAAAGAACTCTAGTTCTGGCAACAGTTGCTAGTGAAAGATTAACAGATGGATTAATGCTCAGCATTATGTTTGTAATCTACGTACTGTTAACACCGAAAGAGGCCATTTCTAACGGTATGTTACTAGTTGCCGGGATGTTTTTCATTGCGACCTTTATGGTCCTCTTATTATTATTACTTCGCAAACGTATTTTTGGTTACGCTGAAAATTTAGCTAATCGCTTCAATAATAAAGCTATTCTTTATGCGGTGGATCGTTTCCAAGTATTTATTAACGGCTTAGCTCCTATGTTTAACCGCCGTCGTTTACCAATAACGGCAGCCTTAACAATTATTATTTGGACGATTGAACTCCTGGCATATTACTTTATTGTGCGAGCCTTTTCGGCTGAACTAAGTCTTTTTTCTTGCATCCTATTTTTAGCTGCCGTAAATTTCAGTTCACTAATTCCAGCAGCCCCCGCAGGGATTGGCGTAATTGAAGCTGTAGCTTCTGGTGTGTTAGTCGCACATGGACTTGATAAAGGGCTTGCCCTATCAATGGTTATATCTCAACATTTGATTCAAATCTTAGTCATCGCAATACCAGGAACTTATTTTGCAATCACCTTAAAAAAACATTTAAACTCAATTTCCACAGAAACTAATGACGAATCTTAAAGCGGCACAAAGTTACTGGCAGGAAATAGAGCCTGAAATTCAACATTTTGATTTAGCAATTGTTATTCCCGCATTCAATGAAGAAAAAAGAATTGTTCCCACGCTGCTGAAATTACAAGAATATTTTTCTTCATCTAATTTTAACTATCAAGTCATCGTAGTTGACGACGGAAGTACCGATCGCACTTCGGAAACTGTGATTAACCTTTCCTCGCAAATTAACAATCTGGAGGTAGTTACACTGCAACCAAATGTTGGCAAAGGTTGGGCCGTACGTTCGGGAGTTCTTGCTTCACGTGCCAAGTTAATTTTATTTTGTGACGCCGATGGAGCTACTCCTTTTAGTGAATTTGAAAAGCTTTATCAGGAAATTAATGCTGGTGCAAAAATTGCTATTGGTTCTCGTGCTATACCACACGCCACAGAACAATTAAAAACCAATTTTCTAAGAAAAACCTTAGGTCGAACTTTCAACTTTCTTGTAAATCTACTAATTCTTCCTAAATACTATGACACACAATGTGGATTTAAATTATTTCAAGCACCAGCTGGACAGATCATTTTTTACCTTCTATCCAGAAAGGGATTTAGTTTTGATCTGGAAGTTTTATTTTTAGCAAAAAAACTTGGGTTTACCGTGAAAGAAGTCGCCGTGAATTGGACTAACATCGCGGGCTCAAAAGTAAACATAGTTCAAGATTCGACAAAAATGTTTATCGATATTTTTAAGATTCGCCTTTATTGGCGACAGCGCTAGGGTAAATCTTAGCCCAATCAGTCTTTCCCATTTGATCTAGCAAACCAGTGTACCACTCTCGCAAAACAACAGTTTTAATTTGCCGAGAATTTAATAAATCTTGATTATTTTGCAGGCCACCAATCTGAATCAAACTAAGATTACTTTCTTGATTAACAATTTCTTTACTTGCTTGTAAAACCTGATCCTGAGCAAAAGATTTAATCGCCTGCCCACTCAGCCCTCCCTGATATTTATTTGTGTAATATTTCCAGAGTTTATAATCTGCTTTGGATATATTGGAATCAAAAACTTGATAATTTTTTTGAGTATTAGTTAATGCCAATCCATCAACTT
Organism: Bdellovibrionota bacterium; assembly: GCA_041740355.1. Lineage (GTDB taxonomy): Bacteria > Bdellovibrionota_C > UBA2361 > UBA2361 > CALJRW01 > JANNBC01. The sequence continues at coordinate 28,960 of JBGSMD010000015.1, forward strand.
GAAATTCAGAGAAGAGCCGAATGTTTTCTGGTATAGAATCTAAAGCTCCAAGCTTTAAGATAATAGGCAAATATTCAGCTTGTGAATTGCGAACCTGCATAATGGCCTGAAGCCTTTCAACAAATAAACCATGATCAGCATTGTGCTCACAATTTGGGCAACTTTCATTAATTTCAATAAACTCAACAATCCCAACAGATCTTTTGATACAATCCAACAAACCAGAAAGTTGCTCTGCTTTATTCTGCAAGGGATGTCCCATCAAACTTAGTCCGATTGGAAAATCTTGACGGGAAGCAGGGTATTTCTGTCGAAATTTTTTTATATTTTCCAGAGCTTGTTCCAATCCCTTATTTGGCAAGCCTAATGAGTTGAGTGCTGAACAAGAGGAACTGAGCGGAACCCAGGGATTAACCTTACATCCGAAGGCCGAGATTAAATTTCCCTTGTTTGGTAGATTCAAAACTGTTCCCACAATAGCAAAACCAGCTCCCAATTTATAATTAAATTCGAGTAATGATCCATCCTTATCAAATCCAGCGGCATTCCCTAAATCATTTCGAAATAAAATTGAATTCTTAAAATTGGTTCGTGGATAAAAGCTACCCTCGATCAATGACATTTTCTTGGCATAATCTGATAATAGCTTCAGATACAAATTCCGGCTTGCTGAATATAATTTAATGACTAATTCAGGTGGCAACCCTGCAGACATTAGGGGTCGCAATTTGTGCTCCAGGTGGGTAATTGCTTGGATTGGAATCATCAAACGCGAGTATGATTAAAATTTTATTGCTTGTCAAAGAGATTTGAATGATTGACGTTTAATGCAACAATTTCTACTATCTGACCATGTATAATTTTCTAGATAAGTTGCGCCAAGCTACCGAACTAAACGACTCCTATGTTTGTGTTGGTCTTGATTCAGATTACAATCTAATTCCTGAATTTCTTAAAGATTCAGCTAATCCGATTTTTGAATTTAATAAAAGAATTATTGATGCCACAGCTGATTTGGTATGTGCATATAAACCAAACTCAGCTTTTTATGAGTCTCAAGGGAAGCTGGGACTTGAAGCTCTTGAGCTAACTATAGAATATATTCCGGAAAATATCCCGGTAATCCTTGATGCTAAAAGAGGTGACATTGGAAATACTTGTGAGCAGTATGCCATTTCTTGCTTCGAACATTTAAAAGCCGATGCAATTACGGTTAGTCCCTATATGGGTTTTGATAGTATTAGCCCCTTTGGCAAATATCATGGTACAGCAACATTTGTTTTAGTAAAAACATCTAATCAGTCGGCGGCTGACTTACAGAATTTGGAACTCGAAAACCAACAACCTGTTTACTCAAAGGTTTGTGAATTATTAACTGAGTGGCAAAAAAGTTGCCCGGCTATTCTAGGAGCAGTTGTTGGTGCTACTTACCCTGAAGATCTGAAAATAATTCGAGAACTTTTACCTGACGCTCCACTTTTGATTCCCGGTCTTGGTGCGCAAGGGGGAGATCTTGTTAATACAATCTTAAATGGCCTAGGTCCAAATGGCACAGCACCAATTATTATTAATTCTTCGCGTGGAATAATTTTTGCCTCAAACCAAGAAGATTTTGCGGAGGTTAGTCGACTCAAGTGTAATGAGTTCCGCAATCAACTTAACTCTTTTCGAATACCATTTAATCATCTCTAATTTGAAAATGTCTGATCTAAACTGGCTGTTTGCTACTTCCGCTGTAAAAATTGCTCCGGCGAATCTACAATTTTGGTATACTTCGGGCTTAATTGGGCCTTACTATATTAATACTCATTTTCTTTGTGGTGGTGAAGAACAAGCAATTGCTGTCTTAAACTTAATTGACGAACAAGCTGCTGATATTAAAAATTTTCCAACGATCATTACTCAAAAATTAAATGAAGTTTATAATAAGCATATAATCTTTCGCGAGCTGATAGATGAACTTGCTAAACGAGTTGGCAAACTAGTAAAACAAGAAAATATAACTTACATTTCAGGGGGTCAAAGACGAGACTGGTTTTTTGCACCGATTATAGCTGATAAGCTTGGTCTACCCTGCCTTTATATTTACAATGACTTAAAAATATTTGATCAGGCAGGTCAGGCTGTCACTAGTATACAAGGTGCCAAAGTAATTAATATCGCCGATCTACTAACGGCTGGATCTAGCTATACCGAGAAATGGCTACCAGCGATTGAGGCGATTAATGGCAAACTAGTTGCCTCAGCTAATATCGTCGACCGTTCTCAGGGTGGCCAGGCAAATTTAGAGGCTGCTGGAATTAACCATAATATTTCGATTTTTACGATTGATCTTGGTTTCTTTAAGTTAGCTTTAGAACAAAATTATATTAATCCTGCCCAACATCAAATCCTTTGCAGTTACTTTAATAATCAAGATCAGTCGATGCGTGACTGGTTAATTGCTAATCCTAACTTTTTAGAAGATGCTCTCGGCTCTCCGGACCCTAAAATCCAAAATCGAGCTAAGACCTTAATTGAAAAAAACCTCTATTCGCTGAACGATCATATTAGTCACTAGCCAATTTAAGAAAATAATATATTAATTCTTAGTAGAATTCGGCTATAATTGGCTAATGGGCACCACCAATACGGATCTCCTCTTTGACTATTTAAATAGAATGAGAGAACTGCATGGTTATCAACCGCAGGCCACTCTTCAAACAGAGCTAATTAAATCGAAAGTCGCTTTTAATCACAACTTAAGATTAGCAATATTAAAATCCGCTAAAGTGTTTGATAATTTAAGAGCTACTTTTCCGGAATTATTAAAACTTCCGGAAGTTGACGCGATAAAATTACTGCGCTCAAATATTTTAAACTTCTATCCTGATCATTCTTCCTGTCCCTACATCCCAATTGCTTCCCAAGGTCCCTGGATTGTAACTTTTCATGGAGGCGTAATTTACACTTGTGGCGGCTATGGAATTTTAGGATTTGGACATAATCCAGAATTTATTCTGGAAATCTTAGCGAAAGAACAAACCATGGCAAATGTCATGACTCCAAACATCAGCCAATATCGTTTTACTCGCGCACTTTTAAATAATATTGGATTTTCCAAATCTCCCCCATATCAACAATTTGCTTTAATGAATACTGGATCTGAAGCAGTATCAGTCGCGGCAAGAATCTCAGATGCTCACGCTAAGACTTTAACAGATCAAGGCAATCGTCATTTTGGAAAAGAAATAAAATACTTAGCTTTAGTCGGTGGCTTTCATGGACGAACTTATGACGCCGCCCAAGCATCAAGCTCAAGTTATAAAGCGTATCAAGCTACCTTAGCTTCCTATCGAAATTCAAAAAAATTAGTAACAGTAATTCCGAACGATCTGGAATCTTTACATAAGGCTTTTGAGCAAGCAGAGAAAGATAACGTATATTTTGAAATGATGTTTATGGAGCCAGTAATGGGTGAAGGTCGTGCAGGTTTTTCCATTACTCCTGAATTTTATTCCTTAGCTCGTAAGTTAACAAAGGAACATCAAAGTTTATTATTAGTAGATTCGATTCAGGCGGGACTGCGTTGTTATGGAGTTTTAAGCATTAATGATTATCCAGGCTTCGAAAAGTTAGAAGGTCCAGATTTAGAAACCTTTGCCAAGGCAATTAATTGTGGACAATACCCACTGTCTGTCCTAGCTATGAATGCTTACTCTGCAAGTTTTTACAAAGCAGGTATCTACGGAAATACTATGACAGGTAATCCCCGTGGCCTAGATTTAGGATCGGCGGTTCTCGCTCAAATGACACCAGAAGTTCGAGCTAATATTATTGCCATGGGAGAAGAATTTAAAAAATCCTTATTGGCATTGCAAGTAGAATTTCCCGATATAATTGAAGAAGTCTTAGGACAAGGCCTCCTACTTTCGGCTAAAATTAATGCTAAATATCCAGTGGAAGGCGAACATGGAATTGAAAATCAAATGAGATTAAATGGCGTGAATGTAATTCATAGTTCAGGTAATCGCCTTAGATTCACACCTTGGTTTTTAATTAACAAAGAAGAAATTGATTTGATTCAATATTGCCTCAAAAAAGTAATTAAGAAACTATGAATATCAATCAATTTTTAACAGCAAAACATTTTGGAGCTTATGGTGCGGAACCTTATGGTTTAGCAACACCAACCTTAAAATCGTTTTCACCAATCGATCACCGCTTACTAGCAACATTACCAGTTGCCTCCGCTGAGGATTATGAAAAAGTTGTTAGTGACTTACAAAAAACTTTTCTACTTTGGAGAAGCCATCCTGCGCCGAAGCGCGGGTTAATCATCAGAGAGATTGGCGAAGAGTTGCGGCTCCTTAAAAATGAGTTAGCAGAACTAGTCAGCTTAGAAGTTGGAAAGTCCCTGGAACAGGCTAAAGGTGAAGTTCAAGAAGCAATCGATGTAATTGATTTTGCAGTAGGATTATCGCGACAGCTTTATGGCAACACGATGAAATCCGAACGTCCTGCTCATCGGATGATGGAGCAGTGGCATCCGCTTGGAATAATTGGAGTAATCACAGCCTTTAATTTCCCAGTTGCCGTTTGGGCTTGGAACGCAATTATTGCCGCAGTTTGCGGCAATGTCATGTTCTGGAAACCGTCGGAACTCGCGCCACTCACATCCATTGCCGTTAATAACATCGCTAATAAAATTACTAGCAAGCATGGATTCCCAGCTGTCTTTGGATTAATTATTGGAGATGGTCCGGAGCATGGTCAAAGAATTGCCGCCGATTCACGCGTAGCGCTTGTATCCGCTACTGGGTCCTGTGAGATGGGTAAATCAGTAGCCGAAACTGTAGGCAAAAGACTTGGTCGAACGCTTTTAGAACTTGGGGGAAACAATGCGATTATTGTAATGGATGATGCTGATTTAAAATTGGCTGTTCCGGCCATAGTGTTTAGTGCCGTGGCAACAGCGGGACAACGTTGTACAAGCGCTCGACGAATTTTAGTTCAAAAAAATATTCGCCTAGCATTAGAAGCAAAACTTATTGCTGCTTATCAGCAAGTACGGATTGGAAACCCATTAGATCCAAAAACACTTATTGGACCACTAATTAATAAGAATGCTGTAAAAAATTATTTAAATACTGTCGAGCTTAGCACTGCACAGGGTGGACAGATTTTATTTGGTGGCAAAGTCTTGGAGAATTTACCTTCCGATCTTTATGTTCAACCTACTTTGATTGCGGCAAATAAAAACATGTCGATTGTGCAAGAAGAAACTTTTGCCCCAATAGCCTATCTCATAGAGTTTAATGATTTAGCAGAAGCAATCGAATTACATAACTCCGTTCGCCAAGGTTTAAGTTCGGCAATTTTTACTACTAACTTAAAAAATGCCGAAATCTTTTTAGCTGAAGCAGGTTCGGATTGCGGTATTGCTAACGTAAATATCGGAACATCGGGAGCAGAGATTGGAGGTGCTTTTGGTGGCGAAAAAGAAACAGGTGGTGGTCGGGAATCAGGATCCGATTCTTGGAAAAATTATATGCGACGCCAAACTAATACTATTAATTATAGTGATGAGCTTCCTCTCGCTCAGGGTATTAAATTTGAATTGTAAACTTTAGCGGAAAGCTGAGATTCCAGTTATACGTTCGCCAATTATCAGGGCATGAATATCATCGGTTCCTTCATAAGTTAAAACAGATTCCAAATTATTAGCATGGCGCATCGCTTGATATTCATCTGAAATTCCATTAGCTCCTAAAATTTCTCTTGCTGTTCTGGCAATGTTAAGTGCTTCCCGCACATTATTACGCTTGGCCATCGAGACTTGTGAGTGATGCAGTAAATCTCGATCTTTTAACTTTCCAAGTTGATATACTAGACCTTGAGCTTTAGTAATTTCTGTAATCATGTCAGCTAATTTTTTTTGCACTAATTGAAATCCAGCAATTGGCTTATCAAATTGCACCCGATTTAAAGAATAATTTAATGCTTCCTCATAACAAGCCATAGCCGCTCCAATTGCGCCCCAAGCGATTCCATAGCGTGCCTGATTTAAACATTTGAGTGGCGACTTTAACCCCATAGAATCTGGTAAAATATTTTCTTTGGGAATTAAACAATCATTAAAAACCAGTTCGCCCGTAATCGAAGCACGTAAAGACAATTTGCCTTTCATCTCAATTCCTAAAAATCCAGGAGTGCCTTTCTCTACTAAGAAGCCTCGCACTTCGCCATTTAGTTTAGCCCAAACTACTGCGACATCGGCGATCGAACCATTAGTTATCCACATCTTGGCGCCATTTAAGAGATAAGCATCATTAACTTCTTCTGCCGTCGTTATCATCCCACTTGGATCGGAACCGTGATCAGGCTCAGTTAAACCGAAGCAACCAATCATTTCTCCAGTTGCTAAAAGTGGAAGCCACTTTAGCTTCTGTTCCTCTGAACCAAAAGTATAAATGGGATACATAACTAAGGAACTTTGCACCGAGGCAAAACTACGAAGACCACTATCTCCCCTTTCTAACTCTTGCATGATTAAGCCATAAGCCACTGCACCAAGTCCGGCACCTCCATATTCTTCTGGTAAAGTTGAACCAAAAGCTCCAAGTGATCCAAGTTCCGCGACTATTTTTTTAGGAAAAGTTCCGGCACGATAATGCTCGGGAATAATATGCAGGATTTCTTTATCGACATAAGATCTAACCATGTCGCGAATTGAGCGCTCCTCTTCCGAAAGTAGCAGATCAAAATTATAAAAATCAGCGCCATGAAACATTAGATACACTCCTCAATAAAGATGATCTCATATGTTGCTTAGAAAATGAAGCTATTATCTTTGATATCGTAATGACAAAAAATAATTTACTGCCTGCCTAGCCGAAGCTTCAGCGAAGGCTGGTTAGTAAATTAAACAAAGTCATTACGGCCAATGTAAATCTTGGATAAATCCCAAGTTTGCATAGCTAAAAACAACATAAATAGTGAGTCCAAGCAAAATCCTTGGTTTTTTAAAGTAATTTATTTTTTGGACTCACTATGTAAATCCTACTATAAATGAAACAAAGCATTTTAAAGACCTCGCTGGCTTCAAATCGACATAATTAAATACCTGCCTGTTTGACTCACTGATACACAAAATATATTATTAGGGTAATATAAACTTGCCACTAAAATGGAATTACCACTAACTAGTACATATTTTTTTGAACCAAAAAAACTGGAGATTCTTCCGACTAGAAACTATCTACCAAGTTGCCTATTAATTTCCTTTGCTGCTCATATCGCTTTATTTGCCTTCTTCTTATCTCCAGCAAAAAAGTTTCTTCTAGACGTTCCAAAAATTGCCCCGAGTTCTAGTGTTACTTTCCATATTTCACATCCAACCGTTACGATAGCTAAAACAAGCTCCCCAGTTATTAAGCAAGAATATTCTAAGCCTGTTTTGCCCAAAGCAATTACCAAGCCAGTTCCTATTCCCAGACCGGCAATTAAAGAGACCAAAGAAATCATTATTCCCGAACCACAAAGCGGAGCCTCTGAAGCGACTTCAAGATCTACAAAAAAAGGTACTTCTGAGATTTCATCTGGGGGTATTGGACAAGTCGCATCTGAAGCAAAAACTAATTATGAAAGCGTCCTTGCTAACTGGTTAGAGCGTTATCGTTCTTATCCTAGCCGAGCACTACGCCGAGGAATCACGGGTGAAGGACTGCTCTATGTAAAAATTAATCAAGACGGAAAAGTATTAGAATTCAAATTAGAAAAATCTACCAACGAGCCAATGCTGGATGAAGCAATCTTTGCCATGTTAAAAAAAGCAGATCCACTTCCAGAAATTCCAGCTATGTTTAATCTGACTCAATATGAATTTGCTGTTCCTGTTGATTTCAAAATAGACTAAACTTATTTATTTCAAAATGCCTTAGTTCAAAGTGGATACATTTTTCCAAGTAGTCATTTTAATTCTTAATTGTTTTAGGATATAGGCATTTCAGACAGAGCGACTTCCCGAATCGCGCTAACTGCATTGATCTCTTACTAGTAGACTAATTTAAAACCGGTAATTTACAATCTCACCTGATATCTGAGCAGGTTCATTGTGGCATTGGGGAATATTTGTCATTATAGATCTAGTCTACTGTCAAAAGATCCATTTCTGATTTACAAATTATAATTATGCTGAAAACTTTACTACTAAGTCTGACCTTACTATTTTCTTCTTGTGCTTACATGAATATTAAAACTCCTTTAGATACTGATGTCTCTAATACGGTGCTCGGAGATAAACAAGGATCTGCCAAAACTCACTCGATTATGTGGTTAGTTTCTTGGGGCGATGGAGGCACGGCGGCAGCAGCGAAAGATGGCAACATTAAAAATATTACCCATTTGGATGTTAGGTACTATACGATACTTTTTGGTTTGTATGCCGAGCGAGAAACTATTGCTTACGGCGAATAAGAATGTTTCTAAAAAACTGCCTCGTTTTAGTGATAATATTGACTACCAGTGGCTGTACTACCGGAATTTTATATACCGATATTACTGAGCCTTATTGTACTAACATGAATAATACACCCCTATTGGCCCAAGCGAACAGTGCCCCTCTAAAGCAAATCAGCATTCCACAAATGCCTGGTGCACGAATTAGATGGAATACCAATACAATCAATGACATTGCCAAGGAAGCAGGAATTAGCAAGATTGCTTTTTGCGATCGAAAAATTTACCGAATATTACTTGGTCTCTGGGAAGAAGATTCAATTATTGTCTATGGCGAGTAAAGTATAATTATACCAATTAAGCATTACAGAGAAACTTGGTTCGCTTCAGATCTTAACCAACTCGAGTAAATGTTTCCTGGTTAAAAGTCGCTAGCTGAACAATCTTATCCTTTTCCACTGGGGGCTGACATCTTGCAACAACTAAATCTAAGTGTTCTTTTAGTTCTAAAAAAAAGTGCGGAGCAAACTGATAGTTAGGTTTATACTTTAAGTCTTCACTCAGCAGAATAATTGCTTTTTCTGCATGAGTAGAAACATCTTGAATAGTTTTTCTAACTAATAGTTCAGCACTAGGGCACTCCATACTAATTTGACTACAAAGATCGATTACAGCATTTAACTGTCCCGCATTATTCGATTTAAATAATTTATAAGCAGCAAACTCCGTTAGTAATCCGAGCATTTCAGCTAATTCTGGCATTACCTTACTTAAATCTGTACCTTCAGGAAATAGTTGTTTTACGTTAGGCAATTTACAAGCAGCATCTTTCCATTCTAAATCAGGATTTAAATCGACCAAGACTCCACAAGCAATGTAGCCTGCTCCTAGTAGTTGATCTCGATGAGTACGACTAATTTGATAGGCTTGATCCTCTAATTGACTGGTCAAGAGTGGTAAGCCTGCTTCCCGCATATTATTAAAAATAGAAAAGTTTCTTAGATCAACTTCTGAAAAACTTTTTTGTAAATTAATATAGGCTCTTAAATCAGCAGGACTGTAAGTAAGACAGTCGGGGGCAATTGTTTTCAGGTTATTATCAGGCAAGGGCAAAGAGATGGTGGATTCCTCCTCCCTTCGAGAACGACGATCGATTACTGCATATTCTCGCTCGGCTATTAATGCTGGCATATTTGCGGGACAAAAACGACTTAAATTTGAAACTAACGGTAATTTGGATGTTAAGATAGCCCTAAGGATTTAATATTTAAAAATTAATTTTGATCTATTCTAAATAACTAAAGTAACTGACTAATATAAATTTAATATAATTCTAGAAAAATAATCTTTTGATCTTCTCTCCCTTACGTTTTTTCAGTAGTCTGAATCGAAAGCTAGCTAGCAAAAACCTAGTCGAACAATCTTTCCTAAATCAAATCTTTACTAGAACATTCATTCTAGATAGTTCTTATTTTTCACTCAGACTATGAAACTCTCCACAAAATTCTTCTCATTTCTGATTCAAATACTCACATTTATAAGCCTTTCCCCAGTTTTAGGACTTACTCAAGTTCCAGATAATACTTTTAGTTCTGAGAATCAGACTTTTAGCTGGAAGACCATTATTAAAGACCCTGATGTCATTTGGGGAATGGATTTCCTTTCACCAGAAGAGTTAATTTACAGTACCAAACAGGGTAAAATTAAGATTGTAAATTTAACTAGCAAAACAATTAAATCACTTGCGGGAGTCCCTGAAATTAATATCTTAGGACAAGGTGGCCTGTTAGATCTCCGTTATCATCCGGAATCAAAATATTTATATTTTACCTATGCTAAGAAAAATCTTTTCGGCAAACATACTACAGTCTTAGGAAGAGGTAAGATCAAAGACTCTGAGTTATTTAATCATGAAAATCTATTAATTGCTGACGCCTACAGTACTCATGGAGAACACTTTGGGTCGCGAATTGAATTTCAAGATCAATACCTATTTTTTTCAATTGGAGATCGTGGACTGCGTGATGAAGCACAAAATTTAGCACTACATAACGGAAAGATTTTAAGGTTAACATTGAATGGCAAAGTACCTAAAGATAATCCTTTTCAAAAAGATTCTTTCGCCAAAGCAGAAATCTGGAGCTACGGTCATCGCAATCCTCAGGGGCTTGCGCTTAATCCAGTTACTAAGGAACTTTGGGAAGCTGAGTTTGGTCCCCAAGGTGGCGATGAAATTAATCTGATCTCAGCAGGAAAAAATTATGGTTGGCCAAAAATTACATATGGCGAAGAATATGGTGGAGGAAAAATCTCCGAAACTTCCGCGCTTGGCATGGAACAGCCAATCAAATATTGGGTCCCTTCTATTTCCCCCTCTGGCATTTCTTTCTACAATCATGACCGCATTCCTAACTGGAAAGGTAATTTATTTATGTCAACTCTTAGTGGACAACATCTAAGACGTCTTGTGATTAAAGATAATAAAGTTATTCGGGAGGAAAGTTTACTTCACAATTTAGGAATTCGTTTTCGCTGTATTCGAATAGCGCCAGATGGCCGATTATTTGTCTCCACAGATGATGGGCAAATTATCATAATTGCTAACCTTAATTCATAAGTATCCCTAATTATTTGGCTTTTAATAATAATAGCTTAGTTTTGCACCGAAAATACCCCAAAATAATCCTAATAAAGTCGATATCTCTAACTTTCGCGATCTTCGTATTGCAGTTATAATGCAAATAGAAATCTAAGCGATTGTTGCTTAGGTCTCAGGTTTTTTACTTAGGTCTCCGACAAATAAATTTAGAATTGATTGCACTGATGTGATCTATTCTAATAACCTTGGTCAAGGATTTAGATAAAGGTTTTATCATGAAAATACTTAAACAACTCATCTTCGGATTAATCCCATTAATTGCTAACTTGGCCTACTCGGCACCAATTGATTACAATAATGATTCTTTTTCCGACCCTTCTGCCGTTACTGTGGAAAGTAAATTAAAATGGCTTTCAATTATCGATAATCAAAACGAAACTGTAATCGACTCCTTTGGTAAAGCTGGACAACATCTTGTCCCTGGCAAGTACAATTCACGAAAAACCCAACCTGCAACTGTAGATTCTAGTGGTGTGTGGAGAATTAGCGATGAATCAAGTATTAACTTTGGAGATAGTGATTCAGTGTTTATCGCCGGTGCCGACTTTGATGGTGACGATCGCACTGACCTAGCATACTCGTCTAATGCTTGCCTGAATGTTAAATCAAATTTTAGTATTTTAACAAATCCACTTGGAGAAAATCCAATATATCGAGAATTCTCTTCAATTCGCGGCTCATACTTTAAAACCTACTTAGATTCTAATAACGATAATATCGATGAACTATGTTCCTTGATCCCTGTTAGGATTGCTCGACAATTTACTAATAAATTTAAGATTCGCTGCACTAATATTATAACAAGTTCCAAGAGTGTTAGCTTTAATTTGGGGCAAGTATTTAACGCTCCAATTCGCGTCAAAGTAAAGAATCAAGCAGATCTCCTAATGATCTATACTCAGACTGCCAGTAAGACTAGAATCAGACTTCTAAACACACGTGGCCAGACAATAAGTAAAGCTGTGATTGAGGCAAATGGCACGATTGTCGTGGGCAATTTTACTTCTCAAGATTCTGAACAAATTGCTGTAGTGAAAGATGGAGTCGGAAAGGTATTTGATATTTTAACTCAGACTACTACCGATCTTGCTTTTCCAGATGGTATTCCATACGACCAAGTTAATATTATAAACTTTCAAGACAATCAGGATTGTTTCTGTACTTCTCGTACTATTAATCAAAATGGGAATTGCAAAGGAAGCACTAAAAATCCTCAGGTTCCACCAGTAGAAGAAGTTAAGGAATATTATATCCCTGACAACTGTAGTAATCCTCCAGAATATATCACTCCAAACGATGGTTTTAAGTGTATTGCTAGCGCCACTAGAAATGGAAGCATTGTCTGTATTTTACCTTACCAGTTTACCTGGGAACCTCGTCGTAATATTACTGATCATCATGGTTATACTTTTGGATGTAATAAAAATGATGAGCATTTCGATAAAGTAGAACTTGTTTTAAAAACGGGTGAGCGTATTCCCTTAGCTTTTGCTTACTGTGCTAACTATGTAGCTACTGCTGATGGACCAATTGGTCGACAGCACTTTCGAAATGAAAACTATCAATGGAATAGTGTTGCCAATAGGGTTGTCACTTTAGAAATGGTCAAAGGCAATAAAAAAACTTGTTTGAAGTTTTAAATCCTTAAAGATAAGTAAGTAATTGTGGATTGCTGAGTTATAAGGAAACTATACTGCCTTGTAACTCAGTGTTTATAGTAAGCCACAAAAAGTAATTTCCTTTGGGAATTACTTTTTGGGGCTTACTATCCCCCGGAGGGATAATAAAATCATATAGTTATGACAAAAAACAAAACTTACTTTAAACATTCGAAAAATACTTTTTTTCATAACTATATTCACACAGCTATTATCAGTCCTATATCTAAATTGTAACTTAGATCTAACCTAATATATCTCGTAAAGTCTCACTGTTTTTTGTTGATGGAAAAGGCAAAAAGTTTATCAATAAATTTATGCCGATTACTAAACACTTTAACGGAATGTTTATTCTTCTAATTATTAACTACTTTTTGGGCACAATCATTGCTTAAAGGCTTTATATCTAGATATTAAAAGCGAATATAATTTCTAAATACTAACCGTTAAAATCTTTCAAATATCAAAAAAAATTATTAAAATTTCTTGTTTATTATTATATAATAAACAAGTTATGGGTTTTTCATGTATGGTCTTCAACAAAGTAAATACTTTGTTATTTATGTATCGAATAAATTGGGCGGAAATCAATCTAATTTAATTAAGCAAAAGAAAAGCTTGAATATTTAAGAATTGTTTTTTGAAATAGTGATTATTAACTTTGGAGGCATGATGAAAAAAAGGAATTCCAATAGTATTCAAACCAAACTTATCTGGAAAGATTACTCCCCCAGAGAACTATACGAATTGTCAGTACGCATGATGGAGGAGAGGATTGCTATTAATCGACACAATCGAATTATCAGTAATTTCAGTGATAATAACACCACAAAATATCGAGCCTCATAGATTAAGCTAACTTTAGCATTGTCATACTAAATCAAATTCCTTAGTATTGTAATAGTTCACATCACATGAAAGGGTTCAGAATACCTAAAAAATTGTGGGTGGGGAAACTATCCGTTCACAGAAATGGAATAAATCATTTCCGCCGTTGCACTTGGTGCTATGGCGTGACAAGCAGATTTTGACCAAGGAACAAATTAACTTTTTGCTCTTTAAAAATCTTTGCAAAGCACTGTTGACTTCTTTGTGAACGGATACCTAAGATTTAGCCTATGTCAAAAAAACAAACAGCACTATGTGCACTCTTCCTACCCCTTGCCATTTTAATTGGATATTTTCTTTACGTTACAATAATTAGTGGTCAACCTTATACCTCGATCAACCTACTTCAAAATACAAAAGCACAACTTGGCAATTTCAGTTTTAGTTCCATAGATCAAAGCAGCACCAGCAAAATTGACCCGCTACCCTTATCTCCAAAAGGGAACCCTTACCGCATAAACCTTACCGTGGGATACACACATAAAGTGGGTCGTGCGAGCTTAAAGCAAACAGAGTATTCTCACCATTTAACAGTAAGAGATCCTAGTGGGCAGATTCTTAAGGAAAGTTCTAAAACCTATAAAAAGAAAAATAAGCTTGGCGGTAACACAAAACTAACAGTTAACACAGAATCCTTGGGTACTCTAAGGGTAACAAAAGATGATATTTATGATTTAGACTTAAAGGTTGACAGTGGGAATGCTGAAATTCACTCTATTCAGTTACATATAAGAAAGAATGTTGTAGAATTTAATCCAATAATTTTAATCCTGTTAATCTTAAGCATTTTTCCCGGATTTATCTTAACAATAAAAAATTTCTCTAAAAAAGAAAGAATTATTAACTAGTTAGTTAATCAGCTAAAAATATTGAGTATGCTAGTTAAACAAGTCGACAACTAAACGGTCTTAAAAAAAATAGACAAAACAAGTAACAAATTGATTCTAAGAGCCATAACCTGTGGCAATGGACCCATTGTTTAACCAGAGAATTTTACCTGCAAATTACGAGGCAAGTCCCTTAGCTGCTAGTAAAGCCTTGCTCGTAGCTTGTGACAAATGTGCAATTGAGGAACTACTTACTCTCGGTTTAAAGCCCAACTTAGAAGAACATCAACATTGGACAGATATCATTTTTTCTATTCCAAATGTCGACTGGATTCAAACTGGAAAACTCGTCTTATTCTTATTTGATCATGTCAAAGCAGTTTCGGACTCTGGACTACCCTTTCCTACGGCAGAAGAGTTAACTCAAATTGCTGCTAGTAAATTCTCTAAATATTTTGACCAAGCAGGAGATTTTGGTAGTAAATTCATATTTGAATACATGTCGGCTCCATGCGAACCAAGTAAGCGACTACTAGCAGGATTTGCACCCTCAATTATCCCTGACTACTTTGCTTGCAATTTAAATTCGATAGAATTAAATCCAGAAAATAAAGAAACGATTGTTAGTAATATTAATACGATTAGGCCATTTTTTGCTTTGCTAAAAATGGTAGCAGAAACCTTACCAGAACACTTTGAAGAAATATTTCAAGGAATAAAAACAGATGTATTAGAACATAAGTCTATTATGGCGTCGCGGGAAGATCATAATGGTAGTTGGATCCAAATGATTTACTTTGGAATGCTTGTAAATCTTCATCAGCAATCCTTTGAAGTTCTTCAGGAAATTTGTATCGACCGTAAAGTTGCTGGCTCAGTTTACACTCTATATAAATCCTTATACTTAAACGAGCTACAGAATGATTTTCAACAAGCCTGCA
The DNA here is from genome assembly GCA_041740355.1 of Bdellovibrionota bacterium. Taxonomy (GTDB): domain Bacteria; phylum Bdellovibrionota_C; class UBA2361; order UBA2361; family CALJRW01; genus JANNBC01. The sequence continues at coordinate 44,372 of JBGSMD010000015.1, forward strand.
CTCATAAAGATATCATTTTTGATCTGCCGGCACGTGAGCAAAAAAAATTAGGAGATATTATTCAACATGTTAATGAGTCCGCTGTTGAGATTTTTAAATTTTATCTCGAAAATCCAAAATTAATTCCGCTACTAGAAAAAATTGCAAAATCTAATGTGGAAGAATTTCAGAAGCAGCAAGCAATAATTTCTTTTGTTCAACATCTCACAAATGGGTCTCCTGATCTCCAAAATTTAATATTGGCAGCGTCCACAGATCCGAAGAAATTGATTGCAATTTTAAACCCAGAATTCCTGTGTAATCTCAGTAGCGCAACTGCTGATTTTTGTAATAAAGTTCACGCTTTCTTACTTCTCTCCAAAGACCCGGCTCTTTACTCGCCATTAATAGTTGCAATTGAAAACGACGAACAAGATCGTGCCAGTATTATGTTAGCGGGCATTAAATTCATTAATAAGCCTGGGGATCTAGCTAATCATTCGAAGCGAATTACTTATGTTGAACGAATAGCGCATCTTTCAGAATCAGATTTACCAAACGTCATTGATGAGAATTTTGTTTTCCAGATAATTTCTCACAAATCCCCAAAGAATCTTAACGGATCAAACGAATCCGAATGCTTTTCAAAATCTAAACGAAAGTTATTTAACTTTACCGATTCATCACTCAATAGTATCTATAATAGATTCCAAGCTTTAAAATCTGGCCGACTTTTTATTGACTTAGTAAATAGTTTTGGCGAAAAATCAAAGTCAGTCCTAAAGGCTGTTGAACATATTGAGAAACACCTAGAGAATGATTTTTATAGATCATTCCTAAACGATCCAGAACTTCGTCGCAACTATTTTCAGTCAATTTTAGTGAACTCTGATTTTCAACAAGAATTTGAAGAAAGAATGGTACTTAACAGAAGCCAAAAAGTGAATACAAAATCAGAAGTAGAGCTTTTTAAAAAGTGGTTTCAAAGTAAGATTCAAGAATCGAAGCTACCTCCAACAAATGGATCTGTGCTTCAAACTGAATCCGAAGAACCTTCCAATATTACCTCACATTTTAGACCTCCACCACCATTTAATAGAATAGTGATTGTTGCCCCAACTGAGAAAATTAGATTGGATTTAATTCGAATTCGGGCAACAATCCCAAGCCTAAGTCCCAATATGATTCAAATTATTAACTCAGAGATGAGAACCCCGCTTTTGGATACCGCACGCCATTTGAAGCCAGACCGCTTAATGCTTTTTATGGCTTCTAATTGCTCCCATTCCACTTACTATTCATTATTAGCTAACATTCCTGATTCCCGTCGGAATAATCTTTATAAGTTTTATGGAGTTGGTGCGCTCAATAAACTTCTGGGCGAATTAGACTCTTGGAAGAAAATTTTTGATGATATTGAAACTAATAAAATATAAGCTTAGCACCTAAGCTATCTTTATTTTTCTGGAGACGTCTAGCTAAATCAGCTCTTCTTTCGACTACTATCTTACGACGATTAGTTAATCCATCTAAACTATCAATTATAGCTTGATCTCCAGAAGTAAATGCCTGCTTATTTAAGTTGACTCTCAGAACTATCTCAGTGAAGATCCCTTGTCTTGCTTCTCCCAGAGATAATTTTTGATATTCATTTTGAAGTTTACTAATTTCTTCATCCGCCAATCTTACGTTCTTTAGATTACCCAAAAACTTATTCTCTAAATTGGAAATTTCTTGATCGAATTTACTTAATTCATTAGTAAGTGATTGGATCTTTTGATTGGTATCATAGCCATAGGCAATCAATAAAATTACAAAAAACACACTCAAGAAAATTATCAGGATCTTTGTTTGTCGCATGATAGTATAAAGAAAATATTAAATTACCTAAGAATCATATTGCTCAAAATGTTTATCGTTTAGAAAAAGTAATTTTAGGACTCTAGATTTACAATTGGAGTCTGGTTAACTTCATCAGGGGCATCAAAAAATATTCGCTTTTCAAAGCCACCTAACATCGATGCGAGGTTAGATGGAAAGATTAATTGTAAGTTTTGGTAAAGACTTACCGATTGGTTATAAGCATGACGTCTTTCAGCAATTAAATTTTCTGTATCACTAAGCTCAGTTTGCAGGGTTAAAAATTGCTCACTAGCTTTAAGATCAGGGTAACTCTCCGCAATGGCCATTAACTGAAATACTGAGTTATTTAATTCTGGTAAAGCTTGATTAGCCTTTTCTGCCCTAGAAGAATCTATACCCTTAGTCCTGGCTTGAATTGTTTCCAAAAGTGTACTCTTTTCATGACTGGCATACCCTTTTGCTACAGACACAAGGTTTGCAATCAAATCAAAGCGTCGCTTTAACTGCACTTCTACATTAGACCAAGCTTGATCAACACCTGTTCGCGCTGAAATTAATGCATTGAAAGTTAAGTAGTACCAATAAAGGATTACTAAACCAATAATTATTATTACACTTGTTATTACCATCCTCTTGACGCTCCTCCTCCACCACTGGAACCACCTCCAAAACTTCCACCACCGCTACTACCCGAGGAAGAACTACTGGAAGAACTAATTCTTGGAATTATTTGTTCCTTTGTGAAATTAAATTTACAATCCTGGCAAACAAATTCCTCCAAGCTTTTTCCTGAATTGCTTCGAGTTGCATGAACTAAGATTGTAGTTTTTTTATGCTTCCCAGTAAGCGCCTGACACTGTGGACATTTCTGAGCTCTTGTAAAAAATGTTTTATACCCTTTTACTTCGTTATGCAGGCAAGCAGAACAATGCCAAACATCATAATCTACTGATTTGAATTTTTCCTCAGCTAATTGCGACTTATTCAAATGCTGATCATCAAGATCTTCAGCAAGTCGAACCATCGGAGAGGAGCAATGCTTACATTTTTTGGGAGCATTTCTTTTATATCGGCTTAGATTTAATAGGGTAGCAAAAAACCCTAGGATACCTGCGATGATATGAGTTACTGAATCTAGTTTTCCTGGGACTAAGGTGTAATAGTATTTGCCGCCTAAAAATAATGATACTAAGAGTAGTATAAAAAATATAAAAACCACAGGACTATAAGATTTACGACCAAATAATATAGCATACAAAAAGAAAGCTCCCGCAACTATAGCAAAGCCAAAGCTTAGATGTTGAAATTTTTTCCGTGCGCTGAGTAGGTACCAAGGCGTAGAGCTTGAAACGCCCTTGGCCATTTCCGGATTGTTGCGTAATGTACCAATAACTCTAAGTGTCGTTTGAGTTATCCCCTCCTGATAATTACCCTGCTTAAAAAATGGAATTGCCTTTTCATCTAAAATCTCTCCACATAAAGAATCAGTCAATAAATCTTCTAAGCCATAGCCAACATGAATTCTGGTTTTCCTGGTAAGAACTGCAACTATAATTAACACGCCATTATTAAACTCACGCTTACCAATACCCCATTCATTAAATGTCTGCTGAGCAAAATCTTCTATTGAAGCTCCTCCTGTATCATCTACCGTTAATACTGCGACCTCCGCAGAAGTTTCTCTTTCTAGTTGAATTAATTGCTGATTAAGAGAATTTTCGGCTGCCTCAGTCAGCAGATTAGCACGATCGTAAACTGCTGGACCTGACTGAGCCAGAGAGGAACTGGAAACCAAGAAAAAGAAAGTTAAAAAAATGACTAGATATCGAATCAAGTTAGACTTTAAAAAAACTATGCTTCAATATTTTAAACGTGAGCTAGGGCTGTTAGCAAGATATTGTTTGTGTTGCCCTAATCCGAGTAAACCATTTGCCTTTACCTAAAAAAACTGCCACAGTTATCCGCGCAAATCTTTTAATCTAAAAATTAATTATGACTATAACCTGGACTCTCTCTCAAGCCCAAGAAATTTTTAATTTGCCATTTAACGACCTGCTTTTCCAAGCCCAAACTGTCCATCGAGCAAATTTTAAGCCAAATTCTTTACAAATTAGCACGCTCCTTAGTATTAAAACCGGAAGTTGCCCTGAAAACTGTTCCTATTGTCCGCAGTCGGCACATCATCAAACTGGTTTAAAAAAAGAACCATTAATAAAAATTGATGAGGTTATTGAAGCCGCCAAACGAGCTAAAGCCGCTGGCAGTACTCGATTCTGTATGGGTGCTGCTTGGCGCGGACCTAAAGATCAGGACTTAGAAAAAGTCTGTGAAATGGTCAAAGAAGTTAAAAGCCTTGGACTAGAAACATGCGTCACTCTTGGACTATTAAAAGATCATCAAGCTTCAATGCTAAAAGAGGCTGGATTAGATTTCTATAATCATAATATTGATACATCCGAAGAGTATTACGAGAAGATTATTACAACCCGTACATTTGCGGATCGTTTACAAACGCTAGAAAATGTTCGCAACGCAAATCTAAAAGTTTGTTGTGGGGGCATTCTGGGAATGGGAGAAACCAATGACGATCGTTTAAAAATGTTGTTAGAGTTGGCAAATCTAACTGAACAACCAGAATCAGTTCCTATAAACCAATTGATAAAAATTCCTGGCACACCGCTAGCAAATGTGGCGGATGTCGATCCTTTTGATTTTGTAAGAACAATTGCTTTGGCCAGAATTTTAATGCCAAAATCCTATGTTCGCTTATCTGCGGGGCGAGAGCAAATGTCTGATGAACTTCAAGCACTCTGCTTTATGGCTGGTGCTAATTCCATTTTCTACGGCGAGAAATTACTTACCGCTGACAATCCTGAACCCGAAGAAGACAATCGTCTACTCCAAAGACTTGGATTAGAAAGAGAATCTTTAAATTTGATTAATTAAGCATAAAAAAAGGTTCGAGAAAAATCTTTTCTCGAACCCCTTCTTAAGAGCAATCAGTAGAACAATACGTTCTGGTTAGTAAGAACGATTTCTTCCACCACCTCCACCACCAGCGCGAGAGAATCTTCTTCCACCACCACGTCTAGCAGTTCCGGCTGGCCGCTTTTCAGCACCACGAGATTCACCTTGTCTATTAAACGGCAATGAATGCTCCGACATATCAAACTTAATTGATGTTAAGTTTTCAATTTTACGAATATCTCTAGATTGTTGGGGAGATGCAAAGGAAATTGCCCGACCAGACTTACCAGCACGTCCAGTTCTACCAATACGGTGAACATAATCCTCGGCCGCTTGAGGTAAGTCATAATTTACAACTAATTCAATGTCCGAAACATCAATTCCACGAGCAGCAATATCTGTTGCAATTAATACTTGATATTTACCTTGACGAAAACCATCAAGTGCCTGACGACGTTGAGCCATCGAACGGTCGGAATGCAATTCCGCCGTGTCAAAACCCATATCGTAAACCATACGAGCTAACTTCTTCGTTCCGATTTTAGTTTTTGCAAAGACAATAGTTTGTCCCGTTGAACCATCAAGGATTTTTCCAAGCATGTTGGTCTTATCAGACTGAGCAACGACACAAAGTTCTTGACGAACAAGTTCCCCAGTAACTCCTTGTTTAGTAACTTCAATTTGTACTGGATTTATCAGATGGCGATTAGACAAATCACGAATCTCTTCAGGCATTGTGGCCGAAAACAACATTGTCTGCCGATCTTTAGGAGCCAAATTTAAGATTTCTTTGATCTGTGGTGCAAATCCGATATCAAACATTCGATCAGCTTCATCTAAAACGATAGTTTTACAATTGTTTAAGTTAAAAGTACGACGATTCAAATGATCTTGGAGTCGTCCAGGTGTTGCAATAATAATTCGTGGAGTTTTTTTAAAGCGCATTCTTTGTCTTTCCATTGGTACACCACCAATTAAGGTTACAGATGACAATTGAAATTTAAGATGGTCCGAAATATTACGGAAAGCTTCCTCAACCTGCCAAGCTAATTCTCTAGTCGGCACAATTACTAATGCTTGCTCAGAATTCATGGAAAGTTTTTGCATAATCGGCAAGGCAAAAGCTAATGTTTTACCAGTTCCAGTTTGAGCAATACCAATTAAGTCTTTTCCAGAAATCGCAACAGGGATTGCTTGCTCTTGAATTGCTGTTGGGATAGTAAAGTTTTTCTTAAGTAATACTTGGTTTAGTTCTGCTGAAACACCTAACGCGATAAACGCAGACGTATCAATAGGCTGTGGCACACAGCTCTCTTGCTGATTCATTTTTTCTCCTGAGTAGCTAACCCAAAACAACTAATTCATTATGATTAATGCTTAGCGATGGGTATTCAATAGGGCAAAGCCGAATTGAAAAGTAAATAAACAATACTCTAGCTCTCAAAAGACAAAGGCAATTGTAAGATAGTGATTTGTTAGTACGAACGCACTTGGCGTCCAGGCGCGGACTATACAGTAGATTCCTACATAGTCAACTGCAGATATGCTTGGCGACTAGTTTATGGGTTCAACTCTCAAATATAGTAAGTCCAGGAAGTACTTTCCAATAGGAATTACTTTCTGGGGCTTACTATCCCCCGCAAGCGTTATAAAATCATACGGTTATGACAAAAATCACAAAACTAACTTTTGAATCTTCGGAAATTAGTTTTTGTCATAACTATAAAATGCATATAAATCAATTACTACCAAAAAATTAAAGAATTTATTAGATTGGCCTAATAATTCTTTAGTAAACTTAATGATAGCTTTAAAAATTTTTAACCTGACCCTAATCTTACCTTTTTCATACCAACAAAGACCATCTTTAGTAACATTAGACCATGATAAAAGCGACGAATATTCGTCTTCCCATAGATTCGATTGCGATAATTAATAGGAAGATCTACTACCCCAAGGCCCAAAATAACTGCTGGAAAAAGTAAATTAAAGTCCCCAAAGGGATCGAATTCCCCAAAGTCTTGCCTCCACAATTGGAAACGCTGAAAGTCTGATTTTGTAAAAAGTTTTGTACCACAAAGTGAATCGCCAATTGGATATTCTAATACATGACTTAAGGCCTTAGCAAAAAAAACATTTCCAATTTGGTTTAAAAACATCATCGCCTTACCCTCCATCGGATAAACCAAACGATTGCCATTTATAAAATCCCCATGTCCCTGACAATAAGCGGCAAAGAATCTTGGTAATAGTTCAGGTGGCATAGTTAGGTCGGCATCTAGGATTGCAATCAAATTAAATTCGGCTTGTAAAACTCCCTCTTCCACGGCATTGGCCTTGCCTTCACCAGATTGCTGCACAGCTTTAATTGTAATCTGGCTTCCATACAATTCTTTTACTCTTAAAATCTCTTCCCAAGTCCGATCTTGGGAATGACCCTCAACAAAAATAACCTCAGAACAATCAAAAGATAAGGCTAATACTCGCTTAATTCCATTTTCAATATTACCATATTCATTACGTGCAGGAATAATGATTGAAATTGCAGGAGGAGCTACTTCTTTAAGAATCGGTCTTAATATTACAATCGAGAGAAATGATAACTTTTTTATAAATGGGATTGCAGGAAATAAGGAATTAACTAAAAAACTTATGCCAGGTATATTCACAGGCAGAAAAACTGTATTTCGAGATCTAACTATTTCAAAACCAGCTAGTTGAGTGAAATTCCTTAAATTTGTCATCGTTAAAAAATTCATTTCTGGTATTGCTTGACGCAAACCAAGCTTGCTTGCCAACTCAAAAAAGAATTTCAAGTATGGATTATAAAGAACTAAGGCCACCCGAGATTCACGATTCATTCTACTATAAATTTGACCCAATAAGCCTAATAGATCCGAAGTGTGATTAGCATGCCCATTAAGTAGGATTAAATTTGATTCGGAGCTATTACAACAATCGAGATCGCTAATTTGACTTAAAGTGACTTTGTCTGGAGCCTCTAATTTTCCAAAAAGAATATTACTGTCGTTTGCGACGGGTGGAAGTTGAATTAAGCGTGAGACATACTTGGAGATTCTGCTAATCTCCTTTGCCACAACTCCATATAAATAATCTTTAGAGTATAAATTGATAATCATAAGAATTGCCGTGGAAAGTTTTTATTCCATTAAGTTTTGGTTTAGTCAGAGACAACAAACATCTAAGCACCTTTTATGATTTACAACTAAGAAGATTAAATTTTATTATTCTCAATCGCCCAGCGATAGGATTCTTCTAATCCAGCTTCTAATTCAATCTTTGGTTTCCAACCCAAATTACTAATTCGACTAATATCCAAAACCTTGCGTGGTGTTCCATCAGGTTTAGTTAAATCGAAGACTACTTCTCCTTGATACCCAACCACCTTTTTTATTAACAATGCTAATTCTTTTATTTCAATATCAACGCCTGATCCAATATTAATAATAGAATGAAAGGCGGTATCAGGTATAAAGTTTTTAGTATCAGTTTTAAGTAACAAAATTAGCGCTTCAGCTAAATCATCAACATGTAAAAATTCACGCCGCGGAGCACCTGAACCCCAAATTTCAACTTCGGGTAAATTATTAATCTTAGCATGATGTAAGCGATTTAATAAGCCTGGAATTACATGTGAATGTTCTGGGTGGTAATTATCTCCCGGTCCGTAAAGATTTGTTGGCATCACGGCAACAAAATCTTTTCCATACTGCAATCTAAATTTCTCGCAAAGTTTAAGTCCGGCGATCTTGGCAATTGCATATCCTTCATTTGTCGGCTCTAGCGGGCCAGCTAAGAGACATTCCTCTTTTATCGGTTGCGGCGCATGTTTTGGATAAATACATGAGCTTCCTAAATAGATTAATTTTTTAATATTAAATTCATGCGCAGCTTTGATCACATTCCCTGCGATCATCATGTTTTCATAGAGAAAGTCTGCTTGATACTGAGAATTATAAAGAATTCCGCCGACCTTGGCTGCTGCTAAAAATACATAATCTATCTGATTATTTGCAAAAAAGTCATTAACAGCCGATTGATTTATTAAATCTAATTCTTGATGGGTACGCACTAGGAGATTATAGTCCCCTAGTCCCGTCAATCTTCTGATAAGTGCCGAGCCTACAAGGCCACGATGTCCAGTTACAAAAATTGTGGCAGTACTCATTGCTTAAATTGAAAAAAGATAAAAATAATTATTTTTCTGTTTGTGGTTATGACGAAGGGCGCAACTCACTTACTTAAAATCTTACTACTCAAGAATATAATATATACGATATTTATTGACGATAAAAGACTTTATTATACTTGTTTAGTTTCTGATATCTATTTGATACTAGGCGACATTGAAAAGTAACTTTATATAACTTGTCGCCTGCTATATGAAGCACAATGACTTAAGTGACAATTGGATCTTAATTTAATAATTTATCGCCACATTCATGGATCTTTGATTATCAAAAAATTTTCTAAAATAGTTTTTATATTTTTTTAAAACATCAAATATATTGGAAATTAATATTCCTAGCAAAGTAAGATACAAAAAATCAATCTCGAAACGATAGCGATTAAAATCGTCTGTAGATACACCTGCTGTAATAACTGTAACGTATAAAATATTAAAAATTATGAAGCATAAAGTCAGCCAACAAATCAGATTATGGGGATCTTTTATATAAACATATAATGCTTTGATACTTCCAAATATGATTAATATGGGTAGGCCAAAAAGCAATGCCCAAGAAATATCTGAGGAGTCTGCTTTAAGTAGAAATAAACGATCATAGTGATCTGATAATATGCTAACAAAATTATTTTCATTAGCCTTTCTTGCATGAAAATCCTTACTAGCAGGATAAAAGTATTTTTTTGTTATTATGAAGCTCTTAAGATAAGCCATTGGGTAGTGTTTCATTACCTCAAAAAACCCATCCATAAATGAATCAGAAATTTCTAAATATCCTAGATGATTAAAATTTTTTTTGCCCGTGCTTTTAAACTCTTGGTCTAAAGCCGGGATACCAGTTTTAGTTAGTAACATTTCGCTTGAATATCTTGATATCTCATAATGAGGGCTGTGAAAAAAAAATGAAGGCAAAACATTCAACTTCGATAAATTATCGCGCTCCTCTTTCGATAAAAATTTAACTACCCTAGATGGGATATTACGTCCTAGATATGAAGTGCTTGGATGTATCTTATCAAAAATGACATATTGTTTGATCGAATATAGCGTTAATATAATAAATGGCAGAATAAATGTCTGTAAAATTATCTTTCGATCGTTCTTACACAATACTAGGAGAACTAAAAAGAAAAAACATAATATTTCCACTCTAAATGTAGCTCGAGTGAGAATTAATATTGTGAGCATAAAATAAAAGCCAAAAACATCTTTCCATTTTCTATATCTTAGAAAAACTACTAAATAGTATGCACTAGCACACAACAAAAAGGCAGCAGGATATGAATAAAAAAGCCAACTTTCATAGATTAATGTTGTTGGTGAAACAATAAAAATCACCGCCAAGCCAAGTGCTATATAGCGTTTAACGCCAATTTGCTTCATCAACTGAAAAAGATAGAGTGAGAAAAATAGACCTAATAGGTGAAAGCTTAATTGGAAAGCAATAGCGTAATTGATGGGGAACAACTTTAAAACTAATCCTAGGTAAAGATTAAATAAAGGAGGTTGCTGATGAAGGTAAAAGATACTGCGCAATAAATCTTCCCGTAAAAGTTTGGGGTCTAAATACTGCCAATAATAATCAATTGTTTGACTATCGAAATTAAGATTAAAGTAAATAGAATAGATAAACCGTGATAAAACAAAAATTAAAAAAATTAGAAACGTGTCTTTCTTTATTACCCTGTTATATGTCTGATGAAATAAAGTATGCATATTAATCCAGGGTTGATTAAATAATAAATCCTATCTGAGCTTGCCCCAAATTTTCACCATTTGAGTTAATGTACAATTTGAGTTAATTTCTTAAATTCGTTGGGACCAATAGCTAATGTCAGAATGCATTCATTTTGCATTGTAGAATCTTTCTATCCACTGCCTAATACTAACAGCGGCAGATAATCTTAATTTGTATCTGTTTCTATCAACAAGTTCAACCTATAAAGTATGGAAGAAACTTTCTGCTACTGCATTGTCATAGCAATTGCCGCTTCGACTCATACTAGGTTGAATACTATTTAAAATCATGACTAGCATAAATACTACCCCTGTCAGAATGATAAAATAGTTCTCTGGGTTGTTGTCTTCTCAGTAATACCATCCTAAAAACAGTAACTTCTAAAGTTGCATCATTACGATTACTAGAATAAAATCCAAAAAACTTTTTTGGGAAAATTACATCATGAGATTACTGTAATTAAACCTAACCAAAAGCTTGAATGAAATATGCTTATGAACTAGCCAGACCCATCAACAAATTTGAAACTAAAAACAAACAAATTCTTACTTACATCAATCCGGGAAAAGGAAATAGACTCAAGTGGCATTTCCCAAAACGTAGGGAAAAATGAACTCATCAGATAAGCATACCTTTTTCCAATAGCACTACTTCCTTCCGAATTAGCAAGTTGATCAATACAAATCTTTACTCCTTTTTTTGTACTTAGTTGGAAAAGATCTATTTGACAGTAAAATTTGGGAATTTCTTGGTATAATTGGAAAAATTCTGGTGCAAGAAACTGATTCTTTTGGAAGAAATCTTCCATAAAAGTCGATGTAATTATTAAATCTATTGGAGGATTTTTAGCATTAATTAAATCTGATATCATACTAAAGCTTTGACTTGTAAGTCCCACCTCAAAAAAATCAGAATTTTTTATATTAAATTTTTCAGGATTGACAAACGAGATCCGAGGAGACTCCAAGTTGAAAAACAGAGCAATCATTAAGATTAGTGAAATCAGTTTTAGTAAAATTAAATCAAACTCCACAAAACGCTTTATTGAGTAACAGATGATTATCAATAATATTATTGAAAAAAGCGCCGTATGCCTCCCTGGGTATAGTGGGTAGAGTTCAAATTGTGCCATCAAAACGTAAGTAGTCAAAGGAATTAAAGCAAGCGCTAGGGTCCTCCACTCCTTTTTCCAAAAACTGAAAATTATACCAGAAACAAACAGGAACAAAATGACAAAGGGTGTATCGTAGGAATTGCTTAGATTCACTTGAAAAACACGTCCAGTAGTCTTAATCAGCGATTCCATATTCAGACTCAGGTAATCTCGTATATATGCCGAACTTTCTGGCCGATAATGAGATTTCTGATAGACTAAATAAATTTGAATTAAAAATAGACCTAGCTGAGCAATGCAAATTGATGCCCAGATCATGGCTGACTTTATCCTTCCACGATACAATAGCTGACAAAATCCAATCAGCGAAATACTAAGAACTATCCCAATCACTCCATAATCTGTAAAGAATAGGAGGAAGCCCGAAATTAAAAACATCAAGAAATCTCTATTGCGCTCGGATCTAATTATCGAGATCCAGTAGTAGAGATATAAAATCAAAATTATTGCTGCCAGCATATAGGGGCGGGTCCCCTGAGACGTAGAAATAAACAAATTACTGAATGTAATAATTGTAGCACCAGTGAGACCTGCAATCCTACTACTGTAAATATTTACAATAAAAAAATAGAAAGCTGGAATTAGAATAACACCTGGCAATAAAGCAATTAATCGCGAAAGGTAGATACTATCAGAGGATCTTAAAATAACATTCAGAATTAGGTTTCTAAGCGGAGGATGCGCATCAAAATAAGAATTTATAATAATGTTCCATGGGCTCCCTAATGACAGATCTATATGTCTGATGTCATCTAGTCCCAAACCATAATCCTTAATCCCATAAATTCTTAGGTATGAACCAAGAATAATTAAAATAGCTAGTGCGAAAATAAAAAACTTAGAACTATGTGTTCGCAGAAAACACTGGAGCATTTTAATTGTCATAACGAATCTGGAGAGTAACTAAACTGATATTAAACTTATCAAAAACAAGTTTAGTTGACTAGAACTTTAGGATGAGCATAACTAAGAATCGACACCAACAACTGACCACGATTATATCTATCATTTAAACTTTTTCCAGTATATCTTGCGATCTATAAATGAGTTACGGTTTATTAATTACAAAATTTGGAGGAAATCTGGGTGACGATATCCAAAGCTTAGCGGCCATGCGTTATCTACCCAAAATTGATTTCTATATTCATCGTGATAAAATCTCACAGGCTGTTGTTGCTCCACACACTCGCGTAATTATGAATGGTTGGTTTATGCATAACATGCGATTTTGGCCACCACACCAAAATATAGACCCGCTATTCCTTTCCTTTCATGCTAGAATAGCCAAAGCTAGTAACAAAATGGAGTGGCTCTCGGATCGACTCTTTGGTCCCGGTGCTGTGGGAAGTTGTTCTGATCAGAAATATGCCGAATATTATCAGCCCCATATTCCAATTGGGTGCCGCGACCAAACGACAAAAGAGGCATTCGATGCGATCGGAGTACCATCATATTTTTCAGGTTGTCTTACCTTAACCTTGCCTCAAAGCTCAAAACCTCGCACTGATGAGATTGTATTTGTTGATCCTTTTGGACCATTTCCCTTCACAAACTATCAACCTGATCTATGGTACAAAATACCAAAAGCTATCAGACGGAATGCCACAAGACTCACTCATCTTAATTGTTCTTCAAATCTTGAAAAACGCTTTACTATTGCTCGTAATAATCTATCGATTTATCAAACTGCTTCTTTAGTCATTACATCCAGATTACATGTCGCCTTACCATGTATAGCCTTTGGCACAGATGTAATTTTGATCTCTACTAATCACAGAGATTATCGTTTAAAAGGCTATGAAAAGTTATTACAAGCTCACTCTATTGATGATTTTTTGATAGCCTCTAGAAATGGAAGATTTAAGGAACTAATTTCAAATGCGGATCAAGGTATTCTTCAGAATTTAAAAAATAAACTTGAGGAGTCTTGCCAAAAATTTATTAGCCAATAACTTTCTTACACAATTCAAATCAATATATATTAAAGAATATATTGTTTGCAATTTTTAGAGCGAGCCAATAAATTCAATTCGTTCTATAATAATTTTAACTACTATTAGATAACTAAATTTTAAATAGTAATTTTAAATATCGCCAATTAAAGATGAATAATCTTCATTTAAATAATAAGGCTAATCTCCGATGTCTTAATCAAATAAGCGTATTCTGTGTATTTTTAATTTCAGCTCTTTTTCTAATCAACATTTCAAACCTCCTCTCAAAAGGTTATGTATTAAGTGGAGACGAATTTCAATATGTTACACAAGCCGATCGCTTTTTAACAAATCAAATAGTCACTGAAAAAAAATATTACCTCCCAGAGATCGATTTCCATGCTTACAAGAACCATAATCATTTTGCCTCGAAATACCCTCCTGGTTTCTCTGCTTTTCTAGCTCTTGGTAAATTATTTGGCATAGAAACCTGGGTTAATCCCTTATTGGGAGCACTTACGGTAACATTATTTTATTGCATTTTGAGGAGATTCATGTCCCTTCAGATGACTTTATTTTCTTCACTACTGCTACTATTAAATCCTATCTTTTGGGGCTATGCACAAAGCTACTATCCACACACACTAACGCAGGCAATTTTTCTATTAGTGATTTATCTCTTACTACACTGGATCTATAGAGAGAAATGTAATTTTTATAGTTTATTAATTTTTGCATTTTGTATTTTAGTGTTAACTCGAATCACTGATTCAATCTGCTTACTGGTTATTGTTGTAATTATATCAATAATCTTTAAAGCTTGGAAAATTTTAGCTTATTCTTTCTGCGGATTCATAATTGGTGGATTAATCCTCCTAAACTATAATCACTTAATTTCTGGTATTTATCAGCTTAGTCTATACGGCCATAATGATTTTACATTATTAGGTCTATTAAAGGGAAAGTATGAACTACTAAGTTATTTAACTTGGTATTTAGAAGGTTTAAAATTACGAACTGGAGATTTATTTCTCAATTGGTATATTGTCTTTAGTGGCTATATCTATCCATTACTTGGGATATTAGGATTGGTAATTGCATTCACTAAGCTTAAGCAATACAAAATTCTTGTACTTATACTTTGCTTATCTATTATTACGATCACAGTATTTCATAGCTTTGCTCCCTATATGGGCTGGCCATTTTTTGGGGTTCGATATCAATCATTCTGGGTAATAGCATTTGGTGGATTTGTGGCATTACCAATAATACATTTACCTTCCGGTATTATAAAAAAAATTGCTATTGTGTTTATTGTTTTTTGGCAATTATTTGTCTCTTATCAGCAATTTTCTGGATATCGCTTAAGATATCAATACCTTGATGACTTATATGGAAGTATCGCAGAATCCTGTAATGAGAACAACTTTGCAATTTATAAACGTGACTATCTCTTGTTGCCCTATATGCTTAATTCTGAGCTTGGACGTGCCCCAATTCCTGGTTTAGAAATACCCGCCGTTCCTCTATTTAATATCCAAAATAAAAGGATAGCAGTAATAAAAGTAAGAAGTAAAAATTCGGAACGATTTAAAAACCTCAAACAATGCTTCTGGTCGCGTCAAGATACCAAGACATTTATTGCAAAATTTCATAGTGCTCAACAATATTTTTTCGTACCTTTTAAAGGAGATAATAAATCATTTCCTCCACATAAAAAATGAACAGGGATAATAATTTTCAAGCTAATTACTTGCTTCAGTCTCCCAGCTTTTCTAATTCCACCTTTAAGAAATCCATTAACTCACCAATATAAGTCTCACTAAAATCAAACTTAATCCCAGCAGCTTGATAGATCTGAGGAATACTTTGCAATTGCCCTAAAGACAATGCTTTTAAGTATGCAGCTAAGCCTGATTTTTTATCTACCTTATAGTTTCTCCAAACAGCAATTGCTCCTAATTGAGCCATTCCATATTCGATATAATAAAATGGAACCTCATATAAATGTAACTGTTTCTGCCAAAGGTAATTCTTTTGATCAGCTAAGCCGTCCCAATTGGTAATTGTATCACTAAATTCAGACAATATTCTTTCCCAATTCTGCTTACGCTCAATTAAGGAATGATTTGGATTTTCATAAATCCAATGTTGATATTTATCGATCAATGCTACCCAAGGTAGTGTGTCAATTAAACTTTCTAAGTGTTCGCGTTTGGCACGCTTTAATGTTTCTTGATCTTTAAAAAAGACATCCCAGTGATCCATGGAAATTAATTCCATAGCCATTGAAGCTAACTCGGCAACCTCCGATGGAGTGGATTTGAAATCTTGCAATTCTAGATCCTTAGTAACAAAGCTGTGAATAGCATGCCCGCCTTCGTGCATAAACGTAACTAAATCCCGTAACGTCGACGTGGCATTCATAAAAATAAATGGCACGCCAATTTCAGCAAGAGGATAATTATATCCTCCAGGAGCCTTTCCTGGACGAGATTCCAAATCTAAATGACCGATTTCACGCATCGTGCCTAAACATTCACCTAAAAACGGATCTATTCTTTTAAAAACTTCAATCCCTTTGGTGGTTAAATCTTGGCCATCGGTAAACGCCTTTAAGGCCTCGCGTCCTTCTAGATCAACAATTTTATCCCATGGTCGCAACTCACTTAATCCTAATTTCTTTTGACGATTACTAGCAAAGAAATTTAAAAGTGGCACTACTCGGGTAGAAATCGCTTGGTGAAATTTAAAACAATCATCAGGGGTATAATCAAATCGTGCTAAAGCTTTAAATTTATAATCACGGAAGTTAGCAAAGCCAGCATTTTCCGCAATCTGCTGACGAAGAGTAACTAACTTTGAAAATAGTAAATCTAATTCTTGTCGATCCACCAACCTCCGTTCTGAAATTTGCCTATAAACGTTCTCTCTCATTTCCCTATCAAGATCCATCAATAAGACACCCGCCTGAGGCATCGTCATAGTCTTTCCATCAATCTCCACTACCATTGCCCCAATCAATTGTCCGTATTTTTGAGCTTCCGTAGTTATATCAGTAAACAGAGGAATGTTTTTATCACGAAAAATTTCAATTTCATTTTTAATATTACGAACCAAAAGATCATAGCCCGGAAATTTTGATAGCTGATCAATAAATTGGGATTCAACACATTTCTTATTTAAAGCATCTGAGTATGGGGCAATTTCTGGTTGTATCTGCTCTACGAAATATTGATAACTTTCCCGATAAGCTTTATCTTCTGTGAAACAGGTCATCTTTATGTAACGCCAGGCAAAGTCTTCAGATATTACCGACTCTAGTTCACTACGATCTTGAAACCATCTTCTTAACATTTCTAATGATGAAATTTCTCTTGTAGTTAAAAGATCAAAATATTGTTTTAATTCAACCCAGGTTGTAATCTTAAAATCTTTTGGCAAATATTTACGTTCCGGCGTTTTAATAGTTCTTTGGTCAGACATAGAAAGTTCTTAAAAATTGAATTTAGCTTTGTGGAGATTATAGTTATGACAAAAACTAATATCCGAATATTCAAAAGTTAGTTTTGTGATTTTTGTCATAACCGTATGATTTTATAACGCTTGTGGGGGATAGTAAGCCCCAGCAAGTAATTCCTATTGGAAATTACTTGCTGAACTTACTATATTATCAAATCTAATCACCGCAGATGCTAGCTGATTTTAATATTTTGCAAAAGCCAGCGAGATACATTA
Source organism: Bdellovibrionota bacterium (assembly GCA_041740355.1). Taxonomy (GTDB): domain Bacteria; phylum Bdellovibrionota_C; class UBA2361; order UBA2361; family CALJRW01; genus JANNBC01. The sequence goes on from JBGSMD010000015.1 coordinate 61,972, forward strand.
AGTGCCAAGCACTTAAGCAGACCTTAGGGGATCACGCAGGGGTAAATGTTAACTAAATAAGGACTGGCAGTCCAAAAAAAATATTTAGCTGCCCTAGAAAATATCATTCTTAAAAAACATTCAACTTTATTCTTTTTGCTTTCTGGAACGCCAGCCATAATCATCTACTGGCTCAACATGAATTAAAACCTTGGTAATTTGTGGTAATTTCCCCTGAATAGTATCGACAACATTGTGGGCAATTTCATGCCCTTTTCGGATAGAAAATTCTGGATCACAGAGGATATCTAAATCAACATAGTAGTCAAAGCCTACTTTTCGCACATAGCCCTGATCCGTTCCAAGAACATCTTCCACGGATTCTGCAATCTGGCGAATCTCAATTAAAAGTCGAGGGTCAGGTGCCGTATCGATCAATTCAAACAGTGCCGGTTTTAAAACTATGAAAGCGTTAATAGAAATAATACCAGCTGCTAATAATGCAGCAAAATCATCCGCCATTTCGTAACCTGGCCCTCCAATAATTGCAATCGAAATTCCAATAAAAGCTGCCAGAGATGTAATCGCATCACTTCGATGATGCCAAGCATCAGATTTAACCACTAAGCTCTCCATCTCGTTTCCGACTTTAATTACATAGCGAAATAATGTTTCTTTAATAGCAATTACCGCAACTAAGACAATCAAAGTAAATGATGCCGGTGATTGATGTGGAGTATTAATTGCCTGAATACTTTCAACTGCAATCAAGATAGCTGCGGCAATTAAACTTAAAGCAACTAGAACTGAAGCTAATGGTTCAATCTTACCATGACCATAGGGATGGTTCCGATCCGCTGGTTTAACAGCAAGAATTAAGCCAAGCAAAACAATCAGAGAACTAAACACGTCTGCTAGTGATTCAATAGCATCCGCAATCAAGGCATAGGAGTTTCCAAAAATACCTGCTAATGCTTTGACAAAAGCCAGACAGGCATTTACAGCTATTCCAATGAAGGTACTTTTTATTCCAGCCTTGGTGGCAAGTTGTGCTTTTGTCTTTGTGATTGGCTGATTCATATGAAGTTACTATACTGAAGAAAGGGACAAGTCGTCAAAAGTAATTTCCACAGGAAATTACTTTTTGTCATAATCATAATCATGGCGATTTTGCTTTCGATAGTAAATCTAAGACAGAATATTCGAAAAAATTTTGAAAAGCCTGTTGGCTTAACTATAATAGTTTTTTTAGGAATTTGAACTGGATATCCGACACCGCTAAAGCTTTGGCGTGACAGTATTTCAAGATTTAAGGTAAAGCTCGAGTCTCAAAAAATAATTCCCCTTAGGATAAACCTTGTTTAGATTCGCTATTAATAAAATTGGAAAATTAGTTGATCTTCTTCACAGTCAATCTTAACTTCTCCGCCTTTTTTAAGTTTCCCAAAAAGTATCTCATCAGCTAGTGCATCCTTAATCTCTTTTTGAATTAAGCGACGCATTGGGCGAGCCCCAAGTTGTAGATCGAAACCTTTGCCCGCTAGGTACTTGCGAGCTTGGGCACTTAAATGTAATTTAATTTTCTTCTCAATTAATTTAATTGCCAAGTCCGCAACAAACTTATCCACAATATGTAAGACAACCTCTGTTGGTAAGGCTTGGAAGTAGATAGTTTCATCTAGTCTATTTCTAAATTCAGGACGAAACATTTGCTTTACGGCCTGTTCTCTTTTTGAATTAAATTGCGAATTACCAAAACCAAGAGCATTTGAACTTTCTGACCCAACATTGCTGGTCATAATTAAAATACAATTTCTAAAATCAGCTTTGCGACCTTGCGCATCAGTTAATGTTGCATCATCCATAATTTGTAAGAGGATATTAAAGACATCATAATGTGCTTTTTCAATCTCATCTAATAAAATTACAGCGTATGGTTGTTTGCGGACCAAATCGGTTAATATCCCACCTTCATCATAACCAACATATCCCGGAGGAGCCCCAACAAGCCTAGCAACTGCATGCTTTTCCATGTATTCACTCATATCAAAACGCTGAAATGGAACTTTCAGAACATTTGCTAATTCTTTTGCTAATTCAGTTTTTCCGACACCTGTAGGTCCAGCAAACAAAAATGACCCGATTGGTTTGCGATCGTCTTGTAAACTTGCACGGCTCCGTTTTATTGCTTTACAAACTGCATCAACTGCATCGTTTTGCCCAAAGACTCGTTCTTTTAAACAAATTTCAATATTAGCTAAATGATCAGAATCTTGATCGTCTGGAACATCAACTGGAACGCCAGCAATCATCGAAACAACACTGGCAATTTCTTTTTCGCCAATAATTGCCCTACGTTTCTTCAGTGGTAACAAATTATTATTAGCGGCCGCTTCATCTAAAACATCAATTGCCTTATCAGGTAAAAAACGATCATTAATATGTTTAGCAGAAAGTTTGGCTGCCGCTTCAATTGCTACCTCACTAAATCTTACATTATGATATTCCTCGAAATGCTTCTTCAGGCCCTTTAAAATCTCGACTGTTTCGGGAACACTGGGCTCCTTTAAATTAATCTTTGAAAATCTACGATTTAATGCTCGGTCTTTCTCGAAGCTTTTTTTAAACTCATCATGTGTAGTACTACCGATACATCGCAAAATACCCTTGGCTAAAGCAGGTTTTAATAAATTTGCAGCATCAAGTGAACCAGCGCCAGTTGAACCAGCGCCAACTAAAGTATGAATTTCATCAATAAATAGAATCGGGTTTGGTAGCTCGGACAGATCTTTTAAGATCATCTGCAATCGCTCTTCTAATTCCCCACGAAATTTTGTCCCGGCAATTAAAGTTCCAACTTCTAAAACAAAAAGCTCTGACTTTTTCAAAACATCAGGAACCTCACCGCGAATAATTTTCTGCGCTAATCCCGCCGCCATGGCAGTTTTGCCAACACCAGGGTCTCCGATTAAAACTGGATTGTTTTTTTGCCTACGGCTTAGAATTTGAATCATTCGTTGAATTTCTGAATCTCTTCCGATTACCGGATCCAATTCACCTTTCTTTGCTGCATCAGTTAGGTTCTCGGTGTAAAGTTGCAAATACTTACCTGCTGATTTTTCTTGTTTCTTATTTTTTTCCCGCACGATCAACTGCTTATCAGAATTATCAAATAATGGCAGTTTACTAATTCCATGAGTAATATAATGGATTAAAGCAATCTTAGTTAATCCTTGTTTCTTTAAATAATATGCCGCATGTGAATCTGGCTCATCTAAAATTTGAACAAGTACTTCTTTCTCGGTAACTAAAGTTTTTCCGGCAGCCCGCATTTGGATAATTGCCCGCTCTAAAACATTCTGTACTGCTGTTGTTTGAATTGGAGCAATCTCCTCAACTTCTAATTCTTTTAGATCATTTCCAATAATTACAGTTTCAATGTTTTCATCAAAATATTTTTCTAAATCTGCTTTTAAGCTATCTACATCCCCACCTGCTTGAATAATAATATCACGTACATTATCATTGTGAATCAGGGCAAACAAAATATGCTCTAAACAAAAGTACTGGTGCTTTCGACTGGAAGCCTCCTTGTAGGCTGCTTCTAACAAGTATGCAAATTCAGTACTAAACATTTAAACTTCCTCCATTTTTGCTTTTAAAGGATAATCATGTGCCTCAGCCATGAAGTGTACTTGGCGAACTTTTGTATCGGCAATCTCTCTAGCATAAATCCCACAGAGCCCCTGCCCCTCTTTGTGAATTTTCATCATAATTTGAACAGCTTCAGACGGATTCTTATTAAAAATTGTTTCTAAAACATCCACTACAAAATCCATGCTGGTATAGTCGTCGTTTAATAATAAAACCTTAAACATTTTTGGCTCTACCAAGTCAATTTTGTCAATGACGGCAACCTCACCATCAAAGTCAGTCTTTGTTTTTGTCTTATTTCCCATTTTTCCTATTCTAAGAGAGTCGGCGTTCGAGCGAAAGCCCTTTGCTAGTTTAGCTGTATCATATCTGACTAGGATAATTTACACTTAAGCTTATTAATACTATCATAATTTACAAAATATTTGAATCAAGTATTCCAATAACATTAACAATTAAACCCTAAGATATGTCTTGTTTGCAATGTGGAATGGAATCCCTACCAGGCTCCAAGATATGTTTAAATTGTGCGGAAGCGAGCATTAAAAATTATCAACTTTCTAATAGCTCAATTAAACTCGCAACTATTGGCCAGCGTGCCTCGGCACTAACGGTGGAAAGTTTAATTTGGATGGTAATCATCGGAATTGTGGTTTACTTTGTACTCTCTATAAATCTCAGTCCGCATCTACCGATGCTGGAACAACTTGGAAATCTAATTTTAACACCCAAAAAGGATCTATTAATTAAAATTGCAATTCAACTAGTAGTTGGTATTAATCTTTTATCTATTATTTACATAGGTTTAATGTTTCAATATTTTGGAACAACTATTGGTAAACTTTGTCTTGGAATTACAATTATTAATCAAAAATCTGGTAAAAAACTAAATCTTCTTAATGGCATATTGCGTGATTGGGTCTGTAAATCTGGCTTAAACTTATTAGCCATGATTGCTACCTTTTATGCTTCTGCCTCAATTTCATCTTCCCTCTCCATATTAGTTACGCTAATTTCGATTGTGCAATACCTAACACCATTTATTGATCCTGACAAAAAAGCATTACATGATTATGTTGCAGGAACAATTGTTATCGAAAACTAAGGGAAGTAATTAATGAATTCGATAGTAAACCTATATAGTTTAATACTATTTTAAATTTCGCTTAGGTTTACCATCTCTATTTTTTTATAGGCATTTAACCTGGACGCCTCTTTTCCGACTTATTCGCCGTAATTTCAGCGAAGGTGGAAATCCAGGATTTGAAAAGCCCATCAACTTACTATGGCTATTATCGCATTTCCGCCGCTAGAAACTGCTGACGAGCATGGGCTCTTAGCATTTGGTGGCGACCTAGAGATCGAATCCCTTTTGCTTGCCTATCAAAGTGGAATCTTCCCCTGGCCCCATGATCAGTTTGAACTTCTCTGGTTTGCTCCACCAATTCGGGCAATATTAGAAGTGGAAAATTTTCATATTAGTAAAAGCTTGTGCCGAGTTATCAACAAACAGAATTATCAGTTTTATAAAAACAAAGACTTTGCTTCTGTGATTAGTAACTGCGCCAGAGTCCCTCGTGCCGGGCAACCTGGAACCTGGATTACAAAACGAATGATCAAAGCTTACATTGATTTACATTTAGCAGGCTATGCTGATTCTTTTGAGATTTATCAAGACTCAAAACTTGTGGGCGGAGTCTATGGTGTCCGAATCAAAAATTATTTTGCTGCGGAATCTATGTTTCACCTGACTGACAATGCTTCTAAATTAGCCCTATATCATTTAGTAGCAGATTTAAAATCCCATCAAATACCTTGGTTTGATTGCCAAGTTCAAAATCCGTTTTTGGAAAAAATGGGAGTTACAGAATTGTTACGTGACGATTTTTTAGTTAAACTTTGCCAACAACTTCGTTAATTATTTGGGAATCGGATTAGCGATGGACACCAGTCTTTGTGCGACTGGGATGGTAATACCATTCTTATCAAAACTTGTTTTCACTTTCTCCACTAAATCAAAATAGAAATCCCAATAATCTCCATTTAAAACCCAAGTACGTACATGAATGTTAACCGCACTTTCCGAAAGTTGCCCGACTATTATTTGATTGTTTAGATCTTTGATAACACGCGAATCACTACTAACTAACTCCTGCAAAAGATTCTTAGCAATACTAATATCATCTTGATATGAGATACTAAATGTTAGATCTACACGTCTGGTGTCCTGCGTAGTAAAATTTACCAAAGCTTGATTTGATAATTGCGCATTGGGAATAACAACTGTTTTATTATCGGGAGTAGTTAAAATTGTATTAAAAATCTGAATCTCCCTCACGGTACCACCTAAAGCTTGAGCTTCAATGTAATCACCGACCTTAAATGGCTTAAACGCTAGGATCACTAATCCACCAGCAAAGTTCTGCAAAGTTCCCGAGAGCGCCATACCAATTGCTACACCTGCACCTCCAAGCAACGCCACTAAGGAAGTCATTTCAACTCCTAATGTTCCAACTGCGATTAGAACCAACATCCCCTTAAGTCCAAAGTCAGAGAGATTAAGTAAGAAGCCTTTAAGCGAAGGTTCTAATTTGGACCGATCAAAAAACTTAGCAAATACTTTATTTACAACCTTAATTACTTGCCAACCAATTAGCAGGATTAAGAGAGTAAAAAATGTTCGTAAAAGGTAAGGGGTTATTATTGTTGTAATCTGATCTAAATTCATGGAAGTTATTAAAGTAAGTCTTAGGAATCTTATTCTACAATACTTAACTGGTATACTTATTTTCTTACTTTGTCTCTATTTTTATTGGACTTTGCACATTTGCATTAATTCTCAACATATTTTAAATTCGCATTCCAAATGTTTTGGGCCTTTAGCTCAGTTGGTAGAGCGCTTGCATGGCATGCAAGAGGTCAGCGGTTCGACCCCGCTAAGGTCCATTCGACTCGCGCAAAAGCGCTCGCTCATGGCAAGCCATGTTTACGAGGAGAATGCCCTGAGCGACCAAAGGGAGTCGAAGGGCAATATAAATCTAACTATTCTTTAACCGCCTCAAATCTCCAACAATCAAAGCATCTTTTTTCTTCCTCGACCATCTTTTAAGTTGCGCTTCTCTCTTTAAGGCTTCTAACTTTGTAGAAAACATTTCAACGTATACAACTTCCCAAGGTTTATAACGAAAGGTATGGTTTGACTTCCCAGAATTATGCTCCACCATCCTCCTTCGCAAATCTTTTGTTAATCCAACATAGATTTGAGACGGGTCTGAAATACTTCTTAAAATATAAACATAAGTCACCTGAACTTATCGATGAAGAACAAGAATTGTTGTGTATTGTATAACCTTAGATAATTTGTAAAGTTTCCCTACACTTTCTATAGATTCATTTAATAAAATTATCCTATAATATATCAAAAAGAGACTAGCACTAAAGGGAAAAAGAGGTCAGCGGTTCGAACCCTCTTAGCTCCACTCTTACATTATTGTGATCTCCAAAACCCTGAAATACTTTATAACTTAAAGTAGTTAAGACGGTTCCAAATCCACTTTCTTTGCTAAAGGATAGTTTGTCAGCGAAAATTAATTTTAAGATTAATCTCTTTGCTTTGAAGTCTCCTTTTTCCCATATTTTATCAGGGTTCCCGATATAGTTTGCTATTTTCTTTAGTACGGTTCCAACATCTAATCTATTAGTATCGGTTACTTGCAAATCTGCTTCCAATTTAACTTTCTCATTATTTAAATCCAGTATTTTCTTCTCATACATTGAGATTACAGTTGAATTTGAACAATTAGTCATTTGGTTAAAGATTAACTCTATCTTACAATCAAGCTCTTTTAGAGATTGTTCTTTAACCTTATTTTCTTTTGAGATTTCGACAATCTTTTTTTGCCACACCTCTTTCATTACTTCTTGTGCCAAGTCACAAATTCCCTTTTTTGGCTTTAGGAAGCTTAACAGTGAATAGAATTTCTCTTCTAATTCAAATCTTTTAATACTTTTACCATAAACAGTGCATTCTTTATTTCGACAATGATAATACGGATGTAAGCAATTTCTCCCCTTACTCCAACTAGCGGTCAAAGAAGTTCGACAACAGCTACAAGAAATAAAGCCTCTCAAGACAAAATCCTCATTAATATCTGCTCTCTTTGGTAAATGACTTTTTTGCTTTAGCTTTGCTTGGGCTTTGAAGAATATATTTGGTGACACAATGGCTTGATGTTCCCCTTTTTGCATTTTGATACCCCAATCAGGTTTATGGATAAATCCCGCATAAAGTGGATTGCTAAGCAATTTTCCAGTGAATTGATGATAGATAGTACCCTTGGAATTCTTGGGGAAATTAGGATTTTTAATTAAGAAATTTTGAACATCTGATATGCTTTCAAAGCGTCCAGAAACTAGTCCCTCAAAGGCCTCCTTGATTACATCGCTACTTGGTAGAACTGGAACTATTATTTTATGTTTCTTCTCGTTTACAATCCTCTTATATCCTAATGGAATAGGAAGCACCCAATGACCTTGCTCCATTCTAGCCTGCATTCTACTTTTAACTTGAATTGCATTCATCTCTCGTTGAAACTGAGCAATTATCACTTGTACACCTTCTGTGAGGTGGTTTATTGGCGTATCCTCAAGTTCTAAAGATACACTCTCTAGCCTACCACTAAATGAGACTATTATGTTTTTAAATTGATAGTGGAGTACGGTTCGCCTTGCAAGTCTACTAACATCATCTACGATTACAACAACAGAAATTTTTTGCCTATGATAGGAAGCAATGCAGGATAATAGCTCTTGGAATCCCTTTCTTATCTCTGTTTTTCCAGAGACTGCTCCATCTCGAAAGACACCCACTACTTCATAATTTTTTGATTGTGCATATTTCCGACAACTCTGTTCTTGAGAACTAAGACCATTTCCTTCTTGGACTTGTTTTTGGCTCGAAACTCTACAATAAATTATCGCCTTTTGAATCATCGTCTCTATTCTCCGCCTTTAAGTTTGAAAAATAATCATCGATGATCTGTTCAGCAATAGTTTTTAATGAGCATACTAGTAATTCTAGTTCACTTTCATTAATACTTAAATTTTTACAATATTTTTCTTTATCCAAAGCCACGACACTACGCCTTTAAAAGCAATATGCCTGACTTTGGTGCTTCCAATCATCAGTTATCTAAATACATTCATTACTAAATAATTTTCTTACTGTGGGATCTCCACTCATAAAAAAATCGTTCTATTAAAATTTTTTTGTTTTAGTAACCTCTAAATAAGTTAATACTCCATCATTTAACTTACCTTCAAAACTACCGTGAGAAAAATTAGCAATTGTTTTGGCTAATTTTTGTAATTCTCTCAAATCTTTGGGCTTTTCTGTTGTCTTAATTTGAGCAATCTCTCCATTCTTTTTTACAATATTAATATCCTTTATCTTTGGATCTCTTAGGTTTGCCAACAGTTCCATTTCAGATGCTTTCATTTTAACTGAGTACATTTCAGATTCTGTTTGTGGATAACTATTTATATCAAAGTATTGAGAAACAATATTTCGTAAATCTAGAAGGATAAATGAGGGCTGAGAATGAGTATTGAAAATGAAATAATAATTAGAAAGACAAGTACGAGAAATTGGCTGACAATACCCATCAGAAAAAACTAATATGTAAACTGGCCTATTTAACATAGCCAGAGTCACAGTAGCTTCAAACTGGGGAAAATCTGTATTTCCATTTGGAGCAATGTGCATACTTGAATAACTTCTCTGTAGCTTGCTTACTGATAGTCCATAAAGCCTTAACTCTGAAACTATATCAATCCAAAGAATATCCAACATTGTGAATGTTCGCCAACCCTTGTCATTAGCACTTTTGTTATTGGCAATTATTCCACAATCTGCCCAACTTGATAGAACTCGTGCACTCTGTTTTGTACACTTTAAATTTTTAGTTTTACTAGCAAGGATTGATTTGTTTTGTGAGTGACTAACCTTGGAGTAATAAATTTGAAGTGCATTCTCAAACTCCTCAGATATTGGAATGAAATTTGTTGGATATGAATATTGATTTATTTCGGCCATTCCCTTATATTACATACTAGTAATCATTTTGCAATGACTAGTTACTCATATGTAATAGTTTTAATCAACTATTTGTTTTTATTATATTTTTTTAGGTTATTAATTAATGTATTTGGGGAAAGGCCTAAGCATTCAGCTATTAGTATAAATTCAATCACATCTAATCTTCTTTCCCCAGATTCAAATTTCGAGACATAGGACTGGGGTTTGTCTAACTTTTTGGCAAGCTGAGCCTGAGTAATACCCTTCGCCCTTCTTGATTCTGCGAGAAGAGTAATAAAGTTTTTGTATAGTTCCCTATGCTGTTGCATAGAGAATTATTGACTCAATCACATTAATATCCCAAAATAGGATATTCTATTTTGGGATATAGTATGTTTTGTTCTTCTTGTGGAAATAAACTTCTGGATAATAGCCAATTTTGTAGTAAATGTGGCACCGATCTACAGACTACTGATAAGCCAGAACCAAAGAAAAAGCTTCTTCAACAACCCCTTTCTGAGCTTAAAATGCATAAAGGATTAATTGTTGTTCTTGTTTTTGTAGTATTCTTTATTGTCTTTAAAGCCTGTTCTCCTGGACAACCAGTAGTAATTGATGAAAATACTAAGATTGAAAATGCTTGCAAAAAGAAAACAATTGAAGCCAAGGTAATGGCAGAAAGCTTTTTAAAAGATAAGCTTGTTTCTCCTAGTACGGCTGAATTTTCAGGGATTTTAGATACAAAGATTGCCCCAATCGAGGACTGCTCATACAAAGTTATTGGATTTGTTGATTCTCAGAATAGTTTTGGTGGCCAAATCAGAAGCAGTTACATTGCCATTGTTCAATACAATTTAGAAAAAGATTCTTGGAACTTAAAAGATAGTTTGATCAAATAGTTCAATGCAAATTACGAATTTTGATCGCTTCTTCTACGGCTGAGGAAAGATATTTTGCTATCCAATCATATCTTTCCTTACTAGTATAACCTTGAGGATCATAACATTTAACTACATCAGATAATTTTATTGGGCTTTTTCCACCATCAAAACTAAGGAGCTCAAAGGGATTTTCACCCTTAACTGATACATTTCCTTGTTTATCTTTAAGCCCGTGTATGTGTATGCCAACTACACCCTTCTTTCTATGCCAAGATTTTTTTATCTCCTCAAGAACCCAAGGCCTTTGGGAAGTTTCTGAACCAATCAAAACGACAGTGCACGAACAGCCTAACATTTGATTATCAATCCAATTTGAGATGGAACTCTTGCCTCCTCTTTTTACCTCCTCCCAATCATTATCAAACAGGAGTGCACTTCTATCGACTGAGCCAATATTTCGAATCTGTGCCACTCTCCAATTATCGAGATTATAATGAAAACTGTAAAAACATTTCCGCTTCACGCCATTCTTCCTATGTACTAAATATAATTGCAATTAGACCAATGGACACAATCAAGATGCCGTGAAAGATCATTAATGTCTTTGAGAAGATAGAAGCAAATAGATGAGTTTTTAAATCACTGGCATTCATACAAAAATCAATTTCATCGGGGTTCTTTGTTCTTACACGATTATAATGTTTGCGATACGCCCGCTCTAATGAAAGGAAATAACCATCAAGCCCCCAAAAGACAATGGCAGGAATCAAGGCAAGTAATACAATTGAATTACTTGCACCCTTTTCCATTAATGCAATTAATGCCGAAATGATTACAACACTCCAACCTTTCAGTAAAAATGAATTGGTAGAAAGACGATTTACTACTCCTTGAATAAATTCTAAATGTTTAATTTTACTATCCATAGCTAGTACTCAGCATTTAAAATTTCAAGTATTTCCTCTTTTGTGAATTCCATCGCCGTATTTTTAAATTTATGTAATCTTCTGTAAGTATCAACCATTGCTTTATATTTTTCTCTCATCTCACTGTGACTATTTAAATCAACATTTGGAGTCTGGCCAAACAAAGCTTTGTATTTCTTTTGAGTATTGATTACGAATTCGACAAAGCGGTAATGATCCGTCTCGTTATTACCATCATAACCTTGAAATTTTGCATTGTAATGTTTTGTTACTTCCTGATCAGCAGGATTCTCCCTAATATGATTGTCAATAACTTGAAATACTGTAAGTGTATCAAAAACCTCTTTAGAAACATCAAGGCTTAGGGTAGGTAATAACTCATAACCAACTGATTCGTAATAGACCTCATACCCATCTGATAATATTTCAATATCTTGGTCATATTTTTCGGAATTCTTAGGATCTAGTGTTTTAAGAATTAAAAATTGGTTAATTAGTATTTTACGCTCTTGATCTGAATAGGACATTTGATAATTTTTTAAAAAACAAAAGATGAATTTTTGAAGTAATCATCATCTTGAACATTTTCAAGTCCTTCAAATCATTAATTTTAAGAATATTGTTAAAAGTTTTGAATTTAGTAAATTTTGATTACTATCGGAAACTAGCATTAGATTAGATGTAGCGGTGTCAGGGCACTGACCTTAGAGATTTTACACCCCCCTCTCTTTAAATCTGGTAAATTAACTATTTAAATATAGAAAATCCTAGTTTATTTTTGAATTTTTGGAGATTAATCATAATATTTGTGATAATCACTAGATTTGAATTTTTAAAAATCACCCCCGTACCCAACATTATGTGCTTCTTTACTCCAGTTACAACTATCTTATCTAACTCTGATTTAATCGAAATAATTGCCATATTTGTTGGAATTATTATCGTTATTTACCAAGTTGATAAGGGTTTTAAAGACAACCGTACTCTCCAAAATCAACAGTTTCAAAAACAAATTCAAATTGATCTACATAAGATCCTAGGTGAGTTAATTTCCCTTTCCTCCAGTAGTTTATCTGAACTTAATGCCAAACTTTGGTTTCTACCTGTCAATATTAAGAAATATGCGAATGATATCAAGGGCAATCAAAATGCTTTATTGCCCGATTTAAGCCCACATCAACTTAATGAACTTTATTATGAAGCAATCAGAACAACTAGCCGTGTTGCGGATCTACTTGATGGGCATCAACTTACTAACAGTGCATATCCTGTCTTTAAAAAAATAATTTATATCAAAATAGATGAGGTAAGAAAATTTTACGCTAAATATTCCTCTGCTATCTTTGACTTTCTTCCATTTGATAAGACTATAGCGACGCCCACTGGAGAACTTGAGTCCATCAAGATAGTAAAAAACCACGCTAACGAGGTGCAATGCGAAAACATTGAGAAATTAACTAATGAGTTTATCCACCTAGTATTTGATTTACTAGGATACTTGTCGGATATTCAAATTGAATCACAAAATATTGCACTTGGTGACCTTTTTGATCAATCCAAACTTGAATCTAGAATACCTAGTGACCCTTCGATATTAGTTCTCAAATCGGATCCTAAAACTTTACAGGAACTCAGTGACTATATAACTAAAGTCCAAGAAGAGCGAAAAGTAAAAAAGAACTCCCACACTTAATTCGCCCGCATATTCTTTCACTATCTTAGTGTTTAATAATGTTATGGTGTGATAATTTACTAATCTTTAATCGGCTAACTATATATAATCTCAGGCTTATTTTCTTTGTCCATAATATTTTCATAACTAATAATTAGATTATAAAATTCTAAAATCTCATTTTCGTATTGATTCCAACTTTCTAAGCTATAGTCCACTATTTATGTCCTTCTAACCACCGCAGCAAACTCCATATTTGCCTAGTCAATCTACCTATAAATAATCCAAGGAAACCTAGCTTGGGCGTTGTCGTCGTTTCAATGATACATTCCAATGCTGCTTTTAGATCGCTTAGATACTCAGGTCTTAATAGCGAACCACCTAATCGAGGATTTATTTCAAAAATAACTATCTCACCCTGATCATTAAATTTATAATCAATATTACAGGGACCAGAAAACAATAAAGGCTCAAGAAATCTTCTAGCTACTTTTAAAAAATTATCGGAGGTAGCAACCTTAAGCAATGTTTTCGGACTCTGCATATTATTTTTGTCCACAAGCTGATACTTATAAGTAACATCCCAAAGAATCTTACCATTCTTACAGATGCAATGTGTCACATACTCAATATTTCCAGGAACAAATTTCTGTAAAATGAAAGGATGATTCAGAAAGGTTACATCCTTCAACTCCGTAGATAGATCTTCACTGGAAGAAACTAAACGAATTCCATACCCTGCATTTAAATTGGTACGTTTTAAAACACAAGGAAATTCTACTGCATTAAGATCTTTGTATTTTAGGGGACAATAACTTGTAAGCTTTTGGCGTTCGACATAATTCGAAAATTGCAACTTGTCTCTTAAAATAGCCAATGCTCTTTCGCTTGGAATTAAGCAAAGGGATTTTTTTGGACAATCAAAGATATGATCTTCTAGTAAAGGAATTACAATTGTATTTTGATTAATCAAAGGAAATTCTTCTTTGCTAACAACGTGGACAACAGATTTATCCTTTTGCAGCAATTTCCACACTTCGGCATCAGCACCTAAAGCCTCCATCCAGTCTTGGCTATGCTTGCCAAATATAATTATGCTATTTAAATACAAATTAGTCCTTCAGTAAATATTGAGAGTCCAAAAACAATTTATCCTATTTAATTTTTACTAAATTTATTTTTTGTCATCACTAGATACTCCCTGAGAATGTCAAATACATACAAGTGGAGCAAGTATAAAAAGCTTTTTACGAATTGTAATCAAATTGATAACAAGGATTTTAGCTTTGAATAAATTCAAACATTTCCTGAGTATCTTTAGATAGATTTATATTATTTTAGAGTTGAAATAAAGAAATTATCTTAGGACAGGATTAATCAGATTTTCCTAAATTAAATAATAATCTTTAGTCCAAGCATCTTGATCTAAATCAATTACTTATTACTTATATGGTTATCCCACATATCTCTGACGAAAAATTCAATACCGTTACCGTCCCCTGAGTAGGGTCCATTTAAGTTTGGAGCAGGTCTATACTTTGGATAATACCTTTCGATAAAATATCTAAAATATGCCTCATGATTAACTTGGGCCCTTCCTCCCATCAATAAGATAGTTGCGACAGTTCCCGCGCCGCCTGCGCCATTAATAAATCTATAACCACTTCCACCTTCCCAAGCTGAAGAATTATCAGGATGTCCCGACCAACCATACTCCGGAAGTCCAATCATCTCATCAGTATATGGAACACGACCTGGAGATCGAGCAGTATCAACGTCTTTTTTACTTATGAAAAAATGAAAAGTTAGATCTTGAAATGGAGACCCATTTTTTGCCTTGTTGTTAAGATCTGAATCATTTAGCAATCTTCCAGCGATGAACAATGGAAGTAATCTTCCAAGATTATGCCCACCATTAGGTGCCCAAACCATACCGTTTTGTAATAGTCCGTAGATGTCTATGCCCCACTGAACCATGTGAATAGCTAATTTTTCTTTTTGTTTATTAGATAAATTAGAGTTCAACATTAATCCAGCACCGCCCACTATCTGACCTACCTCACGCCCATAAGTTCGACGAGTATAACCACCAGACTTAGTTTCAGCCCATGCCGCTTTAAAGTTAGAATTAACATGCCCAGCCGCCACTTCAATCAATGGCCGTTTCGTTGCTTTCTCCAACCAAGACATTGAAGGTGCATTTGAGGGAACAGGAATAGTAAGGCTACGCAATGCTGAATAATGAAGTTCTGAAACTTTCCAATTAGGTTTTATAGTTTTATCAGAGCCTGCATATGGCGGACGGAAACTACCAGCTGCTGGAGCAGAACCAAGAACTGTCAGAACAGCAGTTTCTTTAAACCAGGTCTTCTCTGCCTCTGGATCTAAGACATAGTTTCCATCTTTATTTACATGACCTTTCCAAGTATGAGGATTATTCATGGTAGAATACACAGAACTTCCTGATGCTACTTTAATTGGTAACTGTAATGATATATTTTTGGTTAGATCATATTTTGGTAGATTTTCAGGATTTTTATCATCTCCATTCAGATAAAGTCCCTGAGTTTCTGCCGGCATAAAATTTATCATAGATCCATTGCTGTAGTTGACCCCACCATCTCCAGTTTTTGGATCAATGTTGGTTATTTTTACTTTATTCTCATTCACTCCCTGTATTGGAGTCACCCAGTAGTCACCGTTCGCGAAGCGTCCGCAAGGATAAGCTCTGTCAAAATACCATGTAATTCCGTACTGTGTAATTTTATCTGTAGTACCTGAGGGACAATAGTTCACTCCGCCATCAGGCTCACAGAAATCAAATTGATAAGTGCCACTCCAGTTTGTAAAGTTACCATTACTACAGCTTCTAGTTTGCTGCTCTGATTGACATGACTGCCCAGTAGGAACCTCAGATGTCAGATTCATAATCCTTCTCTCAATTGTACCATTTGGCACAAGACCACATGATCCAACAGGAACTCTAGAAGCAGAACAGTTAGTGCTTGTTCCACCATCATTTCCATTACAGCTCCAAGAAACTGATTGTCCAGCCGCAGGAAAATTTACTGAGACTGGCGATGCTGTCCCTTTGGCACAGAAGTTTCCACTAAATTGATTTTCTGTAGTTAAATATACTTTAGCATTTGTTCCACACGCTCCATTAATGGCACTGTTTGCTTGAGCAGTAAAAGAAATCAATGCCTGAGCACTGTAACTAGTGCCTACACTGTAATCAAAGCTACTTTTTTTTGCATGCACCCAAAATTCATATTTATGAGCATCTGTAATTGGAAACTTAAAGCTTGGACTTGAAGCTGAGTAATAAGTATCCCGAGATGTCGGATAGGCATCCACATAAACATAGTGTCCATTGGCACTGTAGCCATTATAAATAGCAGACGGCTGTGTTAAATCTTTAACTCGGATTAAATATCCAGCGGCTCCCTCAACAGCCGACCATTTAATTTCTACTTTCTGATCAAGATCAGATTTGTATGAAAACGACTGAATCACAGGAGCGGCAATTCCTCCAGCAATACTAAAATTGGCTACTACCTCTTTGGTTCTGTTGACCTGAATCGAACAACTGAGCCCAGAGCAAGCTCCACCCCAACCTGAGAAAACCCAACCACTTGCGGGCTGAGCAATCAAGTTGACTGTAGTTGTCGAAGTAAAAGTTTCAGAACAATCAGCACCGCAATTAATACCTGTCCCACTAACTGTTCCATTTCCCTGTTTCTTGATATTCAAGGTTAAATTAGTTCCATTACAACCTTCTGCATAATATCCATTGCAACTTGCCGGTGGAGTTGGAGTCGCAGGGGGTGGTAATGTTGGGGATGATGTAGGAGTTAAAGTTGGAGTCGGAGTTGGAGTTGGAGAAGCATGGGCGTCAAAAATCACATCACTAACTTCGCTAAAGGTACTATTATCATTGCGATCATAAGTAGCTTTTCTAGCTCTGACCCAGAATCTATATTTTTTTGCGTCAGAAACGCTTAAATCGTAAGTAGTGTTTGTATAATTTTCTTCATATAGAAGATCTAGATCCTTGGCAGGATTAGTCTGATCAACAGCACCAATTAAATAACCGCTAGCTCCAGTTACATTTGCCCATTCAACCCTAATCTTTCCATTTACAATTCTAGTGTTTGGATTTTTAATATTTGGAGCAGCTAGCCGACCTGTTTGAGTAAAATTAGCTACAACTGTCTTGTTAGAATTTAATATGATACTACAGCTATTACCACTACAATCTCCGCCCCAACCAGAAAATAGATATCCTTCACTGGCAAATGCACTTAATACAACGCTCGTTCCCTTTACATAACTCTTGCTGCATTCAGTACCACAGCTAATCCCATTTCCACTTACTTTTCCAGATCCCTTTTTACTAACAGTGAGCTTATAGCTTAAAATATTGGTATCGGGTGTTGGTAGTGGCTTCACTGGCGATTCGGTATTTACCGAAGTATCTACGACTCTAAACTTAAAACTAATCTCTCTACCAGGGAAACCTAAACCTTTATCCTTGGTGTATGGAGTTAATTTAATTTCATATTCTCCAATTGGTAATTTTCCGAGCACTACTTCATATGGAGACGCATCTAAGAGATAAACTCCTTTATTCAGTTCAATTTTTATACTACCAATCTTAATCGGATACTTAACTACTAACTTTAAATCATTGCGATTAACGGAAACCGAGGTCCCTTCGCTTAGCACTTTAATAATTTGACTATTAGCTACATCAACTAAACTGAAGATGCTTTCATTTTTATTTTCTGCTTCGACCTTAGCAGTTTTACATAATTGCTCTATTAAGTTCTTCTCTTTCTGAATCTTTTTGGCCTGCTTTACGTTGCCTTTGTTCTTTTGTATTTCAACTCTCTTGGTATATTGTTTACTTAAAGAATTAAACACATATCCTATTTCTTTTTCTTGTAAATTTCCAAAATGGATTTTTTCATTAAT
Organism: Bdellovibrionota bacterium; assembly: GCA_041740355.1. Taxonomy (GTDB): domain Bacteria; phylum Bdellovibrionota_C; class UBA2361; order UBA2361; family CALJRW01; genus JANNBC01. The sequence continues at coordinate 80,137 of JBGSMD010000015.1, forward strand.
TTCATAACAATCATAATTCTTATCTTTAAAAATGATTGAGTACGTTTCATTTAGGACTTTTTCGTTGCTAATTACATAGTCCCTGCTAGGTATGCCTATCATTGCAAAGACATAGACAAAAAATAGTATAGATAAGATTAATTTTCTTGAATTTTTCAAAACGCGTCATCCTGAAGATAGATGTAAACTTTAAGATGAACTAATGTTAATAAAAGTTTCAAGTATACAATCAAAGCCAGCAAAAGGAGAATCTAACCTAATTTGAATTCATATTTCGAGAAAATTATAAGAGCACACTCAGAATTACTGACCCAAAAAGGGGGTTTTCTATTTTAAAGCGAATAAATTAAATTTATAGGTAGAAATTAGATCAATTCAAGATTAAAGGAATAAACATGCTATTTCCCCCTAACTTTCTCTAACACCATGGCTTCTCCATCAGGAGTAGTGATTAATCCAGCATTAACAAAACCAGCTTTTTGATATGATTTAATCGCACTTAAGTTTTTAGGCGATGGATCCGTAATAATTTTTTTGACACCTTTTTGTTCTAATAACCAATCAGTAAATACAACTAAGTATGAAGCACCAAGACCTTTGCCTAATAAAGACTCCTCACCAATCAGCAGATCAACACCAAGAGTCCCATCCTCTTCTTCTTCCCACCAAGCACCGCCAACCTTATTGGCAATATAAACGCTAATGTAACCAATAAAATCTTGCTGCTGTTTTACAAAATATGCTCTTTCAGTATTTAAATGAATTTTATGATCATATTTACCAATCACTTCCGACATAGAAACAGCTCCGTCCCAGAACTTCGCTACATGCGGAGTATTTAACCATCGATGCAATAGCTGATAATGTTCAGGACGAACAACATGGAACTCATATTGGGATGTTATAATTTTATCTGGAAATAATTTAGTTGACATATGTTTTAACCATTTGCTTCATACTACTACTTTTTTGAAACAATAGTCGAAAAGTATGAGTTATTGCCAACTTAAATAGCTTTAATTAAGGATTAATTAGAATAAAAGTAAATTGTGATCATCAGTAGAAAGGGCTGCTACTCACTTAGGCACTCTTCACTCTTGTTCGTGATAAGCTTGAAACCATTAAAGATTTTAAGTCTGTCTATCTTGGATCCTACTGAAGTATTTAATTATAAAAAAATGAAATTGCTAAATTGAAGCGATCTAAAAGTTTAATTAGATTTCTTCTAATTTACCATTTTCAAATTGAAAAAAAGTAGTTTCATCGATTTCATCAAGATTATTATCTAACCCATGAAACCTTCTGCTGCAAAGTAATTTGCCATCCTTACCGATCTCAGCTTTCCAATCATGACGATATTCTGCCCAAAGGCCTTCGCGCTGGAAAACCTTTGTGAAATTAATACCATTAGAATGAAGTTGGCTTAATAAACTTGCTAATAGGGCACCTGATTGATTTCCATTTAGGCTAGCGACAGCCTCTAGCGCAGCTGCTCTTGCTGTCACTATTGCGATTGGAATATCTATATTCATATGGCGTTGTGGAAAGTTAATCGCTCTTTCATCTTTTGTCGCAACTATTGAAGCTATGCTCACCTCTTGAGGTAACAAGGCAACATGAGTTACTTCCTTTCCTTGTTCGCGAGAAGTTGCAATTACTAGTTTGCCTGCTTCAACTGGATATGTTTCGGTAGCAATTATTTGGATGCCCCGCTCGGATGTGACTGACATAAATTATAATTAAAAAATAAATTTCTAAAGTTATGACGATCAAAAGCTGAAGATAGATTCAAAAAATTAAAGGAACTCTATTCTATTAATTAGAGCAAATTCTTAATAGTTAAGTATCTGTAAATACTGTTTTTGTTTAGAAATATCATTTAGGTTATATTGGCCAAATGTCAGCACAACGTTTTATTCCAACAGCTAGTTCAGAGATTCTCCACTCAACATCATTGCCTACTCATGATTTAGCAAAAGAAGCCCAGCGTCTTAATACAATCGCGCAAGACATTATTACTCCCGAGGAGCGGCTAATTCAATTAGCAAGCTTAGCTGACCGGACGATATTATTAACTTCAGGGGGGCGTAATGCCCCTCAAAGTATTGCATATTTAGCTAAGGCAATTCAAAACTCACCCAAAGTAATAGCGGAACAACTAATTCAAATACCAATTGTTTTTTTAGATTTACAAAATCATCCTGTCGAAACCTATAAACTTTTATTAGATTTAAAACTTCGCTATCCTGATTTAAATTTTAGACGATTTACCTATGACTTTGAGAATGATTCGGAATTAAAACAAGCTATTAATTTTCAAGTCGGTAGTCAGGTCATAATTCAGAACACAGAAGATCCCAGAAAAGGATTAAAAGAAAATCTGATTTCAGCCTTTTTTCAGCAAACAAAAATTCCTTTAATTTATAGTTTATTAATAGATGCTAATGTTGGACTTCCTAAAGCAGAATACATCATCGGCGGAAACAGGAGATCGCAATCTAAAAGTCGCAATACTTTACCGTTTGCCCAAGAAAGTTTTTATAAAGATCGTGGATTTATTCATGTTTATCCACTATTTGATCAAACTAATGCGCAAGTAACTCAACATGAGTCTCAAGCCATGCTACCTGTTCACCAACTTGATGCTAATAAATATCCTTCTGTTGGGATTTGGTATGAAATGTTTTCCGTTGATGAAGTTGATTTAGCTCAAAAAGCCTTAACAAAATCTAACCGTCCCGATGAATGTGGAATTCATCGTCCCCAGACTGAAATTCAACATATTCCAATCCGCGAAGTCACTGACTGGAGCGAAGAATTAAATATCGCCAAACGTTATCCAAATACTCATCAGTGGATGTTGGAAGAATTAGCTAAAATTGGTAGATACAATGATTTCCAAATTTAAGTTCGAGAATATTATTCGATATCTCGACCCATAACTGTTTTACGACCAGCCAACTCTGCCTTCTTAATTCCTTTTAAACATTCTTCGATGACTTTCTTTGTGAGTCGATCGATACAACACTGACTAGTATTAAAATCAGCTTGATCACTTACCAGTTTTTTTACCTTAGACACAACTACTAAACAGTCGGTCTGAATACCATTAGCTTGAAATGCGATTGGTTTATCAAAATTAGCATTACCAGAATTTTCTGAGCTGCGCATCTCACCAACTATTTTTCTAACGGGAGCTCTTTCGCTATTTTCAACTAAGATTTTTGCAGATTCAAAAGCAGGCGACTTAGTCTCAATGGCATAAGTTTCACTACGATGAGTTACATATCCTAAATGAGCATCCCAACAAATAGAAGAACAAAACCGCATCCCAGTCCGCTCATTGCGACAAGTGCTTATATTGCAAAGATAGTAAAGACTGCTATACCCAATCGGTTTTTTACAAATACTACATTTTTTCCAGAACTCGGAAGGATTATCAGAACTAGTCATATTTATTTCAATTGCAAACGGGTTCAAATTAACCTAGCTGATCGTCAAACTCAAGCTATAATCATGAATAAATTAATTTCAGATAATTTATTTGACTAAGAACCTATCCCTTCGTATCTTCATATTGAATTATTTACACTTAAATTATGTCTCAATTAAGAGTAGCTAAGGACGATCACAATCTCCTACAAAATGATCTTAGTAGAGATTCAAAAAGATTAATTCGCCTAGATTTATTCTCACAGATCCCAGAACCCCTAATCTTTCAGGATAAAGTAATTGGATTATTAGAACTAAAAAGATTAGCAGCCGTCATCGATCAATCTATTCCGATGAGAGGTAGAGTTACTGACAATGATCTAATGCTACTTAAAATTTCCACAATGTTAGAAGTAGGTGATTTAGGAATCTTCTCTCGGGAAATGCAACTTCATCCAAAGATTTTTCAAAAATATCCAAAAGTGGAAAGAACAATTACTAAACTTTTTGGTGCAATTGAAAAAATAGCGGATCAATTAGCAACAATCGCTGATTTCGATCAAAGACTTTTAAAGGCAGAGCCAGAATACCTTTTAGCCATCTCCCAAGAACTTCAAAGAAGAAACAAAGAATATGGGGCTAAAAGTATTTCTAATTCAGCTGCACCAAACAATAATGCTTGTTACTGTATTTCACAATTATCAGCTGCGCTTGAAAAGGGAGATTTACGTCATGCTATTGTTATTAGACTTTGCGAGGGGGATAAAATGCGAGGCAAAGGTCAACTTACTGAATATATAGAAAATATATTTGGCACTGGTTTTAGATTAGAAAGGGCTTGGGCCAAGCTTGATACCTAAAGATACCTAGTTTCATACTTAACGATTTCCACTATTTCGATTTGTCCGTTGCGCTGAATGACTTTGATTGCGATCACGAGAGTTTCTACCTCTAAAGCCACCACCGCGAGAATTATTGCCACCACCAAAATTTCTGGAAGCTACAGTAGCAGGATTTGTGGATGGATCAGAAATATCTTTTTCATAAGTGAACCCCTGCAGTTCTCTTCTTTGCAATGGTTCTCCAAGTAATTTTTCTATTGCCTTAATCATCTTGGCGTCTTCATTACCAACTAAGGTATAGGCTTCGCCACTACGAGATGCTCGACCAGTTCTGCCAATTCGGTGAGTGTAAGTTTCTGGAGTACCGGGAATATCATAATTAATTACATGAGAGATTGAAGAAATATCAATTCCTCTAGCCGCGATATCTGTTGCTACTAAGATTTTATATTTCCCTTCCTTGAAACCATTCATGGCTTCCACCCTTCTATTTTGTGAAAGATTGCCTTGAAGGGAAGTCACAGAAAAACCAGAGCTAACTAAATGTTCGGCTAGTCTTTTAGCGCGATGCTTAGTACGCGTGAAAATTAACATCGACTGAATTTCAATTTGATTACAAAGTGCTTTCAAGAAATCATTCTTTTGATGTGGGGCTACTGGGTAAAGCGCATGATCAATAGTTTGTGGCGGTGCAATTCGGCCAACCTCTACAGTTACCGGCTTAGTTAATACTTCACTAGCAAGTGCCCGAATGTCATTTGGCATAGTTGCGGAAAACAACATAGTCTGTCGAGTAGTGGGTAGCGATTTTATAATTTGTCGGATATTTGGAAGAAATCCCATATCAAACATTTGATCGGCTTCATCTAGCACTAACATTTCAATTGCAGATAAATTAATTGTTTTTCTTTCGATATGATCTAGTAATCTTCCCGGACAGGCAACAACAACATCAACTCCACGATCTAGCGCTTTGATTTGTGGTCCGATATTAACCCCACCAAAAATCAGCGCACTTTTAATATCTAGTTGGCTACCAAGTTCTCTTAGTACTTCGTCAATTTGAATTGCTAACTCACGTGTTGGAGCAATGATTAATGCCCGAACTTTACCATGAACATTCCCTTTGGCACGTTGCATTAATCTCTCTAAAATTGGCAATACAAATGCTGCCGTTTTTCCAGTCCCAGTTTGAGCAATGCCAAGTAAATCTTTTTTAGCAATTAAATGCGGAATGGCTTGCTCTTGAATCGGAGTGGGAGTTGTAAAATTTAAGGCTTTTATGCCTGCTGAAATTTTAGGATGGAAATTAAAGGAATCAAAATTCATATTGTACTAAATGGTAAACGTGACTTATCACGGGCGCAGTGTAGTACAATATGAGAATTAAGCCAGTCGGCACTATAATTACTTCTAATAAAGAAATAATGGTACATTTCCCGCACTTGATGGAAATTCATTATCCCCAACACTATTTGTATTACCGTATCCAAGTTGACCAGCTGAGCCATAACCCCAACAGCGAACCTGACCAGTCGTTAATACTGCGCAAGTATGCGAACCTCCGGCAGAAATTTTACTAACTTCCCCTCCAACGTTTACGGTTCCTGCAAAGTTTGGAAACTGACTATCAGAAAAGGTTGTCTCATTACCATATCCTAATTTTCCATCAGATCCATCACCCCAACAGATAACATCATTTCCAGCTATTCTTGCACATGTGTGCTGTGAACCAGCCGAAACGCTAAGTGCACTGTTCCCAAGATTGATAAAATTCACCACAGCTGGAACTTCGTCGTCTCCAATGTCGCTAATATTGGCATAACCTAAGCGGCCATTTTGGCCTCGACCCCAACAATATATCTGATTAGAGCCTTCCATTAAGGCACAGGAGTGTTGAATCCCCGATGTGATTTGAGAAGCTACTCCATTATTTAAGTTAAGAGTTCCAACGTCAGATGGCAAATTAGATAACCCCACAGAGGAGCTATTGCCATACCCTAAAATGCCTAAGCCTCCATCACCCCAACACTTAACTCCACCAGTTACTAATCTAGCGCAAGTGAAATAGCGCCCAGCAGAAATTTCAGCTACTTCGGCTCCAATACTAACGTCCCCTGCTGTAGCTGGATCTTCATCATCTCCAATACTATTACCATTTCCATATCCAAGATATCCAAAACCCCAACAACGCACATTGCCATTTGTGAGCAGCGCACAAGTATGAAACTGTCCGGCGGCAACTTGCTTAACAGTGCTGCCAACATTCACATCACCTATACTAGCTGGTGTTTCGTTATCTCCGATTAAATTGGTATTTGAGTACCCAAGTTGTCCAAAATCATTGTATCCCCAACAGCGAACATTTCCAGTATCCATAAGGGCACAAGCATGAATGCCTCCTGCAGCAATAGAAATTTGGACCGCTTTACCTCCCAGCGGAACATTGCCGACGCTTGCTGGAGTTTCGTCATCACCGATTATCTCAGTATTCCCATAACCTAACTGTCCATAGGTGTTACTTCCCCAACAACGGACTGCCCCAGATTCCAGAAGTGCACACGAAAAATCTGTACCTGTCTGGACATCAACGGCAAGATCTCGAAGACATTGATTGCAGTCTAAATTGTCATCACACTCTTCGCCGGAATCGACAATTCCATCTCCACAAACAGGGACAACACAATTGTTTCGACAAGAATCAGTGTTAATAGAATTACTATCGTCGCACTCATCCCCTGCATCAACAATTCCATCTCCACAAAGTGGAATCACACAAGTATTCCGACAAGCGTCCGAATTATTCGTATTGCCGTCGTCACAGGCTTCCCCCGGATTTGTAACCCCATCTCCACAAAACGGCTGCAATAAACAGGCGACGCTACAAGAATCAGCATCACTTAAATTACCATCATCACAGGCTTCTCCCGTATCAATGACTGCATTCCCACAAAATGACTTACAAGCGAGCTTGCCTTTCTTTTTTAAACGAATAAATTTTGTAGCGAGACGGCTAAACTTGGCATCACCGGTCTCTTCAAATTTCTTTTTATTTGCTTTAACTAGTTTTTGAAAAAAAATAAAATTGGATTTCTTATCAACTTTACCTGCCATCCAAACTTGGCGAGGTGTCTTGGAACATTTATAGGTTTTATTCTGATAATTAACTTCGAAAATCTGAGCAACTAAGACGTGCGGAATAAGTAATATCAAGATTGAAGCTAGAGCTAATTTTTGTAATCTTTTCATTAGTTTTAAGTTAAAGTTTAATTTAATCTAAATAAATTAATATCTTTTATCTAGTTAAGAAGCTAGCAAAAAATTAGTTAAATAATGATAATTGACTAAAATCTCAGTTTTAAAAGCTCTAGATTATACCTCTCCACATCAATTTGAAAACTGTCATAATATGAGAACCTCCGCTTTTTTAAAGATCCGCTACTAGTGTTCTTTGGGTTCATTCTTTTTCAATGTTACAACTAGGACACCTGATAAAACTAGAATTGTCCCAAGAAGCTGAAGCAAGCCAAATGATTCTCCCAAGAAAATATAAGCAAGTATAATTGTTGAAATGGGGCCAACACTAGCCACGATTGAAGCTTGACCAGCTCCTAATATACGAACTCCCTCTGCTATAAAAAAAGTTGGAATAACTGTTGCAATGATTGCCATATAGAATGCCAGCCACAAGATATCGGAAGAGACAAATAGGCTAGAAATATTTTTAAAACATAAAAAATGTATAAAAACTGCAACCGAAGAAATCACCATTGCTAATGCCGTAAAGTTAATAGAACCAAATTTGGGAATTAACTCTCCGGAACCTATTTGATAGAAGGCATATGCTAGGGCTGCACTAAAAACAAAGAAGGTCCCAATCCAAATATTAGCTTGCGTAGCAATCGAATTTTCAAAGAAGACAATAATAATTCCAATATATGTTAATCCCAAAGAGAGACATTCAATTGAAGAAATTTTTTTCTTTAAAAAAATTGCCGACAGAACAACAACCAAAGTTGGATATATAAATAAGATCAATCGCTCCAAACTTGCTGTAATATATTGTAAGCCAATGAAATCGAAAATACTTGCAAGGTAGTAACCAACAAAACCCATAATCAGGATATTAAACCAGTCTTTACTGGCTAGGGATCCGCTGACAATCTTTAATCTGCGACGATTCAAGTAGAGAACGAATAGGTAAATCGGAAGAGCAAAAAGCATTCGTAAAGTTAGAATTGTAATCGCATCAACAGATCCGAGATAGGACAATTTAACTAAAACTGCCTTAGAGGAAAAACCAATTGCACCAATAAAGACTAAGATTGCTCCTTTTAAATTCTTCATCCTTTCTACCATAAACTACTACCACCAAATTCAGTCATTTGACCTAAATGTTTTTGGAAATTTTATCAGCAATTACCAGGCATAAATTCTAATAGTTCTAGTGTCATATTAACAAGGTTGGTCAATAATATAAAAAATAGAAATTAGATTAATTATTTCGCCTCCAATAACCCCAACGGGTCGGAGTATAATTCTGTTGAATATAATTTTTAGCTTCCTTCGACATAACTTTAAATAATCCAGCTCTAGTATGCAGCGTTGGTGCAGATTTTCCGTTAATTAAATTATCCTCATATTTTTTAATATCATCTTTAGATAACATCCTAAGTATTGCTCCATGAGTACACCAATAATAGGAGGTATGTTTGCGAAATACTCCGTACATAGGCCAGTCGTCAACTACAGAATCTTGAACAGAGGTATTTTTCATCAGCCATTCAATTTTATCTAACGCACGCTTATTTGTTGCAACTTTAGATAAATGCAAACTATTTAATATCGGTGTCTGATAATAAACTAAGCAGCATTGTAGTATTGCCACAATAGTAAGTACTTCTGCAGCTTGAAACTTAATAATTAATTTGTTGGAAGACCTTAACGCCAAAATATAGTTAAGCGTATTTAGGATTACATGAACGATACTGTAAATAACTGTAGTTATTAAAGTTGCTGCAAAAAGTGCAATAAAAGGTAAGAAATATTGGTAGGATTGCAAATAGGGTTCTGGATTAAGCCAAATGCTGGCAAAAGCACTGCCTGCAATCAGCAAAAGTAGTGCATCTCTGCGTTGTCTTGCTAGGTTAGTCGCACAGAAAATCCACAAAATAATATATCCAATCGCAGCCAAAATAACAGTAACATTACTATTTTCCCATAGTCCCTTTAAATAATTATAAGGATAAAACTTTGTTTGCCAATTAAAGTTAAAAGTTAAATTATAATAATAAAATTCAAAGAGTGCGTTATGATAAGCAAAGTATGCCGAGATTAAAATTATCGGGACGAAGAATCCAAAAGCTATAGAACAAAACTGCAATATTCTTTTTTTATAGTTTAGCCCCCAGCGAGGATCTGATACATACCATATCCAGAACAAAGCCATTCCAGGCCCGACAAATAAAATCTTTTGTGTATGAAGAACTGCTATCGAAATAAGGAAGCCAGCTAAAAATAGTATTATTAGACTAGATTTGAATTTATTATGTTTATTTTTATGTTTATTTTTAATATTAAAACTAGTTTTCAGTCCAATTAAGAACAATAAAATTGCTGCTAGATAAAAAGTTACCGCGGGCACGTCTGGTCGAATCTCAATCATTTTACTCCAGAAGTACTCCATATTTGCTAACATTGCAGCAGCACTAACTCCTACTAAAAGACCTCGTCTTCCACCAATCCAAACCCAGCCTATTGTGATCACTAATATAAAAATACAGGCTACCCAAATTGACATTAGCTGTCGCAATAATAAAAATGTTGATTTAGCAGCTTCAAAGGAAATTTCTGGCTTTAAATAAGATAAGATAGGAGCGAGCTGAAAATATAACAAAGGTGTGTGGTGCTCAAAATAGTCGCGATATGGCAAATGACCTTTTGATAAATACCAAGCAATATGAGTATGCTGAAATTCATCCGGATTAAAATCTCTTATTTTTAAAATATTTCTACTTTGTAACCAAGGCTGAGTGACTCTTTGATACAATAAAAATGTAAGTGACAATATTAATACTATTGTTAATAAAGATTTAATTTTAGTATTCATGAAGTCAAGAGTCGTAGTCGTGCGTTTTGGAGGTAGCACTAATATACTAAAAACGATTAAAATTTACGGAGCTGCTTTGAAAAAACTTCCACCTGCGTAAAGCTTCGCCGGACAAGTACTGCTTTTTTCGTACATCAGGTTTTAGTATATTTGTTTTCCCTAGTATTAAACCTAACTTTATAAGGGTTAATACCTTTGTGCCCCCCCTTGGGTCGCACCAAGTGCTTTGAACTTGATATAATATATTTTTCATATATCAATCCACACAAAGAAACTTCTACCATAAAATTTAGTTTCATCTTATAAGTACAATTATGACTAATTACTATAGAAAAAGTTTTAAATCACTTCAAAACGAAGCAGCGGATCAAGGGGATAGAACTTTAAAACGCTCGCTAGGTGCATTCAATCTTGTCTTCCTCGGAATTGGAGTTATTATTGGCGCAGGGCTGTTTTCCCTTACTGGTATTGCCGCTGCCGAAAATGCTGGGCCAGCAGTAAGCATCTCCTTTATGATGGCGGCTGTAGCCTGTGCCTTTGCTGGAATTTGCTATTCCGAATTTGCTTCCATCATTCCAGTTGCAGGAAGTGCTTATACTTATACTTATGCTACGATGGGTGAATTCCTCGCCTGGATTATTGGTTGGGACTTAGTTTTGGAATACGCCTTAGGTGCAGCAACTGTTTCGGTTAGTTGGTCGAGGTATCTATTAGAATTTTTAACCAAATTTGGCATCGAACTCCCCCACAGCTTAATCGTTTCTCCTTGGGAAACATTAAAATTAAGTAATGGTGTTGTTATTGAAGGAGGAATTATTAACCTTCCAGCAGTATTTATTGTTATCTGTACCTCTCTCCTATTAATTAAGGGGACAAAAGAATCGGTAATTCTCAATAACATTCTAGTAATTTTAAAATTAATTGTCGTGGCAACTTTTATTATTATCGGTTGGGGATATATCGATCCTGCTAACCACATTCCTTACATTCCAGAAAACACTGGCGTTTATGAGCATTTTGGTTGGACTGGTATTGCCACGGGTGCTGCTGTGGTTTTCTTTGCTTATGTCGGATTTGATGCAGTGTCTACTGCTGCCCAAGAATCCAAGAACCCCCAACGAGATATGCCAATCGGAATTTTAGGTTCACTAGTTATTTGCACAATTTTATATGTTCTTTTTTCTCACGTAATGACTGGCTTAGTTCATTACTCAGAATTTGAAGGCAATGCAAAACCAGTCGCTACAGCATTTGCCGTTACTGGATATACTAAACTACAAGACTTGCTTGTACTCGCAATTCTTGCCGGTTATACCTCAGTGATCATGGTACTACTCATGGGACAATCACGCGTATTTTACGCTATGGCTAAGGATGGTTTATTACCAAAAGTATTTTCTGAAATACATCCAAAATTTAGAACTCCTTGGAAGACTAATTTCTTTTTTATGATTTTTGTATCTGCTTTTGCCGGACTAGTGCCAGTATCTGATTTAGGTCATATGGTTAGCATTGGAACACTCTTTGCGTTTCTCTTGGTCTGTATTGCCGTAATCGTGCTTAGAAAAACAATGCCAGATTTACATCGTCCGTTTAAGACACCTTTTGTTCCAGTTGTTCCAATCTTAGGAGTGCTTTCTTGTTTATACTTAATGTATTCTCTGCCAATTGAGAGTTGGTATAGATTAGCTATCTGGATGGCACTTGGAGTCTTCTTGTATTTTGTTTATGGAATTAAAAATTCTGTGGTAAGAAAACAGGCAGCTGCTTCTAAAGAATAAGCATAGTGTCATAAGCGGTTTATTGTTTGATTTCAAAATTTCTTGCCGTAAATGCCTTGCCTAATCTATCAAACAACTTCTAGATGTTTGCCTAATTATTTTTAGAGCAATTGTCAGATGATGGTAGGGGGGATTAAATTGTAGCTAAGATGAAAAGTAAATTTCTAAATTTCTGGTTTCTCTGGCCCTTAGCTCACCTATTCCATTTCCAATGGGGCTACTACTTTCACGTTAATCAGGATTATTCCGTATTTTTCTTGGCAATCCTAATAAATTTTACAGCTATGCTTTGCCTCCTAAAGCCTAGCAAAGCAGCCCTGTTATCCCTAGCCTCCTTTCAATTAGCACAAGTATTAATTCTTCTTCCCGATGTTCCCAATCACTGGCTATTGATTAGTCTGATCAATTTGAATCTCCTTTTTAATTTTACTCTAGCTAAGTTAAAAAAAGAAACAGAGCTAACTTTCTGGGAAAACTTTCGCCAAAGCACCTGCTGGTCTGTAATAATTTTTTACTCCTGGGCTATGTTTTGGAAACTGAATCATGGATTTACAAACTATGAAACAAGCTGTGCGGTAAAATTTGCCTTAATGGGCTTAACTATCCCCACCTCACTGCAAAAAATCATCCCACATTTAGTTCTACTGGTGGAATTACTTATTCCCCTAACTCTATTAGTTTCGAGGTTTAGAAAAGTTGGGGTGCTCTTAGCAATCCTTTTTCATGCCGCTCTATTACTACCTGCTGAAAAATTTTTCCTCAATTTTTCATTTACAATGATGGCCTTAGTATTATTGTTTATTAATCAGAATCACTTAAAATTCTTCCATACTGATTACGAAAAATACTCTAAGTCATCATTAATTATCATCTCGATCTTTCTAGTGATTATAATTACTGCTACAAATCAAACGGGAAGTTGGTTCTACTTAAGACAACTATTTGCCTTAATTCTATATTCTGCTGCCATTTTTCATTTTCTAAGATCATTTCGCTCAATTACCACCACTCAACTAAAATTGCCCCAATTAAGCTTGGTCTTGGTTCCCGCAATTGTACTAATCAATGGCCTAAGCCCAATTGTTGGATTAAAATCCTCTTCGGCTTGGCAGATGTATAGCAATTTAAATTTATCAGAGAAATCATCGAACCATTACTTAATTAGTCGCAGTCTGGGGATAGGTGGATATCTTGAAGACCGCATCAAAATTATCTCTAGTAGAGATCTTAATCCAAGCGAAGAATACCCTTATTTTTTATTAACAAAGTATTGTCATCAAAATAAATGCCATAATTTAAACTATGACAGGAATGGGGTCAGAATTCAAACAAATGGTGAAGCCGAAAAAAAAGATTACTTATCACGAAGCATTCTTGAAAAAAAACTCCTTACCTTTAATACCTTTAATGTTTCCGGAAAAGATTGTCGGTGGTAGCTAGGAAATTAAAGTTACTTAACTTTGTTCAAAATACTATCCCCTAGAATCCGCATTGTGGCTTCTAGGTATAATTTTGATTCTATCTCACTTAAACGACTACTATTAGACAAATTTGCTTGGTGAACTTGTGACAAATCTCCAAAATCTCCTCCCAGATCAAACCAAGCCTTCATTGTTTGAACTCGAAGTTCTACAGTTCCATTAGTTGCAGCAAAGCGAAAAAAATGTCCTCCAATTTGACTAGAAGCAACTTGATAACTTGGCGCAAGTTGCTCTAAAAATTTTTGGTAGAACTGGGACCACTCTTTGGGAACATTAATTAAATTTTGCCGAGTCTCATCAGTTAGTAAAAATTTATATAAAGTTGGATTATTTTTCGGATCCATCAGTAAAACCTGAAAAGCAGCAAATTTTTCATTACTACCTGCTGTTGTAGAATGTAAAATTTTAAGATGATCAATCACAGGTAAGGTTGACTCAAGGAAGGAAGAAACAACAGGTAATGGTTTGGAAATATCAGGTAATACGATGTTATTAGAACTAAGACTCAGAGACTTGGAATTCGAGCCGCTTCCTGAAAGCTTTTCCTGCGTTTCGGTATTAACAAGAAGCAAGCCTAAAGATGCGAGGCCAACCCCTAAATTTCTGAATCTGAATTTACTAATACTACTACCATCTTGAACAATCGGCATATACTCAATAATCTAAAAACAAAGATGTTGAATGATCAGGTAAGATCATTTTAATCAAATTAAAAATTTAATCCAGAACTATTTTAATATTAATCACATTGAAATAGTGAAGTCCTGTTAAATGAGATTTCTACAAATTTCTTAGAAAGTAGCTTCTGCTAGTCGACCTTCTAATTTTATCACTTTCGCTGCCTGCTTCGCAAAAACAAAGTATAGTTTGGACTATTTGTTTTAACTCACCTTTTATATATCAGATAAGTGTTCATCAGAACTTCCTCCTTGCGCCTGATTTAAGGCAAAGGTCATACTTAGAATTTAGCTTAGTCTACGACTTCTATTAGCCAGTAATATCGCCCCTCCGTTCGCGTAGAAGTTTTACAAGACGTTAACTCGGAGAGAAGTTCTTGAGAATCTTTGCTGTAATAAGCCAAGCAATAGTTTTCAGAACGATAATGAACTCCATATACCCGATAGCGTTTATTTACCGCTAGCTCTGGGAAAATTGGTTTAATCTCTGAACAATACCATTTATCTATCGGGAAACTTATTTGCGTCGGCTCATGTTGCCGCTCGCCCTTAATCCACTTTTCGATGTTTAATCTGGCAGTTTTTTGCTTCGCAATTTGCGAACCCCCTTTGCCATAATCTGGAACAATCACATCTACCTCATCAAGATATGTAACAAGAACCTCAAAAACAAAATCAGATTTGGCGGAACATTCCTGACTTTTTATACAAGGATTGGGATAATCATCACAGACTGTAGCGCTTGCTATACTGGCTAGTGTTAGAGATATAAGTAGCGTGGACAGGATCTGTTTAAGCATATACTGATTTAGCTTACTAAATAGGACTCGGATTGCAAAGATTGTTTCCTTCACCAACTTGTATAGCTCGCTTATTCTGCTATTCTAGCTTTACTTTAAGGCTGTTCAATACAACTATTTGTGGTGAATATAACCACTTACGTGACGAAAAATTAATGAAACACATCATATACACTCTAATTACTTGGAGCATCTTACTTCAACCCATTCACGCTCAAGTAATTTTCACTTCTCCAGAACAAATTAGTACCTCAGCTACTGGAATTAGCGGCTCAGAAACCAGTACACGCTGTCAATTGAATAGTGATGGAAACCTTGTTGTTTTTGATTCGCTGGCAACAAACCTTCGACCGATAACACCAAGTAATGTTAACCAAGTATATTTAAAGAATCGTGCAACCCAAGCGATTGAACTACTCAGTTCTAACCCTCTTACAAGTTTACCGGGAGATGGTAACAGTGAATTTGCAAATCTTTCTGATGATGGCCGTTTTGTAGTTTATCATTCTGCTGCAACAAACTTAGTTACGGCTGATACCAATAGTAAAATTGATGTATTCATTTACGATCGAGAATCTCCCACCACAATTAAAAAAGTGAGCCTCGGGGCTGAAAATATTAGTTTTGCTCAGGGGGATAACGACTCCTATTATCCAGATATCTCTGATAATGGACAAAGGATTGTATTTCTCTCTCTAGCATCGAACTTAATTACTACAGATAGCGATGTTTACTCGGATATTTATTTAAGAGATACACAAACAGACTCAATCGTTAGAATAACAAATTCTAGTACAGGAGGATCCCCGAATGGTCACAGCTTCGTTGGCAGTCCCGCTATTTCTGGAAATGGTGAATTTGTTGTCTTTGGATCTTATGCCTCCAATTTAATCGCCAATGATCTTAATGATAGTGCTGATGTCTTCGTTCAGGAGATTGACACGGGGACTAGGGAGATTATTAATATCGCTCCTTCCGGTGAGAGCTTTGCCAGCACGGATGTGCCAATTGCGATGGGCCCAAATTCTATTTCTGTAGATGGACGCTATGTTGGATTTGGATTAGATACTGATTTTGATAGTCTGCCTGATAAACTATACTTAAGAGATCGACAAGAACAAGTCACAATTTTAGTTTCCAAGAACCCCGCCGGAGAAAGTGCTAATAATTATGCTGATTATTTACAAATTAGCGGTGATGCTAATTCAATTCTTTTTTATTCACCAGCTAGTAATCTCTTGGCCACTTCGCCCAACGGCGGAACTTTTATCTTCGATCGAGACACCAATGAAATTAATTTAATTGCAAGTGAATTAAGTGATGAGCCCTGCCTTAGTCCGAATGGAGAAAGTGTCGCTTATAGTTTGCCCGACAATAATGCTTTTTATCAAGTCTTTGCGACAAGCAAAGACCGTTGCCAAGAAGATCCTTTAAAGGTAATCCCAGGGGTATGTGGCTGTGGAACTTCTGATAACGATCAAGATCTTGATGGCACACCGGATTGCCTTGATTTATGTTCATCAGATCCTGAAAAAAATGCTCCGCTATTGTGTGGTTGTGGAACACCTGACATAGATTTAGATCTAGATGGTACGCCTGATTGTAATGATCAGTGTTCTACAGATCCTGGCAAAGAAGCTCCACTAACTTGTGGTTGTGGAACGGCGGACATTGATACCGATATCGATGGGACTTTTGACTGTTTCGATACATGCCCGAATGATGCTAATAAAATTACAGCTGGACTTTGTGGT
Source organism: Bdellovibrionota bacterium (assembly GCA_041740355.1). Taxonomy (GTDB): domain Bacteria; phylum Bdellovibrionota_C; class UBA2361; order UBA2361; family CALJRW01; genus JANNBC01. The sequence continues at coordinate 97,013 of JBGSMD010000015.1, forward strand.
TGTGGAATTTTAGACCAAGATCAGTCCTCTGATAAAATCCCAGACTGCTTCGCTAAGAATGGACCAGCATCTCTGCCTGCGCCAGTTATAACTATCGGCAAAAGAAATCTGATTCTTAGCCTTTTAGCATTGCAAGGAGAGAAGCCAAAATTTAAAATTATAATTACTAATATTAAAACAAAAGAAAAAATAGTTTTTATTACTAAAAATATAAATAGTAGAATCAGAGGATTACTAAAAGGAAAATACAAACTTCGTTATCAATTGGTAAATCTAAAAAAGGGAACAAAAAGTAAACTAAGTCTTGCTATCAGCTTTTCAATAGAGCGAAATCCTAAGTTTAATGTAATCCCAAACATTAAGGGAGTGCTATAATAATGAATAACGTAGGCTTAGATCAAGCAAATATCCCACTGCCTCCTACTACAAAAATAAGTGGCAATACTTTGCCAGAGAGAAATGAAGTTTCTGATTTGCTGAAAAAAACAATGTCGCTGGTGGGTATAATGTTATCTAGTAATGAAGTTTCTGATTTGCTGAAAAAAACAATGGCGCTGGTGGGTATAATGTTATCTAGTGCAGTATACGAACATATTGCGAGTGGTGCGGAGGTTAATATCGCGTGGGACCCAAATCCAAGTAGTACAAATATAAACGCAAATACCACTGGGTACAAAGTGCAGTGGGGAACTTCTATCGGGAACTACCCAAACACGATTGATGTTGGTAATAAGACAGATTATAAACTTACAAACTTGCCTGATGGAGCATTATTACACCTAATAGTCACTGCCTATAATGCCTCAGGGGTAAATGGCGTGCCTTCAGTCAATCTACCAGTTCAAACTCCTTATCTAGTGCCAAATATTCCGACAGGACTTGGCATTCAAAGCCAAAACCAAGGAGAAGTAACCATTAATTGGACACCTGTTCCTAATTACGTCACAAGAATTTACGTCGGAACTCAATTGGGCCAAGGTATACAAAGATATGATTCACCTTCCTCCGATGGTTCAATTAATATCTTGGGATTGGCTAAACGTACCACTGTCAAATATTATTTTTCAATTTCACAAATAGATCCTAACACCGGACTTGAAAGCGCCTTGACTTACCTGCCAGGACTATCGGCCATGGGTGTTATCGGAACATCTCCACTTCTAAAAAGAGGCTTGAGAAGCGTCTCGCTTTCTAATTTTAGTACTACTTCAACTACATTAAACACCTCTGGCCCGCTAACTACTTCGATGCAATATGATCCAAATGCTAAACTTCCGATCCTAACAATCTCTGGTCCCCAAGGTAAAAAGTTTACCATAGAAAGCAGTGATGACAATTTAGCAACTTGGGAGAGAGTTTTTACTAGCTATATGACTGATAAAAATTATATTTACTTCGACTCACGACAGCAAGTTGGTAGTAGATTCTATCGTGTGCTCTATGAAAAATAATCTTAGATAAAGATTCACTGCGAATTTAAAAAATACTAACTAAATTCTTTTCCAGTTTTGAATTTAAAATTTCTTCAATCTCCTCATCTGTTAAATCAAAACCTGCTCCTAGCATGATGTTTAAATGTTGATATAAATCTTTACTTTTGGCAACGCTAAGTGAAAGATCACTATCTAAAACTGAATCAAAAGACTCAATTAGTTCTGCAGAATACTCCTCATAAATATTCTCTAACGGATTGGGCAAATGCTGGAATCTTTTATAGATCTCCATTGCATTTAGAATAAGCTTTTCGGTACTAGGATAACCAGAGGCCATTAAATTCCAAGGATCCCCTCCTTCAATTTGATCTCCAGCCGCTCGAAAATCTGTTCTCAAAATCACACAGGGAATATTTAGCATCTTAGCGATCATAAATTCAACAACAGTTCCAGAATCTAAATCAACTCCATCAAAATTGAATAATGCCAAGTCACACTCGACTAGCAAACGAATGTCATTGTTTCTGATATCCGTCGATCTACCTGACGATTGCTCAAGCTCTTGGGGCAAGACTAACTCAAACCGTCCTTTAGATTGCTTTTCAATCGCCCGTGCAAGCATTAAATTTCCTGCCAGATGTTTATGGTCAAATAAATCCCCGGCTAAATAGATAGTGTAAGTATTCAATTTGTTTATAATTAATAAAATTTATATTCTAAAAACCAACTATTCAAAAAAATGCCTTAATGTCTGCAATCGCCTTAGTCCAGCGGTAAGCAAAGGTAGAAATATTTTTCAATCAGTTTGTTAGATGACTATGGTTTTAAGTATACTAATCCAAACTTCTAAAAGCTACTTTGACAAATTATGACATCTTTAATTCTAAAATATCATATTCGTGTTTAGATCCAGTAGATTTAGCAGTCAATTGATCGTTGGCTCTATGTTTTTGCTGAAAACCTAATTTTTGAACTAATGCTCGAGAGGCTTTGTTTTCAACAAAAATATTTAACGTTAATATTTCTAAGTAAAGTTTCTGAAAGGCATACTGAATGATAGCCTGACCAGCTTCGAAACCGTAACCCATTCTCCAGTAATCCTCTCCCAGCCAATAACCCAGTTGTGCCCGCTTATGCTCCAATTGTAAGTTCATCAAATCGATTCCACCGATTAATTTTTGATCGATATTTCTAATAATTACAAAATGAATCCGATCATTGGATTCAGACTTGAGGCAATGCTCAATCCACCACTCGGCATCTTCCTTAGTGTAAGGATAAGGTACGTTAGACATTAAGCGACTAACATTTATATTATTAATTTGTTGGATTATTTGGGTGGCGTCGTCCGATTTAACTTTTCTAAGCGTTAAACGTTCTGTTAAAATTGTTTGCATTTAAGGAAATTATCATGGAACTAGATCTAATTTCAATCTAATTTTTTTTAAGGATTGGTAAGAAAATAGCTTATTTACTGACCACGGACTTTTCTGAATGCAACATTATAAAGAAATTTCATCAAATAAACGGCATCTGTTCTAATCGGAGCTCGTTCATAACGATACATGTATAAACGTTCATTTCGGATCATTTCACTTACAGATTTATATGGATCGGCGTAGGCAATACTAATGCAGCCTGGTTTAAAAGTAGATCGTCGTTTTACAAATTTACTTGGCAAAACTTCTGCCGTTGCTCTAGGGAGAGCCCTGGGACCAATTAATTTTACATGACCACGTGCTAAGTTAATAACTTGTGGAAGTTCATCAAGCCAATATCTTCTTAGAAATTTTCCTTTTTTAGTAATTCTAGGATTTTCAGTTGGTATGACTTCAAAAGAAGCAAAAGTTGACGTTGCAAGGTCGTCACGCATCGTAGTAAATTTCAAAATCCCAAAAGGTATGCCATTCTTTCCCTGCCTTTGTTGCTCCACAATCAAGCCCTTAGCAAGTTTTCTTAGATCTGGTGCAAAGTTAGCTGCAATAAAAAACTGCTGATCAAGATCCTCTGTAAATATTCTTGCGTAGCAGCCGCCACATTCTGGGGCTCGGTAGCCTCTTCTCTTTTCTTCCTGCAAATTATTTTGTACAACTTTCATGGCTTGCATATAGCATAAATTTAATTGATAAGATAGGAAAGATACCGAAAATATAGAAAATGAAATGCCAAACGATAAGTAAAATTGATTCAGCTAAGTACTTTGAACCATCTAGTATTGCTTTAAAAACTTCAGGTGATTCACCAATAGAGCTGCTGATATTTCAACAAACTGCATTTTTGTAGTAAAGATAATTTTTGATAGAAATTGGTACCAATCTGTAGTTTAATAGGAGTTATTCTAACTCTTTTAGATCGCTATGAATCAACTTCGTCAATCTTCCGATCAACCAGATCCTGCGGATCATATTATAGTTCGACATGCGATTGCGATTTCAGCAATTAATCCAAGTTTAGTTATTGATTATTTTCTTGACGACAAGTTGCCAGAAATTCTGCTTTCGTTAGACGACGAAGTTCAAGTTTACACTGAGGCCGAAGTACTAAAATCATTCAAAGCAAATATTGCTTTGGAGGACTATGAAATTAAATTTTACGATTTTCTTTGTAAGACATTTAATGTTGATGAAATATCCAAGTTACGTGAAATCATAGAACATCCAGAGCAAGACAAATCACTTAGAATGCTTGTATCAACCCTTCTTTTAGGAAACAAGGAATTAATCGAACTAGTTGATGAGATTTTTGAACAAGCAATCGATGACACCAAAGAGTATTTTTCTAAGGGCTAAATCTTATAAAAATTATTATAACAAAAGTAACTTTTAATATAATAAAGTAAAAAATAATGTAGGGTCAAGATCTTGCCTGCCTCCAGTGGATATCATATATTCTATGGCATGAAATATTTCAGATATCAGGAAGATCAGACACCGACACTTATTATTACTACCCTATTCTTATTGGACCTCGCAGTCTTTTTCTTTATCAATAATATTTGGTTAGTTATTGCTTGGATGATTTTGATGATTGCTCCAAAGGCCTGTATTTGTTCCTGGAATCATCATCACCAACATTTGCCTACTTTTAAACAAAACTTTCTTAATCGTTTACTTGAGTTGGTATACGCCTTTCACACTGGTATAACTACGAATGCTTGGGTGCTACATCATGTCCTTGGACATCATTTAAATTATCTCGATCAAGATAAAGATGAGTCTGCTTGGAAAGGAAAAGACGGAAATCTCATGGGTGTGGCTGAATATACGATTCAGGTAGCAGCTACTGGATACACTCGTGCTTATCGGGTTGGAAAAAACCACCCTAAACATCAAAAAATATTTTTAAGCATGGGAACTCTTGTTATCGCTCTCCTAATATTAATGTTTTTATACAACTGGAAAAATGCCTTAGTTATATTTTTAATTCCAATGCTCGTAGGTTTAATTATTACTGTTTGGCATACCTACTATCACCATGCTGGACTGGATACTGACGATCATCACTTAGCTTCCTATAACATCATCCACAAATGGTATAATATTCTTACTGGCAATTTAGGTTTTCATACAGCGCACCATATGAAGATGGGTTTACATTGGTCAAAACTACCAGAATATCATGAGAGCATAAAGGAACAAATTCCCGAGGCACTTTACCGTCAGCCCTCAATTCCTTTTAAGTGGATGCCAAGTAGTTGATGAAAATCACGGCAACATTTTTGCTTTAAAGAAATATTAATTTATTTTATCACATTCGAGCAGCAAAGAAGCTGCTTGCCACTGAGATCTTTCTCATAACGGTTCCAAATAAATGACAATATTATTCGTATGATGCACGTCATAACTTTTTTGGCCTCAAACCATTAATCTAACTCTAGTTTTTAATTAAAAAGTTAAAGCGAGAGACCATGAATAAGAAAAAAAACGATGAAGTTGATGATTTTGAAAAATTACAAAAATTAGGTTTTGAGTTTGATAATCCTCAGGATGAATTTAGCTATCAGCCAGACTCCGGTGGAGTAGCTTCAGGACTTATTGGAAAACAAGAATACGGAATTGATTCTGACCTTGATGCTGCAGGTAGCAGTAAGATTTTGGATGAGAACATTCTTGACGATCCCTCCATTGAAGTTCCCGGTGAGTCAGAGTGGAGTCAAAGTAATAGAATCCTAGATGAGAACCTAGCAGTTGATATAAATAATGAAAGTGATGACAATTTATTTTTTATGATTTACGAACAAATTGACCAACATCCCGATCTAAGTGGACTGGATCTAACAGTTGAAGTTACTGACGGGCAGGTAGTCTTAACAGGTGAAGTTAACAGCGAAGATATTAAATCTCTAGTTACGGAAGTAATAGCAGAGATTCCTGGCATTACTGACCTTACAAATAATTTAATTATTAGCTAGTTAGAGGGGTTCTCATATCAATTGAACTTACTGAGAGCCAATCCTAAATCTTCACATGAAACTGTTAGAGTTAGCTAAGGTTTTCGATCAAAACTAAAGTTGCATGTAGAATCAGTCCAACTAAGCCTCCAACTATTGTGCCATTTATTCTGATAAACTGTAAGTCGCGACCTACCTCAGATTCTATTTTCTCGCTTAGAACTTTCGAATCCCAGGAACTCATAGTTTCTTCAATAAAACTACTAGCCTTTGTGCCGTAATCTCGAACTGCTCGTAGGGCAATTTGTTGTAATGCCTGATCCAGTTTATCCAGAATCAATTTATTTTCACTAACTGCGTTCGCTAGAACAATAATTATATTCGCAAAATTTTCGATAATTAATCCAGAACTATCTTGCTGAGTCTTAGTAAGTAAGGAAAATTGCACGTTAGCCAAATAATCCAATAAAGATTGTTTTTGTGCAGCTTCCTCCAGTAAGGTTTGAAGTCTTAATTCCCACTCCTCACTATTTCTTAATTCAACGACCGCTTGATTAAAAAGATGCCAAAGTTGTTTTCTAAGTATGTGATTTTTATCGGCTCGCATCTCAATAATTGTATTAGCAATCCCGTCAAATACTTGTTTGTATAAATAATCACGAACGACTGCTGGAACATACCAAGGTAATTCTTTATGGATCAAACCTCCAACAATTTGATTGTGCCTGGTAAGTAGCTTTTCTCCTAATTTTAAAAGTTCATCAAAAAACTTTCCATCTTTATCACTCTCTCCAAGGGATGATAAAAACTCTGCCAGTAATGGCGCTAATTTAATCTCCTTAGCAATTGCACTAATCGTCTTGGCAATGAAATTACTAATTTCCTGATCATTAAACGATCCTAAAGCACTGGTCATGAAATCCTTTAATTGTCTGGCAACAGTTTTAGCAATTGCCGGAGTTACTAATAAATCAGTCAATCGTACAGCTAATTTGGCAGAACTTAATTTTGGTGCGAGGGATTCTGGATCTAAGAAATTTTCCTGCACAAAGCGACTAAGCGCTTGTGAAATTCTTTCCTGACTGTTGGGAATAATTGCAGTATGCGGAATCGGAATTCCTAATGGATGTCGAAAAAGAGCAGTTACCGCAAACCAATCTGCCAATGCGCCGACCATCGAAGCTTCACTTAGCGCTTGAAGCCAGGGCCAGATAGGGTGACTATTTTCAAAAACTTTAGAAACTATAAATAAAATCATGCTTGCAAAGAATAATCCTGTAGCCCAGAATTTTACCTGCGAAGACTTTCGATTAGATACTAAACTCATTTAAAAACATTACTCTCTAAGAGTATAATGTGCAAAGCTATTTATGCTTGCGTCGAATATTCATTAACCTTGAAAGCATACAAAGCATTTCTTAAGATACTAGTGTTCAGCTCTTAACGCGACTCGTAGAAACATCCGTAGAGAATGTTTCTATTGTTTAAACTCTGCTAATAATAGCATCCTTCTCACGAGGAGGTGCCTGCAACGGTGGGTTCACAGTTGGGCTTGGAGGAATGATATTGGGAATTTCTGGCTCATTAATTTCAACGGGTTCTTTGATTTCAGGACCTCTAGGTACATCAATCCCGATATCTTGATCTTTTTTATCTTCATTTAAAATTTTCATGTTTAAAAGATATCAAATAATTCTCTCCCGTCGTATGATTCAGATCAATAAAATTATGAATTTGATGGAAATCGATTCTTTTCTGCAGTACAATTGTAATTAAATGTATCTTGATAATAATTAGCATTATTAGAAAAATCTAAGTCGCTAAAATATAGTACTAATATATTAAGTCCAAAAAGTAATTTTTGTAGGGAATTACTTTTTGGGGCTTACTATCCTCCTGTAGGACAAAATATCATATAATGATGACAAAAATCACTAAAATGACTTTTAAATATTTGAAAACTACTTTCTGTCATAACTATTGTAGTGCTGCTTTAACACTGAATTATACTCATGGAATTTAAAGACTACTATTCAACATTAGATCTTAAGAAGGATGCTTCGCAAAAAGAGATACTTAAAGCTTACCGAAAGATGGCCAGAAAGTATCATCCCGATTTAAATCCAAATGACCTTAATGCCAAACGGCATTTTCAAGATGTGACCGAAGCAAATGAAGTTCTGAGTGATCCCGTTAAACGTAAGAAGTATGACGAATATGGAAAAAACTGGAAGCATGCCGAGCAATTTGAAAACGCCAAATCGTCTCGAGCTCGTGAGTCAAACAGAGGTTCAACTGAAACATTTGTTAATCCTGACTCAGACTTTTCAAGTTTCTTTGAATCACTGTTTGGTAATGCCTCAAGCCAAGGTTCTAAAACAAAATTTCGAGGTCAAGATCTAGCAGCTAATTTAACACTTCATCTCACAGATGTTTATAAAAACAACCTTCAAACCTTAACTATTAATAATAAGAAAGTAAGGATTACAATTCCTGCTGGGGTGGAGGATGGACAAACCCTAAAAATTACCGGACATGGTAGTTCCGGAGTAAATGGAGGTCCTAACGGCGATCTACTAGTAACCTTTTCAATTATTAATAATACAAAATTTAAACGCGATGGTAGTAATCTTTACTATGAAGTTACTGTCGATTTATTTACTGCCTTACTTGGTGGAGAGATTACAATTGATACCTTCGATTCTAAAGTTAAACTAACTGTAAAACCTGAGATTCAAAATGGAACAAAAGTAAGATTGAAAGGAAAAGGCTTTCCGATTTTCAAGAATGACAACCAGTTTGGTGATTTAATAATTAGTTATAAAATATTAATTCCTACAAATTTGTCCGAGCAAGAAAAAGATTTATACAAACAGCTTTCTTTACTAAGGAAAAATTAAAATGACTAATTTGATTCTCCTAAACCAGCTTTGCGATAACCATCGAGTAGATATTGCCTTTCTCTATTCATTAAATGAACTTGGACTCTTTGAGATTAAGACAATTCAACAGATCGAATACGTGGAGGAAGAAAAAGTAGTTGATCTTGAGAAAATGATTCGAATGCACTTAGAACTTAATTTAAATATCGAAGCCATTGGGACAATTTTCAATCTTACGCAAAAAATAGAGTCGCTTCAAATGGAAATTAACACCTTAAATAATCGCATAAAATGCTACGAAGAAGTAATTTATGATGGATCAATCGAAAATATTGAGCCATAAGTTTTGCCCTACCGAATTGAGTATATAATATCGTTAATTATAATTAGGCTGATCAAGATCATAGATGATTTTTCGTTGATGTTTATAATGTCTTTATTATTTAATTTAAGGAGACTCATGAACGAAGATACAATCAAAGGTAACTGGAAAATCTTAAAAGGAAAAGTAAAGGAAACTTGGGGAGATTTAACAGACGATGATATTACACAACTTTCGGGGCATAAAGATCAACTTGTTGGTACAGTTCAAAAGAAATATGGGATTGCCCGTGCTGAAGCCGAAAAACAAGTTGACTCCTGGGCGAAAAAACATGAACAAAGCAAGAAGGATAGCTGTAATACCTGTAACTAGTTAATTACATGCTACTCGAGAGCAGAAGCAACCCAGCTTTTGATATATTTTGGGTTGCTTCCATTTTTTAAGGATGTTCCTCGAAACTTGAGAACTTATTTTTATCAATTTAGTTTCGCAAGGAGGACATTGAATTAATATTTCGAAGATTTAGAACTAGAATCTTGCAATAACTGAAAGTATCTTATTAAACCCTAGGAGGTTTAACTTGATTTATGCAATCCAGACCTTCATCTAAAGTTTGAATATTTAGTAATGTTGTGGTCGCGATATTTTCCAGAGCTTCCTGGGTAAAAAATGCTTGATGTCCTGTCACTAATACATTGGAGAAAGTCATCAGTCTTGCAAAAACATCATCGTGTAGCACTTTTCCGGAGAGATCCTCGAAAAACAAATCACTTTCTTCTTCGTACACATCTAAACCTAAATATCCAATATGTTCAGATTTTAAACCTTCAATTAATGCTTGGGCATCGACTAACGCTCCCCGACTTGTATTAATGATCATAACTCCTTTTTTCATATGAGCAATGGCTTCTTGATTAATCAGGTGATAAGTCTCTGGAGTTAAGGGACAATGTAAGCTAATGATATCTGACTTTTCGAACAATTGTTTCAGGTTTGCATACTCTACACCAAGGTCTAGACAGGTTTGGTTTTGAAAACAATCATAAGCCAGCACCTGACATCCAAAACCTTGCATGATCTTGGCAAAAATAGCTCCAATTTTTCCTGTACCAATTACTCCTACAACTGAGCCATTTAAATCAAATCCAAGTAAGCCTTCCAAAGAAAAATTATTTTCGCGAACACGATTGTGTGCACGATGAATTTTACGATTTAATGCCAGAATTAATGCCAATGCATGTTCTGCTACTGCATAAGGTGAATATGAGGGGACACGAACAACTTTTATTCCTAAGTTTTCAGCAGTTACCAGATCTACATTATTAAAACCTGCGCATCGTAGGGCAATAACCTTAGTTCCTCCTTCAGATAATTTCTCTAAGGTCACTTGATCTAAAACATCATTCACAAAAACGCAGACTACCGGATAACCTTTAGCTAGAGTTACAGTCTCAGAATTTAAACGTGCTTCAAAATAACATAGCTCCTGTTGAAAACCTTTATTAACTTCATCCAAGCTCCGACGATCATAAACTTTTGTACTAAATACTGCGACTTTCATATGACAATTAATTGTAGAATTTGGCTAAATCATACTATGAAGAAAACAAGCAAGCAATTTTAACTTCAATCTAAGTTGCTTCATTCGATTTTTGCTAGGTAACTTTTTAATCTGCCGTCTTACTATTTACTAAAGAACGGAGCTCTTACTTGCCTTAACTCTACCAGCATTATGCGAACCATGAATTTCTTTACTCTGAGGAATTAAGCTCGATCCTTATTCCTTTGTGATATCTAGTAGTTAGGAATCTGATTGATATTTGCAACAGATTTAAGATTTATTCCATAACTATCTTAAGCTTAGATCACTAATTTCCTAGGATGTTTAAACCGGATCATTTAAAACCTGAAGATATGCCTGTTGGCTATAGAAGCCGAACAGAACTAAACCTTTCTGAATTCTCGATAGGTGCGCAATATACACTAACAAAAACATATCATGAGCCATCGACTAGCTCAAAACTCAGAAGAAAAATTATTGCGAGCCTAATTGATCACGATTTCATTCCTATGTCCCCAGAAGATAGTATTCATCACGAAGTTAGTCGCTTAAGGGATTTTGCCGCAAAGGGAATTCTAGTACCGGAAATTTACCAACAGACAGAAAGATCATACACCATGGAGTTCATCCCCCATAGAACAGCCGAACAACATCTTGCTGATGGAAAGTTAGAAGTTATTGACAATATTCTCTTAACAGCTAACCAGCTTCACATGAATGGACTTACTCACGGAGACCTCTTTCCTGCAAATATTATTCCACTCGATGATACTAGATCTATTGTTCTTGATCCCGGAGTTAAATATGCTGATCAAGATACTATAACTGCACGCTTTCGAGATCTAACCCAAGCTCTATTCCGAATTGGACATTTTGTTCCGGAGATGGCCCCTGTCCTTCAGACTCTTAAAACACTTTATCATAAACCTGAAGAGCTTCATCACTTTTATCATTATGTAATTCAAACAAGCATTCCTCAAGAAATAATTACAAATATTGTTTTTAAAGATATTGATATTTTTAGTAGAATGAAACGTGCGATGAAGTCAGTTTTTGCAAAACCTTCAAACAAAGAATACTACTATTAAATTATTTATTATCAGACGTTTATTGACTGAGTTTTGATATCCCAAGATCTTCAAGATTTTTGCAAATAAAGAATATTCGAATTAGTTTATTCTTATTTAGATAGCTTGTCTTAACTTCAGTATAACTAATTAAATTAAAACATCATCTACATTAGTTTTTTCTTCCTAAATCGACTATTTAAGTCTACTTATTAACTGACTATGTGTTACTTGAATGATAAATTACGGGGTGCCAACTTGAAAAAATTCCAACTTAGTCAAAATTCCGATTAGCAAATTATTAGGCAAATCGATCAACGCGGCCCCGACAAGTGAGGTTAGTAGTATGGCTCGCGGAGCAGGTCCATAATTATGGACGACTGTTTTTACTGTCGCCATCGCAACAGCGACTGAACTTAATCCAAACCCGATTACACCTCCAGAAAGTACGGCCGCATTATAATCTTTCCCCATTACACGAAAAATTATCTCCGTTGAAAAAAATACAGTCAGGATAATCTGAAAAACCAGAATTATTAAGATCGGAAATAAATATTCTGAAAGACCTGAAACTGCCATGCCAATAAGACTAAGAATAATAAAAGTATTAAAACTTAAATCACTAACATTATCGATTGCCTTTGCCGGAAGACTTAATGATTTACGAAGCAAGCTATTAGTAAGAAAGATGGCAACTAGCATCGCAGTTAAAAATCTTGGCAGATCTATTCCCACACTCTTTAGGATTGGTTGGAGTAGATCTCCAAGATAGACCGAAACTCCAATTGCGATCAGTACTTTTAAAACAGCTAAAGTCCCGTTAGCGTATCCGCAAGACTTAATTTCTTCCAATTCCTCCGTTAGTAGAACTCCATTTTGTCCCAGATGCACATTCGGTATCTTGATATCTTTGCGTTTTAATAACCAGGCCACAGCTGGTCCAGCAAATAAACCTCCAAAAATTAATCCAAAAGTTGAGCATGCAAAACCAATTTCTAATGCGAGTTTAAGTCCCTGCTCAGAATAATGACTGCCCCATGCTAAAGAACTACCAAATCCGCCAACGTAACTTATGCTACCAGCAAGCAGGCCATAAGCGGGATGATTTCCAAAAAAGATCATAATCAAAACAGAAAGAACATTCTGCAAAACTACTAAGGCAAATGAAAGTAGACAGATCATTACTAAGGGTTTACCGCCTTTTATGGTGGCTTTAAATTGGACTGCTAAACCCATAGTACAAAAGAATATTACCAAGAGGGCATCTCGCAGCTCTCCCGGAATTTTAAGCTCTATTCCTAGAAGATATTCAGTGATTCTGAGGAAGGGTAAGAAAACAAAAGCTCCAATCACAGGTACTGGAAGATTTAATTTTTTTATATTTGGGAAAAACTTCAAAAATTTTAGCCCAATCAAAAAGACCGTGCCAGATAATAATAAAAATCCAAAATTTAATAATGAAAATAACATTAATTATTTTTCTAAAAGTCGATCAATTTCTACAAAACTATTTTGTAAATAAGCATTAGAAACTCTACTATTCATTACATGATAATAATACTAATAATATTTATTTAAACTTTTCCTTGTTTAGCTTAACTAGCATTCATTGAATACTGCATTTGGGGTAAAGAAATAATATTATGATTATAAACTTATTCTTGTTAAATAAAAGATTTCAAAATATGATTTGTTTTTTGTCCCCCCTTCAATTTATAAATATTGATCTCTAGGATTAGAAACGTCCTCAGAGACAATAGCCATAAACCTTCAATAAAGATAATGCCAATAATAAAAGAAATCTTAAAGTTAATATTGATTGTAATATTTATGATTTCCAACTTTTAGGATTAGATTCACTACTGATTTAATATTTCCCAAATATGCCTTTTAGCAAATCTAGTCATGACTACTCCACTCTGAAGCGTTCCACGGTTTTCATATGAATTTTCTCAACTTAATATTTTACTTCTACTTCGCTAATAATTAAAATGAGTATCCAAAGTGAGGTACTAGATTAAATTTTAATCTGTTGATTATTTGTTTGATAAAATTAATAATTAGTTGTGCAATATTTTATGCTGGCACTATTTAGAATGAGAAACATAAATTTAATACTAAGTATTTTATTTTTTACTTTCGCAGTAGCCAAATCTTTTAGCTATCAAATTCGCTCGCCTGGTGTCGACTTCTATGTGCCTTGGGGACTCAGTCAAATAAATAATAATAATCCTCACCTTCAAGGCTTAGTATACTCTGACAACACTTCTCAACAAAAACTCTTTGAACATATTTTAGTAAGAAGCCTAAATGAAAACATTGAGTCTAACCAAGTGACATTATCTTACTGGATAAGAAGTATCAAAGAAAATGAAAAAATCCCTAGTCATACCCCAGTAAATGTTTTTACGGGAACACCTGCATTCTATAGCTTGTTTTTGCTTGTAAAAAACTTGAGTTTTGCTGACGCCTTAATCTTTTATCAAGTATTTTCAACTTTAGCACTAATTCTTGCATGTTATCTTTTTAGCATTAGATATAATTTGACGAAGCTAAGTTTTCTTTTAGTAACTGGCTTAATTTTATTTGCTTTCCTACCACTATACTCGGAGTATGCTGTTGCAAATTTTAATCGTATACAAGTTGCAGTTTTAGCTTGTTTATATTTTCTATCTACTTCTAAACTAACTCAAATAAAAATATTATTAATTTCTATCATTGCAACTTTCTTTTTGATGGTGAAACCAAATACTCTTTTTTTAGTACTTGCAATTCTAATGCCACTTCTTTGCTTCAAGCGATTCAGACTAATATTATTCTGTGGCAACTTATTAGGAATAGCTCTTGCGGTTGCTTCTTCTATGCTTATGTTTCAAGACATAAATGTCTGGGAAATTTGGTTTGATCAAGCTTTTAGCACTAGCAAGTTAACATATATTATTAATGATAATGGTAATTTCTCATTACTTCCAAAGATTCAATCAAATACTATTTTCATAGTAATATTTAGCATTTCAACACTGATAGTAATTGCAAATTGGCTTATTAAATGTTTTTATTCTAGCTTGGAAATTAAAGATAAGATTACCTCTACATTAGAACAAGCCTCAGCCCTAACTTGTTTACTTGCACCTTTGGTATGGTATCATTACTACTTAATCTTAATTATCCCATTATTTGGCTTTGCTAGAAAAATTCAGGAAAATATAGTTTTCAATAGAGACTTTTTTCTAATTTTTTCAATTTTAGCATGGTTGTTTCTTTTTATTCATCCATACCTCAACATTACAATAGAGTTGAAACAACTATTCTGTCAGCTTGCTTGCCTGCTACTATTCACATCCTCTTTATTTAATTTCAAAAGAAAAGAGAAGGTTTTCCGTTAGAGCCACTTTTTTTACTTACTCTGCCTTTTGATAAAGTAACTGACTCATCAAAGTAATTAATTTCATATTTTGAATTTAAATAGACTTGGGGGGGGGGGGGGGGGGGGT
>JBGSMD010000016.1:0-252935 GCA_041740355.1 Bdellovibrionota bacterium
CATCAAAGGAGCTTTGATCAGTAGTTTTTACTAAGTTTTGAAAGAGAGAAAAACTAGGGGAACCAATTGTAAGAACTAGGAATAGAATTAAAACTGCTAAAACAGGGATTAATTTCTTATTTAAAAAAATTGAAAATACCATTGTCTTAACCTAACCTTAATTATCCTATTTTGGGATGCAAATTAATAGTTGAAAGGTTCAAATACTTGAAAACTCTTAGTGTTTTTATCAAAATCTTTTAAATTAAGGGTCAAATCATAGAATGGTAATTTTGCAAATCAAAATGACCCCTTATTTGGAAGTGCAGAGTATTTGCTTATTAAGCAATATTTACATTATTTGGACAGGAGCAGTGTTCTGCAATTCTGATAGTAAAAAGTGAATGATTTTAAAGGAGTCGCTTGTCCGCCCTTCGGGCTATGACGCGACACTTTCTCTGTGTCATTTGTTGCTGCGTGGAATCTATTGAATATGAGGGAGGTTGTTTTGCTGAGAGTCCGTCGTCGCTAGAAGTTATTTAAAGTTAGAATATTGTGTAAGGCTTTGACGTGATAAATCCGTCGTCGCTAGAAGTTATTTAAAGTTAGAATATTCTGTAAGGCTTTGACGTGACATTTTATCCGTGTATCATTCCGCTTCGCGAAATATTTTTGAATAAAATGGTGGGCTGAAGAGAAGTTGAACTTGCAAATCATAAATGGGTTATTTTGATTTTGCCAAAGGCAAATCAAAATTCCCGAGATATGGTGGGCTGAGAAAGAGTTGAACTTTCGACCTCACGCTTATCAGGCGTGCGCTCTAACCACCTGAGCTACCAGCCCAAAGAATAAACAAATGAATTTGCTTTAATTTGGAAAACGTAAAATAGTAATTTAGACGATTATTGTCAAGTTTTGGGGACAATAATGCGAGTTAATTAGCTTACAATTACATTTGCTAATTTAACTGATCCATCTTTAGGATTTTTCACTAATATGAAGCGATCTGTAAGACTTACTGGATGAAGGCTATCTTTTAAGTTTTCAACAATCATTTGTTTTAAAATTTCTTCATCAATTTTAATGTCAACTTCTAGGTTCGCCCGTTTTTTTCCATTTACTTGAATTACAACATTAATTGTTTCTTGTTGTAATAATTCAGGATCAAAGGATGGCCACTTAGCGGATGTCACTGAATTAGCGTTACCTAATAAATTCCAAATTTCTTCCGCTAAATGTGGCGCATATGGTGAAAGTAAAATTGCAAATAGCGAAGCTGATTCCTTAGAAAATTTTAGTTGGGAAGTATTATTTAAAAATTCCATCATACTAGATACTGGAGTATTAAATCTTAAATTCTCCAAGTCTAAGGTAATCTTTTGGATTAGCGCGGCTAAAGCCTTCTTTACTAAAAGATCCTCTTCCTCAACTGAAACAAAATCGAGGCGATTTGCAACAAAGCCATATGCCTTTCTTAAGAAGCGGTTTACTCCAGTTATAGCTTGTGAATCCCAAGATTTTTGTGCTTCAAGTGGTGCCATAAACATCAGAAATGTTCTTAGGGTATCAGCACCATATTCATTAATAATTTCATCCGGCGTTACAACATTACGAAGTGACTTGGACATCTTAGCAGTAATTCTTTCCACTTTCTCACCGCTAGATATTTGAATAAATTCACCAGCATCATTAGTATTAACTTCATCAACTGCAACTAATGCACCGCGCGAGTCTTTATAGGCATAGCTAGTGAGCATTCCCTGATTAAATAATCTTTGAAATGGTTCATTCGTTGATACAAAACCCAGATCGAATAAAATTTTATGCCAGAATCGAGCATATAATAAATGAAGGACAGCATGCTCTGCTCCACCCACATATAAATCAACATTCATCCAGCTTTGTTCCAGATCTTTGGCCCAAGGTAGAGTAGAATTTTTTGGATCAATAAATCTTAAATAGTACCAACAAGATCCAGCCCACTGGGGCATGGTATTAGTTTCACGTCGTCCTTTTTGGCCGGTCTTTGGACAAATAACTTCTAACCAATTTTCCGCTTTGGCTAGTGGCGATTCCCCATCAGTAGAAGGTTTATAATCAGCAACTTCCGGTAAAACTAATGGTAGCTGATCGTCTTCTAGTCCAGTTATTGAACCATCTTCCCAATGGATGATTGGAATCGGTTCTCCCCAGTATCTTTGTCTAGAAAATAACCAATCACGTAGTCGGTAATTAACAACTTGCTTACCTTGTTGTTGCTTTTCAAGCCATTCGCAGATTGAGGTTTTTGCTAATTCATTATGCTTATTACTTAACGCAAGTTCTTTGAATACCGGGTAATCAATGGAGATCATTTTTCCAGATTCTGTCCAGCAAAGCTCTTTTGTTAATACCAATTTGGCGAGATCCTGATCTTCTGGAACAATAACTGGAATAATTTCGACATTAAATTTTTTGGCAAATTCAAAATCTCTTTCGTCATGTGCGGGTACACCCATTACTGCCCCAGTCCCATAATTCATCAGCACGTAATCTCCAATATAAAGGGGGACTTCAGCTTGATTAATTGGATTAACTAAATAAGTACCAGTGAAGACACCGGTCTTTTCACGATTCTCAATAGTTCTAGAAAGATCGCTTAATTTACTTGCTTGATCACAGTAATTTTTAACGGCAATTTTTTGTTCAGTCGTAGTAAGAGCTTCAACTAAAGGATGCTCAGGAGAGATTACAAAAAATGTAACACCAAAAAGTGTATCCGGGCGTGTTGTAAAAGCAGTTAATTTAGTTTCTTTTCCTTTAACTTTAAAGTCAATTTCGGCTCCGTAACGACGACCAATCCAATTACGTTGTTGATCCTTAATACTTTCCGGCCAATTTAATGTTGGTAAATCCTCAATTAATCGTTCAGAATATTTAGTAATTCGTAGCAGCCACTGACGCATTGGTTTGCGAATAACATCGAAACTTCCAACTTCAGATTTTCCATCAATTACTTCTTCGTTGGAAAGTACAGTTCCTAATTCTGGACACCAGTTAACCATCGCGTAATCCATATATGCTAAGCGGAAACTATCACGATATTCTTGAATAGCCTTCTTGCCAGCCTTTGTTATTTCACTTGGAATTGGTAATTCTGTAATAGGCCTAGCTTTTTGACTTGCTTCATCAAACCAAGAATTATAAATTTTTAGAAAAATCCACTGTGTCCACTGATAGTATTCTGGATCGCACGTTGCAACTTCTCTTTCCCAGTCATAGGAAAATCCCAGTCTTTTTAATTGTTTCTTAAAAACTTCACAGTTCTTCTTTGTAAATTCAGCTGGGTGGTTTCCAGTGCGAATAGCATGTTGTTCTGCTGGTAATCCAAAGGCATCAAAACCCATTGGGTGGAGTACACTGAATCCTTGGAGACGTTTAAAACGTGAATAGATATCTGTTCCAGTATAACCTAGGGGGTGACCCATATGGAGACCACTGCCACTTGGATATGGAAACATATCCAGCACGTATGCTTTATTCTTACTGGCATTTTCAACAGGAACTTTATAAGGCTCCGTTTTCTCCCAAACCGCTTGCCACTTTTCTTCGATTTCTTGAAAATTATATTCTTTTTGCATTATTACTCTATTTCTACGATATTTATGAGGATTCCGAATGACTAGTAATAGCAAAAATTTAATTACTTTGCATCACTTGATAAATGCTCCAAATTAAGTTAAAAATGCGTGGCTGAAATTAAGAACCTCTTAAGAGTTATTAATTTCCGTAAACTTAAGGGGCAATAGTTCAGCGGTTAGAACGCTCGCCTGTTTGAGTAAGGCCTTACTAGCGTAAGTCCTACTCGGGGGAAGTCGAGCATTGTAGCAAATGAATTACAACTTCATTCGGTATAATTAATATTTGGGGCAATAGTTCAGCGGTTAGAACGCTCGCCTGTCACGCGAGAGGTCGCGGGTTCGAATCCCGTTTGCCCCGCCAAATTATTTGGCATATTTGTAGGTCGGGATTCGAACCCCGCCCCGCAGGGAGTATGCTGCGAATCTTAAATTTGCGAAGCAAATTTAACTCGTTTGCCCCGCCAAATTTTTTTTAGTTTGAACTTGGAACTAGTAAAAAATTTAGCAGTTAATATGAGTCATATTTTAGTTTTTATATAACTTTTGATATATATTACTGAAGTATATGAGCAGTTATCTTCATAAATAATTTATTGAATTATTTATGAAGAGAAGTGGACTTGTGGGCCCATAGCTCAGTTGGTAGAGCGCCTGCCTTGCACGCAGGAGGTCATCAGTTCGACCCTGATTGGGTCCACTCTCTTTTTTCTTTACAATACTACTTTTCTTAACTTTCCCCTCAATAAGTTACTTGAACTCCTTAGTCGATTTCCCTCAGTTATCAAATCAATGTGAGAGATTAGCAAATAATCCTAACGTCATCATATTATCTAATGCTCTTGGCGCTCATTCCAAATTACATCTAGTTGGTGGAGCCATCCGTAATTTAGCATTAAATCTTCCCACTAAAGATTTAGATTTTGCAACTGTTCTAACACCACAAGAAGTTTTTAAAGCCTGCCAGAAAGCAAAGATTTCTGTTTATTCTACGGGTTTAGCGCATGGTACTGTCACTGCTAACATCGATAATGAGAATTATGAAATTACAACTTTTCGTCAGCCTGGGCAGAGAAATTCGGAATTGTTTTCTAAGGAAATTGCAATAGATTTAGCAGGAAGAGATTTTACTTTAAATGCTATCGCCTACGATCTACAAAATAAGATTATTGTAGATCCTTTTGATGGACTAAAAGATTTATTTAATCGCATGTTGAGGGCTGTGAGCGATCCTGAACTTCGCTTTGAGGAAGATCCACTGCGAATATTGCGAATGATTAGAATAGCTGCGGAAGTTGAAGTGAATATTGATCCAGCAACTTTTTCTGTAGCTAAGAATTTTTTACGAGATTTGCGAAAAGTCAGTCCAGAACGGATTCGCGTTGAGTTAGAAAAAATCCTTTTAACGAACCGAACCAGAATAGCTTTTAATCAGATGCTTGAACTAGGTATATTAGGAGAGATTCTGCCGGAAATGTTACCAGCTGTAGGCTTTGAACAAAATGATTTTCACCACGAAGATGTTTATAATCATTTGCTTAGTGTGATTGAACAAAGCGCACCTATACTAAAAGTGAGACTAGCCGCTTTGTTTCATGATTTCGGCAAGCCTCATACCCTAACAATTGGCGAAGATGGACGAAGACATTTCTTTAACCACGAAAAGATCAGTACTGAGCTTTGCATAAAGATTATGGAAAGACTGCGATTCTCCAAATCGATGGTCAAGTCGGTGAGCAGAATTGTTGCTTTTCATATGCGCCCTCTAAGTTGTGGGGCTGCAGGAGCACGCCGTTTAATTAGAGATCTTGAAGATGATTTTGATGATTGGTTTTTGCATAAACAAGCAGATTATTCTGCTAAATTTGATTTTGATGAATTTAATGAGGGTCAGAAGAAGTTTTTAGAAATAGTCGAACTTGAAAAGCAGCGACAAGCTTCGCCTGTTTATGGTAGCCTAGCTATTAATGGCGATGACTTGATTTCTCTGGGACTTTTGCCAGGTAAGGATATTGGTCGAATTCTATCAGAAATCAAGGAAGAATTAATGGATCACCCAGAATTTAATCAAAGAGAAATTTTATTAAATAAGGCTAAAGAGCTGATTTCGAAATCAAAATGAAGCAGATAATTTATTGTTCCTTTCTATCTGTCTTCCTACTTATGTTCTATCCCTTTCAAGAAGATTTAATTTGGGTTCCAGCTAGAAATTTTGAAACTGCTTATCAGGAAATATTACTTAATAATGAACATAATGCTGATTTTAGCTTAGAAGTAAATTTAGGGGAGCAGCCAACACAATTTATTGAATCATCGCAAATTAAAAAACCACTTAGAATGTTTGAGTTATTAAATGAATCAAGGATTTTTGCGAGACCATTAAACACTACAAAACCTTATTTAAAGATTAAATTAGCAGTTAAAGATGACACATTTAATTCTGAGTTGAGCTACAAACAATTTAAAAAAAATATGCCAGTTCAGTTAGTCATGAATTTATTGCTGTTAGAAGGCTCTTACTCTAAATGAGTTTTTTCTAATTCCTCTGAATTATTCTGATTGTGAGGAGTCTATTAATCTTAAGTCTGAATAATTATGAAGATCAAATTAATCCATATACCCTTAATTATTGTATTTTTAATTTTAGAAGCTACACAGCTAATGGCTAATGAAACCGAAAAACAAGTTGTTGATGCTGAAAAACCAGCATTTGCAACTTTCGCGGGTGGTTGTTTCTGGTGTTTACAGTCTACCTTTGATCATACTCCGGGAGTCATTTCTACCTCCGTAGGTTTTTCTGGTGGTGATGAACTGAACCCTACCTACAATCAAGTAGCGTATGGAAAAACAGGCCATCTTGAAAGTATTCAAGTAAAATATTACCCAAGTAAAGTTAGTTACAAATTATTACTTCACAACTTTTTTCTGGAGCATGATCCTTATGATGGGGAAGGACAGTTTTGCGACCGTGGGGCACATTATCGTCCCGCGGCTTTTTATCATAACCCTGAACAGAAAATAGAAATTACGGACTATATTTCTAAACTAGAAAGTAGTGAGAAAGTAAAAACTCAAGTTTTAGCTTATAAAAACTTTTTCCCTGCTGAAGAATATCATCAAGATTTTTATAAAAAAGAACCTGAACATTATCAAAGATACAAAGCCGGGTGCGGTCGGGATAGAAGACTAAAAGAGATTTGGAAGGATAAGAAATCTCAAAAAAAGGATTAATTAAAATCTAATTATAGAGAACCCAAAAAAGGATTGCCGTTAAGGAAATTATTTTCAGAGATAGTGCTAGAAAAATTAATTACTCTCTAGAATCACAAGGGCGTGATATGAAAGTGAGTTAGATCCCATTGCTGGAGGTGTAGTCGAAAACTTAATATCAATCAATGTTGAGTTTGAATCGGAGATAGCTTTGTTGATTTCTTTTTCAACAACTTCACGACTGATTGAGCTAAATATTTTAACGGTTTTCATAGTAGTACTAATTTAAAAAGAAATCTTAGCTGATTTTATCACATTCCTTGCCAAGAAGCTTTGAACTTTCGTGATAAGTTTTAAATTAATTTAGCTTCTTAATTGATTCAATTATTTTTAATTGTTCAATAATTTGCCAAGTCTGAATTTTTAATTCTGATTTTCCATGGATTACCTCAGCTAAGTTAATAAAAAGTCCCATCCAGTTACCAGAGATTGTGTCGATGGTGTTAGTGGATTTGATTTCCTTATCGATAGTATTTAAAACTCCATTAAATTCTTGCTGTTCTTTCCCAAATCCAGGAGTATCGGGCCAGATTCCTACTTTAAGTTGATCTTCTTGAATATCAATCCCATACTTCACAAAAGTTCCTTTGGTCCCGTGAATAACATAGCGAGGACCTTGCTCCTTAACCATTAAACTCGACTTTAAGGTTACTTTTAAGTTTGGATAATTCAGGAAAAGATTAAAGGCATCATCAATTTTAGAAGCAGATCTCTCCGTAAATGTTTCTCCGTAATAGCTTTCTGGTTTACCAAACAGACAAATTGCTTGATCGATTAAATGTGCACCAAGGTCATAAAGAATACCACTTCCCGGAGTGGCTGTTTCTTTCCACTCTTTAGAATTTAATTCCGGCTTAAAGCGATCATAAGAAGCTTCAAAACTATTTATTTCTCCAAGGATGTTAGAGCTAATAAGTTTTTGAATAGTTAGAAAATCACTATCAAAACGACGATTTTGATAAGTGCAGCAAACTCGATTTTGTTTTTTAGCAAGCGCATATAATTCTATTGCTTCAGATGAAGTTGCCGACATTGGTTTTTCGATTAAGACATGTTTGCCAGCCAGCAATGACTTTTTTGCAAAATCAAAATGAGTGAAGTTTGGGGAGCAAATAGAGATTAAGTCAATTGTTGGATCGCTTAGTAGTAGATCTAAATCTGAGAATCGAATAACGTGTGGAAATAAATCACTTGGAATTTCTTGTGAGGTAACAATCGCTTTTAAATTAAAGGCATCATTTACCATAAAAAAAGGGGCTTGCAGGTATCTTCCTGAAAGCCCAAAACCAAGCAGTCCAACATTAATCATTGGTCTAGTCTTATTATTGTTTTAGCGCAGCAATTCTTTCTTCTAGGGGAGGGTGCGTAGCAAATAAACTTAAGAATTTACTTTTGCCAGAGTTGTCCGAAATTTGTAGACTGGCAATTGCTTCCGTTCTCTTATCAGGAACGATCTGGCCTTTAACTCTTTGAAGGGCTTCTAGGGCAGCAATCATTTTCTCACGCCCAACTAATTTCCCACTACCAGAATCCGCACGGAACTCACGTTTTCTAGAAAACCATGCAACAACCGTTGATCCAAGAATTCCAAAAAGTATTTGTAAGACAATAACACTAATAAAGTGCACGATTTGCTGTTGTTCTTCCTTAACTGCTTGAGCAGCAAAAAAAGCGACCACACGAGCTAGGAACATCACAAAGGCGTTGACTACACCTTGGATCAGCGTAAGCGTTACCATGTCACCGTTTTTAATATGGGCAATTTCGTGAGCGATAACACCTTCAATCTCATCTTTGCTCATGAAGCTGATTAGGCCAGACGAAACAGCTACTAAAGATTTTGACTTTGAAGGACCAGTGGCAAAAGCGTTAATATCATCACTTTGAAAGATACCAACTTCTGGCATGGCTGGTAATTTAGCTTGACGAGAGATGTTATAAACCATGTCGATAAGCCACTGGTGTCCTTGAGCATTTTTAGAATCAATCAGTTGAACGCCCATCATTTTTTTGGCCATCCAGCGACTCAAGGCTAAGGAAATAAATGAACCAACCATCCCCCAGACCAAACAGAAGATTAGTAGTGATTTATAGTCGATACCCTGCGTTGTCATGTATCCGGAAACACCGAAGACCTGTAAAACAATAGTAACAACGGTTAGGACTAAGACGTTAGTTAAGATGAAAAGACCAATTCTTTTAAACATGTATTTTAGTATTAAGAAAGTTTTAGATCGTGCTTATATGAAACACAGTGATATTAATAATCATTTATATTAAGAGATTCAAGTATAAAGGACAATCTTTTCCGGGAAGTTATTTACCAAATTTATCTGGATGCCGTTCTTTGAGTATTTTAATTGATTCTAATTCCAAATCGGCAATTTTACACGTTGATTTCTTTCCCTCTAGATTGATAAACAGGGATGCGAAGACCAGATCTAATAGTTCATGTTTATCGGAATTATCTAACTCGATATCATGATATTTGTAGGCATCGTCAACATTATAGAGTGTAACTCCTGTAGGGTTTAGCTCAGAAATTCCAATGATGCTTTCGCCAAAACAATCTATTTGCTCAAATCTTTGACAATTGAAAATGCCACTGTGTGTTAATAAGTACATAATATTTTTTTAATAAATTTTGTGTTTGTAGACTCACTAAATTTAATCGAGTGGTCTCAATAAATTAATATAAGAGAGATTAAGAATATTTCTCCCTAATGACAAGAGAGTTTATACCATAAGCTATTAAATTTTACTGAATAAATTGCAAAAACGCTTGGGTGTTGTTGTTCCACATTTTTTAGTAGAACAGATTTTCTTTTTAACACACTTTCCCATTAAAAATCATCCTTTTGTTTTTTCACCTTGTTTTCTAAGGCTCTAGCAACCTCAAGATCGGATCTTTCGGTGTAGCGCATGGTAATTTTCACATCGCCATGACCTAGAGCTTGAGAGACAAGTCTGATATCCTTGGAACTTTCTAGTAAGTCCATGGCAAAAGTGTGACGGAGTAAGTGGGGATGAAGCATAATCTCGGCGCTGAACTCATTTATTGCACGCCACAGTGTTTTTGATCCCATTAAAAAAGTTTGTGGGTCTAAGGGATCACATTTGTAAGTACTAATAAAAAGGGGAAGTTTTTGATCAAATTTTAAATCGAGTTTGCCAAGATGTTTTTTTAATTCAACTTGGCGGCGGTCAAGATAAGGAATTAAAATTTCTTTAATTTTAGAATTTAAATAAACATTGCGATACCGTTTACCCTTCGTACGGACATTCTTAATCCAATCAATCTGTTCATCAATTTGAGAAAGTCTTAGCAAGCGCACTTCATCAGCGCGAAGACCTGTTTCCAGTAAAAAACATAAAAGCACCTGATTGCGGTACCGAATAAAAGAATTCTTATGATCAACTCTGGAAGTTGCTCGTTCCATGATACTTGCGAGTTCTTCTGAGCTTAGGGATTTCGGAATTGTTGTTTGCATTTTAGGAGTTTTCAGCTCCTTAGTTGGATTCTTAAAATTTGGAATTTGATCCGCTAGGGTCCTACCGCAATGTTTTAATGTAGCTAAGCGACGAGAAACTGTAGCGGGACTTTCTTCCTGTAAACAAGCCTCTGCAAACTGTAGACTACTGGAGTGATCCCAGTCTGATAATTTTAATTTATCGGACTTGGAGTATCCTTTGATATTTGTTAGAAATACGATAAACTTTTTTAAATCTAACTGCTTAGCTTTGGCTGTGTGGGAAGATCCTGAGGCGTAGTAATTGAGATAGTAATCAATTACAGTCTTTAGGGAATTCTGCTCGGGTACTGGTAAGTTTAAAGTCATAATATTATAGTAATGACAAAAATAATTTACAAAAGTAAATTAAGAGCTGTCATTATGGCTAAGTCAAATCTTGGTCTTTGTCACGCTGAAACTTTTGAGAAAGCGGATATTCAAGATTGCCTAGCTAAAAACAACATAAATTGTGAGCAACAACAAAATCGTTAAATTTTTAACGTTATTTATCTTTAAGACTCAATATAGTTATAAATCCGATGAGCTTTACGCAAAAGTCCCTATTAATTTGTCCGCCCGATCACTTCGATGTTATTTATGAAATTAATGCTTGGATGAGTGTTGATCAAAAACCGGAACAGGCAGTTGCTCGTGAACAATGGCATCAATATGAAAATGTATTGGCGATGTTAGATTTTGATTTATATTATCTTCGCCCCGAACCTGGTGTGCCTGATTTAGTATTTACTGCCAATCATGGCTTAATACGGGGAAATAAAGTGGTATTGGCCACAATGAAGCATCCGGAACGACAATTGGAGGCTCCTTTTTATAGCAAATGGTTTGAAGATGCTGGACTTGAAACCTATACTCCCAAGTCTGGATTCTACGAAGGCGAAGGTGATTCATTTATTATTGGTGATACGCTTTATTATGGATATGGTTTTAGAAGTGAGAAATCTGTAGCAGAAGAAATTAAAGATTTCTTAGGTTTATCAAAAATAATTTATGTTAAATTGACCGATCCATACTTCTATCATTTTGATACATGCTTTGCTCCTTTGGGGCAAGACCTTGCAATGCTTTATGAATCTGCAATTGAACCTGAAAGTTTAGCAGAGATTAAGAAAAATTTAGAAGTTATCAGTGTCAGCAAAGAAGAGGCTCATCGCTTTTGTTGTAATGCAGTTGTCGGCGGCAAGGATGTTGTCATGCCTGAGGGCTGTTTTAAGGTTTATTTGGAGCTAGCTAATCGCGGTTTCAATCCTTACCAGGTGCAGTTAAATCAATATTTAAAAGCTGGCGGTGCCGCGAAGTGTTTATGTCTGAAGCTTTCAAATTAAGTACTATTACTTATTAGTTTTTGCCGGAACTTGATAAAGAAAAACATTATCCTCTTTTCGAATTAAGGTTAACTCGGCAATCTCAAATCTATATGATACAACAGTTGCCCCAGGGCGCATTTCCGCAATAATTTTCTTACCCAGTTTGTCAGCAAAGCAGGCAGTCATATAAGATGCAAGGATATCAACTTCGGAGATATCAAAAGTCCAAATATTTTTCAAATGGATATAAACATTCTTTTTACCTGAAAGAAAAAATCTCAACCGACTATATGCAACTAGTAATGGGTTAATTTCGATTCCAATGCACTTTTTGGCACCAGCTTTACAAAAAGCAGCTAAGATTCTTCCATCACCTGAACCAAAATCAAGGACAGTGTCAGTCGGCTTAAGTCCTGATATTCTGACTAGATGATCAACGCGTTTTTGAGGAGTTGGAATATAGGCTGAACCTCTAAAGATTGCGATCAGTGTGTAGACAAACTGAATCATCAACAAAAAATATGCAAATATTATTAGTAAGGCAATTGTAAGGTGTAAGGCCATTGTTTGATAGATATAGTAATGACAAAAAATAATTTACTGCCTGCCTAGCCGAAGCTTCAGCGAAGGCTGGTTAGTAAATTAAACAGAGTCATTACGGCTAATGCAAATCTTGAATTCCCACCTTCGCTAAAGCTATGGCAGCCAAGTATCCAAGTTTGCATAGTTAAAAACAACATAAATAGTGAGTCAAAGCAAAATCCTTGGGTTTTTAAAGTAATTTATTTTTCGGACTCACTATAATAAATCCCTTCTAGAAGTATTATATAGTAAGTCCAAAAATTAATTTTCTAGACGCTTAATTGTGTGCAAAGACTATCCTATCTGAAGATTAAGTTAAGTTGCTTCTTTCAATAATTGCTAACACATCAGCAGTTTCAATAATTCTCAAATTATCATCCCAAGGAACCTTAATGCCAATTGCTTTTTCGATCAAGACTAAAGCATCTTGTGGAATGCCACTAATATTAGTTGGCTCGTCATCCTCTTCTTCGTTAGCCATAGCTACGGCAACGACTTGGGCAATCACCGATTCCGAAAGATTATCTTTAGCATTATCAGGAATGTATAATCCACCATTAGATTTCTCATGAGGAACTAATATTTTCACAAGCACCCGCATTCCTAAGGGATTAATACTATGCACGGTTTTTCCATCAATTACAAAGGAAGCGTTATCGTTCATTGAGTTATTCATATTTTCTTTTTTTCTAGATCGATATTGGTATTTTGGACTTATAAGACTTGTTAACTATAAACTAAAGCTTTTAGCTATTCAATTCCGACGAGCATCTCGGCTAGAGTTGACATAAAAATCTTTTAAACTAAGCGCAAAAGCTCGGCTAAAGGCATCTTTTTCTTCCGTTTTAAGATATTCCAGATAATGCCTGATTCGAGAGCTGTTGGTTACTTTTAATAGATAAGCAAACATCAGCTTTGATTGTTTATAGGCAGTAATTGCTTTCTCTTTAGGAAGTAATGCAAATGAATTTTCGAGTTCAGTAATTTGTAATATTCTAGATTCATAGACCATTCTTCGATCTCTGTCCTTTTCTACTTCTGAATAATGACCTTCCATGTATTGAGCTAGTCCCTCATCAAACCAAGCAGGAGATTTTCCTGCCGTTAGGCAATCAAGATAAGCATGAGTTAGTTCATGCTTTAAAGTTGAAGAAAACTGTTCGTAAGAGTTAGTTATTGAGAAATTTAAAAATATATTTTCCTTAGCATAAAATCCATTGGGCTTTAAGCTGGAATATAGAATAATACTAAATTGTTCATTGGAAACTAAAAATAATCTTGGACTCGGGCACTTTGGTTGGGGAAATATTTTTAATAATTCTTGATTTGCTTCCTTCCACGCACGCTTAACGATGCTAAGTTGATTTAACCAAATAGTATCTTCTACCTGATAATTTAGCGTCCAAGGTTTTGTAGTGCGCTGGATGTTTTGTGAGGAACATCCAATAATTAGAAGACTAGCAACTAGTAATACTAGGCAGAATTTAATATTCAGAATCTTACCCAAGAATTTGTGTAATTTCTTTCAGGCACATTTCAACATTGGGTCTAATGTAATTTTCCAGTACTTTGGAGTATGGCATTGGAACATCCATTGTGGAAACCAGACCTATCGGAGCATCTAATTGATCAAAGATTTCTCTTTGAATCATGTGAGAAAGATATGCTCCATAACTAGCAGTTTCAAATTGATCTTGAATAATAATACAACGATTAGTTTTAGAAACTGATTTAAGCACTGCTTCCTTATCTAGCGGTCGCAGAGTTCGCAGATCTAATACTTCAGCGCTGATACCTTGTTCCGCTAATTTTTCAGCAACTTGCAAAGTAATAAATACCGAGCGTGACCATGAAATTAAAGTAACATCAGTACCTTCTTTCTTAATATCAGCTTTTCCAATTGGAATTATGTATTCTTCCTCAGGAACCTCACCACGCAGTCCATAAGTTAATTCGGCTTCTAAAAAAATTACTGGATCGCTATTTCTGATAGCACTTTTTAATAAACCTTTAGTGTCATAAGGAGTTGAAGGTGCAATGACCACTAGTCCGGGCGTATTGGCATAGATGCCTTCTAAGTAGTTAACGTGTTGTGCTCCAAGTTGAAAAGCTCCGCCATTTGCTCCACGAAAAACTATTGGACATGTTAATTGCCCACCAGACATTAAATGCGCCTTCGCTGCGCTATTGATAATTTGATCAATGGCTACTAAGGAAAAGTTAAATGTCATAAACTCAACAATTGGACGAAGCCCACACATAGCGGCACCTACACCAATTCCCGAAAATCCAGTTTCGGCGATTGGAGCATCGATGACTCTTTGCGCACCAAACTCTTCTAGCATTCCTTTGGAACATTTGTAGGCGCCATTATAAGCACCAACTTCTTCGCCAACTAAAAAGACATTTGGATCACGACGCATTTCTTCGCTCATTGCTTCACGAATGGCATCTCTCATCATAATTTCACGCATGGGGAACTCCTAAGTAAAGATCTAAACTATTGTTTTAGATCAAAATAAGCATATTTGGCGGCATCAGCGATATCTGGAAAATCTGATTTTTCAGCAAAGTCTACTGCTTCAGCAATTTCAGCTTCAATTTCTTGAATAACTTTTTCGCGCACGGCAGAAAGACCCAGCTCATTTAATTTATCTCCTAAGACAGAGATTGGGTCACGGCTTCTCCAAGCTTCAACATCATCTTTAGTACGGTACGTTCCCGGGTCTGCCATGGAATGTCCACGATAGCGATAGGTTTTAGCCTCGATTAGTGTAGGCTGACTTTGTTCCCGCGCTCTTTTAGCTGCTTTGTGGACTGCCGCGCGAACAGCAAAAATATCATGACCATCAACAGTTTCTCTCGCCATCGGATAACCTAAGGCACGAATCGAAAGATCCTCGCTAGTAGCAGTTTTTTCCAGTGGAGTTCCCATCGCAAAGTGATTGTTTTCTATAATAAAAATTGCTGGTAATTCCCAAAGAGCTGCTAGGGCTAGACCTTCATGGAATGCTCCAATATTAATTGAACCATCGCCCAAAAAACTTAGGCTGACATTTTTATTACCTTTGTATTTATTAGCAAAGGCCATTCCGGCAGACATTGGAATTTGACCCCCAATGATTGCCCACCCACCATAGAAAGCATGCTCCACATCAAAAAAATGCATTGATCCACCGCGACCTTTAGAACAACCTGTAACTTTTCCCATTAGTTCGGCCATACCAGCTTTAGGAGATCCACCACGAGCCAAATAATGACCGTGACAACGATATGATGTTAAAATTTGATCTTGAGGATCTAAAACAGAGATTGCGCCAACCGCAACTGCTTCCTGACCAATATATAGGTGTAAGAATCCACCAATTTTTCTTTCCGTGTAAAGCCTAGCGGCTTCTTCTTCGAATCTTCTAATTCGCAACATGTTTGTGTAGAGCTGGGTTATGAGGTCTTGATCCATAATACTTTACTTAACAGTTAAACGCCCACACCAAACTAAGATGGAAAGCTTAAAATAAAAAATTATTATAAAGCCTTTTAGTTGCTGGGAGTATATTTAAAATAGTTTACCAAAATAATAATATACTAGGCTACAACGAAGATTACCGTTTTAAATCTAGTCGCCTAGTATATATCATGCACACTGTGTTTCAGGCGACCCAAGTGGGAAGCTTAGGTTTCAACCTTATAAAATAAGGTTAATAACTGGGGAAACCAATATGCTAAAACCCAAATAAGCTAAAATGTGAGACACATTTTCCAAGCAGTACAGTAATACTTAATGGATTTTAGTATATACGGTTAGTTTCATTTCTCTAATCACTCATATTAAGAAGAATTCTTATATCTAATTCTCCGTATACCGAAGTGGAAGTTAGCAAAAATCAGGATTAGTGGCAATTAGCTACAGATTTTGAAAATGCAATCAATTTTAAATTAAGAATTCAAATTTTAGGCGACTCCATGTCTTCTTAGGAAGTTTGCTCGCAGAGCTCTTTCATCGGTATTGCCTCTCCACCATTTCCTTGAACCCATGCGGGACTAGTTAACGGGTACTTCACACCATTATGCAAAAAATGACTACCACCACAGGCTGCGACTGTTATTTGTGGCACAGCAAAATTATATACTTGGGGACCTTCGGCAGGACAAATATTCCCACCAAACCATAAAATCATATAAATTCGTTCCTTTAGATTCAGTGCTGAAGGCATAAATTGCTCTACGTACTTTGAAAAATAAGGTAAATTAATTACTATGCTACTTGGATTGCGCATGAAGACTACAGTATTGCAATACTGCCCATAACGCTCCTGACCGTCAGCAATAAATGCTTCGGCAACTTCAATAGCTCTACGGTGATAATTTAAGGTGTATATATCAATGGCTTTTTCCCGATATACCTGAAAGTTAGATACTGAGATGCTACTTAATATTCCTACAACAGCAACTGTTACTAGAGTTTCGACCAGTGTAAAAGCCTTTTGTCCGCGCATGTTGAAATTCTAATTAGATAGTTTTATTAACTATTTTACCTGTTTGGCATGTGATTTACAATGATCTAAAATTAACTATTCCATAACATATTCAGATATAATCCTAATATCTATTAGGATACAAAAAGGTAATAAATGAATATAGGAGCTTATTTGGTCAATAAGATTTAATCGCCTAGCAGATGTGGGCAGCGACAGAATTAAAATATTTTTGTTGAAAACTCATTTAATATGTTGATATTATGTAGTTATTCCAAAAAATTATTTACCCATTAACAAAATAAAGTAAATTGTTTTTTGTAATAACTATATTATTTTATTATCCCTTCGGGGAATTGAAAGCCCTAAAATTAATTCCAGATGTTAATTATTTTTGGACTTTCTTAATATAATAACTCCAACTTCCAACTTAATTAATTATCATCTTTAGTGCATAATTTAGACCTCTACTTTACAAGTAGTCCAGATCTGCAGCTAGTGAAGACTTGTTTTTATTTTAATTATGAAAGACCAATTATCACCGAAAGAGGAAAATGTTTTCCACATTCCACTAAGTCAGGTAGTTTTATTTGGTCTAACGGAGTAAAGGCTTTAGTTTATTTATTGCTTCAATCCGTTTGTTTGGCACAGCTTGGTTCAGCTAATCAGTATATCTTATCTGGTACTAAGAAAAGTTTGGCCCATACTTTAGCTCTTACTCTATTAAAGGAACCCAATTGGTTAATTGAAATGTGTGGAGTGGATATTAACGGCAAGGCTAGGGCAAGAAAATTGGTAAACATTCGAAATCCATATTACAATTTAGGAGAAAAAGTCGAGTTAAGTCTTAATACTCAATTTTTAAGTTTCTCGCAGATTAATTTCTATCTGAACAATAAAAAACAAACTTCAGGTAAAAATTTGCTTCAACTTCGTAATTGGTTGCGGGCATCATTGCAAGATTCAGATGCCGGATTGAGCCTCGACAGTCAAATCGCCCAATTAGGGTTTGATTTCTTGTAAATCTTTTCGGAGAGTCTGGAGAATCTCAACTATTCAAAGAGAATGGCGAAATTTTTGAAATTGAATTAGTGTTTATTTGAAAACACTCGATTTTATTTTCAAACTAGATTCATGTTAAAAAAATTAATCTTTCTAATTACCTTGTTACTCAGCCTTAGTTCTACAGTATTAGCTGAAGAAATTTATGACCCTTGGGAAAATACCAATAGAGCTGTCTTTAATTTGAATGATAAATTAGATATCTATCTGCTTGAACCTGTGGCTAGAACCTATGGAAAGATTACGCCTTCACCATTACAAAAAGGAGTTACTAGCTTTTTCGAAAATTTACGTTATCCAAGATATTTAGTTAGTGATTTGATTCAGTTTAAGTTTGGACAGGCGCTAAGTCATACAGGAAGATTTTTGATTAACTCTACAATCGGTTTAGCTGGGATAATTGATGTTGCTGAGGATATGGGATTAGAGGAACATTACGAAGATTTCGCAACAGCCTTAGCCTATTATGAAGTTCCCGCGGGGCCTTACATGGTTGTACCTTTTATTGGTTCAAGCAATATTCGAGATTTTAGTGGAAGTGTCGTTGATCGATTATTAAATCCAATTTATTGGTTAGGTGAGTTTGATGAAATAGATGATACGGATGCTATGCGTATTTCAATTGGTACTACAATCCTAGAAGTTATTAATATGCGTTATAATTATACGGAAGCAATTAATAGTGCCAAAGAAAGTTCATTAGACTACTATTCTTTTATGCAATCATCTTATTATCAGTATCGGGAAGGCTTAGTTTATGATGGACAGAAACCAACTACTGGCTTGAATGTCGATGCCTGGGATGAAGATGAACCAAATTGGAATGAAGAAGAATAGTTAATAATGAACATACACATGATTAAGAATGCCAAGGGCTTGTTAAATAGTGCACTTGAACAGAGTGTTTTAGTTAAGAAGGAGCTAACAGCTGATTTGAATTTCCAAAGTTCATTTCAACTTGCGGCGGAGTTGCTTTTAGCAACCCGGATTGCGGGAGGTACTATTTATATCTGTGGAAATGGAGGTTCTGCCTGTGATGCGATGCACTTTAATGAAGAGCTGGTAGCGCGTTATGCTAAAGAAAGAAAGGGGATTAGGTCTCAACATTTTATGGATATGTCGACGATTACCTGTTGGGGAAATGATTATAGTTTTGAAACTATTTTTAGTCGGCAAGTGGAAACATTCTGTACTCCGCTAGATGTTTTTGTTGCAATTAGTACATCAGGAAATTCCAAGAATATCATCGCTGGTTTAAAAGCTGCTAAAGAGAAGAAAGTACCCACAATTTTATTGACAGGTAAGGATGGGGGTATTGCCAAATCGATTGCTGATATTTCCCTGATAGTTAAGACTGATCGTACTGATCGAATTCAGGAGGCACATATCCTAGCAATCCATGCATTCTGTGAATTTCTAGAACAAGACTTATAAAAAGTCGAACTTTCGCACGTTTTCATTGATCTGCTCACTTGAAAATACTGGAGAACCATCAAGGTTGCTCCCGTCGTTTTTCTCGTTCGCCGCCTTTGTCTTCACTCAAGCCAGATATGCCGCAATAGCACTTCATGCAAATCTCGACTTTTTTGAACGAAGCTATGTAAGCTGATCGTACTTTGATTTGTTGTTTAGGCTTTTATCAACAGGATATTTCTCCTGATTTTTTTGCATCTTTTGTTCAAAAGCATCTGCTAAGTCAATATTCAAATCTTTACAGATTATTAATAGCCAGTAAAAAATATCGGCCAGTTCATCGGCAACGTTGCTAGGATCTCTTTCAACCTCTGCTTGAAGTTCCTCTGAGGTTTTCCATTGAATCAGTTCTAATAGTTCTGCTGATTCCAAATTTAGTGAAATTAACATGTCTTTAATATTATGGAACTGCTTCCAGTTGCGGGCATTTCGAAACTCCTCAATCTGTTTGGTGAATTGCGCTAGTTGTATATTCTTGTCCATATTTTTTTTTAATTAGTAGTAATAAATCTTCCGCATTTTGACAAAATTGTAACTCTTCATTCAATATAGTTAAGTCAGCTAAGTCTTGATAGCGAGTCTCCCGTTCGTTAATAAGTAATTTTAACTGTTGTTTAATTTCTAGTGCGGTTGGAGTGTCTAATTCTTTTGGAAAATGATTATTCCAAAGAATTGGTCGAGGATTGGAACTATAACTAGAGATAATTTTTTCTGTCTGCTCTGAACTGAGTTTCAAGTAGATCACTAAAAAATTTGATTTAACCTGATGAAGAGTTTTCGAAGAGCAGTAAATTAGACTTCCAGTCGAATCAAGGAGAGTAGGTAATTCACTAATTTTGGAACTTAGATCGAACATGTATTCGTTTTCTAAGTCTAGATAGATAGCTTCGCGCTGATTGAAGCCTGCCTGCCATGGAAATCCTAGCCACGTTCCTAAACATGAAATAATTTTCTCGTTAGAATCAATCTTCTGGAGAATATGCTCGCAGATAAGTTGATCGCAGGAAACAACCTGATAGTCTTTAGCGTGAAATTTTTCAGCCCAGAAAGATTTTCCAACCCCCGACATGCCAATTAAGCATAGTTTACTAAAGTTTTCTTTTTTACTGCCGATAGACATTTAGAAGTAAAGTTTCAAAGTTATTTAGAGTCATTTCCTTAGGGTTGTCCCTGAAAGGTGTTGATTCAAGTTACTAGTTATGGGTTAGTGGATTACCACTTACCTTTTCTATTGTAGCCGAGAGACAGACAATTCATAATGAATTGAATGTTTCTCGGGAGTTTAGAAAACATTATGCTAGTTATAAATCTTTAAAGATTTTACTGAAAAAACATTACTGATTTGAACAAATTGTACACTTTTGTTGTACATTATTGTACGCATGACAATTTTTGTACTATTAAGAAGCTATCTCCGTACACCTAAATCTAGTTAAAACAACAAGTTATCCCCAATTAAAAGACTCCATCATTGTGGCATAATCCTTGCACTAATAAAAGTATAATTCGCCGTAAGGTTTTAGGTTTTAAAAGGTTTTTGTCATGTCAGCACTAACGCAGTTTAAAATTGAAGATTATTTAAGTTTTAGTCCGCTAGAACAAGAAGAGATCATCAAGTCATATATTCCACTTGTTAAAAGAGTAGTTCATCGTTTAGCAGGACGATTACCAAAAGATGTCGATTTAAAAGAAATGCTGAATTCTGGTCTAATTGGACTGGTTGATGCATTAGAAAAATTTGATTCTGCTAAAGAGACAAGTTTTGCAACATATGCGCAGTTTCGTATCCGTGGAGCAATCTTAGATAGTTTTAGAGCTCAGGATTGGATGCCTCGTTCGATTAGAGCAAGAGCTAACCAAATTGAAAAGGCTTATAAACTTGTAGAGCAAAAATTAGGTCGAGCCGCTAGTGACAAGGAAGTTGCTGGAGAGCTTGGATTAAATTTAGAAGATTTTAGAGCTCAACTTGGTCAGGTAAGTAATGCTGTAATGTATAGTTTTGAAGAAATTGGGTTTGGTCATGGAGATGATCGTTTCCAGTCAGAATACTCGGCAAAAATTAATCAGGATCCAGCGGATCGCATGATTTCTAAACAAAGAGTAGAATTACTAGCTAGAGCATTAGACCGCCTAACTTACAAAGAAAGATTAGTAGTTACTTTACACTTCTATGAAGAGTTAAGCTTAAAAGAAATTGGGGATATTTTAGAACTTACTGAGTCTCGTATTTCTCAAATTAGAACTAGAGCATTAATTCGTTTGAAAAACTGCTTACATACAGTAGTTCGCGGCGAAGCTTAGGCTCAAGTAGGTTCCAAATCTAAAAATCTTGTGGCAAGATTAGCCAATGTCTATATGTTGGCTAATCTTATTTGTTTGTTTGTTCCTGCCATTAAACTCACCTCAGGCAGAGAATTCCTCACAAGTGTGGTCAATCTTAAATTTTGATTTACCAATTCTTGAAAATCAAGATCAGTATCGATTATATCTCGAAACCCAACCTCGTTATAATTTATCAGAGCACCGAAACGAACGATTTTTCTTGAATTCCGCATTGGGCTATCGTTTGAATTCAAAGTTTTCGATTTGGTTGGGTTATCTTTGGAATACTACTGGATTCCGCTTGGAAGATGGCGATCGCCTGCAAGAAAATCGTCCATGGCAACAAATCAATTATTCAGAGACTTATCGTCAATTAGCCATTGGGCATCGCCTGCGCTTTGAGCAGCGGATGATTGAAGATCAGGATTCCACCATCTATCGACTGCGCTATCAAATTCGTGCTAGTCACCCTTTGTTAAGCTTTCAACAAAAGACTCTGGGCCTAACATTAGCTGATGAGGTAGTTTATAATTTTAGTAATCCTTCCATTGTTGGAAATTCTGGTTGGACTAGAAATCGCATCTTTTTTGGACCTTATCTGACTGGTAAAAATTATCGCCTGGAAATTGGCTACCAAAATGAAAGAATTCGGATTGACGATAACTGGAATCGGAATAATCATATACTTCTAACCTCACTAAGTTTTGTTTATTAATGATTTATGTCCGATTTTCAAGTAATCCTTCAGGCCTTTAATCATCCCTTTTCTAAATCTACCAATGTGCGGGCAATTAAAATTGGTATTATCAACGATACATTTATCGTTAGTGACTCAAAACATAAATTTATCTTACAAAAGATTAATCATCACGTTTTCCTAAATATTCCTGAGCTGATGTCCAATATTCGTTTGGTCTTATCTCATATTCAAACTATCCTTAAGCCTTCCGATCAAGATCGCTATCCTACATTAATAGCCACTAGAAATGGGGAGGACTTTTTTGTTGATCAAGAAGAGAATTATTGGAGACTAATGACGCTGGTTGATGAGACTAGTAGTAGTTATATTTGTGATTCAGTTAATGCTGCGGAAGAGGCCGCTCGTTCTTTAGCACGATTCCAAAGATACCTTGCTCCGCTTAATCAAGCAGATTTCTTTATTACTATTAAAAACTTTCACGATATTAAATCTCGTTTGGAACAATTAAAATTAGCCGTAGCTGCTGATGCTTATGGATTATTAGGGAAAATCAAGCATGACATTGATTTTCTACTTGGCTTAGAGCCATGGATTAATAATGTAGTAGATATTTTGGAACAAACTCCCAATCGAATTGTTCATAACGATCTAAAATTTAATAATATTCTATTTAACGATCAGCGTCAGGCAGTTTGTTTAGTTGATTATGATACTATTATGCCCGGGAAAATTGCTTATGATTTCGGAGAACTGGCTCGCACTGTTGCCTGTAATTTAGTGGAAGATGATCCTCATTATTTAGATGTTAAAGTACGAAAAGAATATTTTGTAACTTTATTTAAAGCCTATCATCAAGAGACTAAGCAAGTCTTAGACTCTAATGAAATTGAATCTATTGCTTATGCGCCGAGTTACATGACCTTAATTCTGGCTATTCGTTTTTTGGCGGATTATCTAAATGGTAGCAAGTATTTCAAAGTTGACTATGCTGAGCACAATCGCGATCGAGGCCTTAATCAGCTTTATCTTTTCAAGGAATTTCATGCGCTGGAATCTGAGTTTTTACGTGAGATTGGGATGACTCGTTAATCTGTAAATCCATTTTTGACCCAATCTGGGATTTATTCGTTCATTTTTAAAAATCCAAGTTTTTTCTCCAGCATTATTTCTATTGAATCTTCTAGATCCTCTGAAGTAAAACTTCGCTTAGGGATAATAATTTTCTCAAATAAATATGCAAGCAATATTAGACATAGCTCATAATAAAAAGAAAATGGTTTTTTGCTCAGTATTGATTATCGGCACTAAAAAATAGCGAGTCGATACTAGTGTTGTTTCGAGGTTAGAAATAAGGATTTATTAGCTGAGTAAGTTCAGTCTTTTAAAGTGAATCTAAGGGTAATTTTCCTTTCATCGGATGTAATAAACGCATAAACCAAGAAATCTGAAATGAATGTATAATTCTCTTGTTTTTGATGCTTTCCCTGCCTTGTATTAGCGCCTAGCATAGGATATAAATAGCTAAATTCCTGCTTTAATTTAAAGATACCCGAATGTTGTCACTTAAATACAATAATGTTCGCATTGAGTCCTATGCGTTCAATCGCCCCCAAATCAAAGTAACCAGCGCTGAAATTGAAGATCGACTTGCTCCAATCTATCAAAGATACTCTGTTCCATTTGGCACTTTAGAAAGATTAAGTGGCATCACGGAAAGAGGGTTCTTTGAAAAGGGAACTCGCCCAAGTCAGATTGCAACAGCTGCAGCTAAAGAAGCGATTGAAAAATCAGGTATCGCCATGGAAGATATTGGAGCAATTATTAATTGTTCAGTTACGCGAGATTTTTTCGAGCCAGCAACTGCAATCCTTGTCCACCGTAATTTAGGAATGAAAGAAGAAGTTTTGGCATTTGATATTACCAATGCCTGTATTGGATTTTCCAATGGAATGATGTTGATTGCCAACATGATTGAGTCGGGAGTTATCAAAGCTGGTCTTGTAACTTCTGGTGAAAATATGGCACCGATTACAGATACAACATTTAAGAAGCTCTTAGAAGAAGATAGCTCGCATCTTACTCGTTCTGAGTTTGTTAAAATGTTACCAACCTTCACTTTAGGTAGTGGCGGGGTAGCTATGGTTCTTTGTCATCAGGATATTGCTACTCAAAATCACCGCTTAGTTGCCAGTCATCCACGCAGCGCCAGTGAGCATGCCGATCTTTGCATCGGAAATGGTGATTTCTGCTTTACTCAAGCAGAAGGCTTAGATCCTTTAATGGAAACAGAATCTCAAAAGTTAATTGCAGCAGCGGCAAAACTTGGGGCTCGCGCTTGGCCGGAATTTTCAGAATTATCAGGTTGGACTGCTGATGAACTAGATCATATTGTTTGTCATCAAATTGGTAAGCAGGTAAATGCCAGCTTTTATGGAGTTCAGGGACTTCCTCACGATCGTGAACATTTGTCATATCCAGAATATGGAAACTTAGTTTCTGCTGCCTTGCCTTCAGCCTTAATTATGGCTGCTGAAAATAATAAATTTATGACCGGTGACAAAATTCTACTGACTGCCTATGGCAGTGGTCTTAATACAATTTTTTCTGGTATTATTTGGTGAACCAACAAGAAATCGATCTGCTAAAGCAGCATTATCCTTTTCCATCAAAATTTCTTACAATTGCCGGACATCAAATGCATTACATTGATGTAGGTTCCGGTCCGGTTGTAATTTTATTACATGGAAATCCAACCTGGGGGTTTTACTATCGGGAGTTAGTAAAAACTTTACAAGAACAGTATCGGGTCATTGTCCCTGACTTTCTGGGAATGGGTTTATCTGATCATCCAACAGATGCGAGCTTTCGCTCCGTAGATCGAATTGCCCATATGCAAGAATTTATTGATACTTTGGAAATTAAAAACTTTTCCTTGGTGATGCATGATTGGGGAGGCTCAATTGGATCGGGATTAGCAATCCGTAATTTAGAACGCCTAGAGCGAATTGTTTATCTAAATACTACTTTAACTGTTACCGAAAGCTTACCGCTGATTATTAAGCGCGCTACTAAACCATTGATTGGAAATTTCCTAACCCAGCGAACCAGACATTTTTTAAAGTTAACTACTGAGGTTGGTGTTGCTAAAAAATTACCTAAGGAAATCAAGAAGTGTTATTTGTTACCTTATAAAACAAGAGCACGTCGTAAAGCAATTTGGGATTTTGTTGCCGATATTCCTTTTGATAGTCAACACCCAAGTTATCCGGCGATGCTTGATTTAGCAGAAAAAATTGGGACTTTAGCTAAGATTCCAGTACAGATTATTTGGGGATTAAAAGATCCCTGTTTCCATCGTGAGATGCTAAACAACGTAGCCGCACTTTT
Organism: Bdellovibrionota bacterium; assembly: GCA_041740355.1. GTDB lineage: Bacteria > Bdellovibrionota_C > UBA2361 > UBA2361 > CALJRW01 > JANNBC01. The sequence goes on from JBGSMD010000016.1 coordinate 25,705, forward strand.
CCCACAGTCTCGTGTATTGGAAATTCCCGATGCCTCACACTTAGTCTTGGAAGATGCCGAAGAAATTACCTGTAAGACAATTAAAAATTTTTTAGCGATGTCTTATGAAGAAGCTATTCAGCCGATTTATTCGGATGATGCCTCCACGGAAACACCAGAACATATTAATACTTTTTTTAGATCTTTCACTGCTAACGTTAAAAAGCAGCCCTATACTTATGCGGCCATTGAGCCGAGTTTTTTAATCGATGATTTAAAATATCGTCAGATTAATTTTAAAGATCTAGCTAAAACTGTCAATAAATATCAACGTGGTCTCAGTGAGTTAGGCTTAAAAGCAGGGGACAAGGTTTTGATGTTAGTACCTCCGGGAATTAATTTCTTAACGCTTAGTTATGCGGTAATGGGGAGAGGGGCTGTGCCTGTTTTTCTTGATCCGGGAATGGGGAAAGAGAAGTTAATCAAATGTATCGAGGAGTTAAAACCAGACGTACTAATTGGTTCACTTAAAGCGGAAGTTTTTAGATTCTTAAAACCAAAAATATTTTCAACTGTTAAGTTTAGAATCGTAGCTTGTGAATGGTTCCTTGGAAGGGCCTATTCCTTATCTTACTTAAAAAAGTTTGCGGAACAGAGTATCCCAGCGATTGGTAATCCTGATCAAACAGTCTTAGTTGCATATACCTCTGGTGCTACAGGACGTCCTAAAGGTGTTGTCTATGATAACCAAATGGTTGATGCTCAATTAAAAATATTCAGAGAGCAACTTGGTATAGAAGCAGGAAAAAAGGATTTACCGTTATTACCAATTTTTGCCTTGTTTAATTTAGCACTCGGTGTGACCAGCGTAATCCCTCCACTAAATCCAGCTAAGCCATTGGATTTAGATCCCAGAAAAATTACCCAAATTATTAATGATTTAGGAATAAATTATTCTTTTGGTTCACCTACACTGTGGCGTAAAATTGCCGAGTATTCTTTTCGTTCCAGGCAGAAGTTATTTTCCCTAGAGAAAATTTTTATGGCTGGTGCGCCGGTTCCAAAAAGTACTGTGGAGTTACTAAAAGATATCGTTCCAAATGGCGAGTCTTATACACCTTATGGTGCAACGGAAGCTTTGCCAGTTACATTAATCAGTGGACAAGAGATTATTAATGCCAAACGAATTGCAGCTAAATCTAGTGAGCTAGGAACATTAGTTGGCCGACAGGTTCAGGGCATCGAGCTTAAAATTATTGCCAGACGCTCTGAACAAACAACTAACTATAGCGAGCTTCGAGAATTGCCTGCCTTGGAGATTGGAGAAATTCTTGTTTCTGGTGATAACGTTAGTAAGCAGTACTTCGAACTGCCGGAAGTAAATCAAAAATCAAAAATTTTTGATGGTGCTAAGTTATGGCATGTAATCGGAGATTTAGGTTATCTTGATGAACAACAAAATTTGTATTTTTGTGGACGTACTGCGCATATCGTCGAGTATCAAGGGACAACATACTACAGCGAACCTTGTGAGATCCCTTTTAATTTACATCCTAAAGTCGCGAGGAGCGCTTTAGTTAAGCTTAGTTCTGGTGAACCTGCAATTGTGATTGAGCCACTCCCGCAATATTATCCTGACACTAGTGATAAAAAAGCTGCTTTTGTAAGGGATTTAAAAGTTATTTCGGGAGAGCATTCCTTCACTAAACATATTAATCGCTACTTTTTTCACATTGCTTTTCCGGTAGATCCTCGACATAACGCTAAGATTTTTAGGGATCAATTAGGTGTCTGGGCTAGTAAGCAAGAAGCTAATTTAAAAGAACTTTAATGGCTAAGATTCTTGTTACAGGAGGTAGCGGTTTTGTCGGGCAAGCTTTGGCTATTGCTTTAGTGGAACAAGGTCACCAAGTAATAGCCGTTAGCCGCAAGCCCAATCAAAAATTAATTCAGTTCGGAATTGAATTAGTCTCTTGTGACTTAGCAAAAAAAGATGAGATTGAATCTATTTCGCTTGCTGGTATTGAGACAATTTTTCACACCGCTGCCTATGTAAAAATGTGGGGCAAATACCAAGATTTTTACAAAACTAATTATCTGGGTACTAAATATTTATTAGAAAAAGCAAAAGCTAATAATATTAAGAAATTTATTTATACTAGTTCTCCCAGTGTAATTGCCGATGGTAAAGATTTACAAGGCGTTAATGAAGCCTACTCTTATCCCAGAAAGTATAAAGCTTATTATCCTCAAACCAAATCCTTAGCAGAAAGATTTGTCTTAGCTAATAATTCTAAAGATTTTAAAACTTTGTCTTTAAGGCCACATTTAATTTGGGGACCAGGGGATACTAATTTAATTCCAACAATATTGGCTAAAGCCAAATCTGGTAAACTAAAAATAATTGGAACAGGGAAAAATAAAGTTGATCTTTGTTTTATAGAAGATTGTATTTCGGCACACCTCTGTGCCTATCAAGCTTTGGATATTAACCCGAAGTCCTCCGGTAAGGCTTATTTCATTAGCCAAGGAGAACCGGTAGTGCTTTGGGATTGGATTAACGAAGTTTTAGAATTAAATAATTTACCAAAAGTTACTACCAAGATCCCCTTTAAACTTGCTTATAGTATAGCTACAATTTTAGAAATGATTGCCCGAGTTGTTCCTAATGCTCCCGAGCCATTACTCACCAGATTCTTAGTCTCTGAAATGGCGACTGATCATTATTTTGATTTATCAAGGGCAAAAGAACTTCTTGGATTTGAGCCGAAATATTCAATCAAGACTGGAATGGAAAAAACTTTTGGTAATTCTAAGCAGAATTAGTTAATAAGTATTTGAAATTAATGCTTAATAGCGGCGTAAGACATTGATTTACTTATGTAATCTTCCCAGAAACAAGAATTCATTATTCCTCAAAATTTCTTACTCTAGAAAAAAAGTATTAATGTAATGGCAGGATAGTGACGAATTAATAGTTAAATCAATATACTAATACTTATTAAAATAGCATGGTTTATTATCTATCTACTAAACTAAAAGGGTTCAGCCTTGTTGAGCTTATGTTTAGTATCGCTGTCGCTGGAGTATTATCCAGTATGTCCATGGCTATTTTTACGAAATACAAAGATAAAGCCTACCAAACTGAACTTGTGATGGCAATGAGAGATTTAGCTACTGCTTCAGAAGCAACATACTTTGAGATAGATGCTGCAATGAATGCGGATTCACAGGGAGGAGGATCCTCTGCTAGATACTCAGTATCAAATCAAGGAACTTCTGATGTGCTTCAGATAACAAATCAATTTGATCCAAGTATAAAGATTGGGGAGGAATTACTTTCGCACCTAACAAAAAATGGCAATATGCAATTCTCAATGTACTACTGGAGAGCGGACACTGGTTCTGGCGGTGGTAATGCCGTTTATCTCTGGAAAGTATATTACGCCTCTACTTGCAAGACTAGTATAGGGGCAGGAAATTCTATGTCTTACGCCGAATTGGATGTATTTTTTCAATCACGATCTGAGGTAAGCCCTACTGTAATTAATAATGGTAAAAATCTTACATATAGTCCAATGTTTGGTATAGGAGGTACAAGTTGTTTATAAAATTTAACAAACTAAATTTTGAGAGAGCTTATTCTATTATTAAAAAGTTTAAAAATCAGAAAGGATTTCTCTGATATTTCATCCACTGAAAATAAGTTAGAATCCAAATTTATTAATTAGATATTTGCCTTTATCTCCAAGCTTATCTTATAATTTTTCTTTAACTTTCTAATCAATTGCATTAGTTGCAACAAGTTAAATTAAGCGTTTTAAGTTAGGTGCAATTATCAGATTCTGCGTGGTACGTTTAATGATTAATGGTAAAACTAATTGATCATTTGTATCTAGTACATGTTTCAGTTCTTTGGTGGTAGTGGTTTTGTAGGACATGCCTTAGCTATTGGCTTAGTTCAGCAAGGACATCAAGTTATTGCGGTTAGTCGCAAACCGAATCAAAAATTAATTCAGTATGGAATTGAGCTAGTTTCTTGTGACTTAGCTAAAAGGGATGAGATTGAATCTCTATCACTGTCCGGTGTGGAAACAATTTTTCATACTGCCGCCTATGTAAAAATGTGGGGCAAATACCAAGATTTTTACAGAACTAATTATTTAGGTACTAAATATTTGCTGGAAAAAGCAAAAACCAATCATGTAAAGAAGTTTGTTTATACCAGTTCTCCTAGCGTGATTGCAGATGGTAAAGATTTGCAAGGAATCAACAAAACATACCCTTACCATCTGAAATACAAAGCTTACTATCCACAAACTAAATCATTAGCTGAAAGATTTGTCCCCCTCAATCCGATGGAGCACGGCATGTATCCAATAAGCATAAATGTTCTCTAAGTCCTGGACTATTTGATGAGCCTCATTCCAGTTGCCAGCAATAGCTAATTCAAGTGACTTTCTAATTAGTGGATCTGCCATTATTAGAATCCAAATTTATTTAGTAGTTCTTTCCCCGATTCTCCAAGTTTATCTTTAACTTTCTCCTTCACCTTTTCTTCAATTGCCTTGGTTGCTCCAAGCTCAATCAAACGTTTTAGGTTAGGAACAATAATTAGATTCTGCGATGTCCCTTTAATGATTAATGGTAAAACTAATTGACCATTTTTATCAAGGACATGTTTTAGCTCTTTGGTCGTTGATGCCAAGGCCTGAGAGAATGCTTGATTGAAAGTAATTTCTGAATTTAAGTTAATTGATTTGTCGAGTCCAACAGTTCCAGTGGCTGTTAGATTGAAGATTGAACTGAGTAGGCTAAGCGAGTTGATTTTCAAACTTGAACCAGCAATTCCAAAATTAGTTTTTAGTTCTTTAATTGACGTATCATCGCCAGTGATTTCTCCTCGTAGACTTTCTGGAACAGCTTCAAGCAATGAACCTGAAATAAAAGGAATGTCTTTGACTACAGCTAAAACTTTAGCTGGAAGGTTTATTCCCTTAATTGTTCCATTAGTAAGCAACAGATCTCCTTCTCCGCCTATTGAAGACATTAATTTAGGTCCCAAGCTTCCATTTGCAGTTACATTAAGACTATTCAGAGTTCCAGTAAAAATTTTTAGGATAGGCATTGGTAAAGCCTGATATGCCTGTCCCAAATCAAGTGCATTAACTTTTAAAGATGAATTAAAAGCTTGAGATTTTAAATCTGTTCCAGCAGTAACGTTAGCTGTGCCACCAAAAATATTGACTAAAGCATTCTCTAGTTTTGCATTACTGCCCTCAAGATTAGCTTTGAAATTAACATTTACTGGAGCACTGCCTACTAATAATTTAATATTTTCAGAGCTGATATTTTGTTTCTTTAAATCGGCGGCAAGATTTAAATCTCCTGCAAGTTGACTTAAATTAATTGTTCCAAATTTAGCGGCGATATCAGACAAACCAACAGTTCCCGAAGCATTTATCTCTTTTTTGTTTAGTATATCTATATTGATATTCGGAGTTACATTACCAGAAATGCCTAGTGTTTTCAGTGCCGGTGTAAAAGGAGTCAACGCATCGGCCACCGTTGCTAATTTAATATTTGAACCAGTTAATCCAGTTTTGCCTTGGAAAGATTTTAGATTTAAGTCGGAAGTAACTTTAAAATCAGCATCCAACACTTTAGCAGTTAAAGAATCGAGGGTGAGGTTCTGCTCTTTTAAATCAAAATTTATTGAATCAGTTGCTAATGCTAATTTACTAATACCAGCTACTTCAGCATTAACAACCAAGTTTTGTAACTTAGCAAGCGAGCCAACTAATTCCACTCCAGCTCCAACTGTTAATGGACTAATTAAAAATTTCTTATTTGTAACCTGATCTTCTAACTCAATAGTCGCATTATCAATTTGAAATTTTTCTAAAACAACTTGAATACCACCTGGAATTTCAGTAGGAGTAATAGTGGTAGTTTCGGCAGGTGCTTTGTCAGTTACAGTAACAGAATTTACTTCTTTTTTTTCAGGAAGAGGCAAGCCGTCGATGATCATTCCTGTTTTAGTTTTAATGATCTTAAGACTTGGATTACTTACACTAAGCTCTTTAATTAAGAGTTTCTTTTTTAATAGTTCAAAAATTGCTACATCCAGATTAATTTCTTTAACTGTGATTCCCGGCGCTGATGCCGTCTTTCCAATAGTTAAACTAGCAACATTTACTACCGCATTTGGAAATACTTGTAATTTCAATTCTCCTAATTCTGTAGGAGTCTTGAGGATTAGACTGATCTTTGACTCAAAAAATGGTTTGCTGGCATTTAAGATTGCTTGGCCATTTTTAAAGAGATAGACGCTACCACCAGCAATTATAACTACAATGACAACAAGCAGAATTAGTGCTAATTTTACAATCTTATTCATGATTTTTTTTATTAATCAAAAGTGACGCTGGTTTATCAAATCATAACCTTGGCCTTAAGTATAATCATATATCCATGGTTAAAGATCAATAAAAAGACTGCGCCGTTTTTATCACAGCGTTATGGTTCTAATCCAGTTCCAATCGGGGAGTATTATTGGTTTCATGGGGCATCCCTAGGCGAAATTCAGGGATTAGTGCCCCTAATTAAATTACTTAGAGCGGAGAAACCTAAGGCTCAAATCTTAGGGACGGCTACTTCGGTCAAAGGTTACCAACAAATGATGGAAATTGCTGACTTTGCCTCCTTACTTCCAATTGATCATCCAATTTACCTCAATAAATTTTTGGCTCATGCTACAATAAAAAAATTCATTTTTGGTGAAACAGAAATCTGGCCATCTCTAATTGACCACCTAACGAAATGCAAGGTCTCCTGTTATTTAGTAAATGGCCGGTTATCGGAATTTAATTTAAAAAAATATTTATTCTTCAAGAATTTTTTCAAGCGCTCCCTTAATAAATTAGTTGCTATAACTTGTATCTCTAAGATTTACCAAGAGCGTTTTCTCGAATTGGGCGCCAAGCCAGAGCAGGTCCAAGTAACCGGCAACTTAAAATACGATCAGTCTGGGGAGTTGATGAACCCAGTCAGTGCTAAAATTTTAGAAGCTAAAATTTTTAATAAAAAATTACCAGTATTTACAATTGCCTCGATTCGACCAGATGAAGAGTTGTTTTTTTCGGAGATATTACAAAATTATCCAGGTAAATTTAATATCATTATCGCCCCTAGGCATCCTGAAAAATTTAATTATTTTAAAAAATATTTATTAAACTTAGATCTTGATTTCAAATTAAAGTCGGAATTAAATCAACCTACCGATTCTAACCTAGTTCTCCTTGATACACTGGGTGAGCTAAGTCAGGTATATTCTTTTACTAAGGTAAGTTTTATTGGGGGTAGTTTAATTCCTGGGATTGGAGGGCATAATCCAATGGAAGCGGCACCATATCAAAATATTATTCTAATTGGTCCCGAGCATCAGAATCAAATTGATTGTGTTAGCGAGCTACAAAAAAACAAAGCAATTTTTGTTGTAAATAGTTCCACGGAAATTTCGGAGATCTTAGATAATTATTTAGAGTTAGAAGATTATGGAGCTAATGCCAAAGAAACCTGGCTTAGTTTTCAAAATAAAAGTAAGTTAGTTTTTGGAATGATTTTTGCAGATGCTTAAGATTTTAACCATACTTTATAGTTTAATAATCAGCAGTCGTAATTTCTTGTACAACAAAAAGATCTTAGCTAGCTACAAAGCTAGTATACCAATAATTTGCGTTGGTAATGCAACGGTAGGAGGGAATGGCAAAAGTCCGATCGTGATAAAAATTGCCCAAGATTTAAAAGCAAAAGGATATCAGCCAGTAATTCTCAGTAGAGGATATGGAGGTAAAGTTGCAGGTCCGTACATTCTAAAAAATCATGATTTGCCTAGCTCTGTTGGGGATGAACCAGTGATGCTTAGTCGAGCTACTGGTTGTCCAGTTGTTATCTCCCGAAAACGTGTAGCCGGAGCTAAACTGATTGAGAGTGAAGTACTTGGTAATATAATAATCATGGATGATGGCTACCAACATCGAAGCTTAGAGCGAAATTTAAATATTCTTTGTTTTGATGTGAGTTCCGAGGAAGCTATCACCTTAGCTACAAATGAAACTTTACTCCCAGTTGGTCGCTTACGTGAAAGACTTTCTGCTGCAATACAAAGATGTCATTTAGTAATTCTTAACTCTAGAAAGAATGAATTTTCCACGCTCGATCAAACTAAATTATGTAAACTGTTCGCAAAATTACCAATTTATGAAACAAGATTAGTAACGCAGGGGTTAATAAATCTTGCCAGTACTGAGAAACAATCCATTTCAACTGGCAAAGTAGTTTTAGTTTCGTCAATTGCCAAGCCAGAGGGTTTTAAGGAAACCGTCCTTAGTAATGGGTTCCAAGTCGCAAAAACTTTTTTTTATCCAGATCATTATGAATTAACTGATCGAGAGATAAAATTAGTCCGACAAGATTTTCCTGATCTTCCAATTATTTGCACCTCTAAAGATGCCGTTAAGATTCAAGGCAAGTCGCTAGATGCTAATATTTGGGAACTTAAAACTGAATTGCAGTTTAAAGAAAGTTCTCCAGATTGGATCACTTATTGCGTTGCTTGATGATTAGAATCTAATGTTAAGTCGTCGTAGCAATTAGCCATTTCCATAAGATTATTCATCTCTGATTCAACACGATGAATCATTTCTAATAATTCCTGTTCACTAAGCTGTCTAGCTATAGTGATTGGCTTACCAATTAAAAAAGTACCCTTACAAAATGGTTTTGGTAAAATCATCTTGTCCCAGCTTTTAAATTGCCAAAAGGAATTTGTGCTAATGACTAAAGGAAAGATAGGTGTGCCAGTCGCCATTGCTAATTGAATAACTCCACGCTTTAATTTATAAATTGGGCCTCGTGGTCCATCAGGAGTTATTACCGCGGAAAAACCTTTGTTTATCAGGTCAATTAATGCAAGTAGTGCTTCCTTACCGCCTTCAGTGGAAGATCCTGCTACGGAATTGATATTAAATCTTTTAACTGTTTTCGCTATTAATCTTCCATCGGTATGTTTGGAGATCATTACATAGGGAGTTGGAGTATTTTGAAGCTTTAGTCCTAATAATAACTGCGGCATGGTTAGCTGTTGATTATGCCAAAAGGACATGATGACCGGTTTTGTTTGAAATACTTCTTGGGATGATGGGTCTAAGAATTGGTAATCCCATCGTTGGGTTGAGTAAAGTATTTTTAGAAAATAGTATCCTAAAAAGGAACCCACATTCACCATAAAAGTTCTTTTAATCTTCTTCCACTTAGACATAGCTCTGAACAACATCCTCTTTAAACTGTAAACTATGAAGCTTTAGGTAAGTACCATCTTTAGCTAAGAGCTCTTGGTGAGTACCTGCCTCAACAATTCTGCCTTGCTCCATAACAGCAATCAAATCTGCATTTCTAATTGTAGAAAGTCTATGGGCAATAATAATTGCCGTTCTTCCTTTCTGCAATCTTTCTAACGCCTTTTGAACTTCATTCTCGGAACGATTATCTAGGGCCGCAGTTGCTTCATCAAGGATTAGAATTGGAGCATTTTTTAAGATTGCTCTGGCAATCGCAATCCTTTGTTTTTCACCTCCTGATAACGTTGCACCATTTTCACCAACTATAGTTTGATAGCCATACTCAAACTGGCTGATGAACTGATCGGCATAAGCCGCTTTAGCTGCTTCTCGTACTTCTTCTAGGCTAGCCTGATGATTACCGTAGGCTATGTTATTAAAGATTGTATCATTAAATAGAAAAGTAGTTTGATTTACCATTGCTATTTGCTTTCTCAGGTCTGTAAGTCCAAATTCCCTAAGATTAATTCCTCCGATGGTAATTTCTCCTATCTCGGGGTCTATAAACCTTGGTAATAGATCGACCAAGGTGCTTTTTCCAGAACCAGAAAAACCAACTAATGCTAATTTTTGTCCAGGTTTTATAGAGAGGTTAATATTTTCAAGTGCTGGAGTATTTGCTTTAGGATATGAAAAAGTAACATTCTTAAATTCAATTTGATAATTACTCGGAACTGCAATTGGTGAATCTGTTTCTTTCACCGGGGATTCAGCATCAAGAATTTCATAAATTCTTTCCGCTCCAGATAAGCCCTGTTGTAATTGATGATAAACTTTAGAAAGTTTTTTTATTGGATCGTAAAGTAGGAATACGGCAATCAAGAAGGCAATAAACTCACCTTGGCTGCGAGTTCCAGTTATAACGCTGCTACCGCCATATATAATTACACAACAAACAGCTAGTACCGCAATAATTTCATTTACTGGATTGGACAGCGCATTGTACTTTTCGGACTTAACAAAAACATTTGTAAGCTGCTGGTTTTTAGCTTCAAATTTGTCTTGTTCAAAATTTTCTTGATTAAAAAGCTTGATTACACGGTTACCAGCAACACTTTCTTGCACTAAAGAACTAGCATTCCCAATTTCTGCTTGTCCTACTTTACTCAGTTTTCTAATTTTGCGTCCAAAGTGGTAAACTGGATAAACACAAAGTGGTAGTGCAATAAAAGCAATAACTGCTAGAGTTGGATCAAGATAAATAGCTGCTATAATTAGGGCAATTACTCTAATGGAATCTCGCACAACGGAAGCGGAAGATTTTGTTAAGAACTCACGAACTAATAGTACATCGCTGGTAAAGCGTGCCAAGATGCTACCACTAGAATTAAATGCAAAATATTCAGGAGTAAGCTTCAACAGTTGTTGGTGCATCTTATTACGCATGTCACGTACAAGGTTATGTCCAATCGAGGCCATCAAATATTCTTGTAAAAATCCGCTGACAGCACGAATAAGCCCTAATCCAATTAAGATGAAAGGTAAGATCCAGAGTGCGCTAGAACTCTTATCAGCGAAAACCCCATCTAAAAAATGTTTAATGATCAGTGGCAATGTTCCATCAGTGGCTCCAAAAATTACCATTGCACCTAATGCTAGAGCAAAGTCCTTACGATAGTTTTTAAGATTAGCAAGTAATCGAACAACTAAGTTTGTTTTGTCGACAAATACTGTAGTCGCATGATTAATTTGAATTTCAGTAGCTGCTCTTTGATAGGCAGATGCTTGGGGAGCATTGTCAGCAACCAAGGCATTACGGATTTCCCCAAAATCTGTGAGCATCTTTAGACGATATTCTTGATTATAAATTAATTCTTTTAGTTCTTGAGCGATTGCCTCCGGCTTAAACTCTTCTTGGATAAATTCTTTAATCGTTTTGGTCTTCATTATATTGACCAAAGAAAACTCTTTCAGGGTTACAAATTTTTTAACCATCCAATGGGCAAACCAGGATGCTTGATAAAAACAACAAAATGGCAGATTTAAATAGGCAGCTTCCAAGTTGCAGGTACCAGACTTTAGCAATCCAGCATCAACGTTTTTCATAACGACTCGGGAATCTGTTTGCGAAACTTTAATCCAGTCATATTGATCATTAATTTTTGAAAAGAGTTTAGGTGATTGTGAAGGAGCAATCACAAAAAGAGCTTGGAGTTCTGGGATTTCTTTTTTAGCTTTTAATAAACAGCTGATCATTGTTGGTAGATGTTTTAATATTTCTGACTTGCGACTGCCTGCCAAGACAGCAATTGTTGGGTAGCTAGGTACAAGACCCAAAGATCGGAGTAGGCTACTTCGATCTTTATAATGTATTCCTTGTTCATTTAATAATTCAGTATTAAAGGGATGGCCAATAAAGTTTGCTTTGGAATAGTTATTTTTCTCAAAAAACTCTGATTCAAAGGGAAAGATAGTTAGAGTTTGATCGATGTATTTATGAAAAGATTTAATCCTCTTTTGGCGCCAAGCCCAGATCTTTGGTGGGATAAAGTATACCGTTTTGATATTAATAAATTTTGCAAAACGTGCTAAGCGGAGGTTAAAGTCTGGATAATCAACTACAATCAGCATTTCTGGTTTCCAACTTTTTAGGAAGATACAAAAACGAAAAAAAATTGGAAAAACACTTAGGATTTTTAGTAGGTTAAAACCGTTAATTGCTCCCTTCGTTTCAGAGTTAATAATTAATTTAACTCCAGCAAGTTCCAAATTCTTACCTCCCATACCAGCAAATTCAGCATTTGGGTATTGTTCCCTCAGTGCTTCCACTAATTTGGCAGCGTGTTGATCTCCAGATAGCTCACCGGCAGAAATTGCGATTCTAATATGTTGCTGATTGATTACATTGTGTATAGTCAAAGTGAGATCCTGAAGTATTTATAGTGAGTCCAAAAAGTAATTTCCTATGGAAATTATTTTTTGGGGCTTACTATCCCCCGGAGGGATAAAAAATTCATATAGTTATGACAAAAAACACAAAACTTATTTTTAAAACATTCGGAAAATACTTTTTGTCATAACTATATATAATGAGTTTATACTATCAAATTAGTATTTATTTGCCAAAGTTTAAACTACTAGCGCCACTTAGGAAGTCTTCCCAGTTCCTAAGGATTTAAAGTCTTTATTTTAAGTATGCGAAACTATAATTTTCTCTGTAAATACGTATTAATTTCAACAATTTTACTTTTTGTTTCTTGTAGTACAAAAGCTGAACAGCCAGCTACCTTGGAACCAGTTGTAGCAGCCGCGAAACCTTTAGGAGAATTAAATTCCACTAAAAAATTCTCGACTTTAGATGTGGAAGCCTTCAAAGAGAGCGATCTCAGCAAGTATCAAGAAATAATTCAGAAAAATCTTGTTATTAAAGTTTCTGACGAAGTTTTGAGGCAAGAAATAACAACAGGAATATTAAAAGCAGCTAAGACCTATCATCTAAATCCAATATTTTTATTGGCAATTGCCGAAGCCACCTCTAACCTGAAACCAGATTTTATTGGGAATGATCGCTTTGGCTTTATTCCACTAAATCAAGCCAAGGCTAATTATATTTCCAAGCTTTACAATATTCCCCTGAGTGATCCGGCAGAGTTACAAAATTTTTCTAAAAATTTAGAATTAGCAGGAGCATATTTTGGTTTCGTGGGTGAGCTTTATCAAAATAACTATGAGCATTATGTCTTAGCTTATAATTGGAATGCTGAAGCTTTAAGTGTTTTTCTTAAAAGCAGAACGGGCTTACCAAAGGAACACCAGAAGTTACTCAGTCAAGTAGCTAAGGTTTATCAGTCTTATTTTCAAGAGCAGAAACTTGGAACTACTCCTATTGAAAAATCAGCAGGAACAACTGATAGGAAAACAGTAGAAAATCCAGAAGTACCAAAAGCGAGCGACCCTGTTGCTACAAAAGAGGTGGAGCTAAGCCAAGTTGACCCAATTATTAAAACTGATTCTACTAAATCATTGCCAGAGTATTATCTCACAACAAAAACTAAAAAATCTTCTAATGAATATTATCAAAAATTATTAAGTTTAACTCTAGCTGAGAAAATAAATCTTACGAATCCACAGATAATCCTAAAGGCAATCGTCGCTAAAAGTATGGAGGCTAATATTGATCCCGTTTTCGTTTTTAGTTTTATTAAAAATTCTAGTAATTTTAATGAGCAACTAAGTATTAATAATAAATTTGGAATACTACAAATTTCTTTAGAAGATGCTGAGCTAGCGGCAAATTTTATAGGACAACCTTGGACTGGAAAAGATAGTTTATATGTAGTGGAGCAAAACTTAGCTCTAGGTCTGGGGTATTTAAAGATTTGTCATAATATTTTTGATAATAATTCTTTTCAAGCATTAGCTGGATATCGTTGGGGAATTAAAAATTTAATCTTAGCTTTAAAAAACAAATCTGATATTCCTCCCTTGGTTATTCGTTACCCACAGATAATCTTAGAGGAATATCAAACTTATAAGGGAGAATTGAATAATCCTAAACAAAATAAATTAGCAGAGACTGGTGACCGTAAGAACATTACTCTTGCTGTGGAGCCGCTCCAAAAATTTATTTGTCACTCGACACAGGAATTAGATCTATGCACCAAGCTGACAAATCTAATCAAGAAAGAATCCGGTTATTATCAAGTTACACCAATGACCTTAGCAAAATATGCTCAACTGCAAAGTAACTTTAAAGTAGATTTGCAGGCCAATGGTCGATTCGGATTATTTCAATGGAGTGCGAGTGAGGCTGAAAAAATTGCCGAGTATGCCAAAGTTGCTTGGGCTGGTCCAAAAGAATTACTAAAACCTGAGTATTCCATAAAAATTGCGGCAAAATATTATAATTATTTGGAGCAAAGATTCAAAGGTAATAAGAAATATATTGCTCTGGCTTTATTTTGGGATGTTGATCTTTTAACCAAAACTATCAGTTCAAAAGGAGCGATCCCTAATGATGTGAACTCTAAGGCGACGCAACTTCTACAATAGCTACTGATTCGTTAAGTATGGAAAGAGAAATACGTTAACTTCACTTTGAGCTAATCCTAGCTCAACATCAAGATTTGCTTCTCTAAGTTGTCCAAGTCCTCGCCCATTATTTCGAGGATCGCTATCAAGCATAGCAATATAGATTTTCTTGGGATGCACTTTAATTAGGCGCTCAGTGCAGGCCGGAGTTCTTCCAAAGAAAGAACAAGGTTCTAACGTCACATAGAGTTCACACTCGGCCAGTTTATATTTGCAATTATCAATTGCCATAATCTCAGCGTGTCTTTCTCCAGGCTCTTGAGTATAGCCTGAGGCGACAATCTTATCTTGATAAGTAATTACACAACCAACCGGAGGATTCGGGCGGCATTTAGGAAGAGCTTGTTTGCTAATTGCTAGTGCTTCTAGCATAAATTCTTTTGGTTTCATGCTTTTTTCTTGAACCAATTAATTGTTGTTGTACCAAGTTGTTCTGATTTAAATTCTTTTAGGGATAGCAATTTGGTAATGTTAAATCTGGGTGCAGAAATCGGGAGTGGACCTAATGTAATTGGGGCAATTGCCAGTCTAAGTTGATCAAATAGTTCTAAATTTATTAGCTGATTAATTAAATTGGCACCTCCTTCTACTAATAGCTGATTAATACCGAGAGCTTTTAATTGCTTCATTAACTCTGGTAGTGAACTGGGTAGTGGGAGTATTTTAACTCCGAAAACAGGATTTGGTATTTTTAATTGATCACAGAAAATAATAGTAGGAGCTTCTCCCGAGAAAATCTTTGAGTTTGGAGGCAAAATCCCCGAGGCACTAATTACTATTCGCCAAGGCTGATTTGTTAAGTTGTTTTGAATTCGTTGACTTATGTACTCAGCATTTTTAATTAAGAGTCGTGGATCATCTTTACGGATAGTATTGGCGCCTACAAGGATGGCATCGACTTCTGATCTTAATTGATCAACTGCAAGCTTATCTTCTTCGCTGGAAAGAATTAAACGATCAGTATTCAGATCATCTAAATAACCATCAATACTAATAGCCAATTTTAAAATTATTTTGGGATAGTCTGTTCCTGAAAATTCTTCCTGCTTATTCACTGATTAGTTTTAGATTATGGCCAAGTTTATCACGTTTAGTTTTCAAGTATTTCAGATTGTGCTTATTGGGTTTAATTTCAATGGGCACATTTTGAACAATCTCTAAGCCATATCCAATTAGACCGATTCTTTTACGTGGATTATTAGTCAGAAATTTTATTTTGCTAACATTTAGATCTCTTAGGATCTGCGCACCAATACCATAATCACGTTGATCTTTAGAAAACCCAAGAGCTAAGTTTGCCTCAACTGTATCCATCCCTTCTTCTTGAAGTTGGTAAGCTTTGAGTTTATTGAGCAGGCCAATTCCACGACCCTCTTGGTTCATATAAAGTATGACTCCTTTTCCTTGAGTGTTGATCATTTCCATGGCAAAACTTAGTTGATCCCCACAATCACAGCGCAGCGAATGTAAGACATCACCAGTTACGCACGATGAATGAACACGAACTAGGACGGGTTCTTCCGTTTGCCACTCACCTTTGGTAAGAGCTAAATGCACATTTGTGGTGTGGTCTTCGGAGTAAGCAGTCAAATTAAAATCCCCATATTTCGTAGGAAGTTTAATTTGAACTTCCTTCTTAATTAATTTTTCACGGTATAGGCGATATTCAATCAAATCTTTAATTGAAATTATTTTTAACTTATGAAGTTTGGCGATCTTTAAAAGCTCCGGAAGTCGGGCCATTGTGCCATCTTCATTCATGATCTCTACCAGCACAGCAGCTGGTTGTAATCCTGCTAATTGAGCTAAATCCACACCTGCTTCTGTATGGCCAGCTCTCCTAAGTACTCCACCAGGTTTTGCTGAAAGGGGAAAGATGTGACCAGGCCGAGAAAATTGATGAGCTTTAAAATTTGGATTTGCTAATGCTTGAACTGTAGCCGAACGATCCGCAGCCGAAACACCAGTAGTTATACCTGTTGCAATTAAGTCCACTGGAACAGTGAAAGGAGTAGCATAGCGACTGGTATTATTATTAACCATTAGTTCTAATCCTAACTCCTGACAGCGAGATTCTGGAAGTGGGGCACAGATAATACCGCGTCCTTCTTTTGCCATGAAATTAATAATCTCTGGGGTGGCCATTTCAGCAGCGACAACAAAATCACCTTCGTTTTCGCGTGCTTCATCATCCACCACAATGACTAGTTTTCCAGCTTTAATGTCGTATATTGCATCAGCGATTGAATCAAGCTCAGACTTATTTTTTGTGGCCATTGTTTTTCCTTAGTTGCTTTCTTTTAATTTGATCTTGACCTCTTGGGGGAGAGCAATCCATTGTTTTTTTATTTCTGTGGTATTTTTTAAGATTACTTGGAAGATCGTATCCATGTCCCTTAAGTTTTTACTTTGACCTTGCTCATTAATCACCTTCAGCGACTGATGACTGTCTTCAACAAAGCGATCAACGCTAGAGATTTCTAATAGATAATATTCCGGATCATAACCCAAATTCTTCACGGCATTTTTGGCCTCAGCTAAAATTGTTGGGTAATCTTGTGATGAGTCGATTCCAATAGTTTTAAATAATCGACGGTTTAAAATTCGATCGGCTAAGTCTTTAACAATGGCGTCCTGACTCTCGGCCCAATGAATTAAATGATATCTCCACCAAGATTCACGCATCGCAAAGATCGTCGCAATTGATAAATCAGCGGAAGTTTTAGAATTTAAAACAGCCTCCATAATTGGATCCGCAAAATAAGTTGTCCGATCAACTGACCGTAGGCGCTTGACTAAGATTGTTAGTAATTTATCCGCAGAAAGTAGTACCCGATGTTGGTAGATTTGCTTGTACATGGCATGACGCGATACAGCAAAGTGCATCATGGAATCTAAGCGATTCTCTTCTAAGGCTAAAAAATTATTTTGATCGATTATAATGGAATTAATTATGGCACTGATATTATATTTGCCATAGGAAACTCCAGCGAGAATGCTATCGGCAATACACCAATTACCTCGATCAACATTCCAACCACCACCAGAAATAATTTGCCAAGTCCAAGCTGGTAGGCTTGGATCTTCAGATAAAATCTGACAAACTTGTTTTGATAAGCTTGGACTAACTGCCGATAATATCTTTTGAATTGCTGAATCGGACTCAATTATTTTTAAAGCAATCTTTTCATGTTGATCTTTTTGGTTAGGATACCAAACTTTAAAGGCTGTGTGGGAACCAGGTGCTAGGTGACCAATATCATGTAAAAGGGAGGCTACGGCTATTGCGGGGGCAAAGTCATTTGCTTGAGAAAAATCCCGCGCTAATTTTTTTAGTAAGCGACAAGCTAAGTGGGCGACTCCCAGGCTATGCCCAAACCTAGAATGTTCTGAAAACATATAGACTAAACGAGTGTTTCCAGTTTGGCTAATATCTCGCAGTCTTTGAACCCAAGGGGTATCAATTAGTTCTAAAACAAGCTTTTCAGCCAAGATTTTGGAATCAAACTGTAATTCCTCGGTTACGACATCAGCAAAAGTGATTTTTGACACAAAAAAAGCTTAAAAGATTACTAAAAAGTGACGATAGCTAACTGTAAGACAGTTGAGCTAAGAAAAAGAAGATACCGCTTAACCAGAGGATATTTGTGAAGTGAAATTCACTTATTTTTCAGGTTTATTCTGGATCCCGAGTTCTTAGCGCAAGTATAGAGTATTTAATGTTAATTTTCAAAATTTCTTAAATCTGGAAGTAAATTGATTAGGTTTATCCATTTTAGGTGACTAAATTACTTAAGTGATAAAGATTATTATAGCTGAAAGATAAGAATAGAGGTGTTGTTGTATGAATAATTCGAGATTTGATTCCCGTGGTTACGATATTAGTTATATCCGCAATGACTTAGCTTTTAAGAATTCTCCCGATCGAGATTTAGTCATTGCTCGGAGAACAGCTTTTGTGGCTCGTTTTATAGTCCTTCGAGAGACGAAAAATAGCCATGCACATCGTGGAATTGAGCTAATGGAGTGGGATGAATTTACCACAGCAGAAGAACTAGCGGAACAGTTTCGAGCGGCCTTTTTAAAGAATCAGGATAATATTAAGCAGGTAGACCGAGATTTAAAGCGTTCTTTAGCTCATGGAAATAGAACCTTACAGTATTTTATAGCAGAGTATGTCAAAAGATCTACGCTAAGCTTTGCCGATGCACTGGCTGATTATCATAAATCGAACCAACTTTTATTTGGAGAAGAGGAAAAACCTGCGAGTAGTGCTTGGGCTTCGGTAGATAGTATCCGTTATCGCAAAGAACAGATAGCAATCAATTCCAAAAAATAATCAGTAGTTTAGCTTAAAGCAATTTTTAGATTTATTCTGGTTAAGCTACTAATTGCAAATGTGCAAATTGGTTTCCAACAATTTGTTCAATTTCTTCAATTAATGAGCCAATGGCATAAGCCCAGAGGTATTGACCAGAGCGATTACCAGTAATTACTTCAGCAATTGATTCCTTGTCTTCGATTCGATGTTTTAGGAATAAACTCTTACCATCAGTAATTAACATCATATCTACTGGATTAGAGATTAATTTTGGCATTCGTTTGCGCAGATAATCAATACCTTCGCGAAAACGATTTACTGGCAAACCTTCAGATTTCATTCTAAAAAGCCAGCAAAGCAAAATTAGATCAGAATATGTATATTTATTTCTTCCACGACTACTAGATTGTCCAGTACATGGAACTAGGCTGGTACGAGCATAATAATTTAACAGAGCTAGTCCAATTTTTTCTGTATTGCCAGTAAGTGAACGAAGAATTGATTGCACTTCCTTAGCAGTAAATTCTAAATCTCTAATTCTATACTTCATGAAACTTCCTAGAAAATTTTTGCGCCTAGATCCAACATTCATTTAGACCCCATTGGATCTAATTTGTATTGTAAACGCAGTCTTTTATGAAAAAATGATTTTTCTAATAATCGTCGTTGAATACTAATCGAACGATATCAGAGCTTTGAACATCTTAGATAAATTAGACATTTCCTTGGTTCCTGTCAATTAGTGAAATACGGCTTCTGCCAGATTAATTTTCCTTAATAAACTTTAGTAAACCATAATGAATAAGGTTTAAGTTTCATTTTCCGCTTTTCATTTTGATCAAATGAAAAGAACGGGGATTGAGCAAAATCCTGACCAAGACAGGTTTTGTAAATTGAGAAATACTACCTAAACCTAAGAAAATCAGCAGTTATTATTTGTTCTGTCTTCATCGGTCGAGACAAATTTGCTCGCTACCTCACAGATTTGACTTGGCTAAAACCAAGATCGTGCGCGCCCTCCACAAATTTGATTTGCAAAGGACTTAGTTAAAGTTCTGCTTTGTGACTTAATCTTAAAAAAACAGGGACAGTACTAAACCCAATAATTGAATCAGATAATTTACCTTCTTGATAAAAATAATATTGAGTAGAGCTTCCACCATCTAGGTTTAGAGCGTCAAAGCAACCAATTTCTGTATCTAAAAGAATATCTTGCAAATCTGTAAAATTAATCACAGCATTCTTCGTGGTGATATAAATAATCAAGTCACGATTTTGATTTAGGCAGATGCCACTTCTTCTTTCCTCTTTTTCAGAATTTTTCATGGAAAGAATTTTACCATCTGCAAGAATCCTAGGTCCTGCTTGCAAAGCAAAATCAAGCGATGATAATCGAGCTAGGTTTAATTGATCCCGGTGCTTAATTGCTAAAAAATCATTTTTTTGATTAATACACCAGTTAAAACACTTCCTCCCAGGTGCACTTTATTAAGGACGGCGCCTTTTTCTAATATAAGTCCTAGTGGATTAAAATCTGTATCGAAAAAACTAGCATTCATTAGTAATTCCGTAGAACTGGGAGGATTATCTGTGGAAAAGGTCGGTAACTTGTTAATAGATAGATCAAATTTCTTTAAGTTGGTTTTATATAGAATTAATTTAGGGTGTTCAAGCTTCCATAAATCGTCCTCAAGGAGCTTCCATTCAGCAGCTTGTACAATATTGATTTGAAGGGAGAAAAGTATAAGGAGTAAGAAAATCTTCACTATGACACTATAAATTTAATGATCAAAAGGATCAAGTTATAGTAAAATATATTACTGTCTATTTTATCGATTAGGAAAAGAAATATTTTTCTTTTCTAAAAAAAATATGGCATAATATGTTTTATGTCTTCTGATACTTTTAAAACAAAATTAGCAAAATTAATCCAAAAAAGTAGAAAGGCAATTAGGATCTATTCAACCGTCGGACGAGATTCAATTGGTCGACCAAGTAAACCATATTCTGATATGCAACTTAAAGCATGGTATAATATCAATGAGGAGTTGCTCTTGTTTCTTCAGGATGTGACTACTAAGCTTCATTTAAGACAAGTAGCAACAGAGACCTTAAAATATGCTCAAAAGCTTTCAGCCCAGTTGCACCCTGAGCAAATTAGGCTTAATTCTGATCATCGCTTGTTGCTGCATTTTACTGAAGCTGGTGATTTCGTGAATTCTGCGAAATTAAGTCAAGAATTAATTGTTTTAAAAGCTAAGATTGAAGCAAAAAAGGCTGTTTTAAATGAACTGGAAGATTTATTATCTTCGGCGAATCTAAAACTTCCAGTTACTCATCAAATTAACCAAGATTCCCAGGACTCATTAAAGATCACAGAATCTAAAATTATCCCTTTTAGAACTAAAAAAATTGGAATATAATCAATTTTTACTACAGTTTTAAACAAGCTTGTAACCAGTTTAGCCTTTAGCGAATCTCGAAAGAAAAACTAGAAAATTACTCACTGCCATTTGTACAGCTGCGTTTTTGATAAATTTTAATTCGACTATCGTTCTAAATCTAAACGCTTAGGCCTTGAAGGCCTTTCAGTCTTTGGCAGTTCTCTGAAAAAAATAAGGAATTAAGTTTATGGTGTCCTACGAAGATATAGAAGTAATTTTTTCTAGAATTACAGAAAAATTTGATGATTCGATTCCAATTGGTGGTCGTTGTGAAAGTAGTGTCTATTATCATACTTCAGATTTATCTGAAGAAGATTTAGATTGTTGTGCTGAATATGCGGTTGATCGTATTCGCAAAGTACTAAATACGCAGAATGCTGATGTTTTTCTGAAACTTCCATCTGAACATAGTTTCTTTGCCGAGCGACTTTACCAGATATATCGAGAGTATCTTCCAAATCCTGACGCACTGATTTTTGATACTTATAGTCCCACAGCCATTACCAATGGGATGGGAGAAAAGTATCGTGGACGTAATACGATTTTGATTAATGATGTAATTACTACGGCACGTTCTACTTTAGAGGCTCATAGTAAAGCTACCCTTAGGGGGATTCCCGTACTTTGTTGGGCAACGCTAATCGATCGGACTTTTGGTCCAGGACCCGTACCCGTCGTTTCGGCCTTTACTGGTGCGCCAGTTCGTGTTTTGACTAATATTTCTTAGATTTTGTAATAGCAACAAATATAGTGAGTCCAAAAAATAAATTACTTTAAAAAACTAACGATTTTGCTTGGACTCACTATTTATGTTGTTTTTAGCTATGCAAACTTGGATAAAACCAAGATTTGCATTAGCCGTAATGACTCTGTTTAATTTACTAACGTAAATTATTTCTTGTCATTACTATATTTTTAAGTCATGAAAAATGCTTGTTCTGGCCCTGATAGATTTAGCAAAAATGGGGTGGGGGCGAGAGCTCCAAGTTTGAAAAGAACAAACAAAATTATATAGTAGCGACCAAAGGGTTTAACCTCCGAAGCATAAGCGGAGAAGGAGTGAGCCAAAAGACAAAGAGTCAACCCAACAAAAATATAGTTGCGCGCTGGGTTACTAATCAATCGGGATGCATTGATAGAAGTCAATTAAAATTTGGCGATAGCTCCAAAGCTAGAATGTAATTTTAATGTAATTTATTTTTTGGGTTTACCATACATGGTCTTAAAATACTGTATTTCTTTTTTGGATTCACAATAATGTCATCTGGCAGTAAAATTATTTCTAAAGCTTCATTATCAAGTGAGGAGATAGTTTTCTGTGAAGAATTACTAAGTAAACTTGGAATTCAAGGCGCCTTTCTTGGTGCCCTGAAAAGTTTCTACGGAGCGATTAGTCCGGTAATCCTCCAAGGGAAGCAACTCAAAGTCTTGAAATTGACGACGCCAATTCCCTCTGCTGAGAAAATACTATTGTCACAATTAGATTCTCGTTATCAAGAATTAAATAAGTTTTATCCAGAACAGATTAATCAATTTGGTACCATTGGGAAATATTTTTATTATTTGAGATCTTTTGAACGCAGCACTCTGCCAGATTATTTAGAAGAAATTTCAATTAAAGTTGCTGAAGCTAATTATTTTGTTACTAAAATTTTAAATTTAATTTTGGATTTAAAGCGGATAAATTTTCCTCATGGGCACATAAGTCTAAATAATTTAATTATCGATGAGAAAAATTTGACGTTAGTTGATTTTGGATTTGCCTTTAGCAGTAGTAAAAGTCCCGGTGTTAAATTAACAGAGGGAACTTATTTAGCTCCCGAGAGTAATCGCACTTTAACGTCTGATTTTGCTACTGATATATATTCATTTGGTAAAATTATTAAGTTTCTATATCGAGGTCTACAGTGTCCGATACCTTTAGATTTACCCGACCTCATGTGCGATCCGGATCCCCGAAAACGCCCAAGTTTGATTGATGTAAATAATAAGATTACTGAGACTTTTACTCAGAAACGAAATCAGACAGAGCACTGGAGTAAATCGGCAATTTTTAATAATGAGCTTGATCCTAGTAAATTGTATAAAGGCTATTTAAGTCCAGCAATTTTAGAACAAATTCGGCAAGAATTCGCTAAGAGTATGATTCCGGCTCCTATTGCTCCCGCCATAGTCACTCCGCCAACTCCACCCCCAGTTGTTGCACCTGTAATCCAAAATGAATTAGCAAGAATTGAAGTTAAAAAAAATGATCCAAACTTTATTCTTACTGCAATTGCAGTCGGAAGCTTGTTGTTGGTAATTTACGTATGGAGAACGTCTTCCTCGCCAGAGCCTACTAATGTTAATCCTAACAATCAGCAACAGTTCCAAAATAATAATCTAATCACGACTCCCAACACATTTATACCAGAACCAGTTAAAATGACCGTTCAGTTTTTGGAGCAAAATAAAATTAATCGACCCCAAGACTATCAGCAGATTTTATCAGATATATATAATGCCAATTATCAAAGTGGTAAGCTTACAGCCTTTATTAGTCCGATCGAAAATGTAGAGGCACAATTAATTAAAGTGCAGGCGCTAGTTTTGTTAGTGGCCAGTAATCCCAATTTATTGGATCTGATTTATCAAGACCTTGAAGCCAATAAGATTTTAGTAAAATATATTCACTGGTTTAAATCAAATACAATATTGGACTGGAGAGAAGTGGCAAATCCCTTAAAGTTAATGATTCTATCGGGAAATATTCCAGAGACAACTTTACCTTTAGAGTTTTATTTTGATTTAGCAAAGCACTTTAACCCTCAAATCCAAAAAGCTACTCGTTTGCCACTGAATGCTAAGATTAACGGGGAAGAACAGAAAGAGTTTTATTTAGTTCTGCTGAATCAAATTGATCAATTTGATCGTAATAATTTAAATTTTCTAACTTTAGCTCTAACTAAAGAAAAGGATTTGCAGTTAGCCTTGATTTCCGAGTGGTTTGATAATACCAAGCCTAAAAATGAATTAGTCTTTAACTTAGTCCGTGCTCGTAAAAAGCCAGTGGAAGGGCAAGACTATTTTAGTTTTTATGCTGCAAGATATCTACGGGAATACTTGAGTACTTTACCGCTAGTGGAGTTAGAGAAATTAAAAAATCATCATGAAAAGCAATTGACAATTTTTTACCAAATAAAAAAGGGAGGCTAAAGCCTCCCTTTTTGTTTTTACTAGAACGTTCCTTATTCTAGTTGGCTGGAGCCGTAATGTTAGTATTGGAACTAGTTTCACACTCATCCAGTATTGTAGTACCAAAGAAAGTATTAACTAATGAACGTAGGATGAAGGCACCAATAGCCACTGCTAATAATCCTAAGGCAGCTTTATACTGTCCAAAGGCCGCACTGACGATTGCACCAATTCCAGCAATAATCATAATTAAGGCACCGAAAGCACCCTCAATGAAATCTAGGATTGCACAAATAATTGCCTTAAATTGTCCTTGTTGAATTTCAAACTTTTTGGTTCCACCATCACCAGCAGCAAGAACTAAGTCTGTAACTCCCAAGTTAATCAACATGACACCTAAAAATAGATAACAATACATTTTCGTATTATCACTAGGATTCTTTATAATTGCGCCTAGCTTTTGGCTAGTAGCGAGATAATTTTTGTTTAATTTATTAATAATATTTTTCATTTTAAATTTACTATGTAAAATTTCGTTAAAGAATCATAGTTTTTCTTTAACCCTTAGTTCCTACTCTAAACTTATTGTAAAGATCACTCAATTACTAGAATGATCATTCTATTAACAAATGGATGATCACCAAGAGTATTAAATGTAAGGGGTAAAAGGCGTAAAAAAAATATTTATAGCGATTTATAAAATCTAATTTCCAAGGTGCTCTCCAGCAAAAATAAAAAATCACTGGCAAATAAGCAATAATAGCGACAAAGCTTACAAGTGAGTTATTTAAAAAATAACAAGAAATCAGGGTAAAAAGTGCGAAATCCAAGGTGCGATGGACTAACAAGCTACTAATGGTTAGTCCAAAGATAATAGCAGGGGCGCCATAATCAAAGTAAAAGGGGACTTGAAATAAACGTAAACCTAAAAATAATAATATGATTATAGAAACAATCCAATAGTAGTTCCAGGCAGATCGTTTAATCAGCGCTAAGCTAAAGTGTAATGTTAGTCCTAAAAATCCTAGTGTAAATAAAATATTAAGTAATAATGGATCATGAAACGCTAAGTAGAAGGGAAGTTGTGAAAGTACCGCAAATATGAATATACGTTTCAGATATTTAAAGGGATTTTTAGAATTATATTGAAGATTTAAAACCAACAACAACACAAAGAGTGGCATTGCTATTCGTCCGAATTTTGTTCCGAATGAATCTGGTGAAAGATAAAGTATTTTAGTAACATGATCGACGATCATGCTCGCTAGGGCCCAAAGCTTTAGGGCATTAAGATTGAGATTAATTTTCTGCTCTTTCATTAACCTTCTGCTTCAACTAACAAGCCCGGAAAAATTTTAAGTGGATCCAAGGCTTTGCCATTTCTTCTAATTTCAAAATGAAGATGGGGACCGGTTGCTAAGCCAGTACTACCAACATAGGCAATAATTGCTCCAGCTTTTACTTTTATCCCCGGCTTAACTATGTTTTTGGTATTATGCCCATAGTGACTAGATGTTCCATCAGGATGAAGAATGACGACGAGATTTCCATATCCCGCATGGGGATCAGAAAAGACTACGATACCATTGGCAATTGCTCTGATTGGAGATTCTTTAGGCGCTGCTAAATCGAGCCCATCATGGTGACGAATGGCTTTGCTTACAGGGTGTTTTCTGGTACCAAAATTACTACTTAGTCGGGCATCCATTAAAGGATAAATGTAGGAAGTTTGGCCAGCACGATCTAGAGGCGGACCTTGAGATTCTAAATTAAAAGTAAAAAGCACGAGAACTATTAAGATCGGGCCACAGAAATTAAGAGTTGCCTTTAATAAGTTTAAGGGCTCTAGCTTCCACGTCATGATCATATCCTTGAACCTTTACTGTTGATGTTTCTTCGTTAAAACCGTTTGGGACTGTTTCCGTTACATCAGCGGAAATCCAAGCTCTAACACCATTAGGAGCTATTACTCTAAACCAAGCACCTTGTTTCTGTTCTACAACAAGACGAGAGCCTCCAGCAAGTTCCATTAATGGGGAGTGATTCATACCAGGTCCTGTTCGAAGATTTGCTTTATCAACTGCTACTTTTACAACAGGCATATCTGAATTTTGTTCTGCTTCAGCATCATCAGCAATTTTATTAACAGCAGGCGCTTCTTTCTTACTTTCGCGATCCATTGGTTTTAAGCCAAGGACTTTGCGATTTTGGTCTTCCAATATTGTTGAAAGTCTTTCTACTTCAGTTTCGGCCAGAAGTAATTGTAAATTTAACTTTTCAGACTGGCTTTCAAATTTTTGATTTAATTCAGCCTCAATTGTTTGATACCCTTGATTAGCAACTTTTAATTGAGAAATTTCATCTCCTTGACCCTTAACCTGCTCTGATAAAGTTTTAATTTGACTTTCAGATTGGTTAGTAAGTGAAATCTTCATTGCTTCTAATTCCTTAGCAAATTCACTTCTAATTTGAGCAATCTCTTGATCTTTTTTTAACAACTCTTCGTTTTTTTTAGCAATTGTTTGCTCAAGGTTGGTAATGTCTGACTTAACTTTATCAGCTATTGAATTATTTTCAGTAGTCTTGTTTTTGGGAGTTTCAGTGTTTGTTTTTGCAACTACTGACTTAACAGTAATTTCTTGTTTTTTTTCTAATGGCTTGAGGGTCTTTTGTTCCACAGGTTTAACTGTCGTTGTTGGTTTCATTACTGCCAGTTGTTTTTTTTGAACTACTTCTGTTTTTGCCGTTCCAATTGGTGTCTTCGACTTAATTTGTCCAGATAAAGAACTCTCTAGAGCTTTTAATCTAGCTTCTGCTTGATCAAGCTCTTCCACATTTAAATTAAAATCATAGGAAGCTTTAATCGCCTTATTGTCATTGTTGACTGGCGTATCAGCGAAAACGGAAACAGTTAATGCAAATGAAGGAATGATTAACCAAGATAAATTTTTCAACACAAAACCTCCAAATAAAGTGGGTATGACATTAATCAGATTGATGATTTCGAAGACGGGCATCTCTTTCGCGCTCTAACATATCTTTAATTTCATATGGTGCGTCAATTCCTTGCAGAAAAACTTCATTCTCTGCTGAGGCGGCTGTCCCAATCTCGATTGCTCCAACATCTAACATTCTTTCAATGATTGTTTGATGTATATCAATCCCCCTGATATCTTCATATCGGACACGGTTAACTGTTTGCTTCATAGAAAGTCGTCCCGAACATGATTCAATACCACGATTATCTACTCGGTAGATGACATTATAAATCTTAAAGATGCAGGAAAATAAATAAGATACTGGAATTAGCCAGAGGATAGGTAAAGCCAGATAGACCTTGTACCCATTAAGATTAAAGATATGTCCATGGAGAGTAAGGAAGGTGAATTTATTTGACAATATAATGCAACCAACTGATAATATTAGGAAAATTGCGATACTGCTGACCTCGGAACGCCACACTTTATGAATAATAACCTCTGATTTAATCATTTTATTAACGGAACATTTCTTCTAGATCTTTTAACGAGCTGCTTTTCGAGCCATTATTATTTTTATTATTTGTTGAATCATTACGTGTATCTGAACGAGTTTCTGTTTTCGGAAGGAAGGGAGCCGTTTTCCCTTCTTTGACAAACTCAAATTTACCACCAGAAAGCCTTAGAATAGTAAATGCAATCACTACCAGGATAATCGAAGTTAGGTGTAACTTGTTGGTAAAAGGACTAATTATGTTCTTTGTGCTGATTAATGCCATATATAACACTCCAAATTTTAGGCTACTCCTGATTATGATAGCTCTAAATTTCTGCCGTAGATCTTAAAACATAGTTTAGATTAACCCGAGTAGGATTAAAATTCAAATATCTTTAGTTAAATATAGAGATTCCAAAAAAGGATTTCCGTTAAGGAAATTACTTTTTGGTGTATACTATCCCCCGAAGTGAAAATAAAATCATATAGTTAAGACAAAAATCACAAAACTAACTTTTAAATATTCGGAAATTGCTTTTTGTCATAATTATAGTAAGTCCAAAAAGTAACTTCCTTTGGGAATTCCTTTTTGGGGCTTACTATCCCCCTGAGGGATAATAAAATCATTCTTGGGTTTAGTATGATTACAAAATCAAAAAACCTAATATTCTTTAAGCAAATTAAACTTCCAGTCTTGAGCGGGAGTAGTTTTAAATAATTAGCTACTTTTCTTGTTCAATATCTTTAGGTTGCTCATATCTCCAGCGACCCTGGCGAATTTCCACAACCTCTTCGTGGGCAGGTCGATAGTAAATTCCTTCCGGATCGAGCCCAGGGGGGACTTTAATTACATCTACAATTGGGGGTTCCCAGACATATTCAACGGCACCGGGGTCTTTAATTGTAATTGTTTCAACTTTCTCTTTCTCGACAAAGACTGCTTCTTTCGTATACTTTGAAGAACAAGAAACAAAGCTAGTCAGAAGGACAAGCAAAGTGAAAAATTTTAATTTAGTCATAAACTTATAAGTGTTAAATTCAAATTTATTCCGTATCAAGTCTTTGCCAAGAATCGGAGCGATCTAAGATATTTTTTTCTGGTTCCGGTTCCGTTTCCTCCGGAGTCGGGTTCATCACCATTTTTCCACGCACAGATTTGGCACCAAGGGGAGCCATTTTAATTGCTTGTAGAAAGGCTTGTACATGATCACCATTACAACGCTTAACCAAATCAGCATAGAATTGGTTATCATCACCATTGTTAGTGCTAGCCCAATAGAAAGATGCTTCTAATGGCAAGACTAAGGCTGACTCCCCAATATCTGATAGCAAGTAGAATTGCGATTCCAAACCCATAACAGTTTTTAGCTGAGTGATAACACTTGCTTGTTGCTCTGTTAGATTAAAAGCTTTCGCAGTTAAGTGAAATTTACTTGGATCCTGTTTTAAGAAAATTTTATGGGCCGAGTTTTGTACAATGGCCTGGCCACCTTCTCCCACATAAAAATCTTCTGCCGACTGAGATGCTGCAATTACCAGTCCTTTTCTTTTACGATAAAGACGAAAAGCTGTTTCAATAGTTTTAGCAGAAGTTTTACCAATTAGATCATGGGCCTCATCAAAGACAAGCAGCTTTCTGGTATCTAATTCATTTGGATCGTTCATTACTTCATCGGCCCAAAGCATTGCTACTTTTAAAAATACACGTTGCAAATCAGGATTACGACTTAAGGATTTTAAGTCAAATACAATCAGTCTCTCTGTTAATTCTAAAGCGCCAGCACGGTCAAAAAAGTTTGAATAAATTCCATCACCATAATAATCGCTGATTAGAATTGAAACCCTTTGTCGGCGTAATGCTTCTTCCTCGTTTTCATCAACTTTTTTAGGAGCACGAAGAACGGAAATTACATCACTTAAAATTAACTCTCGACGTCGCGGGCCGTTATAATAAATTCGGTGAGCTTCAATAAGTGAATCTCTCACGGCGCTTCGGTCCAATCGATCAGGCTGGGTTGTGGCATCGGTTGCCATATCCAAGATAACATCAACTGCCATGTCAATTAAATCTTTATAATCTTCGTTGGAATTATCTCCGGGTGTTTTCCCCAGTCGAGAAAGGAAATTCATTGCTGGAGCTTTTGCTGGAGTTGCTTCGTAAATTTTACCACCAAAAATATGAGCCAAGCGTTCAAATCCACAAGGCTGACCGGTCATACCCTTGTCAAAGATAAAGGCGATTGGAGATTTATCAACAACTTCTCCATCAAGTTTATGAGAAAAATGTCCTCTCATTAATGTTATAATTAGGAAACAAAGTAGATATGATTTACCAGCACCAGAGACTCCGCTGATTAGAACGTTCGGTGCCATGTTAGAATCATATAGATCAAATCCAACTAGTTCACGATTCCAAAGGCTTGGTAAAACGAATAAAGGATTCTTACTGCCATGCCAGTTGCCCCAAATAGGAAACAAGCGAACAGCCCGCGAGGAGCGCATCATGGTTGTCCAACCTTCGCCATCTGTAGTTGGATCATAGCAACCCGGCAGGGTATTTAACATTACACCCATGTCGGAGATCAGGTGCGTCATTCCGCGTGCACCATTTAATTGAGGAAATCCAGCCACAGCTTCGGAGCTAGCACGGATTACTTCATCTGCGGTTTCACAAACAAATGTTTGATGGACACCGACACGAACAATTTGTGAAGTATTGCTATAAAGTTCTTGTCTTGCAGCTCTAATTGTACCAATTTGTGTTTGAACTTTTTGGTTGGAGCGACCTCCGGGAGTTCTTAATCTTAGTCCCATAAAGCCATCAATCGCATCGAGTCTTTTAATTTGATCTTGAACAGAATCCTTAGAAAATGTTACGGATAGTAAATTTTCATAGGGAGTAGATTGCATTGGTGTAATCATCAAAGGCAAGCATCTTTTAGGGGGCTTAACCATGGAAACAGTTCTAAAATAACGGCCATCTTTTTTAATAATTCCATCTTCTGGGTGTTCCGCAGGGGTTTCTGAAATCTGATTTGCCAGTAGATCTAATGGGTCGTACAAGGGAACAGGGACTGCTGTATTTCTACCATGACGAGACTTTGAACCTTTGGTACTGCGGCGATTTAAGATTGGATACAACAGGTCAATTAAATCTTGGGCATGAAACATTTTCGGAGTCATGCCATTATCTCTAAATTTAACAATACTACCCTCGATGACCCCTCGAAATTTAGAAGCATAGCCTTGATACTCTTTACGACGCATTGTTGCGCTGACACCAACCTTACCCTTCAAAAGTAATTCCACTGTTCTTTGGATTTGTTGTTTAAGACCTATAGCTCTCCATGGGGGATCGTAACGAAAAGCCACAATTAATCTTTGGTGTCTAGGTCGACGATGTAAAGCATGATTACGAGCTGAAGTTCTAATTGATTTTACCCAACGCCGAGCCATCCAACCAGCAACACCAGAAGTAGGAAAGGCGGTTAGAGATGAACGCAAAAGATTTTCAACATCAAAGGTTGTTGTCCAGATCATTTGCAGACTAATACTGGGTTCAAAGGAGTCAACCATCTCTTGAATGCTATCAGAAATGTGAAATGCTTCATGATCGGAAACTGTTACCAGAATCTTTGGTGTTACCTCCCAAATTGACCAGAGTGAGGCATCAGAATTAATAAACACACCATTATCTTCATCATATTTGGAATAGGCCAAGAGCGAATTAAATAATGTTTCATCTTGATATAATCTATTTCTGGTAATTCTGTTGATGCTCATATTTTACTTGGCAAATTGTGGAATAATTCGTTCTCCTGATAGCAAGCGAACTTCTCTATTAATCGAATCGATCATTACTTTAACATTATTTTCTTGTTCGATTAAGTCCTTAAGTTCATAGGGAGTTAAAATTTTCGTTACAGCATACTTCCTCTCTCCTAAGCTTGGGGCACAGTAATAATGATACTTAAAAGAAGTTGCTAAAGCTTGGCCAACTTCACAAAGTGTGGCTTCAGGCAAATCATAATTAAAACGTTTAACAATTACTTTTTTACTGTGAAGACTGGGAAACTCTTTATATCCAGGGGAAGAGGAGCGCACATTGGCTACTGGGTAATAAACTGGTGGTGGTTTTGTCTGCGTATCTGCTACTGGATAGGGACGTTCAGGCAGTGGCTCAGCCGGATTAGTACTTGACGAACAGGCTAATATTCCTGTTGTAAGTGTTAAAAAAACTAGCATTTTCTGAAACATTAATTTTTACTTTCTAATATAGGGCAAATTAGATGTGCTAGTTGCACCGTTGTTTAATTGTGATTCTAACTCAAAGGCATCTTGCAAATTCCAGCGTTCATCAAGAACTTTTAGATAGTAATAATGCGCGGGAATTAAGTCACCATAAGAGTTAAGGTGATCGGGGATCCACATTAATCGAACCACGGCAGGCTTCATTACCGGATTTACTGGTTGCGGCGGAAGGGCAGCTTGATAACTACCAACTTGCTCCAAAACTTCTCGTGCTTGCTTGCCTTTATTATTATCCGGATTTAAGGCGTCATCATTAGCCTCACCTTGGAGTGCCATATCAGAAGGTGGTTCATAAAAGGGATTTACAACTTTACCAATTGTGCCACAGGCTGAAAGCAAGCCTAGAAAAATACATAATACTATTTTTAATTTCATAATCATTTAACCGTGATAGCAATTCCGTAAAGTAATCAACATACAAACTCTTTTGAAGTTTATTTAAAGATGATTACTGAACTTATTTTTTGTAGACATCCAACTAAATTTACTATTTATACTAATCTAAGGATGCAAATGTTAGATTAGGGTCTTCCATTGATTCAAACAAGCCATCAAGTTCGACATTTTGAGAAAAAACAGCAGTTGCACTTCGACCTGAAAGAACTTTTACATGAGGGACTAACATTTTAGAACGTTCTTTAATATAACCACTCCAGTTAGATCCAGCTTGAGAAACCCCACGACCAAGTCCATATTCTAAGGAGTCACCAGTAAGTGCTTGGCTAAATCCGCCCACGCCATTTGTTTGAGTACTAATTTGAGCCTGGGACATTCCTTGACCAACACCTGCAACGGTTCCGGCAATTAATTCTCCTGCTAAAACTTTACCAATTGGGTCAATTAGAATTCCTTCCATTCCCCGTATTCCATCCTCCCCAACAATCCAGCCATCAACATCGACAACTTTTCTTGAGCCATCAGGATAGCGCATACTCATTTTATTTAAACGAAAAAGAGCTCGCTGATCAATTAATGAACCAGTTGCCGCTGCTAAAATTCTTGCTTCACCCAAAGGAAGTACCGCACCATCAGGGCCAAGTACATCACTATCTAGTTGGAACAAAACTGGATACGGATCACCATCAATCGGAGCATTGGCTCCGGCCAACAACTTTAAACGAACGGAGTCACCAGCCGCAATAAAAGCAATCTTGGCTGGTTCTGGCTTAACAGGAGGGGCAACTAATTCAGCACTATCTTCTTCCCAAATTGATTCTAAAGTGTTGGCGTCTAAATTTTCTGGTGTCACTGCAGCGGTGTTATATCCTTTGACAGCTTCAGAAGATTCTTCCAAACCTCGAACACGCTCAATTACTTTGGCTAAGATTTTAGCAGTTTGTTCTTCTGTCTCAGCAGTTCGTTCCACGATTTTTTGCTTGTCAGCTTCCAATTCTTGAATACGACGTTCAAGTTCAGCTTTTTGATTTAAGTTGAATTCTAATAATTCACTACTAGCTTTATCGGCGGAGGTTGCCCCAGCAGTTGAATCGATTTGATTAGCAGCAACGCCTCTACTTCGACGAGGTTTATTATCAGCAAAAGTACCAACTAAGATTACTAAGACCAGACCGACCAACAGAATCTGCCATTTACGGTCATTTTTAATTAATTGAACTAAATCATTAAGCTTCTGCTTCATTATAACCTCCAAAACCTGTTTTTGACGATTTAAAAGTAACTAAATCGAGAAACATAGGGAATTTCATTATTCCAGGAACCTATCGGACTTTTTATCTAATATGCTTCAGACAAATAGATAGATTTTCACGACCTTAATTTCTTAAATCTAAATATAACATCGGCCACTTCTTAAGCTTAACTTAAGTAAAAATATCAAAATATCTAAGTTTTTAAGGCCAACAGCTTTAAAATCCTAATTTATGCTTTAAGGAATTATGTTTTAGGTTCCAAGTTCTCACAATAAAAATATTGAACTTTGAAACCTTGATTCGTGTGGTGCTAAAACAAAAGCTACGGCTATTATTCGCGTTTTTAGCTAGATAATAAACTAAACACTTACCATCTGCTTAATAAAATCTAAAAGATTTGGACAACAAATTTTTAGCTACTGAGCTTTGGTAATTACATAAACTTTGGCTCGGTGTGAACCGGCAAGTTGTTGTTCGCTAGTAAAGGGAGTAGGAGATAGCTCCCATCTCTCAGCCATAATCGCCTTTGTTCCATCAACACGAAAAGTAGCAGGATTGACTTGTTGATTACTGGAAAGCAAGTTTTCAACATTTAGGACATAGCCCCAAAGATCCGCTCCCATATAGATTTGGTCAATTGTTGCCATCATAGTTCCATCGTTAAGGATTACTTCTCCGGCATGTTGATCGCTTGTGCGATAGCCTGGAATTTTCTTTTTGCCAAATTCAACAGCTAAGACTAATTCTTTCATCAAGCCACTGACCGAATTTGATTGAGCCTGTGGAAATTGCTTGCGATAATATTCAGGAAGTTCTTCTTCCTCGGGAATAATTGCCGCCATACCAGCGTTATCATTGATCGAGATAATATCATCTCTGGGGTTACTAGGGTCAGCTGGTTTAATTCGTAAGGAGTATGATTGTTCGTTTTCCAAAGTAACAATTAAGGCTTCACCGTTAGTACTAAGTTCTTCAGTTCCGAAAACAATTAATCTTTGTTCTTTCTTATCAACAGTTAATGGAGCGCCTGTACGTTTAAAACCAGATTTAATTTCATTAGAAAAGTTAATTTGAGTGGGCTCACCGGGAGTTACGTAGATTGTAACCTCAGAATTCTGATACTCAATCTCTCGAGCCATTGCGGAGCTGACAAAAATCAATAGCGAGGAAAGTGCTAAAACTAATTGGTTTATTTTCATAGTTACCTAGATGTTGATAATTCTAAATTACTTACAACAATACCATATGGATTGAATATATTCCTTGGGACAGTTGTTAAGTATACCGTATGTTTGATTTCTTGTCCTTCATATTCTTGACCAGCAATAAATCTTACTTGTTCACCAACAAATGTAACACGCACATTACTTTCGTCAATTGCTTCAAAAACAGTTTTTTCGACATCCGCGAAGTAGATCTGCGTGCGTTGAGTTTGAGTAATTAAATTTAACTCAGTTTTTAACATTTCCAGTTCAAAACGACCCAGCATTGGTTCGATTAGATACTTTGATGCTTCACTAAATTGGCGGCCAGCAATTTTATATTGGTATGTAGAAATAAGATTAACAAATTCATTTGCCACACTAATAAATTCACTTTGTGGTATTTCACCAGCAGGATAATAACCGGGCAAAGGTTTTGCTGGAACGTTTAAATTTACTTGTTGGTTGGAATAAAAGAAAATTGCAGATACAATCGAAACAAAAGTTACCAAGATTTGTAATAGGGCTAAACCTCTCCACAATAAAGCTTGTTCTCGATAGTTCTCCCAAACACGAACAGTATCATTTTCAGTTCGGGCCTCTCGAAACGAAGTGTCGTTGATGATCTGTTTGACCTGTTTTTGAATTTTCTGTGATGGTTTATTCATTAGAATATTTCTCCTCGTAGATCAGTTCAAACATCTCATCTAAATTTAAGTGAGAGTAATCTTTTTTTTCACTTACTTGTTTAATTGGTCCACCACTCCAGAGCGGTTGGATACTGGAGGGTCGGGGGATACCAGGCGGTGGCAATCCCATTGAGATCATAAATGAATTAGCAACCCCTCGCGTCCCATCGGGAAATTGTTTGCGCAGTGCAGCCATTCCAAATGTAATTCCTGCTAAAGTAGTTATGAATATTGGAGTACCACCAACAGGGCTAATTCCAAAGGCACTACCAATAAAGAGTGTCATCATGAACCCTGCTAGCCACTCTGTTAAGTTTGCCCCAATAAAGGTCCAACCTTCATTCAAGCCATTAATAACTTCTCCGTTATCCATTAATTACTTTAAATTATCAAAAATTTTAATATCTGGATCGTTCATCACTCCCTCTTTAGAGATACGAGGTTGTGGACTAATAACAACGGTTAAATCATCAGCCAATTCACCGAGTTTAACGCGCCATTTTTCTTGATCTAGGATTGTTTCTGGACTTGCTATCCCTGCACCACGGTCAAATTCTTTAAGTGCCATCAGTAATAATTGTCTGGCACGAGAATAATGGCCAACTGCCTTTGAAAGGGCGGCCCCTTCGGCAACTTGAATACCCTCAGGTCCAGTTTCTGCGGAAACTGAAGAGAAAGATAATAGTAGTGTAATTAAAACCAGAGAAAACTTATTCATTTTGATTATGGGTAATATTCTAATTGCTATCACATGATAGCCCAAAAATGATTCACTAAACAGACAAAATTATTCAAATTTTTACAAATCTTTCTATTGATTTTAATAAGCTACTGATATAACTTGGGAACTTCCTTTAAGCAGGTTTTCTATGTACATCGGCGGAATTACATTTCACATCAATAAATCTTTTGCTAATTTGCAACTTGTTCCGGAGAGTCGGGGACTAAGAATAGTTTACAAGCCCGTAATTAATAATGTCGAGGTAGTGGAACACTTAGGCTTTATTGACCTTTTCTTACCAATTGATGCTGTGGGCGGACTGTGGGCAACAACGAAAGCATTTTTATATGCAGTAGAATCTTTGGATGAAAATATCATTTTACAAAATAATGGTACTGGCGATTCCACTAATGATATTTTGATAAAACTTTATCGTGATAAACCTCTTGGTGATCAAGGTAAATTAAATGGGCATGAAAGTTGTTGGTTAAGGATTGTAAATGGGCGCAGTGAAGAGGAGCGTCGAAGAATTAAATTAGGGCCTCGCGATTTGCTTTGCTTAGAGCTTGCCTGTCAAAGTGTAATGACTATTGCCGGTGCCACTGCACAGCATAACCCTCAGAAGATTTCTTAGCTTTGGATTTCAATAAACGTATTATGTCTTGGTATCCTTAAAGTACTTCCAATTATTGCTATCCTTTGCCTGATAAAACAGAATTTAACTGTTGAGACGATAGATAGACTTAATATTAATAGTCTTTATTGTGACAACCAGTACTAAAACTTCCTAAGGCAGGTGGATAAGTATAACAGACTTGATTCTTACTGCGAGGCTCATAAGCATCATGTTTATTATATTTCTGAATTTCCCGAATATGGTAGGCCTGCTTTGTATTTACAGATGTTTCATTTAGCATACCTAAATGATAATCGCGCGCTGTACATGAAGATAACAATAAGATCAGTCCACAAATTACCAAACGCATGATTTTTCCCTTAAATATAGAATCTCAAATGAATTAAGATCTAATTTTTGATTCTCTGCAAACCAGCTTGCTTACAAAGGATTTAGAGCTGTTATGGTAGGCTTTTGTCCTCCGTGCTGTCAATTAATCAAGTAATTTATATTTATGACAAAAGTAATTTTCGAATATTAAAAAGTAAGTTTTGTTATTTTTGTCATAACTATATGATTTTATTATCCCTCCGGGGGCTAGAAAGGCCCAAAAAGTCCTTCCATACGAAAATTACTTTTTGCGCTTACAATATACAAAGAGACTAAAAAATAACTAAACTAAATAATATTGAGGTATTTCGGTTCCAATTGAGGCTTTAATCCTGAATTGTTGAAATGCTTAATGTCTTTCGGATAATTAAGTAAATAAATCCTAGAAGCAATTAAGAGGTAATACATGATGAGCACAGGTCAAGTATTATTGGCATAATTAATCTTAGAATAGTTTTATTTCATAATTAGAAAATGTCACAATTAACAACACAATTATCAAAATCACCAGAAGCAGAGAATAATGCTAAATTACCAACTAGGACTTTAGGCTACATATCTGTTGCCATCGCGGTGGCAAGTTTAAGTAGTTGTGTGCCATATGCTTATCCACCACAAGTTGGATCGTATCAAAATGCGCCTGCTAGAAACTATAATCAAGCACCTCAAGAATATAATTACCGAGCCAATAACTATGTGGCACCACAGAACTCCTATAATATTCAAGGATCAGGTATTGAAGAGCAAACTAAAAGTATGCGAGAAGAAACCACTAGGATTGCTGCCTATAATCGTGCGGTTAATGCTTCAGCAAACGCTATACGGGCAGGAATTCCAAGTCAATTTCAAAATCGGGATACTAGAGCGATAGCTTTAATGCAGGCTAAAGCTACGACGCCCACAAATCTTTCGGCAGATCAGTATCGTTCGGTTATTGAGTTTAAAGCTGCGCAGGCAAATTTAAGGTTACAAAAAATGCGTGCCATTGGATTTTAGTTTGCTTGTTGAAATAAGAAAACAGCAGTGATTAGAATTAAAAAATATTGGCGGAACTTCATGCTCTCTTAAGTATATTGACCGATAAGGTTACTTATCAGTCAATAATTAGAATTATTTAAGTTAGAGCAATTAATGTGATAGTTCTCTAATCGCTCCTTCTACTGCCAGTCTGGTCAAAATATCTTCATGGTCAAGATAACCCCTTAATACTGGCAAGGCAATTGCTGGGTCAATATCACTTTGGCCTAAAATTTCAGCTGCCTGATAACTAATTTTTGTGTCAGAACTTCCTAAGAGATTTAATAAGTCGGGAGTCGCAAAATCCAAACTACCAGCCCAATTATCTAACATCTGTAAAGTCTTATGTTGAACTTTATTTGATTTATCATTAAGTAATTTTTTTATTTGCTCCTCATATGATTTAGTTTGCCCTTTGATTTTAAACTCAGTTAAGGCATCAAGTGCCTGTAGTTTTAATCCTTCCACGCCACTACTTAAATCTTGTTGGATGCGAGACATATCTACTATGCCACTACTTTGATCTTTAATGTAACGAGATAAATCGACGATATCTTTAGAAGACTTTTTAACAAAGTCGACAACTTTTTGATTGTCAATTTTATCGGCTAACTTTTCTACCCGGTGTAAAGGAAGATAGAAACGCAAGACAACAAAAGACAAAACTGCAGTTGTTACGATAAAAACCCGAGCGCTTCTGAAATATTGATGAGTAAAAAGCGATTCGAAAGTTTTCCAGATCGTATTTTGCTTTCTACCAAGGAAACTATTTACTTCTTGTTCTAAAAATTTACTATTAAAATCTAGACCAACTGCATCCAGCAAATAAATATTTTCGACCAAGGAATCATTATTCTCAGAGTGAACTTTCCGGTCACTTTCTAAATTAGTATCAGGTAGTAATTCAATTAAGTCTTCAAGTGGAATTGCAAAATGGGCACCCTGCTGTAATTGCAAATCACATACTATTTGATAAATTTTATTTTCTAGCTCTCCTGCCCCGCTAGTAGATAATGATTTGCTGGTTGCTAAATAAATTTTTTGTCGATCACTAATATCCCCGATTACCTGTCCACTTACTTGGTATTCATTTGCGGTGTAAGCCCGTAGGTAACCTTGAATTACTAAATTAAGGATGATGTTACTCAAGTAAATCGCTTGATTCAGTTTTGAATCTGCAGAATCTGGATATCGTAAATGTTCGCTGATCTTAGTAGTTACGGGCTTGAACTTGACAACAAAGCTGTGCTCTTGCCAGTCGGAAATTATAATGGAATGTAATTCTATTCCGCCCACAATCTGCTTCTCCCAGATATTTTTATTTTCAGGGTCGTAAGCAATTATTTTTTTAGTTCGTAGAATAATGTATCCGATTCCTGTTGTTATAAGACTTATGAAAAACAATAAAGAAATACTAACAATTTCTATGATCACGAAAATACTGGAGGCGTAGTCTTCTGCTTGGGCAAAAGGTAGTGTGAAGTAAAGCACTAAAAGGCCAATAATCAATAAGCTCCATCCAAAAGAGCGGCTATCTTGATTAGCAATTTTTTTTACTACAAAAGGGCATCCTTCAGTTCGTTGTAATGGACAACGAAGTACCTCTTCTCCTATTCTTCGCTCGCATTTTGAACATACTTCTTTTGACATTTATATTTACTATAGTTGTGGATTACCGCATCTCTCGGATTGATCTTAGTTTGATTGTCTAATTTTAGTAAGCCTAGATAATTGTAAACCTGTAATTATTTTGTTAAAACAATAGCTTACCAAATGAGACGAGTTTTAAAGGTCCAACTTCTGGGAAATTATATCTTATCTTAAACTATATTATTTAATCTATTATGCAAACGGTAAGTCCTCAATTAAATCTTTCTGAAATCGATTCCCGGAACCTTAAGTTTTGGAAAACAGACCAAACCTTTAAAAAATCTATAGCACAGCGCAAAGGTGCAGAAAGTTTTTTGTTTTACGATGGCCCGCCATTTGCAAGTGGACTTCCCCATTACGGACACTTATTAGTTGGCACTATTAAAGATATTATTCCACGCTATCAAACAATGAAAGGTAAATATGTGGAACGACGCTTTGGTTGGGATACCCATGGTTTGCCGATTGAAATGATTATTGAAAAAGAGTTAGGACTAAAAGGTCGTACTGATATTTTAGAATATGGGGTGGATCGCTACAATGAAGCATGTCGCAGTGGAGTGTTGCGCTTCGTTGATGAATGGGAAAGAGTTACCGATCGCTTGGGACGCTGGGTTGATTTCCAGAATGATTACAAATCGATGGATCTAGATTACATGGAATCTGTTTGGTGGGTTTTTAAACAACTTTGGGATGAAGGTAAGATTTATGAAGGTACTAGATGTATGCCTTACAGTTGGCGCTTAGCTACCCCACTTTCTAATTTTGAAGCTAGTTCAAATTATCAAATGGTTCAGGACCCAGCTGTCACAGTACAGTTCAAATTAAAAGATTCTGCTGATACTTATTTTTTAGCATGGACTACAACTCCTTGGACCCTACCAGCAAACTTTGCTCTTTGTTTAAATCCAGAAATTACTTATTTGACTGTTAAGTCTGGAGAAAAAAAGTATATCTTAGCCGAATCTCGTCTGGAAAATTTCTTTAAACAGGATCAGATTGAAGTGCTGAAGAGTCAGCTAGGTTCTGAGCTATTAAACATCGCTTACGAACCACTCCTGCCCTACTTCGCTGCTGAGCAACAGGCCTTCTTTACTCTAAATGATGACTATGTCACAACACAAGATGGAACTGGAATCGTGCATATTGCCCCGGCTCATGGGGAAGACGATCATCGTTTAGGCTTAGCTAATAATTTACCAGTTATTGATCCAACCGACGCCGAGGGTAATTTCAAGGTCGAAGTTACTCATTTTGCTGGACAGAATATCAAAGATGCCGACAAGGGAATTATTCAACTTTTAAAAGATCAAGGTAAGCTTTTTAAATTAGAAACTATTGATCACTCTTACCCTTTTTGTGAACGTTCTAATACACCATTAATTTATAAAACTATTTCAGCCTGGTATGTAAAAGTTGAAGAACTTCGGGAGGAGATGTTAAAAAATAATGAGCAGATTCATTGGGTACCAGATCATATTAAAGATGGTCGCTTTGGTAAATGGTTAGAACAAGCTCGTGATTGGAATATTTCTAGGAATCGTTTCTGGGGAAACCCATTGCCAGTATGGAAATGTGACGAAGAAGCTTGTGATCAGATTGAATGTTTAGGATCAAAATCTGAGTTAGAATCTAAAACAGGAAAAATTGTTACCGATATTCATAAGCATTTTGTGGACGAGCTTTCTTGGCAATGTACTAAATGTTCCACTGGAAAGATGCAAAGAATTCCTGAGGTTCTTGATTGTTGGTTTGAGTCAGGCGCTATGCCTTATGCTCAGCAACATTATCCATTTGCTAATAAGGAAATATTTGAGTCAAATTTTCCAGCAGATTTTATTATTGAATCTCTAGATCAAACACGGGGTTGGTTTTATACCCTAATGGTTTTATCATCTTCCATCTTCAAAAAAGCACCGTTCAAAAATTGCATTGTGACCGGCATGGTCTTAGCTGAGGATGGTAAAAAAATGTCTAAAAGCTTAAAAAACTATCCTGATCCAACTTATGTTTTAGATCAGTATGGGGCAGATGCTTTAAGATTATATTTAATCAATTCACCATTATTAAAGGGCGAAAGCTTACGTTTCTCCGAGCGTGGTGTAAAAGAAATCATCCGCAGTGTATTTTTACCTTTTTGGAATGTTTACTCTTTCTTTACTACCTATGCCAATGTTGATGGCTATAAACCAAGTGCTAATTTAAGAAGTTCTAAAAACCATTTGGATCTTTGGATTATTTCTCGCTTCCAAAGCTTACTGAATAAAGTTGAAGCAGAGATGAAAGTTTATCAGGTTTATAATGTTGTTCCTTGCCTCTTGGAATTCTTAGAAGATTTGACCAATTGGTATCTTCGTCGTTCGCGCCGAAGATTTTGGTCAGATGATTTGCAAGACAAACAAGATGGTTATAATACTTTATATTATATCTTAATTGAGTTTTCTAAAACATTAGCTCCCTTTCTTCCATTTATGACTGAGGAGATATATCAAAATCTTAATACTTTAATTAGAACAGAAAAGGACTCGATTCATCTACAAGATTATCCAGAGAGTGATTCTGATTTTATTGATCAGCACTTAGAGTCACAAATGGAGTTAATCAAACAAACTGTTAGTTTGGGAAGGGCATTACGTTCTAATATTAATATTCGAACTCGTCAGCCACTTGCCTCAATTACAGTTGTTACTAAAAACCAAGCTGATTCTGAGACATTAAAAACTTTTTCTGAACATATTAAGGAAGAGTTAAATGTGAAGGAAGTTGTATTTTCATCCAATGAGCAAGATCTAGTAGAAATTGAAGTTAAGCCTGATTTTCCAACATTAGGACCAATCTTTGGAAAAGAAATGAAAGCCTTAACTGGATTCCTAAAATCACTTTCGGCGCAAGATCTAATCAAGTTAGAGCTAGGCCAAGACTTAGAGTTTATGGAAAAGAGAATTCCAGCAAT
Organism: Bdellovibrionota bacterium; assembly: GCA_041740355.1. GTDB lineage: Bacteria > Bdellovibrionota_C > UBA2361 > UBA2361 > CALJRW01 > JANNBC01. The sequence goes on from JBGSMD010000016.1 coordinate 68,727, forward strand.
TTCCGTGGAGTTGCGTCGCAAACCAAAATCAAAGGATTTACAAATTGAAACTGCTAGAGGGGTTACTGTATTTTATGAAACTAAACTTAGTTTAGAACTATTAGAAGAAGGTTTAGCAAGGGAGTTCGTGAACCGTGTTCAAAAGATGCGAAAAGATGCTGGATTTGAAATATCCGATCGAATTCAGATTGTGATTGCAACAACGCGGATGGAATTAAATTCTGCAATTAAATCAAATTTGGAGTATATTAAGTCTGAAGTTCTCGCTACAGAAATCTCAAACACTTGGGGCAGTTTTTCAGCTGAAGCAACAGAGGAACATTTGATTGAAGATTATCCAATTAATATTGCTATTACACGTTAAACATTGAGTTTACTAGACTACACTATTTTAATGCCTTGTTTGAATGAAGTTCAGACTTTGCCATTTTGTATTAAGTCGGCAAAAGCTGCGATTACAAAATTAACGGCATTGGGTCTAACAGGTGAGATCCTAATTTCCAATCACATAAGCACTGATGGGAGCAAAGAGTTAGCACTTGAAGAGGGATGTCGCGTTGTTGACTGCCCAACAAGAGGTTATGGTGGGGCTGTGAATTTTGGATCAAATCATGCTTATGGCAAGATTATTGTAATTGGGGATTCTGATGCTTCATATGATTTTGAAGAAGCTATTCCCATGATTCAACTGATGCTTTCTGGTTATGAATTTTGTATGGGAACAAGAATCAAGGGTAAAATACTTCCTGGCGCGATGCCTTTTAAAAATCGTTGGATTGGAGTTCCCGGTTTAACTGCCTTACTAAATATCTGCTTTCAGACTGGTTTTTCTGATGCTCATTGTGGTCTCCGCGGTTACCATAAGGCTAGTTTTCTTCGAATGAACCTAAAAGCTAATGGAATGGAGCAGGCAAGTGAAATGTTAATTCGTGCCAAGCAATTAAGACTTAAATCAATTGAAATTCCTATCACCCTTCATCCTGATTTACGAAATCGCTCGCCTCATTTAAATCCATGGCGCGATGGCTTACGGCACGTTGCTTTAATTTTAGGTTACTTCATTAAGAAGTGGCGTTAGAATTAATATAGTAAGTCCATCGAGTAATTTACTTTTGGGGCTTGATAACCCCGAAGGGATAGTAAAGTCATATGGTTATTACAAACACAAGTTGCCCTTAGTTCAAGATTCAAGTTCAAGAAATGACTTACTGGAATGTCTTAAGCAAAAGTTTAATAGATAATAGAATAAAGCACTCTTGGCATTTTTCCTGTTCGTCCCCGCGTAAGCCTAGCTTTTAAAAAATAAGCTCTTTGTAATCCAAATTTGATTTTTGCGTAAATATCGAAAGAATTGGACTGAACATTAAAAGTAGATCCAACAGCAACGCCCGGTGGCAAGACGGCGGAGGACGTTATCTCAGAAGTACTCTCAAATGGCCCCTCTGATTCAATACGGTCACGTATGCTTTGAACTACTACCTCATCAATTTCTCGTGAAATGGAGAGCAGTACTTGATCACTGGCGGTATTAATATTTACACCGCGAATTGTAGCTTCGCCAACTCCATGTGTTGTGACAAAGGGGGCAATCGCATTTATTCGCCTTGCTGTCATACCAGGAACAGTCGCAACTTGTCCTAGGAAGGCAAACTTTTTATTAGCAACATACTTTTTATCAACCTGATCTTCGCTACCACTGGCATAGGGCGTATCAAATGATTTAGAGTCACGGTCTTGCCAGTCAATTAAATTGCCAATAACTTCACGAATTGAATACACTTTCCCCCCAGCGATCTTCTTATTGTCCGGTTCTGACAATTTGTCCTCAAAGCCAAGTTCCGTAAACAGATGATCAAAAGATTCAATCAATGGTTCAGGTTTAGAACTATTAGGAAGTGCAATGACAGATTCTAAATCTGAAATATTTAGGCGTGAGTTTGTGGGTATAAGCTCCAAGTAAATTTCAGAGTTAACATCATTGAGGCCAAGATATTCGTTAGGTACTCTTGGGTTTAATGCGAATGCTCCCCAAGCATCAGCCTGATAAGCATCAAACTTATTCTTATCTTCTTTAATAATTACTTGTGAAAAATTTAACAAGGATTTTAGCAGATACTCTGCTTGCAGTTCTCGTTCCACCATGCCCATTGTTCGTGTGGACATAAATGTGGAATAAGTCAGATTGATAACTAAAATACTGGCTAAAGCTACAATAAAAATTACTAAGACAATAGCAACGCCATGGGTTTGTTTATTTTTAGCATTTATTTGCAAAATGGATCGGTCCTAATAATTAATCAATATGTTGGGCATTTAATTAAGACAATCAAACGCATTTTTTACGTTAGAACAGCATCTAGGATCGAAAGCCAAAACCAATGAAACAATTTTCAACTATTGATCTGAAAAATTTTCGATAATGAATCTCTCGCAATCATGGATCTTAATTAATGGTTAAAATTAGTGTGCAACGGATCGGTCAAATTGTACAGTATCTGTATCTCCTAATAGAGACACCGCGTCCTCTTTTACAAGATCGGCTAATTTTTCAATCAAATTTATATAATTGAGGGCCTTTTCTGCCTGCTGCTGGTCGCTAGCAATCTGAGCCATTTTCGCAAATTCAATTTGCTGATTACATACTGCTAAATAACTGGAAAGATTACTTATGATCTTAGATCTAGGATCGGACTGTAGTACAAGATTCTCGGCTTTGACTACGGACTCCCTTAAAATTTCTAGGGAATTTACTAATGATTGAATTTTACTTTCTGACATGAAGATCTCAAAATACAATTTCTAGAATTGCTAGGCAGAACTTAACCTAATAATTACCTTACGCTTGACCAAGTTAAAATTATTTATCAAATTAGGCCATTACGTCTTGTTAAATATACTAAAAACGCCGTATTCCTAAATAAAATCAATTTATGTTACTTTAGTCACATTACTCGTTATGTAGGTAATTAGGAAACCGTTGCCACTAAATGTAGTTATTTGCTAAAAAAATTCAGTTATGTTACTAACACAGTGATAACATTTATTAATTCTTCGTAAAATGTCTAGAAAATGTAGCTTAACAGGTAAAGGTGGACAATTTGGTCATCGCGTTAGTCATGCCAAAAATCGCACTAAACACGTATTTAAAGTAAATCTTCAAAATAAGAAAATCTTTGTTCCGTCACTAGGCAAGACAGTTAAATTAAGTCTTTCTGCCCATGCCTTAAGAATTATTGACAAACTTGGAGCTGACGCAGCTTTCAAAAAGTACGGCTTAGAAGTTAAATAATTTATTTAATTCTATTATTAAATTAAGATCCCAAGCATACGCTTTCTGTAAATTTAGGTTTTCAGGAACGTTTGTTTTTGGGTTTTTTTGTATAAATTTCCTGTAATCCAAGATTGAATTACAGGAACTGCTAGACCAGTATTGAGGTCAAACTAATCGGTATTTTTAATGAATCATTCCCTTGCGCGAAGCATTCAGTCGCTCTGTATCTAGTAGTACATCTCGTAAATCTGAGAAAAGTGGCTCTCCTGTTTTTTGATGGTCCGTTGTAACAGCTGAACGCAATTCACTCTGATCAATGATTCCCAGATGTTGATTATTAGGAATAAATATTTCATCACAGTTCTTGCATTGTAAGACAACAACAATGCCTTCATAGGTAACCTTGGTGTGTTCTGTCGCAAAAAAACTCTCATCTGAGCCATCGCAATTGCAACATGGACATGTAACTTCTTCCACGTATGTTTCTGCTAATCCTTTAAGTCTAAAACGTAGTGCCATAAAAACCTCGTAAGTTTATTTATTAAGATTAAAACCTCTTTATCCTGCTACAACCGATAAAACCATTTGTTCTAAGACTAACAATCGACCTAGATGCCGAAATACTTTAGATGTTTTTGTTGCAACTAAGATTAAAGGAGCTAAGTTTAAGGCAATATGCCCCTAAATTTTAATAAATTGAGATTTTAGATCGTTGAATTCCTTATTTTCAAGCAATTGTAGAGTAGATTAGTAGGTAACGTTATCCTAGGTTAAGCGAACATAATCTTAAAAGTTACAAGCCTCTGTCGTTCTCGCTCTAAGGCCTGCCTCATCTAAAATTTCTTCCCCATCTCTAGTCCAAGAAAATACAGCATTTCTTGTGGGAAATTCATCCGTACAAATCAAAACTTGACTGTACCAGGCAAGAATTGTGGGAGAAGGACACGGCATTACTCTACACCTAATAAGTGCTTTTTGAATCCAAATAAAGAATTTAATTTTATGTTTTTCGTAGCTATATTGAAGATTTGAATCAATTGAAACTAAGCTCATTCCTGCTGGGTTAATTCCACTCTCTTCATATCCAGTAGAACCTTCTTGAACTATAAAATTTAATAGCTCTCCCGAAGTTTGTGGATCAGGAAGTTGATCAAAAATAAGAGTGGCGGTAGTTTTCATATTACGCATTGCTACCTGCATCTCGACCCGTTTAGCATCATTACGGAATTCAGCGAAGTTAGCCATTGAAACAGCTGCTAAAATCCCTAAAATACTTGTTGTCACAAGTAGTTCGATCAGCGAGAAACCAGAAGTTTTTTCTAAAAAATTAACATTAAACATTTGCTTGTAGTCTGAATTGATTATGCTCCATTGGAACGCGATTAATGCTTAGCTAATAAATAAACTATCGACTACAAACTCAAGAATATTAAGAAAAATGTTAAACTTTTAATTTAATAAGGGATTAAAAAGGTAATTTAGGAAGGTCCGCCACCCTTATTTTTTGAAATTCAAATCTTGGACCGTCTTTCACGCCGGCTATTGTGGACATTTATAGAAAGTCCAAAAAGTAATTTACGTAAGGAAATTACTTTTTGGGGCTTTCTATCCCCCACAAGCGTTATAAAATCATACGGTTATGACAAAAAAACAAATTGATCTATTAAATTTTTACGTAATTTATTTTTTGTCATCACTATATTAATGTTTTAAGAGTTAAAAGCGATGATAATAGTGAAATTATTTTAAAGTCGCTTTTTACTCTACAAGGTAGATTATTGATCTGGTACAAATACATGTGTTTTCTGAATATAATCTATCGGCAGATTCCTCTTGAATTGATTAAACCTACAGACTATTTATGTAGTGACGTCCAAAGATTTGCTTTCGTTGATAATTTTTCTTCGTCAAGAATTAGTTGTAATCCTTGGTTATTACGGAGGTTGATGTAAATTGGAGCTCTTAAATTTACGGTGGCATCTTTAAGGCTATCCTTAATAACAATCAAAGTTAAAATTAAAAATGGATCTTTTTTCTGTAAATCAATTAGTTCGCTCAGAGCTGATTGATAAGGATATTTAAACTCAAGTTTTTGCCCGTCAACAACAACAAAAGCTAGATCTGGATCGTCCAAAGACTGCAACCATGAAAAAGGTGCTTGATATTCGATTACAGTGAAATAATGATTTTTAGGAAATCCAACTATTCCTTGAGGGAAATCCAAAACTTTTTCCTCAGATATTTCTAGTTCACCAAATCTGCTTGTTAAAATCTTCCTAGTCATTAATTAATCTTCTTTCTTCTTTGTTGGATCTAACTTCTGATAATACTCACTTACTTGCTTAATTAAATCCTGACCAGCAGAAGCACTTGCTGAATTAGCAGCAGATAAATTTTCCTTTTGAATTTGGGCATAGATTTCCTGACGATATACTTTTACCGTTCGTGGAGCTTCAATTCCAATTCGTACTTGGCCACCACGTTGTTCTAACAATGTTACAACAATTTCTTCGCCAATGACCAGACTTTCTCCAATTTTGCGGGATAGAATTAACAATTTAACTTAAATTTCAAAGTTTGCTCGACTTATTGTATAGTAAGTCCAAAAAGGAATGTCCCAAGTAACTTACATTTAGGAACTTACTATCCCTGAGTGGAATAACTATATAGTTCGCTGACATTTTTTGAAATACTAAAAATAAACTTATGTACCGTAAATTTTTTGAAGAACTTCAAGCTAGTATCTGCCAGAAATTAACTTTGATTGATGGTAGTAAAGATTTTATAACTGATAATTGGAGTCGTCCCACTGGCAGTAATATTGAAGATGGAGGTGGGATCACTCGAGTACTCGAGAAAGGTCAGATCTTTGAAAAGGCTGGTGTAAATTTTAGTGAAGTTCGAGGTAAGCTCCCACCCTCCATGTCTAAGGTACTAACAGGACATATTGAACCCCAAGAATACTGGGCAATGGGAGTTTCCTTGGTGATTCACCCCTATTCCCCACTTGTTCCAACTACTCATGCCAATCTCAGATACTTACAGGTTGGTGAATTTCAGTGGTTTGGAGGAGGCATGGATCTAACTCCTTATTATCTCTTCCCAGAAGACTGTAAACATTTTCATACGACACTAAAAAATGCTTGTGATAAGTTTAATCCCGAATGTTATGCCAAGTACAAAGAAAACTGCGATACCTATTTTTACCTACCACACCGCCAAGAAACTCGCGGTATTGGGGGGCTTTTTTTTGATTATTTAGGAAAAGGAGAAGATAATATACATGAAAAATATTTTCCTTTACTTGAATTATTAGCCCCAGCATTAATGCAAGCTTATTTACCGATAGTAGAAAAACGTCAAGACTTAAGTTTTACTCCAGAGCAAAAACATTTTCAGTTACTTCGTCGCGGTCGCTATGCCGAGTTTAATTTAGCATTTGATCGGGGAACTAAGTTTGGACTGGAAACTGGTGGGCGTACAGAGTCAATTTTAATGTCCTTACCACCTGAAGTAATTTGGGAATATAACTACTTGCCAGTACCTGGTAGTCCTGAAGAGGAATTAATTAATACCCTGAAGTCTCCGAGGGATTGGATCTAATTCTCCCCTTTTGGGATGCAAAAGAGTAAGACTATTAACTGCAACCATGCTGGGCATCCCAAAAGGGGAGAATGAATATTTCTTATTTACAAAGCGGATCATAGCCTTTATCATTAAAACTTATGAGTGATGTAAGTCCACGGAAACCGTCTTTTATTGATTTTAGTCCTCGACAAAGGATCATGGCTGCGGCCTTGAAGCTTTTTGTAGAACAAGGTTATTTCAATACCAATGTACCTGACCTAAGTCGTGAATCAAAATGTAGTGTTGGTTCAATTTATCATAGCTTTAAAAACAAAGAAGAGGTTGCCCGAGCCCTTTATGAAGAAGCTCTTAGTGCTTTTCGAGGAGCACTGGCTAATTCCATCCATGATATTGATGATACTGAAGAAATAGTAAAAACACTTGTTAAATCTTTACTTTCTTTTTCCCAAATTAATGTGCAACTTTCCAAGTACATCTGGCTTTGTCGTCATGATGAATTTATGACCGGAATGATTAAGCATCCAACAAGAGTTGGCCACGATCAGCTGGGAAGAAAAGTTGCCAAGTCGATTAAAATTGCCATGCGCAATAAAGAGATTAGAGTCCTTAAAGCAAATATTGTCTGGTCAATTGTTTTTGGTATCCCACTAAGTTATGTGCGAGACTGGTTAGACGGTTATAATAACGAACCTCCAAATCAGGTTGCGGATCAGTTGGCTGAAGTTTGTTGGCAAGCATTAAAAGTGAAAGAGTAGCCGCTTAGCCTTTGGCGTATCTCGAAAGAAAAAATCTGGTAAAATACTCGCGGTACAGCCAGTACAACTGCGTTTTTACCAAATTTTTTAATTCGACCTTCGTTCAAACTCGAAACGGTTAAGATCGCGTTTCAGCCTTTCGTCGAAGGCTTAAAACTTATTGCTTACGGTCTGCTAATGCCTGTTTCAAATTTTCCCAAGCAAGCAAGGCACATTTTTGACGCCCTGGTATTTTAGCAACGCCAGCTAGAATCTTTGCATCGCCTAACAGGGAAAGTTCCGTCTCTGATAAATCTTGCTTCAAGATCATTCTTTCAAAAAGTTCAATTAACTTAGCACAATGATCTAAGTTGGAATTTAAATTTAAGCTACAAAGTATCGCGGATGAAGCTTTGCTGATAGCACAACCTTGTCCTTGAAATTTAATACAGTTAATCTTTTGATCGGAGATTGTTCCCTTAATGCTAATTCGATCTCCGCACAAGGGGTTCAGTAATTCTTGGGTAAAATCAGGTGATTCAATCTCGCCTTGATAACTTTGATCGCTCGCGTATTCAATCAGCAATTCTGAGTAGAAATCATTTAATTCCATGTTTATTTAATCAAAGTAAGGTTTATCAGGACTAGCTAATTATATGTTTGATTGATCAATTAATCAAACCAATGTTCCTGTGGTTAGGGAAGAAATAAATTGATCTAATTCTTTAGATGAATACGTAATATCAGAACGTTTAAAATTAATATCCTGAGCTTTACTAGCTAGTAATAAGGCTGAAATTTTATCACCAAATTGATAATAGATTTTAGCTAAAAGTTTCAATTCCCTAGAACTCATCCAAGCAGAGTTTTGAGCTGCTTGAGTTGCTAACTGTAAGGCAAACCTAAGATTATCTTCTTGTTCGTCTGAACTTTCTAAATATGCTATAGCTATAAGTGATAAGGTCCTCGGATAATCTGGTACAATCTGAAGTGCTTGATGCAGATATTCTCTTGCTAAATTACACTTACCATCCTTAATCAAAATTTTTGCCAATAAATGTTTTGCGGAAATTGGCGCATCGGAACGATTTGCAATCTCTTGTAAATCAGAGCTACTACGATATTCACCTTTGAGATAATCAATAATTAACAAACAGATTTTATGGGCGCTTTTGAATTCTTCGGGAACATCTTGCAGGTTTCTAAGTAAATTCTCACATTCTTCAATTACAAATTTAGGCGGTTCAGCTTCTAACATTGAAGAAACATAAATGTGCATTAGTTGAAAGTCAGTTCCAAAATGTTGCACCGCGGCACGCAATAGCCACATCGCTTCTTGGTCATTACCGATCCAACTGTAAATATAAGAAAGTCTTAAGTAAGCTTGTTTAGAATTTGGTACTGATTTTAAGACGGAATTTAGGGTATTAATTGCCGGAGTAAACTCGCCGAGCTTGAAGTAACAATAAGCTAAGTCCATCATGGCACAATGTCTAGCTTGATGTTTTGGATACTCTTTTAGGCCTTCTTCGTATAATTCTGCGGCCTGTTTGTATCTACTATTTGCATAAGCCTCCGCTGCTTTAATCCAAGTTAAGCAAGGTAAACCTCCCCAGGTATTAGACCATTGATAAGATTTTTGGAGTAAATTGAGGAATTTCATTAAATACAGCTCGATAATATTCGATTATAGAATAGTTATCATCTGTGTTAGCTCTTCTGCTTCTATTCCAAAGAAAATATCTTAAGCCATCAGGGAATAGCAAAGATATAGTAAGTCCAAAAAGCAATTTCCGTTCGGAATTACTTTTTGGGACTACTATCCCCCGAAGTAATAATAGAATCATATAGTTATGACAAAACACACAAAACTAACTTTTAAACATTTGGAAATTACTTTTTGTCATAACTATACTTTAACAAAAGGCACAAACTTTAAGAGCTAGTTGTTCCTTAGCGAAAATCACAAGGATTATTGTCCAGTAGTGTAAGGCTTAGAGCTTCTTTAGATCGCTAATATTAAGTAATACAGGTACCCCCAAGTTACTTTCTAAATTGAGCCCATAAATGGGATTTAAATAATTAAAAAGTTACAAGAATACTTAGGGGAATTTTCCGTTAAGTTCTTTAAATGTATCACTTTTGGTTAAGTGCTAAATTACTCGCACCTTTAATATTCCGGGGACTTCGGCAAGCTTTGTAACTAAATCAAGGCTAATTTGGGCATCAGTATCAGCAATAGTACAAGCATAATCTCCTCGTGATTTGTTAATCATATCCACAATGTTAAATCCAGCTGAACCAAGTTTCCCTGAAATTTCAGCCAGCATATTCGGGATATTTCGATTAATAATTACTAAGCGACAACCGGAGGCAATTGGTGGTAATTCAATCTCTGGCAAATTCACAGAATTAGATATGTTTCCGGTTTCTAAATAATCTTTAACCTGCTTACAAACCATAGTGGCACAGTTTTCTTCTGCCTCTGCTGTGCTGGCGCCTAAATGCGGAAAAGATAGAACGGCGGATTGACCCTGTAAGGCAGTTTGTGGAAAATCACAACAATAGTACTTAATTTTTCCTTCCTTAATCCCTAAAAGAATTGCTTCCGAATCAACGATTCCCGCGCGTGAGAAATTTAGTATAGTAACACCTTTTTTCACTTGTAAAACTTGCTCCTTGGAAAACAAGCCTTTAGTAGCTGGAATTAATGGTACATGAAAAGAAACATAATCAGCTTCGGCATAAAGTTGGGCTAAATTATTAGCGCGACTGGCATGAGCTGACAGACGCCATGCATTTTGGATAGTAATTGCTGGATCATACCCAATAACTTTCATTCCAAGTTCTAATGCAGTGTTAGCAAGCATTACACCAATTGCTCCCAGTCCAACGATTCCCAAAGTCTTACCGGCAATCTCCATCCCGGCAAAATTTTTCTTCTGGGCTTCAGTTTCCTGATCGATTTCTTCGTCAGTTCCTTTTAATGTCTTAACGAAATCATTGGCGGGAAAAAGATTCCGTGCGGAAATTAACATTGCGGAAAGAACTAACTCCTTAACGGCATTAGCATTTGCCCCTGGCGTATTAAAAACAACAATCCCTTTCTCGGACAATTTATCAATTGGAATATTATTAACTCCCGCACCAGCTCGGCCAACAGCGAGTAAATTTGATTCAAAATTGTACTCATGTAAATTTTGCGAACGAAGTAAAATTGCATCGGGATTAACCTGTGCTTCGACGTTATAGTCAACTAACTGACTTAAGCCAGTTTTAGAGATATTATTTAAAACTAAAATATTTTTATTCATGATACATTAAATTTTTTTAAAAACTTCCAAATCCCTCGTATGTCATTGTAATGTGGATCAAATTTTATTTCATCCAAATCACTGATGAATTATGCGGGTTAAGCGCAATTCTTTTCAAAGTCTTTCATGAAGTTAACCAGTGCTTCCACACCAGCATAAGGCATTGCATTATAAATACTTGCTCTCATTCCACCAACAGAACGATGACCCTGCAAGTTCAACAAGTCACTATCTTTAGCTAATTCTAGAAATTTATTTTCTAAGGAAGTATCAGCAATTAGAAATGGAACGTTCATTTCCGATCGAAATTCTTTTTGAACGGGATTAGAATAAAAAGAGCTTTGATCAATAAAGTCATAAAGCAAGTTCGCTTTCTTTTGATTATTAGCAATTAGTTGATCGAAACTTTGAGTTTTAATCCACTTCAAGACCTCACCCATCACGTAAATACTAAAACATGGTGGCGTGTTATAACAACTATCCGCTTCTGCATGTGTTTGGTAATTTAGGAAAACTGGTAATTCTTGATTTGCCGTAGCTAGTAAATCTTTCCGAATAATTACCAATGTCACACCTGCAGGCCCGAGGTTTTTTTGAGCACCAGCATAAACCATCGCAAACTGATTGATATCAAATTTTCTAGAAAGAATATCTGAGGACATGTCTGCAATTAGCGGAGCTTTAGAATTAGGGAATGATTTAAACTGTAAACCACCAATAGTTTCATTAGATGCTAAATGCAAGTAACTAGCATTCTCTGATAAAGTCCAAGTTGAGGTGTCTGGTAAATTTAAATAGTTACTAGCTTTCCCATCTGCTACAACATTAACTTCACCAATTCTTTTTGCTTCTTCCACAGCTTTCTTAGACCACTGTCCAGTGATGGCATAATCAGCAACAGCTCCTGACTTTAGAAAATTAAGCGGGATATTTGTAAATTGAGCAGAAGCCCCACCCTGCAAAAACAGAATTTGGTATTTGTCATCGATTGATAAAAGCTCACGCAATAAAGATTCCGTTTGCTTGATAATTGATTGAAACTCAGCGCCACGATGACTGAGTTCCATCACAGAACAACCGGAAGATCCCCAGTTCAGCATCTCAGCTTGAACTTTAACTAATACTTCTTCTGGCAACTGACTTGGACCAGGACTAAAATTATATTTTCTTTGGTAATTCATAGAGTGAGTTTCCTAATTGAATCGGACAATTTTTGGCCCACTTTACATCATTAGAAAAACTCTGCAAGAAGGACTGATCCGCTAAAAGTACAACACTCGAACCTAAATGAAAGGTTCCTAATCGCTCCCCAATTGCAAAGGAAAAATCAACACTAATTTCTTGAATTTCCCCAGATTTCTTTTGGGAAAAAACCTGATTAGTAATTAAGTCACTAAAAGCCAAAGATATCTTTCCAACGTTAAGTGCCCCAACCATAATTAAAAGCAACTTTCCCCGCTCTGTTTCTAACTCCATGATCACCCTTTCGTTACGGGCAAAAAGATTTGGTAAGCGACTAAAAGTAAAGTTATTGACTGGCCAGAGAAAACCTGAAATATAAACTAAGCGAGTGATTTTACCTGCACAAGGTGCATGGACATGATGATAATCTTTAGGGGACAAGTATAAGTTATGAAGTGCTCCTCCATAGAATTCTTCGGATTTAAAACTTTTGCCTATTAAAGTAGATATTCGATAGCCCACCCCCTTTACTTGGATTTGTTGATCTCCATTAATAGTTAATTGATCTCTCAAGAAACCATCAACTGGTGAAACAAAATCGCTACTCATTTGACGAGAGCCTGGGATTAAGTCTCTAGTAAAAAATTTCCCCAATGAAGGGTAACTTTTTAAACTCTCCGGGACTGTAGTGAGATCTACATGGCAAATCTGTGAATAAACCCGATATACTATGGGTCTAAACCAGACTGGAAGATCGATGTTTGCCAGAAGGCCGAAACAATAGCTTAGGTAATTGGTAATAATGGTCACTTGAACTTTTATTAAATAGTTAATAGATTCAACAGTATACTCGCTATTAAACAATCCTTGCAAGAAGTGCTACATATTGTTGAAGCTAGAGTATAACATTTTAGAGAGTTTTAAATTTTAAAGACTGGAATGATCAGAACTTCTAATCCTGTACTAAACGATCGAATCTTTGCAGAAACTAGATCTTACTCTCAATCAGAGGTGATGACTCTTAGTGGAACAGTTAATAAAACAGTTATTTGCTTGGCCCTTACATTTGCCAGTGCTTATTATTCCTACAGTCACCCCGAATTCTCAAAATTCTCTCTTCCCGCCGCCATTTTGGCCTTGGTAATTGGGCTCGTAATCAGCTTTAAGCGAACATGGGCAGGATTTCTAACTCCAATTTATGCCTTGGTTAAAGGTGTCTTTGTAGGGGCATTTTCACTATATGCCAACAACTACGTGATGCAATATAATCCTGCCTCAAGTGGTGTAGTTTTTCAGGCGATTATCCTAACCTTTGGAACGCTTTTTGCTTTGTTGATGGTCTATAAAAGTGGTTTCATTAAAGTAACCGAGAATTTTAAATTAGGCATTGCAGCTGCCACAGGTGGGATTTTTATTTTCTATCTAATTACAATGATCGCATCACTTTTTGGTGCTAATTTAGGTTTTATGTATAGCAGTAGCCCCTTAAGTATTGGGATTTCAGTTGTAGTTGTAATTATTGCTGCTCTAAATTTAGTCTTAGACTTTGACTTTATTGAAAATGCTGTCGCAACTAGAAATACTCCAAAGTATATGGAATGGTTTGCAGCTTTTGGATTGTTAGTAACGCTAATTTGGCTTTACTTGGAAATACTTCGTTTATTAATGAAATTGGCAACATCACGTGAATAAAATTTTTGTAGCAGTTATTTTCTTTACAAGCATTTTTCTTATTTCTCCAGTTTGGGCAGAGGATCTTGCAGACGATTTCAAACCAAGTCTTATTGGCCTCAATCATGATCAAAAAAAATTGTTTGATTACTTGGAAATTGAAAGATTAATAGTTGAAGGTAAATATCGGACACCATCGACGGATGGATGGAAAAGTTTTGCTAGGCTTTACGAAGAGTACACGGACTTATTTTGCTTTGAAAGTGTTAACTATAAATTTCAGAGTCCATTAAATCCAAATTTAAGTGCTACTTGTCGTTATTATTTAAGAAATTTGAAGAAGTATAATCCTACAAATCCGCATCTTCCTTGTTCAGAAAATGGCCTTGGATCTGAACAGTGTAAAAATGCATACCTAGTACAATACATCACCAGAGAAGGTGGTTTTACTACTGGCTCGAATTCAATGAGTGATTTTGAAGCTAAGATTTCAGCGTTATCTCAGGAAAGTATGAAAACTCGTCCGAATGAGCTTGATGTTGAACTTAAGGCTCTGGCAGTTGATTTTAAAAAGGAAGAGAATGCTGAAAAATGGATTAAGTTTAAAGCACTTATTTCGGAAAAAATTGACTATGAATGTCAAGCTGTTGGAGTTTCTTTTGTAGACTTTGAGCCACCAGATTTTATGATGGGAGCAAATTTAATTGAACATCAACGCTATACAAGTGATCAGTTATATAAGGAAGCATATGACCTATTACACGATCCTGATCGCCTAGGAAACTTTTTTATCCAAGGGGGCTTTAATAAAGTAGATCCAACTGCTAATGAAAAGTTGCAGCAACCACACCCGTTTGAGATTCTACAAAAGGAACAGCAGGTTGAATTTATTCCTAAAGCTTATTGGAGAGTGAGAAGAATTTCTACAACATGTTACGAGAGTATCTTAGAGGGACTTCGCTTTAACGTTGCCTTGCCTGCTGCCATATGTAACTTGCATGGTATTTATTCTCCATTCTGTTTAAACGCCGATAAGGAATTAGAAAAAAATCTTCCTTTATACATTCGTACTCCTGAAGTAATTAAACAAAAATATGAGATGGGAACTTTTTGATATTTTTAAAATTAATATGTTTGCTACCAATTGGTAAAACATTAACTAATTTTTTGTACATCTATTTCATCTAGTAGTCATTTTATCAAGTTTACAATTAACGGACCGACCTAATTTCTTTGTGCTGTTGCTAGAAGTTCTTTGCATATTGATTCGCCTTAATAGCTTTGAATTTGTTAGGGCATTTACTAAGATGCATATTTAATCTAGCCTTAGATCAATAAAATGCTCAATTTTCAGAAAAATGGATTTATCCTCTTGAAATTCTTAGTTTTTTTTGTTTTAATGAGTATCAATTGATTTATAATTCTTTTACATTATGTCTAAAAAAAATTGTCTAACCAAAGCGGATCTAGCAGATAGTATTTTCTCAATGATGCCGATTGATAAGAGCCAAGCTAATCAAATCGTGGAAGATTTTATCGAGTTAATCAAGGTCGGCCTTGAGCAAGATGAAAAAGTAATGATATCTGGATATGGGTCGTTCGAAGTGAATTCTAAATCTGCCCGCCGTGGACGTAATCCACAGACTGGGGAGTCAATCATCTTGAGATCTAGAAAAGTTGTGAAGTTTAAGCCTAGTCAAATCTTAAGAAAATCAGTTAACAACGATGGTTCGCCAATCGACGAACAAGAAGATAGCTTTGCACCAAAAAGTAGATTGCCATTTAGAAGTTAAATATAGAAAATCTAAGAAGTAATTTGCTTAACCAAAATTTTTCTTGACTCTCAATAGTATCTCTCTCTAAGAATTTAATAAATTTATTTTGATGGCATTTAGGCCTTTTGAATATTTATAATTCTTGGACTTTGAATTATTAATGTATCCTGTTCTTTACCTGAAGTAAGTCTTATTCCTTTCAATTATGCTTGTGTTAGATTTTTAACCTATGTTTCTGTGTAAGTATTAGAGAGTATCCAAAAATAAATTTTATTTTGGATACTAACTGTTGAACACTAGATCTAAAATTAACCTGCGGTGTATACAAGTATTGATGTAGCTTGGAAGCTTTGCTTAGAATAATAGTGGCGGGTTTTCTACTTGTATACCCTCTTTCTTTAAATCCATCCAAATTTCACGAGCCAGTTCCTTATTGTTCTGATCAAGAATCTCGTAAATATTTTCTAAATTTAGAGCAAATTTAATTGCGGATAAAGCATAGACAGATGATGCGGTCTTGTTTTTAAGGCTTTCTCTAATTTCTTTTAAATATGACTCTAAGTCTTTTTTTGTGTTAATCATAAACTTTCTCCAAAAATCTAGGTGTAAACCTTAATATCATTATATAATTAAATCTTCACTGAACTTAGCGATCAATAAGCACTAATTCAATTGCCTGGCTATAGCGCCTAGGATCTTCTCCTGGAATAATAACTAAGGGTGAATCGCTGACGACCCCTCGGGTTTCTATCCTTCTAGGTTCGATGCCAAAACGAACCAAATAATTTCCTATTTCTCGTGATCTTCTAAGAGTTAAATGCTCAGAATAGTCGGTTCGATCATCAATCGACTTAACAAAACTTGCCACAATGATTCTGGACCACGGAAACCGCTTTTTATTAAGTCTGGCAAGTTCTCGAATCAAAGCCACGGCCTCAGGTTTGACCGAAACTTCATCACCAGAAAAAAAGTAATCTGCCGGATAAATATCACGTGCGGGATGATACTCAATTCTTCTGGCATAATGTTCAGTTAATACTTCTTGAGCATAGGCTATTTCCTTCTCAGTTTTAGCCATTATTCGTAGCTCTTCTAAGTCTTCCTCGGCCCAATCTTGCACCATCCCTCGAATTCCACCAGCTATGGCGCCAAATCCAGCTCCAACTGCAGCGCCAGGCCCCATTCCGGCATCTAAATGCAAACCGGTGACTGCACCTGTCCCAGCACCAGAAACAGCCCCACTAACGATTCCAAGTCCTTGTTTATCTGGACCTGGTTTATAACCAGTGCAAGAGCATAATATGATTAATGCAGCTAGTACAGGAAATTTAAAATTCTGCTTGTTCATTAAAGGTTATCTTTTTTAAGGGATATTGATAAAGCGAAGACTCTGGATCTGCTACAGCAGATTCTAAAAGATTATACGTCGAACTAGGCCCCACAACAACTACAATAAAATCATCCACTTTCCAGAGATCTTTAGCAACATCTTGGACCTGAGCAATGGAAACTGAATCGATATTTTTTAGAAAATCTTGCTGATAATTCGGAGGGAAATTAAGCATCTTAAGTATGGCAAAACGGTTAACTATTTTTTGATTATTATCATAATCAAATACAAAAGAGTTTTGAATATTTCTTTTAACATTGGCAACTTCTTGCTTGTTAGCACCGAGTGTTTGCAACTCTACTAAAGTACGAATTCCTTCATCAATTGCCTTGACTGTTTGTGCTGCCTTGGTTTGTAAATAAATTAAATTTTTACCTGGGATGACATCCTCGATTGAGCCACCATAAGTACTATAAGCCCAACCATTCTTTTCGCGAATATTTTTTGTAAGACGAGAAGAGAATCCTTTGGCGCCAAAAATATCATTAAAGACTTGAATGGCATACTGTTTACTAGAGAAACGTTTCACACCGAGCTGACCAATATTTACAGTGCTTTGTTCATAGTCACCCTCGTAAAAATATACTCCTTTGGAATTCTCCGGCTGCGGGTCTAATAATTTTTCTTGAAAATTTTTACTAATTGGCCACTTGGCAAAGTAATTTAATGCAATTTCACGGGCTTCGATATCAGTTAAATCGCCGGTTAAAACGAGCTTAGAATTATTTGGAATTACATAGCTACGATGTACTCTTAATAGATCCGCCCTTGTTAAAGCTTCAACTTGTTTAATCGTGCTAAGTTTTTCAAAGGCTGTACCACGGTTAAGCAATTGATTGAATGTTAGTGCGGCAATATCATTTGGAGAGTCTTTACGTGATCTGATACTTGCAATTTTCTGTTTTTTCCAATTTTCTAATCTTAACAAATCAATCTTTGGATTTAAAATAATATCCTGAAAAAGTGGCAAAACTTCCGAGAGTGACTCAACTAAACATGAAAAAGCAATGCTCGCATTCTCGGCACCAAAACTAACATTAATCGACGCAGCCAGTTCTTCAAGTTTTAGATCTACTTCCTCTGGAGTGTTATCACCTGCTCCACCTGATCTCATTAAACTTCCTAATGCTTCTAATGCTAAAGCTTCTCCTTGTTGCTTAGCAAGATAAATACCATTAGGAATTAAAAGTGTTCCATTAATAATTGGCAATTCAGGATCGGCTAAAAAATGAATTTCGATACCATTCTCAATAATCCAAGATGTAATTTGGGGCTCGACTACTTTTAAAGGATCAACTGTAAGTGCTTTTTTAATCCAAGCTGGATTTTTATTACTTAATTCCGTGAAAGATTTTTGTTGAGTAGGTTTTTTGCTCGGTGTTGTAAAAAATGAACATGCCGTTAGCAAGCAAATCAAAAATAATGATATGTACTTCATGAACGATTCTCCAGTTTGCCAACAATTAAATTCTTAGGAACTAGATATTTTCGTGCGACTTGATTAATAGTTTCAACATTTAATTGATCAATCTTTGCTAACCAAGTGAAGTAGTGTTTCCAGTCATTATAGACATGCTGGGAATGACTTAGTCCTAGAGCAAGTGTCATATTAGATCGGAGTCCAAAAATTAAGTCTGCTTTCAGTTTCTTCCTGACTAAGCTGATATCTTTTTCCGAGACACCAGTTACTAGTTTTTCAGCTATTAAGTTAAGTAATTCACTCTCTAATTCTTCGTTGGTTGTTGGAGCAATTGGTTGGGCGAAAAGCATATATAAATTTGGGAATGCTGATCCTGGGCCTTCAAAATAACTAAGGGAGCTAGCCAGAGAGCGATCAATTACTAAATCCTTATAAATCGGCGCAACACTACTTCCTAACATTGCTTCCAACCAAAGGTTTAACGCTAAATCATCTGGATGGGGATAATTTGGTTTGTGATAAGCAAAGAGTAATCTTGGTTCGGCATTAAATTGAACGGTATATTCTTTTTTCCCATTTAACATTGGCTCTACAAGCTTAGTCCTTTCAGGTACAGATTTACTTGGTAAGGAACTAAAATATTTTTCCAACATTTCAACTGTAGCATCTACTTCTAAGTCTCCAACTAAAGTAATCATGATGTTGTCCGCATGATAATACTTTCGGTAAAATTCATCTATGTCAGACGCTGTCAAACGATTTAAATCTTCTTCATAACCAATTGTTGGGCGACGATAGGGATGAAGTTCATAAGCATTTGCCAGCATCTTGATATATAAAGTACCACTTGGATCGTCTACATATCGTAATCTTCTTTCTTCTAGGACAACATCTCGTTCAGAATAGAATTGTCTCCAAACTGGCTCTGATAAACGATCTGATTCAATCCTACACCAACTTTCTAAAGCATTACTAGGCATGCTAATAAAATAATTTGTGCTGTCAGCACTGGTTGTAGCATTCATCCCTACCCCACCAAGCTTGGAATAAATTTGATCAAGGCTGTTTTCTGGATCCCATGTTTCTTTTAAAGATAAATTGACCTGCTTAATTTCTTCCGCCAATTGTTCTTGATTTGCGGCTGGATCTTCTTGCTTAGCAACAAGATCTTCCAATTTACGCAGCAGTGTTGCTTCTTTTGGGAAATCTTTAGTTCCTAAGGTCTTGGAACCTTTAAAGGCCATATGTTCTAGCATATGAGATATGCCAGTTTTTCCTGGAAGTTCATCCACACCACCAACCTTGACGCTAATTACAGCGGAAAATACAGGTGCTTCCTTTCGAGGATAAATAATAACCTGCAAACCATTACTTAACTTTGTAGTATGGACATCCGTCATTAATTTATCAACAATACCTTGATAATCTGTCTGTGACCAAGATGCCAAAGGTGTCACAAATAAGAGAAAAATGGATAAGAGGAATCTAAACATAGCTACGTTTTTAGCTAATTGTGAGAGATAGTTCAAGTATATATCAACCACAAAGTGCCTGAGACGTACTCAGGGGTTTCTTAGGTATTTAGACTTTATCTGTATAGTATTCAGAGTGACTAGGAAGTTAACTTATTAAGAAAAAGTGTCACCATTGCACCACCTTCTGAACTATTATTAAATTTAATACGTCCTTTATTAATCCTAGTTAGAAATTTACAAATAACCAAGCCAAGGCCTCCACCTTGTTGCTCATTAATTTCTCGCTGATGCTGATAAAAAACTTGGGTAAGATTTTTAAAACAATTCTTATCAAATCCATTCCCATTATCAATAATCGATAGATTTAGAGTGCGTAAATCATTAGCGATTGAAATTGTAATAGTTCTAGGTTCTTTCGTAAATTTAATAGCATTATCAATCAAGCGATCCATAATCAGAGTTAGGTGCGGTGGATAAACAATTAATTGATAATTAGCCTCTGGGTCAAAATCAAAGTTAACAGTACAAAGTTGGTCAGTTAAGAATTTTTTATTTTTATTAAGATATTCTGTAATAAAAGTAGCTAAATTCAATTCAGAACAATGGGCTGAATAGTTTTTTTGTGCCTGTCCAGCTTGAATTTGCTGAAGCAGAATAAAATTATTAATAATTTTTTCCAGCCTCTGGCCACCTCTCCAGATTGTGGCAACAAGTGAATTCAATTTATCTTTTGCCAAGTTTTCTTGTTGCATTAGTAATAGTTCGGAACCTGTAGTTACAGCTACTAATGGTGTTCTAAATTCGTGTGAAATATGCCGAATAACTTGAGAAGAAAATTCATCTTGTTTCTTTTGATAAAACTCTTGAATATTTTTAGCCCGGGCAATCTTACCCTTGATGGTAGCTAATAATTCGTTGGGATCAAAGGGCTTTACAAAATAAGCATCTGCTCCCGCAGATTTACCTTTTATGATATTATCAGAATCTCCTAAAGCAGTTAAAAATATAAAGGGAGTATTAGCATGCCGATTCTGTTCGCGCAGCTTCTGTTGTAAGGTAAATCCATCCATTACTGGCATCATTACATCGCAAAGAATCAAATCAGCGTCCAATTTCTCCAAAGAATTTAGAGCTTCTTGTCCATTTTCTTGAACAAATACCTCATAATTTTCATCGGTTAATAATGTGCGTAGGACATCCATCACAAGGGGATTATCTTCCACAACCATAATTTTAGGTTTGCTAGGATGTAATTCAAAACTTTCTGAATGCATATCAAACTTCATCGATTAAAACTCTAAACCTTAAACTTTCTATCCCTATAGTAGTAATTCTTAGGATAAGGTAGTTATCGTCTACAATTATGCATTCCTTTAGGCTAATTTTGGTAATTTGAAAAAAGATGCCCAATCAGTTACTTTATTGTTAAAATCTACCCATTAAACTCCTAGGGTGTAGAAATTTGTTTATAATTTCAATTAAACTATGGAAAATAATCTAACAATTGCTGTGTTTCCTGGCCAAGGTGCTCAAAAAGTAGGAATGGCTAAAGATCTTTACGAAGCCTCGCTAATAGCCAAAGAACTGTATCAAATTGCCGATCAGGCTCTAGGATTTCCAATTTCTAAGATTTGCTTTGAGGGACCAGAAGATCAATTGGTACTAACCGCTAATGTTCAACCAGCTATCCTCACACATAGCTGTATTGCCTATCGAATGGCTCAAGAAAAATTAGGTCAGAATTGGCAGCCAACTGTCGCTGCTGGTCATAGTCTAGGAGAGTATTCTGCGTTAGTTGCCGCTGAAGCAATTAGCTTTGCTGATGCTGTAGTTCTGGTTCATAAGCGTGGTAAATATATGCAATCAGCGGTACCTGTCGGGGTTGGTGCAATGCTGGCCGTCTTAGGTCAAGAGGTAACTACCTTAGAGACCGCCTTAAAGGACTTTAGCGATCTAGAAATTGCTAATATAAATGCACCCGGGCAAATAGTGATTTCTGGTTCGGCTAAAAGCGCTAAAGAGTTTCAATTAAGAAACGCCGGATTCAAAATGATTCCACTTCCTGTCAGTGCACCATTTCATTGTAAATTAATGCAATCAGCGCAAGATCTCCTTAGTAAAGATCTAGATTCAATTTTAATTAAAACTCCTAAGTTTCCAGTGATATCAAACTTCCTTGCTCGACCACTGACACAACCGGAAGAAATACGTCAAGCTTTAAAAGAACAAGTTACGGGAAAGGTTCGTTGGGTAGAATCAATGGAATTAGCAATTAAAGATTTTGAAGTCAAAAGAATAATCGAATTTGGACCAGGAAATGTTCTAACTGGATTAATGAAAAGAATTAATAAAGATCTCGAAAAAGTAAATTATCAGGCAGTCAGTGACTTCTAATCAGCTCTGTTATTTAGCTCTAGGAACTAACTTAGGTAATCGCGAAGATTTTATTAAGAAAGCTCTTTTGAAACTAGGAAAAGAGGTGCAGATCCGGCGAGTTTCATCAATCTATGAAACTGCCCCATGGGGATTAACCAATCAGGATCCTTTTCTAAACCTTTGCGTTGAAATTGAAACGACTTTAAGTCCTTTATCGCTCTTAAATCTCTGTAAAGCAATTGAACAACAATTAGGACGTAAGAAAAAAATCCATTGGGGTCCAAGAGAAATTGATATTGATATTATTTTTTATGGTGTGAAAATTATTAACCAAGATACTTTGATAATCCCACATTTAGAATTATCTCACCGGCAGTTTGTATTAAAACCCTTAGCTGACCTAATTCCAGAATTTATCCATCCCCAATTAAATATTTCTATTCAGGAACTTTCCTCTAAATTAACTATGATCGGAGTTGATTTTTACAAAGATTCGACATTTTACTACAGTAGATAAGAAACTTACCTGTTTGCCAAGAACCTCTTTGGAATCCAAAAAATGAAAACCAAATTAATGGGAATAATGAATTTGACCACTGATAGTTTTAGTGGCGATGGATTATTTACCCAGAATGATTTCTTAAAGGCAACATGGGAACAAGCCGAAAGTATGTTGACCAGTGGCGCCTCGATATTAGATTTAGGCGCAGAAAGTTCACGCCCTGGTGCTGCCGAAATCACATCGGAAATGGAGTGGAATAGAATTGCACCGGTCTTAGAAGAACTAAAATCACTTAATACAATAATTTCAATAGACACTTATCATGCCAAAACTGCCGAGTTGGCCTTGAATAATGGAGCTAATTGGATTAATTCAATTTGGGGTTTTCAAAAAGATGCCCGACTCTTGTCTGTAATTCGTGAAGCTCGTTGTCCAATTATAATTATGCACAATAGTTCAGATCAGGCTGTTTTAAAGCAAGACAATTTAAATTCTAGTTTTTATCAAGAATCAATTCATCAAAATGTAACACCTGAAATTATATTTGATTTAGAAAAACAAATTGAATCTGCTTTAAACCAGGGTATCTCTGCCAGCCAAATTATTATAGACCCAGGTATAGGTTTTGGGAAAACACCTTCGCAAAACTTAGAAATTATAAAAAATCTCGCTACTTTTAAAAAGATGGGCTTCCCCTTACTATTAGGCGCTTCTCGAAAATCATTCATTGGAGTAGTTTTAAATCTACCAATTGACCAAAGACTAGAGGGAACACTCGCGGTCTGCACCTTGGCAGTTAGTCAGGGCATTGAAATTTTAAGAGTACACGACGTGGAAGCTGTTGCCCGAGTTACTAAAATTACCGAAGCAATTAATAATGCTTAAACTTAATAAACCAGAGGCAATAGCGAAGATGAACCAAGCTGGAGGTGCTGCTAAACCCTTTTTTGTTATAACAGATTTCACTGGTGAACATTTTGAGCTTTGGGAGCAACAGGAATTAGATCAGCAGCAAATCTTAATTGATTTCCCAAATTACAAAAACACTACCTTGGAAAATGCTGATTCTTTGCCAACAAAAATTATCTTAGATCACCCACTGAAAATTAAAGAATATCAAAAATCATTTAGCAAAGTTCAGGAGTATCTTCAACAAGGTGATACATATTTATGCAACTTAACTTTTGCCCAAAGAATCGATTTGACCGCTGATTTAGAAACTATTTTCTATCAATCGGCCGCCAGATTTAAAATTTATTATCCTGAAAAATTTGTTTGTTTTTCACCTGAAATTTTTGTGGAAATAAAAAATAATAGAATTCTGACTTATCCAATGAAAGGAACTTTTAATAGCGAAAATCCAGGTGCCCTTGCCACTGCCAAGGAAATTGCTGAGCATGCCACAGTTGTAGATCTTTTGAGAAACGATCTTTCATTAGTTGCGGAGCAAGTACTAGTGGAAAATTACCGCTATTTTGAAGAAATTAAAACTTCCACTGGTGAAAGCTATTTGCAATCAAGCTCCCAAATAAGTGGTCAACTAAAAAATGATTGGCAATCAAGCTTGGGGAATATTATAACAACAATACTCCCGGCTGGTTCAGTAACAGGTGCTCCCAAGAAAAAAACGCTAGAAATTATTCAAAAGGTAGAAAATTATAAACGTAATTTCTATACTGGTATTGCTGGATACTTTGATGGTCAAGACTTCACTTCCTGTGTTCTTATACGTTTTATTGAAAAGATAGCTGATCACTACTATTTTAAAACTGGTGGCGGAATAACTGCCGAGAGTCAAATGGAAGCAGAATATCAAGAATTAATTAGTAAAATCTATGTCCCAATTTCTGGAAAGTATTAAAATTAAGGACGGTTTTCCTTGTAATTTGGATTGGCATCAATCCAGATTAAACAAAACATTTCAGAAATTTTTCCCACAAATTCCTGCCTGGCAATTAACAGAAATTATATGTCCTCAGAATTTGAATCTGCAGCAAGTTTATAAATGTCGTTTGATTTATGATCAACAAAGAACAAAAATAGAATATCTTCCCTATCAGAGAACTAATATTAAAAGTTTTAAGTTAGTTGATATCGGAGAATTCGAATATCCGTACAAATTTGCCGATCGAAGTTTCTTTCAAGAAATTAAAAACAAGCACAAAGATGCCGAGGAGTTTATTTTAATTAAATCAGGCATGATTACAGATACAACCTACTCGAATTTGGTTTTTCAAAACGAACAAGGGCTATTTACCCCAAGTGTCCCTCTACTACCAGGTACGATGCGTGCCAAGCTTTTAAGCCTGGGTCAGATTAAGTTAGCCAAGATCGGAGTGAAAGACTTATCAAATTATAAAAATTTCTACTTAATTAATGCTCTGCTAGGTGAAGACCTTCAGCACCCTTATGCGGTCGATGTTATTATTGGCTAGTTCCAGAAGCTGAGGTCAACTTTAAATTATAATGATAAGAACAGTTTTTACTACAAGTCTGAAATTTGTCTGTTGGATAACAATGTTCGCAGATCCTAGCCACTGCGGAACACTCCATACAATTAATAACTAACCGTCCAGGGTTACCACAGTGTGGGCAAAGATGTACATTAGAACTTGGCTCTAATTCTTGATTAAGTGCCACGCGATGATCAAAAACAAAGCAATCTCCTTCAAATTTTTGGTTAGGATATTCCTCTAGATACTTTAGGATTCCACCTTCCAATTGATATACATTCTGATAGCCCTGTGATTGCATTTCATAAATTGCTTTTTCACAACGAATACCACCAGTACAAAACATCAAAACTTTTTTTTCTTTGGGAATTTCTGACTTACGGACATAATCTGGGAAGTGACTAAACATTTTCAGCTTTGGATCTATTGCCCCCTGAAATGTTCCTAACTCTACTTCATAATCATTGCGGGTATCAATTAATACACAATCTTCGGTATCCAAGATGTTATTCCATTCGGTTGGAGTTAGGTGATTATTATTTGTCGCGGCAAAGTAATCTTCATTTTTTATTGTCACAATTTCCGGACGAATCTTCACCTTGAATCTTTTAAAAGGTTTTTTTGCAGATTTACTGTGTTTAAAAATAATACCTGAGAACTCCGGCAAAGCTAGCAACTGCTCTTTGAATTTTTCGAGCATGTGAGGCTCTGCCGACATTGTTGCATTTATTCCTTCTGGGCCAAGAATCACCAAGCCATAAAGCTTATTTTCTTCCGCCCATTGCTTTAATATTACTTGAACTTGTTCAACTCGCTCAGGGGCTAGGCGAATAAATTTATAAAATGCGATAACTGAATACACGTAAATTATCTCTGACTAGACTATTAATTTATGAACATTTTAGTAAAAATTACTTGCTTAGTAAAGCATCCAGTAATCTACAAAAGGTCAATCAAATCTCTTATGGAATCTGCCAATCGGCCGTCAAGGGGTCTGTTCCTGTTTGTATTTCTTTAAAATCAGAAATTCCATCACTGTCTGTGTCAAATTTTAGTGGATCTAAACCTAAAGTAATCTCTAGGCCATCATTCACGCCATCACCATCACTATCACTTGTTTGCGAATTACTACCTACAGCGATTTCATAGTGATCAGCAACTCCATCTTGATCACTATCAAGAGGTTTACTAGCAGAATCCAGTGGATTAGATTCGCTTAGGTCCTCTAGGCCATCCTTGATCCCATCAGAGTCGGAATCTGCAAGGCCCGGATTTGTGCCGATATTTAATTCTAATTGATTACTTAAACCATCTAAATCATTATCTACATTAGCAAAACGATCGCTTAACTTTGATTGTGCTAGTGGAGGGATGCTTCGATAATCTTCAGAATTAGTTCCTAAATAATTTTCTAGTTGATCGGAATAACCATCTTGATCTATGTCAGAAAAGCTACCAGAACTATCAGAACAGGCAGGATCTTCTTTATTACCGATCCAGTTGCAATCACTAGAGTTACTTTCCTTTAGATTGTTCGTACCAATACTCTTATTATTTTGTTGATTTTCTAGGGCAATTAATCCCTCTAATATATCTTGCCCGAGATTTGTAGTTGGTGAATCCGAAATAGTTCGGCTAGCAGCAGAAAGCAGAGACCCTGGTTCTCGGATTGTTGCCGTAAATACATTCTCTGTACCAAGTGTTACTGTTTGGGTTTCATCTTCAGAAAGAGTTAAGATCACTGTTTCATTATCATCATCTAAGGTATCAGTTAACGCACTTAAAGTTACATTCGCTTCTACATTACCAGCTTCAAAAAAAACAACAGTGTCATCTAAATCGTAGTCATTCCGACGAGCAGTCCCCGAGGTTGTGAAAGCAAATTCAGCATCTTCATCCAATGCTTCGGAGAGAACAGCAACAATCACTAGATCATTACCTTCCTCAATATTACCTTCACTGGGATTAAAAGTAATCTCCGGTAATACCGTGTCACTTTCCTCTTCAGAAATTGTAACTGTATGAATTTTTCTTGTACCCAAACTTGCACCAGTAGGTGTGCCCAAAGTAATTACTAGGGTTTCATCATCTTCTGTTAGATCATCACCAACAACCGTAACTGTAATTGTTGCTGAAGTTGACCCTGCCGTAATTGATAATGGAGTAGCAGTGATAGTGAAATCACTATCCTCGGTGGCAGTTCCACTAAGAGTATAAGGGATCGTTACGTCTTCTTCGGCCGCTTCCGAAAGGGTAACATTAATATTTGAAGTGCCACTCTCATTAAGAATGGAGGAAGCTACGCTTACAAAATTAATTGTTGGGCCATCAGTAGTAGTTACTGTGGATTGCGCTGCAAAACTATGACTTTCTTGGCAGGCATCCGAACCCAAAAGGAATGGGAGGATGAAGATTAGTAAAATAAATTTTAAATTAATTTTAAACATATTTTTAAAATAGATTAGGACACAATTTAATTACCATAATAGCTGTTGGAACAAATTGCTATTTGTATAAACTAACAACATTAAATACTAGGCGACATTGAATCTTTGCCATAATAAAATCTAGGTACCTAGTATATCATTAGTTCACTATAGTTTTAGTTTGTCTTTGTAACAAGTCTTTACTAAGAAAATAAAGCAAGATGACGGAGATACAAAACTGCGGCATACGTATTAATGTTTGCCCACTTTGAGTGGACCACTTAATACTAAAATTACTAATATTCCACGTTGTATAACGTGCCAATAAATTTCCATGTGTATTTAAAAATGAATACTCTATTAAGTAGGTGATACTGACAATTCCCAACCAAAAATAGCAAATTATTAGTAAATCACGACTAGCTACTGCCATAATTACAACTAGTAAGGGCAAAAACCAATACGCATATTGAGGACCATACCCAGTACCAAAATTGGTGAGAATCAAAAGAATCATTCCTGTGTAGAGATATAGCTTTTCTGGTTGGATCTTCTTGGAACGAGCAAAGTAATAACTTGCGGAAACGGAGGACAAAACCAAAGCTCCTAAGAAAAAAGAGGTATATATTGGCAAATATCTTTTCAAGTCAAATAAAAAGAGAAGCCCAGTTACTCCATAATAACCTGGGGTCGAGCGATATCTAAGTATGTTGTCAACCGTTGCTTGGGGTGAAAGATGATAAAGATAAGAGATACTTAAAAATGTTGGCAATACAAGTAAGAGTCCACCTATAAAAATCGTTCTCAATTTTAGATGTGAGATTGAAGATAATAAAAGCGGAACTAGGATAATCGGAATTGTCTTAGTTAAAATTCCCAGTCCTAAGAAAGCACAAGATTTTAACCAGTCATTAGGCTTAAGTGTCGATTGAAAACTGACCAAAAAACTTAAACTTAAAAAAATAAATAATCCTACTAGGACATCAAAATTACAATGAATGGTGACTAAAATAAGTGGTACGGGACAAAGAATATAAACTAGGAATAAATTAATTATTGATTCTTTGCCAAATTTTTTAACTAAAAATTTATATGAAATTATTATTAAAAGTGCTTCAATTAGAACCAGAAAAAAACGAATTAAAAAGACAAAATCTATTTTAAATAATGAGGAAACAAAATTTAAACTGACTAAGATCCCTAGCCAAAGGGGGGGCCAGTTTAGGAATGGAGTACTCGCATAGGGATTCTCGCCCCGAGTCCATGCCTTGATCACTTCTATCCAAAATACATGATCCGTGCATAAAATTTCATTAAAAAACACTACTAAGGCAGCAGTTCTTGTAAATAAATATAGGGATAACAATAAATTGGAATTCTTAAGCATATTTCTTGGAAGGAGGAGAACTGAGGTTAATGTAATTCAACAACTGAGGTTGGTAAATATAGGATAACTAATTTTGAAAGTTAAATTAATTTATCCTAGTATCTTCTATAATACTTAATTCTTGAATTTCTCTTGATAATTCAACTATCTAAGACCTTTACAGTCCTAAAATAGAAGTATAATATAAACTAAGCTTATTAAGTTAAGAAAAACTAAAAAAATCATTTAAATAATTAATACCAATTATGGCTCACGAACTTCCAAATTTACCTTACGATTATAATGCTCTCGAACCGCATATCGATGAACAAACTATGCGTTTACATCATGACATTCACCACTTGGGTTATGTTAATGGTTTAAATAAAGCAGAATTAGAACTTGCAAAAGCTCGTGAAACTAATGATTTTGCACTAGTTAAGCATTGGGAAAGAGAATTAGCATTTCATGGTGCTGGTCATTTTTTACACTGTATTTTCTGGGAAAATATGGCACCAAATGCTGGTGGTCATGCAACAGGCAAACTAGCTGAAGCAATCGACAAAAAATTTGGTAGCTTTGATAAATTTATCTCCCAGTTTAAGGCTGCCGGAACTGCTGTTGAAGGTTCAGGCTGGGTCCTTTTAACACACAATGGGATGACATCTGAACTTGAAATCCTGACGGCAGAAAAACATCAAGATTTAGCTCAGTGGGTATCCTATCCATTGTTAGCTTGTGATGTTTGGGAACATGCCTACTACTTAAAGTATCAGAATAAACGCGCAGCTTATCTGGAAGGCTTTGTTAATGTTATTAACTGGGCGGATGTTTCTAAGCGTTTTGAAAAATGTGCTAGCAAATCTGCTTGCTGTAAATAATACTTTTAGGATGAAGTTCGCTATTGAACTTCATCCTAATTCGTCACCACGAGATCCTTTTTGTACATCACTTAATAGCTATAATGTCTTTACCAAATAAATTCGAACCAAAAGTTTCTGAAAAATTAATCCAGGATATTTGGGAAACAAATGAAACATACAAATGGGATGCCAACTCACAAACAGAGCCATTCATTGTAGACACTCCCCCTCCAACTGTTTCCGGCTCCTTACATTTGGGACACGTATTTAGCTACACTCAAACGGATATAGTAACCCGCTTTCAACGAATGATCGGCAAAAATGTTTTCTATCCTATGGGCTGGGACGATAATGGACTTCCCACTGAACGGCGCGTCCAGAATTTTTTTGGTATTAAGTGTAACCCCAATGTTAAAGATCAAGAAAGCTTTCAGTTAAATTATAATTTCGATCCCAAGAAAGATCAGATTCTGGAAGTTTCCAGAAAAGATTTTATTGCTGCTTGTGTAGAATTAACAACTAAAGATGAAGTTGCTTATGAAGCAATGTGGCGTCGCCTGGGTCTTTCCGTTGACTGGAATGAAACCTACTCGACAATCAATGCCCACTCCCAGAAAATTTCTCAGTTATCATTTTTAGATTTAGCTACTAAAAATCAAGTTTACAATCTAGAATCTCCGACTATGTGGGATGTTGATTTTCAATCAGCAATTGCCCAAGCTGAGCTTGAAGATCGCGAAAGACCCGGAGCTTTTCATGATCTGAAATTTCAAATGGAAAGTGGTGAAGAATTTATTATTGCAACAACACGTCCAGAATTACTCCCTGCTTGTATCGCGGTAGTTGCCCATCCAAGTGATGAGCGTTATCAGAAGTTCTTTGGTAAAACTGCAATCACGCCACTTTTCCACGCACCTGTACCAGTCCTTGCATCAGAACATGCCGAGCCGGAAAAAGGCAGCGGGATGATGATGATTTGTACTTTTGGTGATATTAATGACGTTCAGTGGTGGAAACAATCTGGCTTGCCAATCAAACAAGTAATCAACTTACAAGGGATTATCCGTCCAATAACTTTTGGAGAAGACGCTTTTCTTAGTCAAAATCCAGATTTAGCGAATAAAAACTATCAACAGTTAACAGGACTTTACTTAAAACAAGCTCAGAAAAAAATAGTTGAACTTTTAGCTTCTCCAGAATCGTCAGTAGATGGGAAGTCTGCTGCTTTAGTTGGAGAGCCAAAGACTATTACCCACTCGGTTAAATTCTATGAAAAAGGTGATCGACCACTGGAGTTTATTCCAACTAGACAATGGTTTATTAAGACCTTGGATCATAAAGAAGCCTTATTAGAACAAGGAATGAAAATTAATTGGCATCCCGAGCACATGCGGGTTCGCTATGAAAATTGGGTTAAAGGATTAAACCAAGACTGGTGTGTTAGCCGTCAAAGATATTTTGGAGTTCCCTTCCCTGTTTGGTATCCAATCAACGCGCTTGGCGAAGTCAATTACCTGACTCCAATTTATGCTGAGATTAAAGATCTGCCAGTAGATCCAATGAGTCAAGTGCCTCCTGGTTATCTTGAATCTCAACGCGGACAAGCAAGTGGATTTGTAGGAGATCCAGATGTTATGGATACTTGGGCAACTTCATCGATGACACCACAACTTGCCAGCCATTGGGGTACAGACGAAAAACGACATAAAAAATTATTTCCAGCCAACATTCGTCCACAGGCTCATGAAATTATCAGGACTTGGGCTTTCTATACGATCGTAAAATCTTGGCAGCATTCTGGAGAGATTCCTTGGAAAGATATTTTAATCAGTGGTTGGGTTCTAGATCCTGAGCGCAAGAAAATGAGCAAATCCAAAGGAAATGTAATAACACCAGAAACTTTATTTGATGAATATTCACCAGATGCTATTCGTTACTGGACTGCGAAAGCTCGACTGGGCGCAGATACTGCTATTGAAGAAGCTGTTTTCAAAATGGGAGGAAAACTTTGTACTAAAATCTTCAATGCTTCCAAGTTTGTTTTAATGCAGTTTGAAAGAATTGGATTAAACATCAAAGATTACAATCTAAGTGATGTAAATTGCGAACTAGATCGTGCTTTAATTGCCAATTTACAGTCAGTGATTACTGAGAGTTCGAAGTCATTAGAAAATTTTGAGTACACAACTGCTCTAAAGTTAATCGAAGATGCCTTTTGGGATTTCTGTGATAACTACTTGGAATTAGTGAAAGTTAGATCTTACCAAGATGAGGACAACGCGGAAAGAAAATCAGCAATGGCAGCACTGGCTTGGAGTCTGAAAACATTCTTAAAATTATTCGCTCCGTATGTACCATATGTAACGGAAGAAGTTTGGCAGGAGAGTTTTAAAGATGCTTCTCACCCAGCAATTCATAAATCTTCTTGGCCAACGGTTGACGAAGCCAATACTGTCTTAAAACCTAGTTACGCCATGGCCTACACCTCAGCTACAGAAGTAATTAGTAAAGTTCGTGGTGTCAAAACAGCTTCACAGAAAAGTCTAAAATGGGAAATTGCTGAATTAAATATTTCATGTTCAATAGAAGCCAAGCAAGCATTAGAATCGGTAATTAATGACCTAAGACAAGCTGCCAATGTAAAAGATCAGGGTTTGATTTTTAGTCCTAGTAGTAACCAAGCGGGCAACTTAGAAATTACTGTAATCTTATCCGAAAGTTGGGGCCAATAATGACTGACCAAAGAATTCTGCTTGGTTGTAATACTGAAGGGCAACAGGTTTTCCTTAATTGCAAAATGGCGAATCGCCATGGATTAATTGCCGGTGCTACGGGGACTGGTAAAACTGTTACGTTGCAAGTTTTAGCAGAGGCATTTTCGGCCCTTGGTGTTCCAGTATTTACTGCTGACGTAAAAGGAGATTTGTCAGGCCTAGCTAAATCGGGAACTCTTAGTAACAAAATTCAAGAAAGAATTGAACAAATCAAATTAGAAAATTTTCAATTGCAATCCTCCCCCGTTATTTTTTGGGACTTATTTCAAAAGAATGGTCATCCCGTAAGAACTACGATTTCGGAGTTGGGCCCATCACTCCTAGCTAGATTAATGGACTTAAATGATACCCAAGAAGGTATTCTTCAAATTGCTTTTAAGTACGCGGATGATCAAAATTTATTATTACTGGACTTAAAAGATCTGCAAGAATTATTAAGATGGCTTGCCGAGCATAGTGATGAAATTAAACTTAACTATGGCAATGTTCATCCAACTTCAGTTGCCGCTATTCAAAGAGACCTGCTAGTTTTAGAACAAAATGGAGCGGTTAATTTTTTTGCTGAACCGGCATTAGATATTAAAGACTTATTGCGAAAAGATTTATCAGGTAAAGGAATTATCAACATCCTCGATGCCACAACCTTACTTCATGACGGACGGCTCTATTCAACTTTCTTGTTATGGTTATTATCTGAACTTTTTGAACACCTGCCCGAAATTGGAGATCAAGATCTACCAAAACTTGTCTTCTTCTTTGACGAAGCTCATTTGCTTTTTAATTCTGCACCAAAAGCTCTGCTAGAAAAGATTGAATTAGTAGTACGTTTAATTAGATCTAAAGGTGTTGGGATATATTTCATTACCCAAAACCCTAAAGATTTACCGGAAATGATCTTAGCTCAACTTGGCAATCGTTTTCAGCATGCCTTGCGCGCCTATACTCCTGCGGAGCAAAAAGGGATTAGAGTAGCTGCGGAATCCTTTAGAGCAAATCCAAAGTTTGAGACAGAAACTGCTATTACGAATTTACAAATTGGACAGGCACTTGTCTCCGTCTTAGATTTGCAAGGCGCGCCAACGATTGTAGAAAAGACTTTAATCTGCCCTCCCAAGTCAAGACTAGGTACCATATCTCCAGAAGAGCGTGCCGAGCAGATAATGGCCTCCCCTTTTGTTGATAAATATTTAAAGACCGAAGATCGCGAGTCAGCCTACGAAATCTTACGCGGCAAAATGGAAGAGATCGCAATTACTAAACCAGATCAGACTAAGGGACGCCCTAAAGATAGCATTCTGGCTTCAAGTGGAAAATCATTTGTTCGCTCCATGGCTTCTACAATTGGACGAATTTTAGTTGGACTATTTGCTGGACTTCTTCTAAGTAAAGGAACAACAAGTAAGAAAAAAACGACTTCAATTTCTGAACAAGTTACTCGCTCTGTTGGTACTAGTATTAAGCGAACTATTAGTAATCAAATTGGAAATCAAATTAGTCGAGGGATCCTCGGCTCGATTCTCAAATAATTATTTGTTTTAAAGATTGAATTGAAGATCTTATTAACCAACGATGATGGTTTTGACTCCGAGGGATTAAACGCCCTCCGTCAATTAATGAGTAGTTACGGACAGCTCACTATTTGCGCCCCTAAACTTCCTCACTCTTATGCTGGTCATCGCGTAACACCGGACCGACCACTAGAGCTAACCAAGTATCATCAACAAGAAGATTTTTTTCATTTATCAGGTACTCCAGCAGATTGTTCGCGCATTGCCCTAACTCAAATTTGTCCTGATGTTGATTGGGTAATTTCAGGTATTAATCATGGGGCGAACCTCGGTGTTGATGTTTACACCTCTGGTACAGTAGCTGCAGCTAGAGAAGCCTCGATCCTAGGTTACCAATCTATTGCCATTTCTCATTACATATTAAAAGGTAAAATTATTGACTGGAATCTAGCAACTTCTCGCCTAAAAGTAGCGCTTGATGAGATTTTCCAAAAACATAAAGCAAACAGTGGATATTGGAATATCAATTTACCTCATCCCAATAATCTGGAACTTTGCGAGTTCAAAATTTGTGAATTAGATCCCAGTCCATTACAAGTTAAATATCTAAAGTCGAATAATTCTTTTCATTACAATGGAGAGTTTGCCTTACGACCTAAAACTCCGGAAAAAGATGTTGACGAGTGCCTAGTTCAGGAAAAGATAACTGGAACCCTCTTAACTATCGTCTAATGATTGAAAGCAGCTACTTAAATTATCAAGTATAGTAAGTCCAAAAAGTAATTTCCGTAGGGAATTACTTTTTGTCATAACTAGATACCTCAGGCAGACATACGCCCATCTTCAGCAAAACTATAAAAGCCTGTCTGAGCAAAGATGATATGATCTAATAATTTGATTCCTAGTAAAGCTGCTGCTTCCTGTAATCTTTTGGTTACTTTTAAATCTTCGGGACTGGGCTGTAAATTACCAGAAGGATGATTATGTGCCACAATTAATGAGCAAGCTCGATCTACTAAAGGATCGGCAAAAACTTCACGAGGATGAACTTGAGTACAATTAACTAGTCCAATTGAAACCACTCGAATCTCAATAATTTCATTTGCTCCGTTTAGACTGATACTTATAAAGTGTTCTTGTTTTTTATCAACGTAAATCATCAAATAAGGAATTAGATCACTAGCAGACGATATTTTTTTGCCAAATTTGAGGGAATGCCTACGCCCTAATTCTAAAGATGCCATTAACTGACAAGCTTTAACTTTACTTATCTGGGTAATCGGTCGCAAATCTTCCAAGGATAGATCCTTATTCTTAAGTTTGATAATTGCTAAGATTTTTATAGCAACATCGCTAGACAATATTTGGCTTTTCCCTCCACCAATAATCATCGAAATTAACTCTAGGTCACTTAGACTGTCTCCTCCATAATTAAGTAATTTTTCTCTGGTCAGCATAAATTGAGATTGATCGATCAAAAACCATAAAGGTTGCTTAAAATTATCATACCGGGCAAAATTTTGTTTACCATTATCTAAAAGTCGCTTAGAATTATTGAACTAATTAGTATCAAATTTTGAAGATGAAATATCAAATTAAAGTAAATGACCAACAAATAAAACTAATTACCTGTCCTGAAGAGCAAACTACCAGCAGGAATACGCTCTTTCTTGCTGGTGGCATTTCGAACTGCCCTGATTGGCAAAGTGATCTAATTAAACTAATTGATAAATTGCCAATAACAACCCTGAATCCTCGAAGATTAAGCTTTGACACTAGCAATCCTTCCGCAACAGATTTTCAAATAGCTTGGGAACATCGCCATTTGCACATAGCGGAGACAATTTCATTTTGGTTTCCCAAAGAAACAGAATGCCCGATTACCTTATTTGAATTAGGTTACTGGTTACTTTCCTCCAAGCCACTGATTATCGGAGCCGATCCAGATTATATCCGTATCCAGGAAATATTTGCCTACTTAGCGATTCATCGTCCCGAGTTACGGATTGATACAACCCTAAAAGATCTCGCTCTAAAAATTACCAGTGTTGGAAAATCTAATTTTAATGTTACAAATTTCCCAATCAAAAACGAAGAAATATATTTGGCTGGAGGCATCAGTGATTGCCCTAATTGGCAAATAGATCTTAACAAGGAGTTAACGGAACGAAATATCTTAGTTTTTAATCCGCGCACCGATAACTTTATGGGTAAAGGTGGGCTAAATTATCGAAAAATTTTGCAAGCAAATCACCAACGATTCCTTGATTCTAAAGCAATTGTCTTTTGGTTTCCTAAGTCAACATTAAATTCAATGGCGCTTTTTGAGCTGGGGATTGCCTGCCAACTTAATAAACCTATTTTTATTGGTGTAGAGCCTGGATATCAAAGAGAACAAGATATTCATGTCCAAGTTGGCCTTGCTAGACCAGAAGTAAATGTTGTCAATTCCCTTGAACAGTTAGTTGAACAATTATGCTTATAGAACAAATTTTTAGTTTATTAATTACCACTAAAACTTAAGCTAAAAATATACTTTCTGAATTTATTATAGTAAACTTGAATGTGAATTTTTTAAAAAAATTTTTTTAAAAATTCCTGTTGAAATAACTATAGTTAAATGCTGCAAATACAATTCTCTAGAATAGTTTTTGTAATGAGAATTCTTTTTTCAGACAAGCTTTATGGTTTTGAGGATCGACATAATTGTGACAACTTTGCTTTTGCCCATACCATAGTTAAAAATTCTACTTCTGATCTCAACAAATGCTTAATCAAAAACATCTGATCATCGTCCTAGGGATGCATCGAAGTGGAACGAGTGCTATCACTCGAGGATTAGAAACTTTAGGTGTAAGTCTAGGCAATCAACTAGTTACTGGAAAAGCAGGTGAGAATGATAAAGGGTTTTTTGAAGATCGAGAATTTCTAGACTTAAATCAAACTTTACTAGCTGACCTCGGCACAAGTTGGGATGCTTTGGGGAATTTTCCAATAAGCACTGGTTCCAGCTTAAAGATTCAAAAATATCAATTCTCATTTTCACAACTAATTAAGAATCGCTTTCAGGAAACTGATTATTATGGGTTAAAGGATCCTAGGTTTTGTAAACTATTGCCCTTGATTGAACCTGTACTACTTGATTTGGGGATTAATGTCCGGTTGATTATAGCCTCTCGTAATCCGCTAAGTGTTGCTAATTCAATCCTTAAACGTAATCAAATTCCATTAGTGAAAGGTTTGTATCTTTGGTTTGAACATACAATCCTCAGTCTTCAGTATTCTAAAAATTATCCAAGACTTGTAGTCGATTATGATCGAATATTGAAGAATACAACAAATGAAATAAAAAGAGTTGCTGATTTTTTAGAAATTAATCACCAAGTTTTGGCAGAAGATTTATACAGTTATCAAAGTATATTTCTAGATTCAAAACTACGACATTCAGAATATACTCTGGCAGATTTGGTAGATAATCAAACAATTCCAAAAATCGTTGTGGAACTCTATCAAATCCTAATTACTCTCTCCGAGGACCCAATTTTTTCTACATCAGCCGATACTATATCTAAGATCAATCAATTAAATAATATTTATCAAGATTTTTTACCAGTCTTTAAATCTCACGATTATCTTGAACAGATTAATTCAGATTTGCAAACAATTTCCCTAAAACAAACTGATTCTATAATTATTAATAATTCCAACTTTAAGAATGAAATTAATTCCTTAAATAATGAAAATATTTCTTTAACGGCCACTATAAATTCCTTAAATAATGAAATTAATTCTTTATCGGATCAAATTAATTTATTAACAACTGAAAATAAGAATCTAAATATTGAAGTGCAGAATTTAAATCAGCTCTATATTCAAGAGAGACAAAAAGTTGAGGCGAGAGACACGTTTATTGCCCAACAATATAATCAATTAGAAGTGTCGCAATTAAATTTAAAAAGTGTTCTCCAAAGTCGCTCATGGAAGATCACTAAGCCACTGCGTGTTATAAAAGAGAATTATCGCAAATCTAAAATTGATAAATAACAATAAACGTAAACTATTTTTCAGGGAAAAACTTCTATATATTTAGAAAAGACGATTTAACTGTTTTAACATGCTCATCATCCCAGCTGGTCCTTCAATGCTTATAGCATAGTCTGCTAGTGCTACCAGCTCTGGGCAAGTTTTAGCAGCAGCAATGACAATTCCTCCATTTGCTTTAATCACTTCCGCGGCTGGAACATCGTTTCGACCATCACCAAAATATGCACAACTTGCCAAATCTAGTCGACCATCCCGCTGAAGTTTTTCTAGACCCCACCCCTTAGACATTCCCGGAATAGTTATTCGCAATGTTCCATCACCAATCTCCGTCGCAACTAACTGCTGATCTAATCCCAGCGCTAAAATTTTTGCTTCACACCATTTTTGGATTTTAATAAAGTCCGAGTTACCAACAGTGCCTTTTTCCCACAAGGTCAAACTAGTTAAGAAATCATTAAATGGAGGAAGCTTAACTAAGGGACTGGAAATATTTGCTAAGGTTTGCCATCCCTCGGAATCACTGTGGGCTGGTGCTAAGGCTTGTATTACTTCTGATTTAAGTTGTCCAACAGCTTCAACCAATTTTAAATCAATTAATGAATTTACTTTGAGCAGTTCTCTTCGATTTTGACCGCCCTTTACTAAGGTGGAGCCATCTTCCAATAATATATCACCATTAAAAACATCACCTAGTTTTAGCCCATCAGGAAGTGCTGCTTCTAATTCGGAAAGACTTCTGGCCGTGGCAACACCAATCGACATGGGAAGTTTGGCTAATTCCTGACAACTCTCCATTGGAATCCCACTATGTACATCTGCTAAGGTACGATCAATATCAAAGATTAAATGTTTACAATCGAGAATCTGTTTAAATGCCTGTTGGGGTATAATTTCAGTTTGAAACATAGAGAACAAAAATCAGAAGCTATAAAATTTAATAACTTTGTAAAGTTATGACTGAAAATCTTTAGATGTGATTTCTAAATTTGTGGCGCCGATCCGTCCAATAATTGAAGCAGCTTGTTTTGCACCCAAAGCAAGCGCCCGACCATGATCTTGAGGGGATTTCAACCAACTAGCGATAAATCCCGACTGAAAAGCATCACCACATCCCGTAGTATCAACAACTGCTGGAACTGAAATCGCTGGTTGATGGAGACAGACACCATGATAAAAGCTATCAGCACCATCCTTCCCTTGCGTTAACACAAAGGTTTTCTCTGGATACTGTAATGCTAAGCTTTGAATAACAGGCTTAAGGGCCAAATCTCCCCCAATGAAAATAAGATCAAAATAATTTGAATAACGTTTTAAGATCGAAATTAAATCTTCACTTAAATTGGCATCAATCGAAAAATCCGCAGCTTTTTTCCCTGAATATTCAAGCTTTGCAATATGTTCAAAAATATTTTCAATTCCATCTGATAGTGGAACATGGATCAAGTCATATTGCTCAAAAACTAGCGGCAAATTCTTAATATTCTTAGCGAAGTCTGCTAAGACTCCAACCGTATATCCGTCAAACTGCCTTTCCCCACTTGCTGTTAATATGATTCTTTGGATTGTAGTTTGGCCTGATAAACGAGTCATCGAGTGGGCAAATGGTGTTGAAGCAAGTAACTTTAGGCACTGATCTCCTAGCAGATCATTCCCTAAGGTCGAATAAAGATCTGTGGAAATCTCTAATGAACTTAAATTACTGGCAACATTTAAACTGATTCCGCCTAGAAAATAACGCTCTTGATTTACATAATAATCAATTGAAAAATCTCCGATGCAAGCAACTTTAGACATGAATTAGCTAAAACTAAATTAGATTTTACCGGTTAACTGACGTACTTTTTTCGTTAAAGCTTGGGCCTTTGCCAGATCGAACAAATCTCCAGTCATAATGGAAGTAGCAACTACTGCACCTTGGCAATACTTAATAGTTTCTTCAATATTATCAATAGCAAAACCACTACCAACAAAAAGTGGTGCTCCGGCACTTACTTCTTGCAATATTTCAGAATCTTCTAGTGTTGGAGCAGTCCCGGTCTGGTGGCTGGTAACTATTAAGGAATTAGCACCATTTATAATTGCTAATTTTCCAGACTCGGAAAGCGTTCGACCAGAAAGATTTTTACCGTGTTTAACATGAACGTCAGTAAAAAGCAGGGGAAAATGCTCTGGATTATCGGCTCTAAGTTTAGTAACTTCCGTTACACATTCAGGAACAATGCCCCAGCGAGTCTCAGTTGGATCAGTAAAAACATCTAAACGAACAAAATCTGCTTTTGCTTCAATCCCAACTTTTACTGTTCCGACCATATCATAAAGAATCTCTAAGCCGAGTGGAATTTTAGTTGTCGTCTTGAGTGCCCTAATCAACTTGGAAAAATTTCCTAAATATTCCGATGAGACTATTAATGGGTGCGGACGATCTCCCTCGTTCTCCACTAGAATTCCATCAAAGCCTGCCTGCTCTAAAGTCTTTATTTCTTTGGTAGCAAAATCTATAATTTCAGTTAATCCAGGAGATCCTTCGAAGCCAGGCATTGGCGGGAGATGGAGTACCCCAATTAAATTAAAATTACTGGTAAATAATTGTTTGAATTTCATTGATTGGCCCTACTAATCTGTTAGCGGTGGAATCTTACCCCAAGGCCAGTTTTCAATAAAGCCTCTTCCTTTGGACCAAGTTGGAGTATTTTTTGGAAATACTCCATTAAAAACAGATTTAGCCTGCTCGTGTTTTAAGACCATACGAGCTAATGATAGTCCGGCGTTTTCAAAACCATCTGGATTACTTAAGAATTCCTGAGCAGCTTCTTGGGCACCAAGATTTAAAGCCCTTCCCCAACTTGCTAAAAATGGAGATCGAACTTCGTGGTAGACTGGAAGAATTAAATTTGAGTCGGCTTCTTTTACATATTTTTCCGATCGAGAAACAGCCCTAGGCAAACACTCAAAAGTATCATTGAGAGCTTCCAGATCTTGCCGCTCAAGTGACAAACTATGTTTTACATTAACAGCATTCATAAATCCTGAGATATAAGGATTTTGCGAAAAAATAAAATGTACTCCTTGTAAATTTATATTTTCTTTACCTTGAGCAATCTCGGCTTGAATACCATTAATCATACTACCCCAACAACCGGTATCAATAATTACCAGTCCATTAGTATTATGAAAATTTTCTTGTCGCAAATAACCCCGGAACAACTTCTCTTGCTCTACAGATCGGGCAATAGCTTCGCTAGCCATCTCATCATGAATACTAAGATGTGTTCTATTAAATGTAACATAACGTAAATCAAGTTTGCGTTCAGCAATCTCCGGTTGCGTTTCTAATAATAATCCTACTTGATAATACATTTCCGCATCTCTTGCTAAAAATGCGACAGTGGATCCGACAGGTGCAGACTGAAGTACTTGATTCACAAAGTTTACAACTAGCGGTGCTAGAAAATCTCTAGAAAATTCCTGATAAAATTTTACTCCTTGGACACGAATAACCTCAGTCAGAGTCTCATGACTCAAATTCTCACCGAGTAGTTGTCCATAATCCGCCAAATTCAAATTCTTCATTACTAAACTTATTAGGCTTCTTGAATACTCCTCCGCGTAATCGCGCATATCTGGGGCTATTAATATTTGATGCTGGGCATGTGCTGAGGCTAAGGCATCTAAAAAAATTAGATTTTCAGGGGATAGCTTTAAAGGGATATCACTAAAAGCCGGTGTGGCGGCAGGATTAAAAAAAATCCGATGATCATTAAGAGCAAGGGAATTACCCTCAACTGGGACCAGTGGAGAATTAGCATGTGGAGCAGTATTTGGCACTTCGATCACTTAAAAAAACTACATTTAGGAGTTAAACACCATTTAAACTTCTAAGCAAATTCACCAAATGATATGAATCAAATAATTTCAGTGTTGCATAATAACTAATTATACTAGTAGAAATTGAAAACTACCGTTTTCAGTATATTAAGTGCGGAGCACTTGTAGCGACCCTAGGGGGTCGCTGAGGTTAAAATGCTTATTGCCTAAGTTTTAACAGGGGGGAAAAAATATACTAAAACCCGATATACGAAAATAACAAGCTGCTTTTTGCAGAGCCATCAGGTCAAAACCTAATAGTTTTTAGTATATCCACACCCTTCATAAAACAAAATATAGAGGCGCAAGGTTATATCTTTATAAGTTAAGATTTCAGCAAAATCCAGCATTCTAAATTCATATCCGCTTAGAGTACTGGTTAACTAGGTGACTGATATATAGTGATGACAAAAAATAAATTACGTAAAAATCAAATAGATTGAGTTGTTTTTTGTCATAACTATATAATTTTATTATCTCTCCGGGGGATAGAAAGCCCCAAAAAGTAATTTCCTTACGTAAATTACTTTTTGGACTTTCTATATAAAACCAATGGCTTAGGAATCATATTAATGTTTTAAGACCAATCAAATAACAACAATTATAAAATCATTCCGCCCGCAACAGTATTACTTGTTTCATAATCAATTAGAATAAAACTTCCGGTGTTTTTATGGTCTTGATAGCGATCATAGACGATTGGATAATTACTACGAATTATAACTTCAGCAATATCGTTTAACTGTA
Source organism: Bdellovibrionota bacterium (assembly GCA_041740355.1). Classification (GTDB taxonomy): domain Bacteria; phylum Bdellovibrionota_C; class UBA2361; order UBA2361; family CALJRW01; genus JANNBC01. The sequence goes on from JBGSMD010000016.1 coordinate 111,470, forward strand.
AGTGAGTTCGAAGTTGATCCTTATTCAGAGTTTCTGGATCTATAACATAATTAATCTGCTCAACAATTGCTGGAACTTGTTTTACACCTAATTGTAAAATAAACTCTTCCCCTAAAGCTAATTGCCTGTTGCCCATCCAGCATAAATTTGCAGTAAAGGAAAGACTAACTTTTGGTAAGCCCTTGGAGTTAGTCAAAAGATCTCCCCGTTCAATCTGGATATTGGAATCAAGCAGGATTTTTGCAGAGTATGGCGCGGTAACAACATCCGCTAAGCCATTCAAATCATTTAGTTGGCGGATATTACTTTTCTCAGATGTTCGAACATTAATAACTCGTTCTTTCTTTTTAAGTTCTCCGTTTAAGATTAAAGCTTGAACTAATGGTAAATTAATTCCCTGGGCAATCTGTTCGACATACTGCACACTAACTCGCAATTCTTGAAAATCAACATTTTTCTTGATTTGCAATGTGTTCAAAGTATCTAATAAATTTTTCCCCTGATACCATTTAGTTTTATTAGAGTTAATTACAACATTATCGCCATGTAAAGCACTGACAGGAATGAAGCGGACCTCCCTAATATTAAGTTTATCAGCCCAGGTTAAAAAGTCCTTTTGGATTTTTTTAAATACACTTTCCGAATACTCAACGAGATCAATTTTATTGACACAGACAACTAATACCTCAACTCCCAATAGAGAAGCCACTAGCGAATGACGTTTGCTTTGTTCTGTGATCCCTTTTCGCGCATCAATTAGAATTAAACTGGCATCGGCAGTTGAAGTTCCGGTAACCATATTTCTAGTGTATTGAGAATGTCCTGGTGTATCTGCAATTATAAACTTACGATTTCTAGTACTGAAGTATCTGTAGGCAACGTCAATCGTTATCCCTTGCTCTCTTTCAGCTTTTAACCCATCAGTAATTTGTGCTAGGTCAATTTGATCCCGACCTGCAGCCCGTGCTTTTTTTTCCAAGAGTGCAATTTGATCCAAAGGAAGATTTCCTGAATCATATAACATTCTTCCGATAAGTGTGCTTTTACCATCATCAACTTGGCCTGCTGTACTAAATCTTAATAAATCTTTTTCTGACATGTTTTTTTATTGAATAAAATTATTTTTCCTTAAGTATGAAGTTTTCTGGACTATGGCCAACCTTGTAATTTACGTTGTTCCATACCAGTATTCTGACTATGGTCATCTGCCCTAGTTGATCTTTCACTGTATTTGGAAGATTGAACCTCAGCAATTACTTCGCTAATTGTTACCGCATTTGATTCAATAAAGCCTGTAGTTTCACGGTCTCCAACCGTTCGACTTCGCACTTTTTTGATTTCAACGTTTTCACCTGGCTTCAAAATAGTGTCATCAAAATAAGCTAGCAGTACTCCATCACGACGAAATACTTCACGTTCGTGTGAAAAGTATAGCGATGGTAAAACCACTTTTTCTTGTTCGATATATTGCCAGACATCAAGTTCGGTCCAATCACTAATTGGAAAGATCCTTAAATGCTGTCCGGAACTGATTCGAGTATTATAAAGATCCCATAATTCAGGTCGTTGGGCCTTGGGATTCCATTGATTAAATTCATCTCTAACAGAAAAAATTCGCTCTTTTGCCCGAGCTCCCTCCTCATCTCGTCTGGCACCGCCGATTAAACCGCGTAAGGAATTTTCTGCTACTGAAAAATTGATTAATTCGATCAAAGCAGAAATATTACCAATTTGTTTTGGTCGTTTTTCTAAAATGCCAGATGTCTCAAATTCTGGGACAGATAAAACTTTTAGGTCAGCATTGATTGATCTTATAAATCGATCTCTAAAATCCAAAACTTCTGGAAAATTATTACCGCTATCATAATGATAAAAAGTAAATGGCAATTTTAAATCAGTAAATGCATTTTCAAATGTTTTCTTGGCTAGATGTGCAATACACACTGAATCTTTACCTCCCGAAAACATTATCCCAACAGGATTTAAGGTAGCGCGAACTTCCTGTAGGATCTTGCTAGATTGCTCTTCTAGTGAACGTAGATGACCTAAGTGATATGAATTTAATGACTTTGATGCAGACTGAGAATACATGAATTCCCTCCCAAATTAATATTTGAATAAAAGGATCTTTGTAAAAAGATCTTATGATTTAACTAATTGTGTAGATTTATATAAGTATGCCTAACGGCACTGACAACATTTGCTTTGGTAGCAAAGAGAGAAGAGAATATTTAAGTAATGAATTTTAATCACATACCATGTATCGCATATCGTAAAATATTATTCAATATATTTTTTTGGAAATAATATTTTAGTATCAATGACAATTAAAAATCTTTGACCAATTTGCCATTTTGATTTGAGTAAACAGCCACTTGATGTTTCAGATGGCGACCAAATTCCTTATCTTCGACATACTCTAATTGATCAATTGGAGCTTCTAAGAAACTTGCCTGAGGAAGAAACGAAAAATAATCTGTCGAACCTTTTTGTTTTGCTAGATCATTTAGCTGAGAAATCAAATCAACACTTACCCAACCGGAAGCAGACTCACCAAAATAAGAAATATTGGAATACTTGACTTGGAGGGCATCGATAAAACTATTGGCAATAGAGGCATAGGCAAAAGATAACTTACTAGATAAGGCAATAAATAATTCTTGAAATGCTGAATCAGCAAAAATATCACCGCCAATAATTGGCACCATAAACTTTTGTGCTGCTGCTTGACGAGCGAATGTTAAAGCTTGTTCCGGCATGGTTAATAAATATACCGCGTCGACATTTTTACTTTTTAGTTTAGCAATGGTTGAATTAAAATCAGCATTGTCATTGGGGACAAAGTGTTCAATCAAATTACCATTTAATTTTTTACTGAGCATTTTTATACCAATCACGGCATTACCAATATCGATAGATACCGCAGCAGGGTTTTTTGCCTTATGGTATTCAAAAAATTTAGCAGTGTAGTCTACTAATAAATCAACTTTAGAACTTATAGTAACTACAAATTTTCGATTCAAAGCATCCGGATTCATTGACACTAAGATTGTCGGAATTTTCTTTTGTTCAACTATTGGAGCGATCACTCCACTTGGGGTGTTTCCCCAGACAACTAGTAATTGTACTTTATCAATCTCTGTAAGTTTTTGAACGGCACTGATCGTATCCTTCCCGTCATAGCGATGATCTTCGTAGAAAATTTCCATCATTTTAGCTTTTTCAGGTTGCTGAGTTTTCCAGAGTTCAACACCCCGACGAAAGCCCTCACCCATCGGAGCAACTGGCCCGCTTAATGGTAGTACAATCCCCACTCTAAACTTCTCTTCAGCCAATACTGTGTTGGAATAGGCAAGAAGTAAAACGAGAAAAATTTTTGCAATAAGCTTATTCATTATTAACTTTTAAAATACCAAAACTATTGATGTTTTTGTGATTAATTTGAATTTCACAATACATTAAATAGCTAACAAAATACAAGAAAATTCATAAAACTCTAAAGGGTTTAAGTCGCATTCGCTTTATTCCAATTTTTATTGAGGCACCATGAATTTCCCAAGTTGCTGGTGGCTAGAATTCTTTTTTTTCGGATAGAAAATACTTAGTAAAGCGCTTTCCTATAATTAGCTTAATTACATTATCTTGCTATACTCCAATTGCGACATTAATAGATTTAATCGTAATAGAGACTAACGCTGCTAAGATTTCTTCTAAATTAATAATTGTCCGTTTGTACTAACTTATGTTTGCTACTCAAAGTTCACTGGAGACAGTTCGAGATGTTTACCATGAAAAGTTAAGTCCTGGGATTAATCTTTTCATTGAACCTAAGAAAGTTATTCAGTGGCCAGAATTTATTGATAATTATCCTCCTTTTTCCATTGCTCTAGATGGATTTGTTTATGGTCCACCTTTATTCAGCTCGATTGGACCACATGCTAACTTTAATCATCACGAAGGAGTGGATCGTCTATCAACTAGAGCAACATGCTCACAAGTATTGGTAGCACTAAAGCAAGGCCTACTGGAAACATTTTGCATTAATTCCGAGGCAATGATTAATATCTTTGTAAACGATCCTGATCATGATACTGCCCTAGCTGTCTGGTTACTAAAAAATCATAGTCGCATAACAAGCCCTGTTCACGAGCCTTATATTAACCGCTTAGTAAGAATTGAAGATTTACTAGATGTTACTGCTGGCGCCTATCCATATCAAATAGATGCAATTGTGCTTCAAGAAATTGCTTGGGTTTTTAAACCATACGCCGATGCACGTACTGCTGGAAAACTTTTTAATATGTCTGGTGCAGACATGGGTAAGGTGATTTTAGAGGTCGGTGAAAGAATAACAGAATATTCTTATGGGAGGGGTGGTAAAACTAAACTCGATACTAGATATGAAAGAATTGGAGGTGGGAAAAACTGGGCCTTGGTTAATGAAATTGGGACACATGCCCGCACAGCAATCTTTGCTGATGGGATAAAGGCATTTGTCTCGTATAGAGATAATAAGGATGGAACATTCACTTATTCAATTGGTAAAATGAGTCCTTACTTTAAATTTCCAATTACTGATTTTTATATTTTTTTAAATCAAGCAGAGGGATTAGTTCCTGGCTCTGCTAATTCGTGGGGAGGAAGCGATATAATTGGTGGTTCACCACGGATGACAGGTAGTAAATTGCATCCCAAAGAACTGGAAAGAATTATTAACCGATTACTAGAAATTTAATTTATTCTGAGAAAGAATTGAGAAGTTGAAGGAAGAAGGAATCGAGCTGGAAGTAACGAATTACTTCCAGCTGAATAAGGATTAAGCACCACGTACATTTACAGCACAAGGCCCTTTGCGTCCTTCGCCAATTTCAAAACTAACTTCTTGTCCTTCTGAAATCTGTTCGCTAACTTCTGAATGATGCACAAAAAGATCTTCACCATTATCTTGAGCAATAAATCCAAATCCCTTCTCGGTATCAAACCATTTAACTTTACCTGTAGCCATTTTTAATCCTAATATAATATAATAATACATATTTGATATACTTATTAGTTTTCACTTTAGAAATTTCTACAGTTAGAACACAAGTACCTTCAAAGATGCCCAAGGAATGTAATACAAGTTCGCACGCGGGTCAAAGCGCTGATTCTCACAAGCACTTAAGATGCTAAGTAAAGTTACTAAAAAATTAATTTTATTCCCCCATAAAACTGCTTAAATTGCTAAATAATACTTAATAATGGCTTTTTTCGACTTATAAGCATCCATTTTATATCATTCTCTATTATCTAACTTTTATAAACTTTAGTCTTAATGTTACCTCTTGAAGCAGGAGGATCACTCTAGTTATCAAAATGTTAACCTAAAAAGTACGGCTGATCTAGAGACAACTCGCTTTTACTAAAAATTAATCCTTTAAATTTGAACAACAAATAGTTATCATGCACCCAAACTTTTTCGTTGAAAAATTCTATGTCTCACACTTATTTCTTTGACAGACTTCGTCGTCTGGCCAATCAATCGCTATCTTCTGAAGTAGATTTGGATCGTCGAAAATTTATTAAGAATGCCAGTGTCGTTACTGCAGGACTACTAGCTACTCCAATTCTCGGTTGCTCTGCTAGTAAATTATTTAATCAAGACTCCAATTATAAAATTGCAATTATTGGAGCAGGCCTTTCGGGAACATCCTGTGCTTATCAACTTAGCAAAATTGGTATTCCAGTAGATTTATTTGAAGCATCTAATAGAATCGGCGGAAGAACTTATAGCCTTAGAAACCATTTTGCAGATGGACAAACTGCCGAGCTAGGTGGAGAATTAATTGATAGTAATCATCTTTCTGTTTTTAGAATTGCTAAAGAACTGGGATTAAAGATCGATGATTGTCGGCAAGGAGCAAAAGATAGCGATCATTTTATTATTAATGGAAAAATAATAAAGGATCAGTGGATCTTGGAAAAATTTAAGCCTTTAGCTAAAATCATCTTAGAAACCCGAATTAAAGCAGACTCTGACTCCGATTACTTTAATACTATTGATCAACAAAGCATTACTGACTGGCTAAACAAACAAAATGATATTGCCGCAGAATTAAAACAATTAATTAAAATCGCTTATACTGGCGAATTTGGACTAGAGGCCGAGAAACAATCCGCTATTTCTCTCCTCTATTTTATAGATCCGGAATCAAGCGATGAATTTAAAATTTTTGGTGACAGTGATGAACGTTATCATATTAAAAATGGTAATGATCAAATGGCAATTGGCATGGCCTCACATTTAATCAGAAAGCCATTTCTGGAACATCGATTAAAAAAAATTCAGAAATTAGATAATAAGTATCAACTAAGTTTTGTTAATCAATCAAACTTCGATCAAACCCGATATGATTTAGTTGTTATCGCCCTCCCTTTTACAACTCTACGATTAATCGACATTACGGAAGCTGGATTTGCCGCTGACAAAGTTAAATTAATCAACGAACTCGGTTATGGCACTAATGCTAAAATTATGGCTGGCTTTAAATCTCGACCTTGGCAAAAGTATACTGACAACTTCGCCTTAATTGCCGATGAGCCAATTCAAACTGTTTGGGAAACTTCTCGCGCTCAAACGGGTAAATCAGGAATACTAACAAATTTCTTGGGAGGAGAACGTGGGTTATCATCTAACGAAGGAACTGCTGATCAGCAGTTTAATAAGTCACTAAGTAAATTAGAAATAACTTATCCTGGACTCGCGTCAGAATATCTTCCTGATAAAACTGTGCGCATGCACTGGCCAACTCATCCTCATACATTAGGAAGCTACGCTTGCTACCTTCCTGGACAAGCTGCCACAGCTGGACTGGAAGGCCGGAGAGAGAATAATGTCTTTTTTTGCGGGGAACATTGTTCTGAGAATTTTCAAGGCTTTATGGAAGGGGCAATAGAAACGGGAGAAAACGTAGCTATCCAAATCGGCAAAGAAATTCAGGCACTTCGTGTTTGATATAGTAAACCCAAAAATGTATTTCCGATAAATAGATTAACTAATACTTTCGCTGACCCTTATATTTTTTTCCCTGAAGTAATTTAAGGACCTAAGTTTATAGATAAACCTATGGTTTAACTCTATTTTTTAAAGTTGGGTTTACTATTTGTCTTTTGGCTCCCGCTGGTCGCTTCTATAGTCATGATCTGTTTTATAATTTCCTAAAAGAAATTATTTATTGGGATGACTATATAATTGTGGACTACGGATCTACATAAATACTAAATTATTATTCACCGATTAATTCTAGTCTGGCAATTTTAGAACGTGCGGCAATGGTTCTTTGTTTTCGATCGAATGTGCAATGATCCATGCCTTTAGGGGAGAGATGCCGTTCGGGAAACAAGGCTTTATAAGAATATTGAGATTGTCGATAACCAGTTGGTGAATAACGCCAATCAGCTCTCCAATCAGCATTCCGATCGTGAATTAAAAGCTGACTTAATTTTTTTAAATTAGTGCTTCCGTCCTTTTTAGGAATTAAATATATCGGGCACTTAGTAGCCGTAGTTACAAACTCAGCTAGTCGATTTTGAAAACTAGGTCTTAGATAACCACGGGAATTATTAAAATCTAAATATGCATGTTCAATTTGAAGATTCACAGCGGCAGCAAAGCCTTTGGGATCAATTCTCTCCCAAATTTGATCTAATTTAAATAAAATATCAGCACGCTCTTTCCATGTATTTCGATGGAGTTTAAAAAGCTTAACTGCAGATTTAGTATCTTCACGAATTACTGCTAGATCACCAGATTCAATCCTAGCAATTTGCTGATCAGTGATAATAAGCATCTCAAATAGACCTTCTAAGCTTTGACCCCTGAGATCTAAATTAGAAAATTTTGGCGTTCCCTCGATAATCTCTTTAATTTCTTGAAATTTTAGCTTTTTTTCAGCAGCATGAAGTTGATCTAAAAAGCTTGGTAACAAAAGATAAGGCGTTGTGTGAATTAAGTCTACTGGCAACTGAGTAGAATTTTGCCCTTTAAGTGCAATTGCCGATCTGTAATTTGGTCGCACTGAAGCTAAATCTAAAAGTCCCCCAACTAGCTCGGCTCCAATTTTTCCAGTTAGTAGAAATTTTTCAATCTTAATCCAGGACCGCTTAGAATGCAGCGGTTCACATTTCTCGTGCATTGCAAAATGTGCGACATCTACCAATAAACTTGGAAGTGACGCGCCTGCCTGCGACTCAGCAACTTTTACCATATGTTTTCGTATGACTTAAATTTTTCTATAAATAAAGTTATTGCTGCTGACTTAAAACTGTCTCAAAACCTAGAACAACTATTAGACAATTTTCTCTACTCTCTTACTTTTGAACAAAAGCACTTGTCTCACAAGATATAACCGTAAAAAAAGTCATTAAACATAAGAATCCTAGAACTTGTATTCTAGAATAAGTAGTTTTTGGAAACTAAAAATAACTTCCAAAAAATCACAGATTCGACATTTATTTCATAATGATTGAGTGTTTAGCTTAGCAAAGATGTTATAAATTGAATTTAAAAATCATGCTTTTTAAGCAGCAAAGAGAATTAGTCGCTAAGCCTTTTGATTCAATTAACCAAACAGCCTCATCAAAAAGCACAAAGAGTTATTGAAAAAATACTTGTTTATGAGGATGTAAGTGAAATATCCCTAGATACGAAATTTATGAAAGCCAGTTAAGGACTTACGCTATGTAGAGTTCTCAGTTATTTTGAATTAAAACGAAAGATTTTAAATCCGTTCATAAGTCCATTAAAATTCCAATTTAAGATATTGTCACTAAATAAAAAAAACATATAAATATAGAAAGTCCAAAAAGCAATTTACGTAAGGAAACTACTTTTTGGGGCTTTCTATCCCCCGCAAGCGTAGTAAAGTCATATAGTTATTACAAAAAACAAGCTGCGCTATCTTCTTTATACGTAATTTATTTTTTGGAATAACTATATTATTTCTCTACTGCACCTATAGTTTTCCGACCTTTGATAGTTTTCCTAGATTGTTGATATAATCTAACAATAATTTACTATTACTCATAAATAATAAATTAATTAGCAAAGCGAATCTTAATTAAACTACTATCATCTGTTTTAAAATTTGGTCCCTGAGTAAGCCTACATTTATGGAGTGCTGAAGTCAGTATTTGGTCAGCGGTATTTCTCCAACTATCATAATTACAAAGTATCTCCCCTATTTCTGCGGCTAACTTTGGGATCCCATCGCTAAATAGGTAAATTAATCCTTTTTCTGTGATTTCCTGAACTTTAAAAAAATGTCGGGCATTTGGATCTCCATTTACAACTCCATAGGCAATAGAATCTGGTTTACCCCACTCATCCAATTTATTGGCCATTCTACGATGAAACTCAATTGGGTTAGGCATTTCATTTCTAATCTTTTCACACAAAGTGGTTTGCGGATCTGTCAGCTTAATTAACTTTAATTTATCCTTAGAATCGTCAATAACAGCAACTTGGCAATCACCAATTGTCCCAATAAATAGTCTTTGCTGAACTTCTAACAATACAGCGGCGGTGCAAGAACCTCTTGGTGAACTTATCAAATTTCCTCCCAATCCTAATTCTTGATTCAGACTATTAACTGAATGTGCTCCTAAATTTGCCTGCTGAAAAGCATGCTGAAGTATTTGAGTTGCTGGTAGATTCTCTGCCAAAGCTTCACAAATATGATAGTGCATTAAACGTCCGAAAGCTTCTGCTGTCTGCCAGGCAGCATTTTGATTTTCACACTTTGTTCTAGTAACTCCATCGGCAACAATATAAATATTATTATGGCGATCAACCACCAAAAAATCATCCATCGTATGACCTGAAAAATTATGGTCTTGAGCATAACTCACTTCAGGCAACTGATTTATCAAGGAATCTTTATTGAGGGAACAATCGTGAGCAAGAAACAACCTACTTTCAGGGCTTTCTTTTGTTAAAACTTTCTGTACAATTAATTCAGGCGCAGTTTGATTACTAAGTGATTGATGTCGTTTAGCTTCTGATCTGTGTAAATCCTGAGTCATCTTGATTTAATATAAGTCTTAGTAATTATAACTTTTATCTATTCTTAATCAATTAAACTATGATTAAATTTACCTGTGAATGAACAATAAAATAACAATCAAACCCTCTTGGAAATTAACGACAGTCTTAATTAATGAAATTCAATCAGAAACGACTAATTAAGTTGAGGCACTATTTTTTCAACCTCCGGAAGATGTAAATCGAGCTAGTATAATCATGATTATAATTGCAATTATTCTGATTCTTCCAGCCTTATTTTTTCCTCCTATCTTACTTCTTAATCTTCCGTTACTCTATCTACGTCATGCCTATAGACATTATTTTTATAATAAAGCTTTTCGATTAAAGCTAAGCTTTGAATGTGCTGCATGTCATAATTTAAATCCAGCGTCAGAAAAAACTGGAAAACTACCCATAAAGATTTCTTGTTGTATTTGCAATTGCAAATTACAGCTTAGATATTCCAAAGATGAAGGCCTATGTTAAATATTGATTATTTTTCTCCCCTCAGTAGATTTATTCTTCAGTTAATACTTATCATCATCGTCTCACAAATCTTGGGAAAGTTATTACAATACCTGAAGCAACCCCAGGTCGTTGGCGAGGTTTTAGCAGGTATCCTTTTAGGGCCTTCGCTTTTTGGACTAATTTATCCAGATGCTTTTCAATTTATCTTTGAAAAGAGCTCAATCTCAAATTTATCAATAGTTAGTCAGCTAGGACTAATCCTCTTTATGTTTACAGTTGGACTACACAGTAGTGCTTTAGAAGGAAATACTTCTGGTAAACATGCCGCTATCATTTCAGGAATTAGTATTATCTTTCCCTTTCTCTTGGGGGTTAGCGTTGCACCGCTACTCTACGTATCCTTTGCACATCATGGCGCGTCACTCGCTATCTTTTCATTGTTCCTGGGAATTGCCTGTAGTATTACGGCATTTCCTGTACTTGCTAGAATCATTACCGACAAAGGCTTAAATCAAGAACCAACTTCTAAAATGGCACTCCATTGTGCAGCGATTGATGATGTTTCAGCTTGGATTATCCTAGCAACGATCATTGGACTAACTAAAAGTTCTGCCCTAGCTTCGCTTATTATGACATTAGGGCTTAGCCTAGTAGGCATTCTTTTTCTGTTTAAAATCGTTTCTCCAATTCTTAGTAAAGTCATTAAAAATAAAATGCTTTCCGAACCGCATCAATTTACTTTAGCTTTACTTATTTTACTTTGCTCCTCACTGTACTTCGAGCTAATTGGTGTGCACGCTCTCTTTGGAGCCTTCATTGCGGGAACATTAATGCCTGCCATTAAACGTTATCGCGAAAGATTAAAGTTAAGAATCGAGTATATCGCTGGATTAATCCTACTGCCTGTATTTTTCGCAATTACCGGACTGAAAACTCAAATCACACTAATCAACTCCTGGGAAATGATCTTAATCTGTTTTGGATTAATTATATTGTGTGTGGTTGGCAAACTGGCAGGTGCAACTTTGGCAGCTCGATTTTGTAAATTTTCATGGAAGGAATCACTGCTAATCGGAACATTAATGAATACTCGCGGTTTAATGGAACTTGTGGTTTTAAATATTGGATTGGAATTACAGATCATCTCGCATTCTCTCTTTACGATGATGGTGATTATGGCACTTGTTACTACATTTATGACTGGGCCTATAATTGATTTAATCAGAAAGAGGTATTAACTTGTAGGTGAGGAAGATCATTTCCAATTGTATGTTTTTATCTAGTTTGTTTTAGGCTGCTCTTAATTTTAAAATTAATTTTTTCATATATTCAGCATCAATACAAAGAAAACCAGGAATTTCACGAGGAGGATTTCCCATACCTAAAACTATTTCTTGCTCTGCTAATTTACTAAATACTTGATCCAGCATTTGCTTAACAGGCCTTCCTGATAAATCTTTAAGCGCAATAATTTTAGGATCTTCTAGCAATCTATTAAAATCAATGGCGACGCTAGACTCAGAAAAAACCTGCCGATATCGATTAAATTCATTTTGAATTATCCGAACAACATCAGAACCATTCAAATAATTAAATTCTAATTCACTCATTTGACCGACACGATTCCGAATGCTTCCGTCAATACGATCTGGGTTATTTGAATTTAAAATTACAATGATTCCTTTTTTTTGGTTTAGTTCAATCTTAAACTGGTTAGTAATTCCAGATTGATGTCCGGAAGTATTAGCATCCCCAAGAATCGTATCTGCTTCATCCACGAATAGTACGGCAACACCATTAACTTCAACCGCCTTTCTTAATCTGACAAATAGTTCTTTAACATTTTTTTCATCTTCCCCCCACCACTTGGCACGAATTGAATTTGGTGAAATAGATTCTACAAAGAGGGTTTCTTTTGGTCGATAAGACTTAAGCATATTCTGAAGTTCATTAACAAAACCCTCAACTGCAAAATTTTTCCCAACCCCACTTGGTCCTGTAAAAATATAACCTTCAGGTACAGTAAGTAGTGATTTAATGATTGGTAATTTGTAACGAAGACCTTCTGGCATTTCTTCAATTTCAAGGAGTGGTTTAAATATTCGTTCAACTCTTTTTAGGCCTGTTTTTAGTTTAGTGATAACGTGCTCTTGTCCTACAAGCTCGGAAAGCTTTGGTGCAGGTAATTCCAAAGTTAATTCGCTTTCTGGCAAAGTTGCTGCAGACAAATTCTGATTACATCGAAAGATCTCTGGTTTCAGAAACTCAGCCTCGGGATATAGTACCCTAGAAATTGCTGCAAATTCTTTAGAAAGTATTTGGAATAAATCTATTAAAACTTGCGGCTCAATAATTGCAGATTTCAAATCAGGAATAGGATATCGAATTGCTAAGCGCGCATTAACTTTTCCAGCAAGATGATCAAGAGTAAATTCTCGTGGCTTTGATTCGTACAAATCTCGAGCAAAGCTGTATGAAGTTGATTTTTTCTTAGGATCTTCAGTTAACTGAAACGTTAATTTACAATCAAACTTTCTAAAAAGTTCTGTCAATTGTATTGAGATTTTTTCTAATCCTACTAAATCTTTCTTAAAAGAGTATTGGAGGACCGCATTAATAGCATTTGAAGAAACTAGCGCCGCTACGTTAACTATGACACCATTAGTATTAACTAATGAAATTTTTTTCTTTGATGCTAGTACAGCACTGATGGATCCTAATTCACTAGAATCAATCTGTAAAATCTGATGCTCTCTATCGGGAGTTAACATTACCTAAAACATACATCTTAAAATCTTATGAATAATACCAAAGCCTTGCTCCTTAAGGAAACTAATTTTATGTAGGGTTTCAAATAAAATTTTACTGATAGCACCAATCTAGATCTTCGATATTTTTCAGATTTTCAAAGCTAGCTAACAATCTGATAATATTAAATAATTTAATTATTAACCGTAGGAGATTTATTACCCCCGGACGGATTAAAACTTACAACTTGTAATAAGTAATAAGATAAAAACTAATTAAAATTAATTTTTCTTTATTGATATTCAAATGCTAAGAGCCCAATCCCACAATCGTAAATCCTAATGAATAATTAGTTATATAACACTATATATCTCCAGATTATCAACTCATTTTCAAACATAACTCCTAATTCTTATTATAACTTAATTCACTTAGAGGAACCTCATGTCACTAAGTAGCTAGTTTAATAGCTCATTTAACAAATAAATTTATTTTTATAAAAATGCTTATATTTAAGACTAATAATGTAGTATGCATTTATGAATGACATATTAAAATCTTCGGATCAACACCTATTAAGTAAACCTCTCTACCTTCTTAAGAACAAACAAAAATATATACCAGCCTTAAATAAAAATGTAGAAAAACTAACTGCTTATCAATTTTTGAGTTCTCTTCGAGAATTTTCGGCAATCCCCTCACAAGAACTCCAAACACTCGCTGACTCTTGTCGCTTTGCAACATATACAGCTAATCAATTTATAAGATCAGAATGTGACGAAGAAAGTCTTTATGGATTTATTGTTGTCTCTGGTCGATTAGCACTATTTAAAAATTCCAATAGTGGCAAGGAATTGATTGTTGATATTTTACAAGTAGGTGATATTTTTGGACTACTATTAATGCTTGCGGCTGAAAGATTGCCGGAACAACTTTCAGTGCGCTCATTTCAGAAAGCAAAGTTATTGTTAGTTCCGCTCAAATGCTTTACTCGTCTGATCGAAGCTCATCCAATCCTCTTTAAGGAGTTTGTTGCTCACCTTTTAATTTCTTTACAATCTTCTTACAATTTATCCAGGGGACTAGCTCATGACAAAGTTAATGTTAGAATTGCCACAGTATTATTTAGCATGTCACTGAAAATTGCCAATTTAGGAATACCTAATAATTTATTATCATTTAATTTGACCAGAAAACAACTTGCAAACTTAACTGGAGCTACAACTGAAACTGCGATTAGAGTTACAAGAATGATGCAAAATGATGGGCTAATAGATATTAGTTGCCCAGGAGTAATTAAGGTTGTAAATCCTCAAGCACTTTTGAAAATTGTTGAAGATTTATAATTCTTTTAACATTAAAAATTCTAACAGTATGTATTAAAAGTTCTATTGGAGTTAGCTTGTAGTTATTTTATCCCAGCAGAGTTTTAATAAAATCCTATTTATTAAAATAAAACTGTTGAATTGTTTTATTAATACCTAATTAGTATTTTAGGGAAAATCCCTTCTAAACCTATTCCAGTTGGACCAGACGGCCTGGCAAATTGAATCCTTGTCCGCCGTAGCTTCAGCGAAGGTGGAATCTACAGCAAAAGAGTAAGCGCAGATAAATACGTTTTACAAGCCGTCTGTATTACTAAATAGGTAACTGTTCTGTGACTATCTGCGACGGTCTTCTTCGCGACCAATTAGGCCTCCACCAACAGCGCCAGCAGCACCACCGATCACAGTTCCTCCAACCCCTGGGGATATTACATTACCAACCACAGCCCCAGTTCCACCACCAATTACGGCACCTTTTTCTTTGTTATTTAACTTTCTCCAAGTTGTACAGCCTGAGACCATTGCAAGAATTGTCAGACAGCATATAAATACAATAATTTTTCTTTTCATAATAAATACCCTTAATATTAGATAAGTAAAAAATTCTACTTAATGCTAAGGTTTGACAGTATGATCTGGATCAGGCAAATAATGTCAGCGCTAGAATGGATAACGATTCCCCTATGTTGCATCTTTCGTTAAAGTTATGTCGGGCAAGTCGTCGAGATAAAAAACTTCATAATATCAGAATAAATTTTTTACAAATACCGTCTGGGCCACTTCTTGATCGGTTTTAAAATATAAAGATTCTGACTGGTATAAAATTTATTATTTATAGTATTATAAAACTATGACAAAAAGTAATTTCCGATATTAAAATGTTATTTTTGTTATAAAATATGATTATATTACCCTTCCATGGGGATATTAGCCCCCAACAATTAATTTCCTAAGAAAATTACTTGTTGAACTTACTATTAGTCAATTTTAACTCTAATAATAATAAAGTATTTATGAATAAAGTACTCCTTGGATTAATAATCCTTATATTAACTTCTTGTTCTTCCAAAGACGCAAATCTTCTAACCGATCACAATCCCCCAAAAGGCTTTAAAAAAATTGCCGGTGATGTTTACTTACAATCAGAGACTCCAGAGGTCTTAAAAAACTATACAGCATTCCATATCAATCCCATTATAATTTATAGTAACGATAAGGGCAGACTTGTTGTTCCGACTCAAATTGAAGTCGATCGTTTAGCTAAATTGTTTCGTGACAAATTAATTCGAGAGTTGGGTTCTAGCTATACTGGATTTGACCACCCGGCACCTCATGTCGCAATTATTGATATTAAGATAGTTGACCTTTGGACCTCACGCGCAATTGAAGCACTGCGGCCCGGATTAATTTTCCCGAATAATCTAAGTGGTGGTGCCACTATTGAAGCAACTTTTTTTGATTCTAAAAGTCGTGAAATAATTGCGACAGTCTGGGATTCTCGTCCCGGCGATAGGACTGGATTCTTTAGTGGTCTTACTAAATGGAAATCAACAGAAGCCGCCTTTGATGAATGGACCCAGCTATTAAAAAAGAGCATTAAGCCAAGCCATTACTAATAAAATCATATTTCAAATAGGTCTTGCTATCAGTGAATGATTCAATCATCGTAAATATGAAAGCGAGACTAAAAAATATCTATGACATTATTTACTGCCTGCTTCGCTAAGAATAAATTTGAATTATATAAAAATACATTTCCAGTTAATGTTTTGCCATCCGAAGAAGCTTCAAAAACTAAGTGCTAACCAGCAAAAAGATCCGAAGTTAAAATAGTTTCAAAGGAAAGTGCACCTGCTTCTGTAATAACTAATTTAACAGCTCCTGCTATTGGATCATCTCTCTCAAGGATCACTGAAAAAGTTGTTTTATGGATATTTAATGGCAAAACAATTTGATCGGTCAAAGCAGTCGAAACTAAACCAGATGTAAAGACAAGAGTAAAAACGAGTCGTCCATTTGTTGGATTGATCACATTCCGCATCTTCATTTCACCATCACCAAAAGGAATATTATCAGGCCGAATCTTAATAACATAAGTACCAAAATATTCACCATCAAGCAGATCCCATACTGGACTTACCAAAGTAGATTTGGCACAAGCAATTCCATATGATTTTAATTTTTTTATAATCAGCTAAAGTTGTTTGGAACTTAGCAAGTAAAACTTTATATCTAGGAGTTCTTTTCCCTTCTTTTAGTCCAGAAATTTTAGATTTAGCTTGTTCTATTTTACTATTCATATTTAACTTGAACTTTGCTTAGCGAACAACCTTAGCTCGAGGACTCAAAATCTACAGATCATTACAGTCATAGTTTTTAGCAATCGAAATTGCTGGTATTTCAGCGGATACTTGAATAGATAAAAAGTATCTTGATAATATTATTTTCATATTTAACTCCAAACTCTTTATCTGCAATTATCAAATCAAGTTAAAATTTAAAACTTTCTACGAGGACATGGCTTACGTTAATTAGTCAGATTATTAAATGCTTTATTAGCTAACCCTATTAATTACAATATAATATGATCATTTGCTTAAGAAAATATTTTTGGTAAAACTCTAATATAAATATGGAGAATAAAATATCAGAAGGTCCTACAACAATACTTACAATTAGCATATCAAAAGAGGGAGCAGAAAAGCTACAAGAACCAGGCTCTTTGGAAAAGCTTAATTTAATACTAGCTGAAGCAAATCTGCCTCCTGTTATATCCATTCGATCTGCAGAAAAAGCGGCAACCGATTCTAATTAAATCAGTTTTCTATCTATCAAGTTAACATTTTTACACTAAAAAAGTGAAACGCTCATGTTATCCCTGTTTTAATCCAATATAACGACGAAATCTTGGAACTTCACAGCGAAACAATTCGCTACTATTAAGCGCAAGTTTTTTGCTTTCATAAATTGCGTTTGGATTTTGTTGAAATTGCAATAATCTCTTGGAAATTAATTGATAATCTGTGAAAGAAACATTTAATAATTTATTTGGGCATTGAAAATAAGCTTCTACTGTCCAATATTCAATGGCAAACGCTAAGGAATACAAAAAACTTAGCTGCCTAGCGTTCATTCTTTTTAGATGAGCGACTATTATTATATCCCCCATTCTAGAAAATACTACAAAGCGAGAGTTGTTTGGCACAAACAAAGTGTTCCGTCTAGTATCAATTAATTTTTGATATACATCCCGAGCTTTTGATAGTTTTAACTTACCAATAGTTGCCAAATTCCCCTTTTTATCCAAGTAGATAAAATCTGTCTGCTGCTTAAATTTCGTTTCAGTTTTAATTTTAATAAGATTAACCAATTCTTCGATACTGAGTTTGTGTAATTTGGCATGCTTTAACTCTTGATAGCAGCGCTCTTCATGGAGCATTAAAAAAATACTCTCCATTAGTCTAATAGACTTTTTATCTGCACCGATCAGTCGAAATTGGCCTTTTACTTTTAGCAAGTCAACCTGTAGATCCTTTTGAAAATCTATTTTCATAACGAAACGAATTAAACCGGAAAGCTGAAATTGTAAATTTGCTATACCTAAATCACTATTTGCTGGAAACGTGATCAACAATACTCCCGGAAAGATTTCAGTTTGCCAGGTTAAGGAATCACTAATCCGCTGAATGGATCTGCCAATGTAATTTGAATAGTAACTTTTAGTGTATGATTTATCTAAAAAAATTATGGCAAATTCAAGTGGCTGATTGCTTGCGAGCGAGGCACGCGTGGCGGCTAACCAAGCTTTTAAACTAAGGGATTTAGTTCTTTGGGAAACTTGTTGCCGATAGATATTTAGCAATAAGCTCCGGCTAAAATCAATCCGTAATAGTACAATTAAAGAAGCCCCAATGATAATAACACTATCTAATAAAATAATTCCTTGAATATTAGAGTTTGCTATATAGATTAAATAATACTGCAAAGGAATTGTAAAAAGTAAAAAATAAACTAACATAAATCTCTGGAACTGTATCTCCGTTTTAGTTACTTCAATTATCTTATAGCTTGTTTCAAAAAATGTTTTGGCTACAATAGCAATCAAAACTAAAACGAAGTAATTTAGTAAAACACTGGAACTATAACCAACCCAATAGGGAAATTTTACATAAAGTAGTGTTAAGATCGACAAGGTCAATCCTAAAAAAATTAATGTGTAAACAATCGTCCGTTTTGCATATTGATAGGCCTGCTCTAAGTGTCCTTCCTTTAAAGCAAGGTGAATATCCATTGCCAATGACCTAGATACTTGGATGGCAAAGCCAGAGAGAAAACTAATTGAAAAATATAAGAAAATATATTGTCGCCAATAGTAATTACTATGTAAATATAAGAAGCAACCGAGGCAAAGTAAATAAAGATAGTAGGCTACTGGTAATGAATAAATCTGGCGAAATACCCTAGATCGCAATAACCCTGTAAGCAAGTATCGTAACTGAATAGGCTTCCGATAGGTATAAAAATTAAACCTCAAAGAGTCTAATGCAATTTTGATATGATAATTAATATATAATAAGTTTCCTATTAGATAGCCAAGTATATAACTATACTCCCCCATAAAGCGATAACAACTTAGCATTAAAATGATGGGGATAATTCGATAAAAAGTAGAGATTAGAAACTCCTTTTTTAATCGTCTTTGAGTATAGGAAATTGCCCATAAAGCTAAACTTAAACTCTCTAAAGGCAAGATTATTAAGGTTGTGAAAGCAATCAGCAAAGACGATCGATCCATTTCTAAAAATATTGCTAAAGCAATAATTCCAAGACTATTTATTAAACCCAGCACTATACTAAAGTTAATAGCCAAGTAATAATAGTCATTGCATTTTTCTTGATTAAATTTCTTTTGAAATTCAACTAACTTTATCCTAAAAAACTGCATGCCTCCTTTTAGTAAACCTTTCAAACAAAAACTCAAAAAAATAATTATTGCTACTAGGCTAAAGAAGTTAGAGCGAAATAGAAAATAAATTATTGCCATCTCAAAGATTACAATCAGTTTAAAAACTAATCTCGATAGAAGTGGAAAACGAATTCTATATATTAAATATCTTAAAAAAGTAAAAAAACTCTGACCTTCCTTCCAACGTCTTAAGCTCTCGAACCTTTGCTTTTCTATTTTTGCTCTTAGGATGAACTTTTGAATTAACATTAATTTAATTGATAATCTTTGTTGCGTTTCAATCTATTTCGCATATCTAATACGGAAACTAAACCTAGCTGACGAATCTTTCGATAGGTACAATACTTAAAAACCCGATCATGAGAAGTTCCATAGATGAAACGCAAGGAAACTTTTGCCAACCACTTATCAAAAGATTTAAATGAGCTGCGATCATCACAGTGCATGATTAAATCATAAAAATAATGATCTCTTCCAAGGTTTGTCAGATAATAATTCAAAGAGTTAATTATCGCTTGTAACAAATTAATCTTTGAGGAACAAAGTTTTTTATTTATGAAATATGAATGTCTGGCAATCTCTAATATCTCTTGCTTTATGAAGTTGATCCGTCGATCTGATAAAAATAGTCCCCCCTCGGAGTTAAGCTTAAACCCTAGATATAAAAGTGGTTTATTTTTTATTACGCTACTAAAAACCCCTCTTTCCAATTTCTTTTCATTTAACTTGAGATTCAATTCAGAAAGTTGTTTTTCCAAGAAAAGACAGACATTGCTCACTACATTCTCTGATTCATGAGCAATTAAAAGATCGTCACCATAGCGACTATAAAAAACTTTGAAGTTATCTCTAATATCTCGATCAACATTAACTAAGTAAAAATTTGCAATAAAACATGAGATCGAACAACCAGTTGGAACACTTGCAGATAAAAGAGTAATTTCTGATTGATTGGAAGTTCTAAATTGCGGACCTACTATCTCATTTAATAATTCCCAAAAATAATTTTCTTGTTTCGGGATTGCTAGTTTAAGCTTCGCAATTAAGATCTGTGGATTAATATGATCAAAATAGCTTTTGATATCACATTTCGCATAATATAAATCAACATCTGATTCCTTAATAAATTGTCGGCAATTCTTAATAGCTGAAATGCTAGAAAAACCTTTGCGATATGAATATAATGAATCTAAGTAATATTTATCTTGCAAAGCTCCTTGAAGAATATTTGCCAATGTAGCTTCAAAAATCTTATCGATCCAATTGCTTAGATAAATGGTTCTTTCCTTATTGCTTATTTTAACAATGATTTGCTTCTTAATTTCGGGGAAATATTGCTTTTGTTTGATTGCTTTACAGATTTCATCAATAATTAAACCACGATATAATAAGCACCATTTTAAACTTACTCCTTCAGCCAAAGGACTGGAATCCAATTTTTCTTTATCTCCCATGCTTCTTTGATGAAGCTTAAAAAATACATCCTCATAGTGATCGCGACGAGCTAGTTCTTTTATTATATTTAATTTAGATAGTTTAATTGTTTTTATCACTAAAAGCTTGTTTGCAAGGAGTTAAAGTGGGGTTAGGGGAAATCGAAAGATTGTGTTGGAACAACTAAGTTTTTAAGTTAAGTAGTTAGCGAAGCTAAGTAGTTAGCTCAAAGAGTGAGTTATTTCAATATAGTCTGGATGTCTTATGAGTTGCAGGCTCCTCCCGTAGCACTTAATTGCAACTCCCGAGACATAAATGGGAAGGTGGTATTACCACAACACCCTAACCCTATTTCAGATTAACAGATTTTACCCTATTAATAAATTATGTTTTTAGATTAAGATGAAGAAAATACTTTAATCAATTATGACGATCCTCCGATTTCTACTTTGATTTTTCATGCGCATTATAGCTTTTCTCTTTTTCTTATTTATCCCACTAAGTGCGAGCTGCACAGAGGAGTTCAATCTTCAACTATCAGAATTTATTGCTAATGCCACATGTTCCGACCTAGTACCCAAGAGCATCGAAGTTAAATTATCTGCGGGAGGTTTTATTTTTAGCATTCCAAGTCTTTATGATACCCCAATTATCTCTTCAACTCTGGTCTGTTACCAGCTACTCACATACCTCCATGATTACACAGAAGCATCTCCAGAATCACAAATACTAACCTTTGAAGTTAGGGAATCTTCCGGAGAATTCCAATTCCTAGAGAAAAGCGGCCTTATAGATAGTCTTTGTTTAGATGCCGGACTATGTCAAAGGGGCTTTTTTGATTATTTTCGCTTGAATCAGAATTTGCTCAGTTGCCACGGTGCCAGAACTTTGGCTCTGTCCTTAGAAAGAGCTCTACCTAAGTTCTATCGGACCAAGACAAAGATCGTCAAAAAAATGGGTCTTGAAATTCATCCCTTTGTTCCATTTATTCAAAAACTTGAGGAATACTTGAACGATCCTCAAGTTAAGAATATTTATGCTTCAACAATGAGCCTAGGGGATAAGAGCCTAGTAGAAGTTATTCCAAAACTTAATACTAAATTTTTAAATTTGAGCTTTGATGCCGGATTGATGTTAATGAAAAAGCAAGAAAATTTATTTAATCAATTAATCGGTCAATTTTCAAATTTCCAAATAGCCCCAATGACTAGTGGCCAATATTATAATAATATTTACCACTTAAAATTTATTACAAGTCCTGAAAATAACAAGTCAGTTGTTTCCTCTATGAATCTTTCTACTCCTGAGAGTACAACTTACATCGACTTTTTATATTTATTTGATGATTCAGAAATACAGCATGAATTAACTGCGATAACAAAATTAAATAAGCAGCGCTCTTGTCAAACCGAAGAAGATTTAAAGTGCCTTCTGCGTTTTGCAAACTCAAACTCCAATATTAGTAGTGAGTTTAATTCTTTATTGAAATCTTCCTGTCTAAATCAGGACCCTGTTGAAGATACCAGATCAGGCTACTTTGCTTACAATGATGACACTGACTTAGAGCAATATATAATCAAATTTATAAACTCAGCAGAAAAAGAAATTATTCTAATGAGCTATAAACTCTCTAATCCAAGCATACTTTCTGCGCTTCGCAAACGTCAAGCTGCTGGACTTAAGGTCTATCTGATTACTGCCTATAAGCCATATTACAATCCAAAGTTGTTTGATCATTTATATTATGCTGGGAAAGACGATCTTTCGATGATTCCCTATCCACACATGAAATTAATGATTAGCGATCGAGAACAAATGCTCTTTGGTTCAGGAAATTTTAGCGTCAATGCACTAACTCAATCAGCAGAGATGTTTGGAACTACCACAGATCAAAATGCTATCCAAAAAGCCCTTGCATATGCAGCTACATTTGTTCAGGACTTTAACCCCAAACTTTCTAAAAACTTTTACAATCAATCCGTGGAAGATCCATTTTATTCCGTTAATTATTTAAAACAAAATTCATCGCTTCAAGTTGAATATACAGAGCCTAGCGGAATTAACTGGATGCCATATTACCGAAAGTTTAATCAGCAGGGAAAAGATATTTTAAATCAGTGCAAGATTAATAATCTTCACTTCGTTTCTAGCCAAAACTTTCAACAATGCTTAGACTTAATTAATAAAAAGTTTTAACAAGGAGATCGGGAACTTCTTGGACTTCTAATGGGGCAAAGGCCACCTGTCATACTATTCCACCAGTAAGCCTTAGACTTTCCACTACCTTTTAGTGAATAAGCAACAGCAGTATATGAATTGTTATTATTATTGGGGTCCGAGCTGACACTCATGTCAACATCCTGACCTAAGGTGAATCCAGGCAAAACATTATTACAATTGCTACTCAAGCAACTTGCATAACCAGAGACTCCCTTGCCGACACTATCAGCATAGTAAGTTTCCTGAGCCGAGGCTACCTGTTGTAAAGTTGCGACTGAGGTAGTATCAGAAGCAAGCTTCCGGAATTCAAACATGTTTTCCATTGCGATAGATGCAATTATCGCCAAAATGGCGATGGTAACTAACAACTCAACTAAGGTAAAACCTCTACAGCTCATATTACAAAATTTAAAAAGATAATTTACTAGATATCTAGGTGTAGATACTTAACTGTAAATGTTAAGCACACATAACTCGAACATAATCATCAGATACATTAATTTTTGATTTAAATAATTTTTTATTATTTTTCAAAAAAATGATTCCTAACCCTAATACACTCCAATGATCAGTTACAGTTGAGTAGGTTTAATACTAAAGTTGCTATACTTTAGTACTATTATACCAAAACTAACAATATATTATATATAATTAGTGATAATAATATTATTATTAAGAATTGGGTATTATTACAATAATAATAAAATTGTGATTATAAAATGATTTCCGCAACAAAGATGCTTTTAATCAATTATTAGAAGTAAGCTATCAATCCTTACTTACTTAAGATTTATAATCTTTAGGCTTTACCTTTTGGGCAGTATGTTGGACAATTACCTTTCGTACCTCCTCTAAAATTGTAGATGTTGCATTGCGTTTGGTCGATCTAATCCTACCAATTTTTTGAAATTCCTCCGATCTTTGACTAAGATTCTCATCGATTAAATCGATATGGGATTGAACCTGATCTCGCCAAGATTTTAATTTAGTTTTCGCAGCGGGACAAAATTTAATAATACTTGGAGCAGCAACCCCAAAACCATCTTTCTCAACAACAAAGTCAAGAATTTCCTTGGTCTCTTCGAATTTATTTTTGAGAACTAGCTGATCACAAACTTTTAATACTTCTGTTAAAATTTCTGCAATTTCACAGAGTTCTTTAAATCCACTGTGCAACAATGTTGAAAAATAATCCCCATTAAATTGCTCGAGTAACTTTACTACCTCAGTAATTGAATTAACTTCATGGCGCAGCTCCTCTAAATCCTCAGCTATTTGAGGTGGAACAACTAAAGAATCTTCTCCAGCTTCTCGGTACTTTAAATAGCAATAAGCAGCAATTGACAAGAAAAGTCCAAAGCCACAAAAGAATGCTAAATAAACTAACATCTTAAATATCGTTTAAAGTATTGCATCAGGGATAATAAAGAATTTAATCCTTAAGTGCGAAGCAAGTTGAAATTATTCCATTTCGCTAATTACCTAACTAGCTCCGACTATTTTTATAATAGCATATCAGGCCTGAATCTACGACTATATATATTCTTAAATTTATCCTGAATATTAGCCAAGTTTTGGGTTCTAAGTTCGATTAAATTATAAGGCTCGCTTAAGTTTTAGCTCTTATAAAAGAGACCTGAAAGGTTTCCTTAGTAACAGCCTGATAATATGTCCCAACGAGTCGATCCTGAGCGGCATCATAGAGCAGATTATAATTAGAACCTGGATAATTAACATCTCGCAGTTCAATCATTATCTTAATATTTTCACCGTCTTGAGTTACATTTGCTTCTGATACATTAATTGATTGTGGATTAAAATATAAAGCTTTCAAATTTCCATTTGTAGCAATATCTTCAATTGCGATAAGATAATTGCTATCAGTGCGTTTCCAGCGACCTTTAATTCTCTCGAGCAAAGAAGCATTATCAAGAGCAAATAAATCGCAACTAAGAGTTAACAATATAAATAATAAAGTAATTAGTAATTTTAAAGATTTATTCATAATTAGCTCCAAGTTTACGATCTATAAAAATATTAACTTTAAAATATCTAATATTTTCTTATTCTTAATATGGACTAGTAAAAGTTTCAATTACTACCTGATGAATTTTTCTAGTATATTTTTATTTTTAGTATAACTTAGAATTACAGGAGTATTTTCGTCCGAACTAAGATGCGCGAATTTATCAATACCAAATGTATTGCCATTGGCATTTTAGATTCTTCCTTCAGCTACATTATTGTCATCAATATAAATTTTTGCAATACCACTAAGCAATCCTCCCCCATTCCTAGATAGCTAAAAGATATATTAAGTGAAAAACATTTTTATTTTACTCAAGCTATCGATAATCAACTTTGTAAGGACATATCTTAAACCCAGGATTTTTTTTTAGTGCAAAAGTTATACGACGCATTAACTTCGGGTCCTGAAGACTCTCTTCTTTGTATGGTCCAATAATTAAGCGTTTTCTATCAGAACCTAAGTTCTGCTTCAACAACATATCTTCAATAAATCTTTCTCGATCTATTACAGGATCTGGCGTATGCCAGATTAAAAATACTAAGCTTTGCTCAGGGCATGTTTTAATCATGTTGTGCTTAGCATTCGACATCATCTGGACACGAAACTGGTAGCGTTCTAAAGTCTGGGGAATTGAGGTGTATAAATATACTAGCTGGCAAGTGATTAATATTAGAGCAAGAACTTTTTGCCATTTTCCAGATATCCCTAGCCAGCTAGTTAGTTGTTGAAGAACCGGCCAACCAAGCGAACAGATAAGCAAAAAAGATCCCCAAAAAGCAAACCAATAGCGGGAGCCGTATTGTGGCCAACCATCTTTAGAGTGAAAGGTATAGATAAAAACAATTAAAAAAATATGTAAGAATAAAACATAAAGATATTTCGTTCGAAACACCTTATACAGTCCCAACATAAACAACAGAAAAGCTGGAAGTCCAATCAATAAAAGGAATTGATCGTAAAATAAGAAATAAAAGAAACGATTAAAATTAGAAAAGAACTGTCGAAAGACATCTTGCCATTTTCCCAATATATGAAGCTCCGTATTTATATGTGATCCATATGTAGTTAGAGAAAACTTTCCCAACTGATAACTATTGTAAGAAATCACTAGGCCTATCCCAATTATTGCTAGAGTCGTAGTTATCAGTATTGGCACCAAACTTTTACGGACTCCATGATAATGAACCAATCCAATCAAAATTGGAAATAAAAAGCAGGCAGTTTCAACAGGTCGTGTCAGGAAACCAAGGGCTGCGAATATTCCAATATAAAAAAGATTCTTCTTTTGGCTTTGTTTGAGATATTCATAGAATGCCCAAATACCGGCAGTCGATATAAATAAAATTAATGGTTGAGCAAATAGAGATGCTGCGTATCCAAAGCTATAAGGTACAAAAGCGCCAAGTAATATTATTATTGCGGCATTTTTTT
Organism: Bdellovibrionota bacterium; assembly: GCA_041740355.1. Taxonomy (GTDB): domain Bacteria; phylum Bdellovibrionota_C; class UBA2361; order UBA2361; family CALJRW01; genus JANNBC01. The sequence continues at coordinate 138,154 of JBGSMD010000016.1, forward strand.
CATTAGTTAAATCCTTTGATAGGCGATATACAAAAAACAAGCTGAGACACATTAGTATTGGATTTAAAACGAATGCTAATCCCAGCTTAATCGCACCAGCTAAAAGCAATGAAAATCCAGGGAAATATTTGGAGAATAAAATACCTCTTTCATAAACAATGTGTGGTTCAATAAATATATAGCTAAAGTTATTTGCTTTTATATAAAAGGACCCTTCTGAAAAAATCTTGGCCTGTATCCAGTAGCCAAATTCATCAAAACTATTGGGACGCATTTCAAAGATACAGCAGGAGATAAAAATGTAAAAAACTCCAGCGGCAATGATTACCAAGTATGTCATCTTGTCAAAAGTAGCTGGTTTCATGAATTTTAGTAGTCTAAGATAATTTGAGTAATCATTCAGAAAAATTGAATCTGTAAATTGCTAACTCCTATGCAAACTGCATAAATACAGACTATTTTAAAAAAAATCAGTTTTATATGTCTAACTGTGTTATTAAAAAGCAATTCTAATTTTATAATATAACCATGATTAGTCAATTTGAGTCTTTAGGCGAGCCTAGTAAAAATCAGCCGTCCAAAGTCAAAGTAGATCCACCCGTAGGTTTTGAACATCTAGCATTTGGCTCTGCCTTTCAAGAATTATTATCGCATCGACATGTTGAAGAACAGCGTCCGCTAAGCCTTAGCTTATGCTACACCAATCGGCTAAATCAACATTCAAATATATTAGGTATTGGAGAAAAGGTTCGTGTGGCAGCAGAGGAAATGCAGGCATCATATGAGTCTTTGGGAGAATTAAATCGTGGGAAGTTATCTTTTAGAAACTTTGCAACCCAAAGTTTTAACAATGCAAATTTTCAACTTTCTCAAGATCAAGACTTCTTGGATCGCCAAAGAGTAGCAATGCATTCTGCGACAAGCCCCCAATTAACTGCCAGTCAAATTGGAAAAGTTGAAACTCTATGCCTAAACGATCGCGCAATAGTTGCATTATGGGATGAAGTTAACCTTCCTGTACTCAAAAGTTCTAGCTATCAGGTGGCAATGCTTGTCACTTCAATCGCAGTTTTAGCGCGTCAACATCAGGATGGAGTTTCTGACAATAATGGCTATTTCGCGGTTATGAAACCTGAGATGTTAATCCCATCAAGTTCATATCTTGCCGCTCTTGCCCACACGGCACTTCATGAAATTCCCGTAAGTATTGGAACCTACTTTAAGATGAATAGTGAATGGGCCCAGGTTGGCCGATTAAATGCTGTTTTTAAAAGTTTTGTGATAGCTGTTACTAAAGTGTTGGAAGATAAGATCGAACATCTAACGGGAGTGATCAATCAAATGGAATATCCACTATCTGACATCCAACAATATCGTACAGATCTTCTCGGAAATCTACCAATAGGTAATGAATATAATTCTGGCGTTGCGAAAGCACTGCATTTTGCAAAACTGATCAGCACAGGGGAACTTTCGAGTAATGATTTAATAAATGTTCAGGTAGGAACTTATGTCGGATTTGAGCACCCTGTAAGTTGTGAGGATTTACCCGCTGGTATGAATGCAAACTTCACTTTATATCACATGGCTAATGAATTAATTGAAAATTTCTTTAGAACCATTATGGTCGATCATCAAGTTAAAATTACTAATGATCAAATGAGTTCTATCCGTCAATTAACAATCGCTCTTGGCGAATTAGAAATTTCTAAAAGAGTTGAACTCGCCGAAGAAATTAAATTTCCCAAACCTAATGTTGAACAACTAAGAGCTTTGCTAAATTATTTTTCCGACCGAACTCTTGTTTCACATCATACATTGCAAAAGCAAATTTTTCGTGACGAAGTACCTGCTTCAGAAATTAAAAGCGTGAATGGACTTCTTACGGAAGCAAATGCTTCCCATTATATTTTTGAACGAATGGTCAAGATTCTCGATCGTCAGAATGACGGGCTACGCTCTAAAGATTTAGTTCCATTAGCTGAATAGAATGATCTGTCAGGCAGTGAAGATTGTTGATACCAAGCTATTTTTTAAATTAATTATAGGAAATAGCTTGGTTTTAAAAAATTAATGTTTAAACAGGTCTCATCGTGCACAACAAACTGCTGTCGATGCTACTGCTACAGTTGTCGTACTCGCAATATTATTTCGACCAAACTCATACTCCACTCCAGAAGAAAATCCCTCCCCACTGAATCCTCTTAATCCGATTGAAATTATATCAATATCTACGGAATTAGAATTTCCACCATGAGTTAATAAAAATTCAGTTTGATTACAGTCGGCAATTACTGCGGCAGTATCTGCCGTACCAACAATTGCCGAAGTTCCAATCACTGTGCGACAACTACCTAAATTTAAAATCCCCGCCACACCTTGTGGACCTTGTGGTCCTACAATGCCTGGCCTTCCTAAATAGGCATCTGTATCTAGTATTGGAAGATAACCATTTGGACATCCACCCGAGGCCAGCTTCAAGTTTTGCGCAACCTTAATTGAACCTGTAGCAGATACTTTTGTTGATTTTTTGGCACATAAAAAATCGGCACTGACTGAGCTTGTAAAAAATAGACATAAAAATAGCATGTTTAACTTGGACATAACTTATTCCTTAATATTAAAGTAGAACAAGCTAAGCTTAGAGTTCAAACTATTCAAGATTGTATATCAAGACATGGGGTCGGCTTTTTAGCAAAGCACTCAATATAAGCTGGCGCATTCCCCCCTAGCTGACACCTCAATAAACTCCTGTGTATTGGAACAATTACTAAATGTCACCTAAAAAGTTTTAATTCCTTAACTAAAGCCTGTAGTACCTCTGGCTCACTACTGGAATGTCCGGCAGTTACTCTCGTTAACTTAGCATGTTTTAGTTTTTGCTTTAATTGATATGCACCGATTGGTGGGCAAACCAAATCATAATTTCCTTGGACGATCGAGATTGGTATAGCTTTTAATTTGGAGCAATTATTTAAGATATAATCATCTGGGATGAAACAATTATTTTTAATGTAATGACACTCTAGTGCTGCCAGTGAATGAAAAGTAGCTTCTTTACGAATTGATTTAATAAGATCAGGTATGGGCTTCAAACTTATTATGGACATTTCATAAAGCGTCCACTCAAAAGCATATTTCTTTTGAACCTTAATATCTTTAGAAAGAAATTTCTGATAATAGAAATCAACTAAGTTTTTTCTAGCACTAGCTGGAACAAAATTAACAAACCTCTCCCACGCTTCGGGGGCAAAGGAACTGACACCACCTTCTAAATAATGCTTTTTACTTGCCTTGTTCCCTAAAAAAATTCCGCGAAGAATCAGTCCGATAACTCGCTTTGGATTTTGGATAGCAAACACAAGTGCTAGTGTTGATCCCCAAGAACCACCGAAGATTAAAACTTTAGTTAATCCAAGATAATCTAAAAGCAGATTAAGATCAGAAACTAAATCAGCCGTAGTATTACTCTCTAAACTAGCAAATGGCTTACTCCTTCCTGCACCCCTTTGATCAAAAAATAAAACATTAAATTTTTTAAAATCAAAAAATTTCTTATGTCCTTCATTAAATCCCGCACCTGGTCCACCATGAAGAAAGACTGTCGGAATACCCTTTTGGTTACCACAACATTCGTAATACAACCTGTGTCCATTCCCAACTTTTAAATATCCTTTCTTATATGGTTTCATAGTCTGCCCGATAGTACTTTAAACAGAGTTAGACTAAACTAATTCTTTTAGATTGGCATTAAAATTATTATTAGATTTGACTTATAGTACTTTACACTAAAATTTCTGAACAACTGGTGTTTTATATATTGAACTTAAACCAATTATAAATTGACCGAACCGCTTTGTATAAAGCATTCCTTGTAATTCGGACCTGTCCGCCGACATCTGCACCATATCTTCAGCTAAGGCCGAAGTTTTACAGATATCAGGTTTTAATATATTTGCTTTCCCTAGCAATGTACCATTTTTTTATGGGTAATTATTCAAGTGACACCCCTAGCTTCCTTTTAGATTATAATCTTTGAGGAGTAAGTTTGAATCATTAATTAATGAGGGGCTTATTGATAGCAGCTCTCATTTAACAACTGATTACGCTCTTGGATATTATAAAAATCTCTAGAGTATAATTGCTTAAGGAAGCTTAGACCCCTCACTGGATCAAATTGTACTTTTTCAAATAAATCATTAAAATCTTTAATCCCCAAATCGGCTAATCCAGTAAAAACATGTCGGCCTGATAAGGCATAAACAGTTTTGTAATCAAAAGAAGCCGCGCGTTTCTGATTAGACAATCGATTGTACATCTCCATTTCTGCTAAATAGTTATAAAAGCTAGTCACTGCTTCCATGTCTAATTCATTTTTTAGAGACTTTTCCATTACATCGATCACGGCTCCAAGTTTGGCGGCATATTCAATGATCGAAGCATGCAAGATAACAGTTAAAACCCCATACTCATGCCGATCATCACAAACAATAGATTTTTGTATACTAGAATCTGGTTTAAACATTTTAGCTAATATCTTACTATCTGGTAGTTGCTCAACGTCAGCAGTTAATAGATTCGCAAACAACTTATCTTGAGCGTGATGGATTTCCTCACCCCAAACAACAGGCAGGCAAATCTTCTCGGCATATGCCGAAGCGGTCATTACTTCTTGCCTAATCAAACGATCCAGTATTGCTGCGAAAAAATATTCTTCTCTGATTAGCCTTGGTAATGAATGATAATAATCAATGCTGTCTTTAATTACAGCGGTTTCATTTACAAGGGCATATTGTCCAATAGCAAAAGCAAACTCATTGGGAATATTTCCACTGTGATGTTTTCCTTTTGCAATCTTGAAACCATCTTCTCCGTATACTTTTATAAATTGGATGGAAGAAGGATCTATTTTTAGAATCTGATACTTAACGTCTAGTACCTCAGGGAAAATAATAATTTTAAGACTTACGCCAACACCAATTGGAGCTAAGAAATCAGCAGCAAGTTCACGTAAAGACTTGCTAATCTCAAGATTATTAGCAAGATTTAGCTTATCTTTAAGCTGTTCAAAGGCATTAAGTTGTTCTTGATTTAACAACTTACTTGTTCGCGTGAAAAAACGCTCCAAATTGGGAGTATTTGTTTTCGCTGAATTAATTAGTAGATCTTCCAGTAGCACAATAATTCTGTTAGAGATTGCAGGCGCAATTGTGGAAAAGATTTCCGTATTAGATCGCTGAGGGACAGGTTGAATATTAATCTGTGGTTCCATCTAGCGTGTTATGCTAAATCTGCTGTAAATGTGATAGGTATTTATTGCCGATTAAGTGAAGTCTACCTAATAATTTTCAAAGTTTGCCTATAACCCCAATCCAAACTAGATCCGACTATATTTTTAACGACTTGATCTTATTATTCTTTTTGAGATAGGCAGATGTATTTTCAGGTATTTAATCAGAGTGCAATTAACCAGCTGTGACTACATTATTTTCTTTTTAGCTAACCTGACCTTAAAAGGAAACTTTGCCCCTTAAATATGCTTATGCTATTTTGATGACGCTTTAAAATAAGAAAGGATTTTAGAACTATCAAGTCTTTAATCAATTCAACTGATGAAAAATCAGATCAACTTTAAAATTTTATAAAATACTTGGAGTATTTATTTATGAAAATCTTACTTACAGTCTTATCAATTATGATAGCAATGCCCGCTTTTGCCGCTACCTGTAGTGTCGACATTGAAGGCAATGATATGATGCAGTTTAATATTAAAGAAATTACTATCAGCAAAAGCTGCGCTGATTTTACAGTCAACCTAAAACATACTGGTAAGCTTGCTCAAAATATTATGGGTCATAATTGGGTTTTAACAAAAACACCTGACTTAATGGCTGTTTCTACTGATGCTACTGCTGCTGGACTTCCTAATAATTATGTTAAGCCAGGGGATACAAGAGTAATTGCTTCTACTAAAGTTATTGGTGGTGGCGAAACTGATTCAGTAACTTTTTCAACATCAGCCCTGACTGTAGGAGGAGACTACACATATTTCTGCTCATTTCCGGCCCATGTTGCACTAATGAAAGGTATCGTTAAAGTTACAGAATAATTTTGAACTTCCAGATTAGAAGGTAATAAATCTTCTAATCTGGTTACACAATCTTAGGGTATGGCAATTTCTAAATGTTATATTATAGAGCATAGGGGAAATTAGTGGAAGCATTGCTTTAACAACGTGTGCCCTCTCCGAGATATCCACCCATTAAAAACTTACCAAAATTGAGCAATAATTTTAGTGTGCTTCCTTAAAACTCATTAAAACAACCCAGAGATTAGAATATATCGGTAATTTTAATATCGTCTATGTTCTGAATGCTATTTTCTTAGGTAACATCTTACTTACATCCTTCATAACATTTAGAGATATGACATTCTTTTAAGGCATCCTCTCATGATTCAGCAAACTAGCTCCACAGTCGAAAAACTTGATTTACGAGAAATTCAACTTCCAGATGCAACACTATTAGAAAAGGCACCGCCTTCATTTAACAGAGCAGTCTACGCCCTAGCGGCCATTTCTGATTTTCTTCGTGGTGGAACAACAAAGCGATTTGCTAGTGAGAATGGCGTCGTAGATGATCCTGCTCCCGGTCAATCGATCATTCCAGGCATGGTTTTGATTTCTGAAAAACATGGTGAACATAATTCTCATAATGCTATTTCGATCTTAAAGAATGAGGCAGGCAAAGCACAACTTTTTTATGTAGAAACAAGACTAATTGCGACACAAGACTTTGGAGTTATGGTTGGAGAATATTCTCAAAGAATCAAGCCACTCGAATCAAAACATTTAAAGAACTTTGATCAAAAAGTAACTACTGAGGAATTAAAAGCTCTAATTAAGAGAGCCTATAGTAACTAATTACCTGCCAAAAATATTAATCTGTAAAGCAACAATTCCTCTTACTACTAAACTAATAATTACTATCCTAGACAAAGCTGAAGATTACAGTTTTTAAAGTTAGTCGCCTAATAACATAACACGAAGGGTTAGAAATGGTCTTATTGAAATTAATAAATCATTTTTACCGATAACGAAACAAAAAGTTATTTTGACATGAGCTAGATCATACCATTAAAAGATCAACTTGTTTACTTTGAATAAATCAAAAGTTTACTTTTATAAAAGGTGGTCAGAATGAAAAAGATTTTAACAATTATCAGTGTATTTATGTTTATCTCTTGTGGTAGCAGCGGTGATAAGAATTCAGCTTGCAATAATTATTGTGAAGATGCCTGTAATAAATTTGCTAGCTGTGCTGAAGCTGATGGAATTACACTTAATGATAATGAAGTTAAGCAATGTGACAACCGTTGTTTAGAAACTTTAGATAAGACAAATAATGAAAATGGACTTTCTGATGATCAAGATGACAACCAATGTTCAGTTTTAAGTGATAATCTAGAAAATACTAGCTGTTCACAATTAGCAGATTTCCTAACTACTGGCGGTGCTAGTTAATTAGTATATTATTAATGGTATGTTCAGATACTAGGGTATATAAAAAAATTATTTCATATTACCCCAGATATACGACTGCAGGAACTTGATTTAGTCCAAGCGGGTCGCATAGCTATTTAATCTGATACTATATGGTTAAATATAGGCCAATTACAAAACAGGAAAGAAAACAAAAAATTTCATAAGTCAAAGTGACCGATTAGGGTCAAGCGCTTGTGCTACTAGCAAAGAATTATTTCTAATGTCCCGTACCATTTCCTCTGTCGGAAGATCATTTAACGACACTTCTAGATAATTGCCAGATACCTGATTTAAGTCACAGATTTGTCGGCTTATGCTGGTTGGGAAACATACAAACTCGAAGCTGCTCCAGTTATGCTTTCTTTTTTGGTAAACTTAAGAAATATTTCGAATGTCATATTTCCATTTAAACAAATACATAACAAAAGGATAGCTGGGGAAAGAATTAAGTATTTTCTAAGTTTCTTAGAAAAGGATATCATGTAAATATTAAGTTATTATCAAATATTAAACAGAATCAACTAGATCATGAAAAAATTAAATCGTATCCTCCAAAGCTCAGAAAAACATTGGGTTGGCAATGGCTTCCCCGTTCAGTCTGTTTTTTCTTATGATTCTATGGGCAAAGAGCTAGATCCATTCCTGTTATTGGATTATGCCTCTCCTTATCACTTTTCTCCTGGAAATGAGAAACGTGGAGTCGGTGCCCATCCGCACCGTGGATTTGAAACAGTAACAGTTTGTTATCAAGGAGAGATTGAACACCGAGATTCAAGTGGGGGTGGTGGAAAAATTGGCCCCGGTGATGTTCAATGGATGACAGCAGCTAGTGGTTTGCTACATGACGAATTTCACTCCAAAGAATTTACAAATCTTGGTGGCATCTTTGAGATGGCACAACTTTGGGTAAATCTTCCTGCAAAATTTAAAAATGCCAAACCGAATTATCAGACTATCACCGCAGAAAAAATTCCTAATGTTGATCTCGGTGAAGACGTTGGATTGCTTCGGGTGATTGCCGGGGATTATCAAGGAATTAAGGGTCCGGCTAAAACTTTTACTCCAATTGAATTATGGGATTTAACACTTATGGCAAATAAACAAATTACTCTGCCAATTGCAGATGGCTACACAACAGCCTTACTTGTTCTCCGTGGAGAAATTACATTGGAAGAAAATGATTTAGCCGGGGAAGGAGCTTTGGTCCTTTTTGAAAGGGCTGGAAATAGCATCTCTTTTACCACTAATTCAGAGATCAAATTATTATTAATGAGTGGTGAGCCAATCAAGGAAGCAATCGTTGGTAGTGGTCCATTTGTGATGAATACTAAAACTGAGATTCTACAAGCTTATCAAGACGTTAGAGAAGGGAAAATGGGAACATTATAAATTATGTTCTGGCGCACTTACTGAAAATTAGGGAGATTCTAAAGATGGACTTCCGTGAAGGAAATTCTTTTTGAAGACTTAGGCCTTAGAATTTAAATCCTAAGATTGATTTCTTCCAAATGAATATTTATCGGCATTTCTTTACTGATTATCTTCCTTTATTAACACTAAGTGAGCGCTCAGTTGAAAATCAGCTAAGTATCAATGACTATAACAAATAGTTAATCCAGTCACCTAGATAAATTAGACAATCTCAACTTATCTTAATATACTTCTTTAAATTGAAAATTTATTTTTTTCAAATATTCTTATCTTTATTGAATTTTAAATTTTAATGCACAGAAAAGGTTTTACTTTAGTTGAATTACTAGTCGTAGTTGCTGTTATTTCAATTCTGGCATCTATTTCTATTGCTAATTTTTCTGAATACAGAGAAAAAGCATTAAATACTGTAGCTATATCCCAAGCACACGATGCCATGTCGGCACTAGAAGCCACGGAAGAATCATTACAAAGTTTTTATCGTATTTTATTTATTGTAACTAAATCTGGTAGGGAAATTAGTGCCGCTAATAGCCAACCTATACAAAGTGCAGCATTACAAAGAATGGCTTTAACCAGATTTTTCCCAGCATTTAAAAAAGATCCTGATATAGTAATAGCTTTTGGTAGCACGCCTCTAGGTATTAAAATGACCCTCGCCCTAAACTGCAAAGCTAGGCGTGACAAAGTTGCCATGTCTTACCAAGGCCTGACAAAACTTGTGACCATCGCCGAAGCTACTAGTCTATATGGAGTAAATATTACTCCATACTGTGCAAATTAAGTTTATACGTAATGATCATACAAGCAATAAACAATACTTAGTTTGTAGAATTGGGAATTAAATTTTAAAAATTATTATCTCTCGCTTAAAGTTTAATTTAAATTTGAAAAATAATATTGTAATCCCATCTCAACAAATGATTGATAATTATCAAAGTTTTTATTTCGGGAAAATTTAATAAAAGAAGTGAACTCACTAGTTAATTTATAGTTTTGACTGATAGAGATCGAATTAGTAGCATCATAATTATTGATCAAGGGTTGCCCAACCTTACCCTCAAATTGCATTTGTGACTTACTTGAGTTTGTCCATTGCATCAGGAGAGCCAAACCGGGAAGCGCTTCGACCTTATGTCCTAATGAATCCGCTAGATAAAATTCACCACTAGCTAGTAGTGTTGTCCTAACGTTCGGTAAAAATTCATAACTAAGTCCATAAACGGCGGAAGGTGCAAAACTTAGATTGCGTTCTGACTCCTGGACTACAATTCTTTTAAATTCAGCATTTACACCCCAAGAAAATGGTTTAATAAAATACTTTCTAATTGGAAATGAATTAATTTGAACCAATGTAAATCTTTCTAAGGAAACCTGTTCTCTCTCAAAATAAACTCGAAATTCAGGTTCCAAAAAAAATAACTCAGAATTAGGCAGATATCCGGCATCAGGATCTGATAAACTATGCAATGCGGGACGAAGAGCGATGCCTACATATGGCGAATCACTCCCGTCTTGGTGTTGAATACCATAACTTGTTTTTAATCGTCCTAAATCTTGTCCTAATAAAGGCTCTGGTTTATTATTAATAAAATAATTACTTGCTATATTTGAAGAGAAAAGCTTACTTCTCAAATGAGCAATCTTAGCTCTTTTTTCAAGATTTAATTTAGGTACTTTCTTCACCTCAAAAGCCAGTAGTGCTTCTGTCGCATCTAATATTTTGATTTGCTCTTCAAAACTAAAAGTTTCCAAACTTAAATCGTCTTCAACTAATACTAGATCAGCCAGCCCACGGACTTTTTCTTTTTCAATTAATGACAACTTACCTTCGAGAAAGTCCAAGACAGCAACTTCAGAAAGTCTTCTTTTTGGCTCTGAGCTAATAATTCTATATTTTTTAAGAATGCGAATAGTATCTAGTGGTATTACATAAGGAAATGGAGTTTGATAGTATTTTATATCGGGCCTAGCAACAGAGAGCAAAGCTAATAGTTGAAAAGAACAATTCTCATCAATAAAATAATAATCAAAATAAGCATTCTTCAGCTCCCAAAGATGTAATTCTAGAATTCGAATCTCTTCCTCTGACAGATTTAAGGGATATTCCCATAGATCCCGTCGATCTGCATCCGCATATTGCTGAACTCTGACGTAGTATGGTGTGTTGTAAAATTTACCTTTATATCCACCAAATAAACCATTCCAAGCCATACTAAATCCAGTATGTTTGTGCGAATCTGCTGCGAAACTTACTGTGGGATCTAGTAACCTAGATGCAGGTAATTCACTATTTTCTAACCTAAGAAAAGTATGCCCAAACATGGAAGCAGGGTTATCTAAATAAGATTCTGCAAATATTAGTGATATTTTATTAATACTTCTTTCCTGTATTAATTTACCTACTGCCGGACAAACTGTTTCTACGGGTGAGGCAGACTTGTATTTAGTAAAGTTATTTCTTACCCATTCATATCGAGCAGGAAATCTACAAATAGTTTTATTTCTATTCTCAATAGAAATATTTTCCAGAAAAAATGAGTTAATAGTAAATTCTAATTCTGACTGTAAGTTAGTTTTTCCTGTGGGCGATAAGAAAAAATCCACAGAATCAACAGCACTTTGGTACTCAACACCTAAAGAATTTTTTTGAGCATGCATTAATGCTTGCCAAGCGGGGTTGGAGGCTAAACGTTTAAGTTCTAAATCAGTCGCAGAAGATGTGATTGCTACTAAGTTACTTCCAAAGAAAACTGTCGACAATAAAAATGTAAGTATCTTTTTTTTCAAAGTTAGTTGAGAAACAAGTAATTCCTTAACTATTTTTTTGCCTTACTTCTTCAATTTTAGTAATTAAGATGGCTCCTTGGAATTGTTCATTTGTCTGACTATGGTTTAAAAAAATAGCTTCATAATTCGCCTTTAGGAATTTATTAAATTGCTCCGAAGACTCAGAAGACGTAATCATTAGATCTCCTAATGTTTGTAAATACTCACCTTCTCCCCTTGAAGCGTCTCTACGAATTTTCTCATAATTAAATGACGCAAACTTAATGGCCATATTTCTTCTATCTGCTTTGCTGGCAAGTTCACTTGCACCTGATTCTTTTGAGTTCGGAAAGGTGCTGGAAGTCAGACCAATTAAAGCTTCTGTAGTATTGGCCAGTGTTTCAGAGGTGCCCTCTAAACTTCTAGTAGTAACAGCACAGGCAGAGAGAATAAAAATGGTAACAAACAACGAACTTAGAAATAATAATTTATTTAACATAAATATAATCCTGAAATATTAAAGAAGAATAAAATAAATTCAAAAATTCCGTTAAGAAGATCCTATTATAAGCTCTATTTCTAAGACTTAAATATACATAGACTCACTGTTTATGTTATTTTTAGCTACAGAAAGCTAGATATCTGCCGTAGCTTTTGCTTTGGCGCGACAGGAATCCAAGATTTGCTTTAGCCGTAAGGACTCAGTTCAATTTACTAAGGTAAATTATTTTTGTCATTACTATTTATTACGTATGGCTTACTCGAAAATTCCAAAAATTTGACATACAACCCGTAACACAACAGTTTTTATGTGACAAGACAGAATAGATCTAGAATAATCCTACCGTCCAAATTACAAGAATGTATTACGTTTACGGAACAGATTTAATAAACTTTTCTTGGGATGCTAACTTGTCCGCCGCAGCTTCAGCGAAAGTGGACACCTTAGTTAAGATCAAGCGAAGATGAAAATTCAAGACTGGCAATATCTATCAGATTTTAACTTATTAGAAATTATTTTTTCAATTGGGAAAAATGTCATAAAAATTAAATCAAATTTTTGGGATTTAACACTTTTAATTCTGGCAAAACAAATAGTCCATCTTTACGTACAAGTTTATTATCAAAATAAATTTCCCCTCCTCCATATTCCGGTCTTTGAATTAAAACCAGATCCCAATGAACAGCAGAACGGTTACCATTGTCAGCTACTTCATAGGCCTGACCAGGTGTAAAGTGAATTGAACCAGCAATTTTTTCATCAAATAAAATATCAGACATTGGATGTAGGATATAAGGATTCACTCCAATCGCAAATTCACCAATAAACCTTGCCCCAGCATCGGTATTCAAAATTTCATTTATCTTCTGATGATCAGAACTAGTTGCCTTAATAATTTTTCCATTCGCAAATTCTAAACAAACATTCTCAAAACGGCTGCCCAGATAAGTGGAAGGAGTGTTATAACTAATCATTCCTTCCACTGAATTCTTTACTGGACATGAGAACACCTCTCCATCAGGAATATTATGAGTACCGGAGCAAGCAATTGCCGGTATTGATTTAATACTAAATCGCAAATCAGTTCCCGGAGAAATAATCCGAACTTGATCTGTCTTATTCATTAACTTCACCAAGGGCTGCATTGCTTTAGCCATTTTTCGATAATCTAGCGTACAAACTTTAAAATAAAAGTCTTCAAATCCTTCTGTACTCATGTTGGCACTTTGTGCCATTGAAGAGGTAGGCCAACGCAGGACAGTCCAGCGAGTCTTGTTAACTCGCTGGTCTAATACTGGTCTTATTATCTTAGAGTATCCAGTAAGAACTTTGCCCGGAATATCAGCATACTCTGAAGAGTTATGGGCACCACGTATAGCAATATAGGCCTGCATTTGTTTCATTCGAGCGAGTTCCAGCTTAGCAAATTCATTAGTTTGTGAGTCAGAACTGCCTAAAACTAACTCTCTATTTATCCGAGAATGTTTTAATTCAATAAAAGGATGAGCTGATTTTTTCCTAACGGCCCGCACCAGGGCAATGGCAAAGTCATCAGGAGTATCAGTCAAATCTAGCAGAATATTTTCTGATTTTTTTAATTTAACAGAGTATTCAATTAAGAGATTAGCAAGTTTTGTGTAGCGTAGATCCATTTGTCAAAATTAACATGATTATTATTTTTGGCAAAGTGCGTTTTATCTCTACTTATATCTAATAAACTATATAGTCTGAATATAAAACACTAATTTCCCATAAGTTAAATTAGTGTTTAGATCCTGAATTTGCTACTTAAGTGATATTTAGAATAAAGCTGTGGTATCCCAATATTTAATTTACCAATGCATTGCGAAGTGCTAGTTTTGCTTTGCCTTTATGAACTATCCACTCGGCAGTTAGATCTTGTGAAACAGTTGTGCAAATTGGGTGAATCCCAGGCTGATACTTAAACCAAAGGCTATCACCTGTATATGCTTCAACTCCTTGGCAGTTAAACTCCCTAGGATACTGTCCAATCCAACCACCCCCACCTAAAACTTTTACCTCTACTGTTAATGCTTCTTCTACGATAAGGCAGGCAGTATAAAGTTTAGTTTGATCCCACCGACCTTGTAATACTGGCAAACGACCATTTTCCAAATTATAATAACGATAATTGGAATGACAAATAGTAGCGGCAGCGCTTGGCTCAAGATAGGTTCGGTCTTCTTTTAAAAACTTCTCAAAATTATTATTAGAAATATTATAAAGCATTGTCGTGTAACCAAAATGCTTTATTGGACTAAGGTTTTCCCTGGCCCATTGATGCTTAGAAAAATTGCGATACACCCCTGCCAATTGATTCACTGAAATTAAATTATATCCAGGAAGGATATGTGCTGGATTATAAACAAACTCTTTAACCTCTGAAGTAGCCATTAATTTAGAAGCCGTCAGATTTTGATTCCAATCTACGTTTGAATCTGCAATCCACTGATAAACATTCTCCTTGGGCCAAATTAATAGATTAGTAAAGGCAAGCTGATTACCAAAATAAGGTTTAACTTCCCAGATAGCCAGAAACGTCAGCAGGAATAGAAAAAGATTAGCTGATTTCTTGGGTTTAATATTTATAAAGACTTGAGCTACTAGCAGATATAATAATGGAATACACATTAAGGCGTAGCGCAGACCAACATGTACCCGAAAAATTAAAGAAAAATATATTAAAAAATATACAAACAAAATGCCTGTAAAGACAAACTTAGGATCACGAAATAAAGATTTGCTTTGTTTGGTAGCATAAAATGCAGTGACGCCGCAGATGGTAATCAAGGAGAGAGGTGTTTTTAAGATCCAACAAAGAATAAAGAAATACCAAATACCATCCGTCAATACTTGCCCCAATATAATTCCATTCCATTTCCAAGTTCTCTCCACAATTAATTGTTGATCAAAGCCAGCAATGAAATCTATCGGCAGGGGCAATGGTAAGTGTGGGATTAAAGAACTTAAGTTTTGAAATGCTTGATAATACCAAATCCGACTGGAAAAACTTAACCCCGTCCCTAGAAAACCATAGCTGATATTAATTATTAAAATTGTTATGAAACAGACAACTAAAATTTGTATCACAAAACGGCTGACTATATGAAAAAGAGAAGCTTGCTGTAAATTTTTCACTAAAATCAGCAAAACTAGTGGTGGAAACAGAAAAGTGGCGCTGTATTTTGCTATGAAAGCTAATCCTAGTCCCAATCCTAACTTAGCGATTGAGGATTTATTAGCGTTCTTCCAATAATCAAGACTTAATTTCAACAAGAATGCTGTTGCTCCAGCAAATGGCAGATCTGTTCCAACTAAACTAGCATGTGCCAGAAGATTTGCATCGAGTGATAACAATATTAAAACTATCCATTTTACCTCACGATTGAGAGACTTCGCTAGGATTTGAAAGCAAGAATAGAATAAAAGTAAAAGCCAAAATATTTGTGGAAGACGCGCAATGAACTTATTAAAACCCTGTTCCCCAGTAATTAGTTGATAAATTTTAATTCCAAAAACATTTAGCAACATTGCTGGTGTTGTGGAATTATAATTATGAACACTAGCTCGCTCAGTTAAACCTTGCTGAATTAATCTTTCACTATATGAATAATGCCAATATTCATCGCCAGCTGGCCAGTCATTAGAATGCATTTGAAATAGAACAGCTAGTAGAGCATAGGCAACTAGAGTTATAGCCAAAATTTGTAAGATTTTTAGCGTTGTGATTTTCATTTAAACTGACTTATGATTCATGAATTAAAGAAAATTACTTAATGTGTGATGTACTAAGCGACATTCAAAATTACCGTTTCCTTTTTGTTGCCTAGTATATTCAAGTCCATTAAGAATGGACTTGAATGCTTGGAAAAATGCAACATGCATTTTCAGTTTATTAGGATTACTATCCCCCGAAGGAAAAATTAATTTATATAGTTATGACAAAAATAAGAAAACTAACTTTTAATATTCGAAAATTACGTTTAGTCATAACTATATATGACACCTTCTCAAAGCCTAATTATCGCTTAATAGGAAGGCGGCGGAAACCATTCGACACGATAACCAAGAATCATTCTTTCATAATCCTTATAAGGCTTTAAAATCTCCAAGGCAAGATCTAGACGTTGCTTAGCACTACTTGTAGCCAAAAAATCTTTAATATCTAATCTTCTTTTTGCGCAAAACTCCTCATAATTCTCCCCCCTTGATATTAATGGTCCTGGATAAACCTCAGTCCAATGCTCACGGGAATACATTCCTTTAGCTTTAATTTGTTCTTCAAATAATAGCTCAAAAAAAGCTGTTTTCTGTTCCTCCGTCAAAACTTGATATAAGGATGTAATGTTCTGCCCAGCTAAGCCCCTCGAATCTTTTTGACTTAAGCTAATTTCTAAAACGGCCTGCAAAGTTGCCGATACTTTTCTAACAGCAAATTCATCTAAAGCCTCAATATGCAACTCCGGAAGTAATCTTATCTTTCCGAGTAAGGGGATTATCCCCGGTAAATTCATTTCTGCTTGCCATTCTCCAAATAAAATAGGTGTGTGAAAAGCTGTATCTACAACATAATCTCCGACCATCACAGCCACATGCCCCACACCCCATGTAGCATTTTCAGCATCTCCCAAATAGACGGTAGGCATTAATTCTGCACGAAGAGCCCCATAATCATCGACAACAAAAATACTCCCATTACTAAGGTACTTTGACCCGGTCAGCAGCCGACCAGCCTCTCTTTCCGTCTGAAACCATTCTTTAATTGGCTGAATTAGAGGTTTTCTCAGACTCAAAAAGTCGCCAACCTTAGTATTAAATACAAAAGCTCTCTTTAATAGTGAAGGATCAATTCCAGCAGATAAAGCTAATTTAAGAACTACTTCAGCTCGTTCATGACAGCCATCATCGATCACCTTACAAGGCAGCTGAGAATGTGCCTGTGCAATAGCTAGCAATTCTTGCGCCTCTGCAAAACCAAGATATTTCAACTTAGTATCTAAACTTTTTAAAGCGTTCTTAATTTCCAAGGCAAAATATATCGAAGGTAAACTATTCTAAGTTATGGATAAATAATAAATAATGTAACATTTGAATATATTATTAAAAGTAAAAATCACGAATGAATTGCTAAAAAACCATTTTTGGAATTCCAGTTGGTTTGACTTTATTGCTTGTATATAAGCATTCAAACTGGGATACCTGCCCGTAACTTGCCAGCCGACTTGTCCGCCGAAGCTTTCTTCAAAGGATAGTCCATGATTGGAGAGTCCAATAAATATTGATTTTGAACAAATTAATTATTAACAGTCACAAATCTTACTTATGGAAAAAACCAATCCAGTTATAAATTATATTAATTGTAAGTTATTAAGAACTGGCAATCAGCTGTTTATCAACTAAATAAAAAATTGGGTAATCCGGATGAAGATTAATCAACTTCTGATTATGATCTCTTAAGTCTGTAGCAAAAATATAATTTCCATTAAAACCAACTGAATTATCAGCAAAAAATGGTGAGTAATTACCAAAACCCTGAAGATCATAATTTAAATCATCCTGACATTCTGCGGGAATTTTGTTGCCAACTTTTAAACGAAAGGTTGAATCTCCGGCTATATTTAGCTTAAGGACTTCCTGCTTCTGAATAATAAACTCATTTAGTACAGTCAGTAATTGCTCAAAACTTAATTTGTCTTGATAATAATTTTTAATAATCTCGGATAACTGACAATGATCTGATTGACGATAAACTTGTTCGACAAGAGGAGCAGACACTCCTGCCCCACGAAGCAAAGAAACTAAGCGGTGTCCAAAACTAACCTTCACAAATACTAAGGCTTTATTGACTTTCCTAGCTTTCAGCATCTCCGGTAAATTAATTTTAAATGAAGCCATTCCATGGGCATAAGTATTGGCCCTCTGCGGGAAAGAAAAACAGAGTGAATAGATTATAGTCAAAATAATAAAACCACGCCAAAAAACAGTTAAGGAAATTACTCGATGTCCTAAACTGAATTCTTTACTTTTGAAGTGCTGATCGATCAGGCCCAGGCTACGGACAAAAAGCGGAATTAAAAATAAGATCGAGACATGTAAAAATCTTGGACCTAAAAAAGAATCTCGGTGCCAATAAAATATGTATGCTATCGGCGTCGCAAAAGAAAGTATTAAAAATAAGCGATCCTCTACGGTATCTTGCTTTTTTAAGAATAAAACAGGCAGAAATATCAAGGCTGGCCAAGGGGATTCGAAAAGAAATTCATTAATCAGTTTCCAGTCAATTATAAAATCTTGGAGAGCAATTAGTGGAGTATAATCAATACCCCAGGGAGATTGATGAAAGCCTAATTGATGACTAGCTCCCCAAAGTTTGATATACCCTGCTAAAAAAGGATCTCCAGTGGTGATCATATTAAAGCCTAAATAAACACAAACGCCAGGCAAGACAGAGAATGAAGCTATTAGTAAATGGCTTATAGGCAATTCATGCCAAGTTCGTTTTAGAATATAAATCAACAATACTATACCAATTGCAATCATTTCTAATGGTCGAGTTGCTAATGCCAAGCCCGAAAAAAATCCCGATAAAATTAAATAAAATAATTTTTTATTTTCTACATATTTGAAACAATATAAAGTTGTCAGAGCAATTAATAAGAATGCTGTGCTATGACTCATAAAGCTAACGCCCAGAAATAAATAGAATGGCGAAATAGCTAATAATAAAGTCGCCCACTTGGCATCTTTGTTGGGCAAAATCATCTGATAGATGACCGACGCAGTAACAACTCCCAGTATCGAGATAAGAATTTGTACCACGTTAACACTCCCCAGATACACACCAACTGCTAGAAGTAATGAATGAAAGGGCGGATACTGGGCAAAGACTCCATTCTGCTCATAGAGAATATTATAGGTATAAAAAAATTCAGGATATTTAGGAAGTGGTGCTAGCAGATTTCCAGCAGCAAAAATTTTAGCCTGAAAAAGATAGGCGATACTATCTACCTGAGGGGGGCGGACTTTAAAAACTAAACTTGAAATTAATGCTAAAAGAAAAATACAAACAAAAAAAATTAAAGATATCGGTAATCTTTTTACGAAAATATTAAAATCAAACTGGATGATTGTTTGATTAAACCTACGAAAGAAGGAACAACTATAAGCAAAAAGAAAAGCTAAAAGCAAAGTAGCGCTGATTCCATAAGCCCAAGCTTCTAGATTCAAAGCAAATTTAATATCTTTAACTTTACCAAAAAGCAGCTCTATTGGTAATAAGATTACCAATCCAGTAAAGAAACTTAAGATAAGATAGAAGTAACGCAATTTAATTATAATTGAAAAAAATTAAAGAAATCAATTGCCAGGAGTTCATTCTTTTAATTTCAGAGTAGCAAGGCTCAATCATAGATACCTTAGTGTTAAGCATAACAAGCAAAACTCTTCGAATTATAAAGAATATTGCTGATTCAAGAAAGGAAGAAAATAATTCAGGTTTATATTTCCAAATTTTAGTCTAGTAATTGCAAGGAGCTAAAACAACTGACAATCAGATCTCCATCACAATTAGTTCGATCATCTACATTAACCAACTGATTAATAAGTAGTTCTTCAGAAAAGCTAAGTCCAGAGTCGTTGCTAAAAAGCTGTCCGGGTCGGGCAACTAGATCGTCCTCAACTCGAACTTCGCAGCGATTGTCCTGGTCATCCCCATCGGCAAGATACAAATATGCCCCTGTTCCCAAAGAATTTAAAAAGGTGATAGCCGCTCTACTCTTCTCTGGGATCGGAGTTATAGCTTGTAATTGGATCAAATCAGCACGACCCTCATCGTCAATAATTGAAATCAAATTGGGCTCGGAAATTCCAATAATAGTTACGGGCTTACCTCGATCTTCTGAAACTGGGTTACGGAGTTTTTCATCTACGACGGCCCCACAATAAGAGGAGGCTTCAGTATTATCGTCCGTGCAGGAAGAAAGCAGAATTAATAAAATCGTTAATAATCGCATAATTAGCTGAAGAAAAATAAATTGCTGATTATTATTTAGCACATAGCAGGATGCAAACAAAGAGCTTGTTACAATTTCACAATTTAATAAATTATCTCAAATAAGAACAGCAAACTCAGACTCTAAGCATTTTATTATAAAGTACAAGCAAATTTAGCTTCCTGAAGAATTTATTCTAGCTTGAAGATTTCTTGCTAGATCAACAATTAAATCAACGATCGGCAGATAATCACCCTTAATAAACTCAAAAAGATTTGACGCTTTACGATCTTGTAGAAATTTTGTTAAGGCCCGATCGATTAATGGATTTTTACCAACTAAAGAATAAGACCCGCTTTCAGTCTGATGAGCTAAGGAATTTACAGCTCCAAAATTACGAATAATTCCTAAAAAACTTTCCTTCGATAAATCATTTATACTTAACTGACAAAGTTCTATCAGTTGGTCTAATGCTTTTATTACTTCCCGATCAGGCGTAACCTGGCTATGTTCATTAATTGCTTTTGGTCTTCCAAATTCAATCTGTTGTCTAGTCTCTTCAAAATTCTTTGGATGTACTTCGCGATTTAAAGTAGCGCTCTTTTTAAATACTTGTCTAAAAAATTTACGATTGCTTGTGTGATTAACATCTACGGCAGTCTGTAAATCAGAATTCGCTGCAAGGAAAATATGGGTCATCGGACTTTTTGAATCATAAAGACAAGTAAGCATTTCTGCTAAAGATGACAAGACTCTAATTTTTTCAAGTGCTTTAGGATTTGCAATTGTATCATCAATTAAATCAACTAAGTTTTGGTAATAACTTTGCTTTAAAGCTGATTGCTTGGCTCCCTTTGGCTGAAGGTCAATTTTAAATTTTACTAAACAGGCATCAAGCTCTTCACTTGAATTATGGTCGGTACTAAAAATCTTAACAACACATTTGATTAAATCATCATAGCGTTGCTCTAAGGGATT
This sequence comes from Bdellovibrionota bacterium, assembly GCA_041740355.1. Lineage (GTDB taxonomy): Bacteria > Bdellovibrionota_C > UBA2361 > UBA2361 > CALJRW01 > JANNBC01. Next base: position 159,389 of record JBGSMD010000016.1, read on the forward strand.
AATTAGATTACTTCGGATTTGTTGTTGCGTCGTCTGGGAATTCATAGCGAAGATTAATATTATCTAATAAAAATTGAAGGAAGCTAATCCTAATTTTTGCAATGATTAATGGGTTTTAGTATCTATCGTCCATAAACTATTAAATATTTAGCATATTCTTGTAAAATCAACTGATACATACTGGGTTTAGATAGGAGTAATCTCAAGTTTTATTGTTATAGCTCTAAATCTTCACTTTTAAAGATAGTAATTTTTGATATCAACAGCTATAATAGTTAAAGAATGAGATCATTAAACTTACTCCGTTTGCTTTTGATTCTATTAATATTACTAACGACATCATGTGGTTCAGATGATTCCCAAATCTTAATTATCTCTTCCAATTATCCAGCAAATGGTGCCGACCCTAACTCGGGTGGCACCGGTTCTTCTATCGGCTTTGTTTCTAGAAACAATGGAAAGATTAATAAAAATTTTACTACTTCAGATAGTTTTGTGCATATTAATGATCAGTCAGATGCAGCTTGCCTAGGTGCTGTTATTGGTAAAAATTCTATTTTAACAAATGCAGACTGCCTAAGTGGTAATGGAGATACTAATATTGCCAACCTTGATGGTAAGCTTATAGAAACTAAATACATTTATTTCTCTCAAGAACAATGGGGCGACAATAATAATCTTGCCATTATCAAAACTGCTGAAAATTTAAATCTACCAGTAATTAGTATCTTAGCCATTCAACAAACTATCGCCCTAACAAATCTTAACCAATCTGAATTCATTCAATTTATTAGGGAAAATGTACCTGATGTTTTATTACAATGATCATTTGGAACTTATCAGGAAATTGGATCCCCTTGAAAATAAAAAGGCTCTTAATAAGCTAAGAGCTTCAGCTAAACAAATCATAAATTTTTATCAGCAGAACTGGTCAGCATTTAGTCTGAATGCTGTAAGGCTTGATATAAAAAGTTTAATTATTAACCTTAATAAATCTACTCGTGAGGCTACTTCTGGCGATCAAAGTAAATTAGGTAAAATAAAAAAGACCCAAAGGACAATTATTAAGAAGGTTCAAGTGGCTATTAAAGATTTATAATATAGTAAACTCAAGAGTGAGTTTCCAATAAACCAATTCGAAATTCCTTTGGGTTGAATATCTTTGTTGTTATTTTCATTCAAACCTAGATACTTGACCGCTGACTTGTCCGCCGTAGCTTCAGCGAAGGTGGAAGGTTCAGCATTAGAGGAAGCGAAAGTAAATAAAGGATTAGAAAAAGCCGCTAATATTAATTTTTTATAAAATCAATATTCAAAGAGAGTCCAAAAGTAATTTAACTAAGGAAATTCTTTTTTTCCAAATAATCTTAAGTTTCATTCAGAACTGGCGTTGTTAGTGCCCCAACTCCTCTTTAGAATCTTTTAATAGTTCTTCAAATCTTAATTTATCCCCCGCTTTCATATAAGCTTCATTCACCGAAATAACGCCTTTAGTTGCTAAATCCCAAAGGACATCATCCATAAACTGCATACCCTGCAGCTTTCCTTGTTGAATCACACCTTCGATTTGAGCAATCTTACCTTCTCTAATTAAATTTCCAAGACCCGAAGTTTCTAAGAGAATTTCATTTACAGCACAACGACCTTTGCCGTCCTTGGTTTTACATAAGAGCTGTGAAACAACTCCACGGAGCGAACTTGAAAGCATTACTCTAACTTGAGATTGTTGATCATGAGGAAATGTATCAATAATTCGATTAATTGTTTTTGCCGCAGAGTTAGTGTGTAACGTGCCAAAAACTAAGGTCCCCATTTCCGCTGCAGTTAGAGCAAGTGCAATCGTTTCTTGATCGCGCATCTCACCCACCAATATCACATCCAAATCTTGTCTGGTTGACGTTTCCAGAGCATCGGCAAAGGAGTGACAATCAATCCCCACTTCTCTTTGTACGAAGACTGATTGTTTATTGGGATGAACAAACTCGATTGGCTCCTCAATTGTTAATATTTTTTTCTTTTGGTTTGTATTAATATAATCAATAATCGCAGCTAAAGTTGTCGACTTACCAGATCCTGTTGGACCCGTTACTAAAACTAGCCCACTCTTAAAATTAGCAAAGGTTTTTAGAATAGGTGGGACTTTCAAGTCTTCCAGTGTCAAAATTTTCGTTGGAATGATCCTAAAAATACAGCCCATTCCACTATTTTGCATATAATAATTTGCTCGGAAACGAGCCAACTTTTCATAGGCATAGGCAAAATCCATATCACCAACATGGAGATATTTTTTCCATCTGTTTGGTTCGCAAATCTCTTGCATCATTCGACCTAAAATCTCCCCAGTTAAAATTTCCTCACCAATAGCTTGCATCGAACCATGCAATCTAGCTTTTGGTTTTTGACCCTCTGCTAAATGTAAATCAGAGCTACCCTCGGCAATTAATATTTTAAAATACTTATCTATTTCAGACATAATATATTTGGAGTAAATTTAAAAAATCTCAGTGGAACAAAAATTAAACATACATAAATTCTAAATACTGACTTCAAGTTAATAATGCATAAGCAACATTTAACAAATGTTTCGTATTGGCAGTTATTAGTAAAAAATTTTGACAAACAATATTACTTAACATCACTCATACTCTTACCAAGTTTACTGGGTTCTCGCGCGTATTCTCTAGCGATCGCCTCAGTAATTACACCCTGCTGCCATAATTGATAAATTGAATCATCCATCCGAATCATTCCATCACGAACACTAGTTTGCATAATATTATCCAACATAAATGTTTTACCTTCGATAATATTTTTTCTAACACTTACGTTATTTAACAAAACTTCAACTGCCAGGACTGTTCCATTTCCATCAGCTCGAGGAAGTAGTTGTTGACAAATTACACCTCTAATACTTTCGGCAATCATCACACGAATTTGTCCTTGCTGTTTAGCTGGGAAAGCATCAATAATTCGATCTACTGTTCGGATGGCGGAAGTTGTATGTAAAGAGGCTAGAACTAGGTGTCCGGTCTCAGCAGCAGAAATTGACGCACTAATTGTATCTAGGTCTCGTAATTCTCCAACCATAATAATATCTGGGTCTTCCCTTAAAGCCCCTCTTAAGGCATTGGCATAACTCATAGTATTAATGCCCAGTGCCCTTTGAGTAACTTGCGAAAGTTTGGAACTATGCACGTACTCAATTGGGTCCTCCACTGTAATAATATGTTCCCTTCTTGTGGAATTAATTAAATCAATCATCGCGGCCAAAGTCGTCGTTTTTCCACACCCTTTCGAACCAGTTACCAGCACCAGACCTTGATGGTACTCGGTTAATCGCTTAGCAACATTTGGTAGACCAAGACTATCGAAACTCGGGGATTGCTCGTTAATTATCCTAAATGTTCCAGACCATCCATTAGAGCCTTGAATAATATTGGCTCGATAGCGCAAATTGTCCGGAGAAATAAGACAATAATCTAGCCCTAAATTTGATTTTATTTTTTCTAACTGTCTTTCTGATAAAATACTAAAAAGCATTTCCATTGATTCCTCAGCAGAAATTATTTTTTCACCTATTTTAATAATCTGACCATGTTTTCTAATAAATGGAAGGGTAGTTGGACTTAAATGAAAATCACTCGCTCCCTCATTACGCGCGTATTGAAGATACTCAATTAACTTAAGACCTAAACCCTTAGGCTTAGATATTGGATTAGGAATTAGCCCCGGACCTTCGATCTTATTTCGCTCCATTAGCTCGGCAGGCGCATTCTTGGCAGGTTCAACTTTGATTGGAGTAGATTTTAATTTTTCTTTTGATTCCTCAGGAATGTTTCTTTCTTGATCTTTGACGTCAAGCGCAAATTCGATTGTTACTGATTTCCTTGGTTCAATTTTATTAAATGAAATTGGTTCTGTTGGTGCACTGAGTCCTGGGACATGCTCTAAATGTTCATCTACAATTTTAAATTCTTCCTTGGCAATGACTTTAATTAAGGGTTTAGTAAAGTTTTCTCCGTGATTTTGAATACCTAGAACTATTTTATCAATGATATCAGGTCTGATTTTATTTCTGGCACGTAATTCTGCAGGTAAACTTGTATTTGTACCTTCCAACTGTTTAACAATCAGGTCCAAGATCTCCTGACTAACAAATTTATTGAGTAGAACAATCCGATAAAACTGCTTTTCCCCATCATCTAATGACATGGGTAAGTATCTTTAACAACATACACTCTAATCGCCAATTCAAGGCTTTTACTTTAATTTTTTGTTAAAGGAATCTCGAACATAGAATTTGCCAAGCCCTTCGATAATTCAACTTTGGCTTTATTTGGTAATCAACTTTCTCAAAATTATTTCTAATTTCGCATGACAGAAATTGCTAGTGTCAAAATTTGACCAGATAAATTTGGAATAACTAGCTTAAATTTGCCATTAAAATATAAATTATAAACTATTAGAGTTCTCTTTATGTTTTGTATGACCTAAAAAGCTGGCACGATACTTGCATGATTAAAATAGGTAGAATTTAAGCTTAAGCGTAGCTGAAATGAAAAATAACAAATTTACATTAATAGAATTATTAGTAGCTGTAACAATTGTTGGAATCTTAGGAGCTATTGCTATTCCTCACTTTGAGTCCTACTTAACAACTAAAAAGCAGTCTTCTAGTAATTAATCTAACTTGCCTTAAATCCCTTTTGGCATTTGTCATACAAGAATGACATCTAACTTCGTAAATTATACCAACTAATTAGTTAATTTTCCAGCTCGAGCAGCTCCCATTTGAGTTCGTAGTTGCGCTGCCCAAAAATCAAAAGACTCTTTAGCATCATTCCATCCTCCAAATTTAGAACGTAGTGCCTTTGTCCCAATACGCTTATCTACCGCTGCAGCTAAACGCCTTTCTGTAAATGAGTCACGAATATCAATTTCACACTGTGCTTCGCCAACAAAACTATCAGAACCTGTCACTACGCGTTTAAGTGAACTTAATGCTAAACCGACAGGAAGAATAGTAGAAACTGTATTCATCATGACTTTGGAGCTGTCCGCATCAGTAATCGCCACTTTAATTCTCATTACATCTGGAGCAGGCGTTGCTACTATTTTATAATCTTTTGCTAATTCGATATGAATTGCGGCAGTGAAATAATCAGCTAGCGCTTGTCTTTCCTCGTAACTTGCTTTGGATAATTTAGAATCTTTACTTGCATAGAAACTAACTGGATCAATAATTACTTTATTATACATTGACCACTGTGCCGATGGATGAACATACCTTAGTAATGCCTGGTCACTCTCTCCTGCTTTTAGCTGTGAGTAATCTCCAAGAAATCCAGACTTTTGCACAGAACGACTTTGGTGGGTAGTTGAACAGGCCAACAAGACTATAGAAAATAATCCAATAATTAGGACCTGAACAAGGGTGATTTTATTATTCATCTTCATTTTTATTAATAAAACTCAAGGCAATATAATATACCTTAAAAAAACTTGCCCTGTCTATCAATTATTTTCTTGTAATCTAGCTAGCTAATTATGAAGAAATTAATCTAATTTACGAGGAAGTTAACATAGCTGAAATAAAGATTATCAAAGACTGATGTAGATTAATGTTTTAAAAAAGCTAGTAATCTCAAGCTTAATAATTTTTTAGATCTGCGAACAATGAAAATTAATCTAGCTGAGTTTCTTCGGAACTAATACTTATTAAGAGTTACTCAAGTCAGAGTATCCCTATCAGCTAACTTAATTCCAATTCTCAGAAACCATCTATCTATATTAATTTATTTTAGAAGTGTTTACGGCCACACATAATTGTCCATTTGAAAAACTGATTATTAATCCAAAATGAAGTCTTGTTGAAATCATCAACACTTATTGGCTAAAGGTTACTAAGTAAAAAATTTAGGGTTATCAGATGGCTGCATGCCTTCAGGTAACTTTTACCCAGTATGATCTAAATCATACGATCAAAAGCGATAAAATAATATATTATAAAATTCTAAAAATAATTCTTACCTAATAAAACTTAGCATACTTTATTTTGACTCAAATTTAATCTGTAATCAATTTAATTTATGAATAGTAAAATAATTACTCTAAGTCCTAGATACAAAATAAGTCTTTTGTTAATATTTATCGTTTTGATAGCATTACAATTAATTTCATTTTCGACTGTTTCTGCTCAGACCTGTCCTTCAACATCCCCTTTGGAAAGTGCTCGGAACTTTGCCGCACTGGGTGGATCTGCCATCACCAACACTGGAAACACTACGATTATAGGAGATCTAGGTGTTAGTCCAAGTAGTACAATCACTGGATTATCAAGTGTTACTCAAGTTGGATCTGTACATCAAGCAGATGCAGTTGCTGCTCAAGCCCAAGTCGAGGTTACAACTCTTTATAATACTTTAAGTGTTTTACCATTTGATGCTGATTTAAGTGGGATTAATCTTGGAGGATTAGTTTTAACACCAGGGACTTATCGCTTTTCTTCTTCTGCCCAATTAACAGGCACTCTCACCTTAAACACACTGGGCGATCCAGATGCATCTTTCATCTTTCAAATTGGATCAACCTTAACTACCGCTAGTGGCTCTATGGTTAATATTATAGGCAGCTCCAATGATAACATCTACTGGGCCGTAGGAAGTTCAGCAACTTTTGGAACAACCACAGCTTTTGCCGGTAATGTCCTTGCCCTTGCAAGTATTACATTAAATACTGGCGCTAGTATACAATGTGGTAGAGCATTTGCACGGACTGGTGCTGTGACATTAAATGCCGCTGAAATTGAGATCTGCGATCAGAGCTGTCTAGTTCCGGCATGTGGTGACGCTATCTTGCAGACAGGTGAACAATGTGACGATGGGAATGTTATTGATAATGATGCTTGTAGTAACTCCTGTGTTATTCAAGTTCAAGATTGTGATGGAGTCTTTAATGGCTCAGCAGAAATTGATCACTGTGGAGTTTGTAATGGCGATGGCTATTCCTGTCTAACTTGTGTTGAAACTAATAATACTGCGCAACAATTAATACTTGACTCCTCCTCTCTTAAACTTAAGAGTCTAGTAATAAAATCCACCCGAGAGATAATGCAATTGGGTGGAAAAGTTCCAAGCTTAGTATCTTTTGTTAGACCTCTGCGTTTAGAAGCATCGGATTTATCACTACTCAACTGGCAATTTGCATGGTCGATACCGACTCTTACACAAGATTGTAATCCTAGCCCATTTTGTTCTGAAGTTAGTTATTCAGACTTAAAAACAAGATTTATATTAAACGAAAGACGTCTTGCTCGTATTGTTAGTCGAGCGGTAACTAAACTTCAAGAGATTACCAATAATCCAAGATATGGGAATAGATATATTCGTGCTGCCAAAAGAGAAGTTCAACTTGCAATTGAAGCAAATAACCTAATTCCAGATAGTGATACCCAATGTATATAATTTGAATTAATGGCTATCTTAGTTCAGTTTTTATTAGGCGGTTTAGAAGAAACGAAGATTAATATATTAACTAATACCTAAATCATCCAATGGTGAAAGATAGTAACTACACAAGGCGACATTGAAAATTATAGATTCAACAATTAGTCGCCTAGTGTATTATTGCAAAATTATTTTACCAAAGGATTAATTGAAAGAGCTACAGCCTCGGCATAACTAATTAGAACAGTATCACCAACTTTTACCCGAGTAAGATTTTCAGGGATATTAACATTTAGAACTTGCTTAGATTTATTCGGCGTTAAGACAGTAACGGTGGCATTCTCCTGATCTATCGCTACAATAGTTACAATAGTATTGAGGACAGAGGCAACTTCAACTCCCGGTGGTAAATCTAAATCAGTTTTTCCAGCAACTATGTCAAAGGTAGCTGGATTTGAGCGTTCTTTCTCTGTCACTGGACGAACTTCAAAGGCAAGGCTCTCGTAGTATTTTGCTTTGACCTGATCACCAACTTTAATTTCATTAAGACGCTTGATTTCATCAGATACTATAATCTTAGTTTCAGTTCCATTATGGCTTAACAAAACCACTTCTCTGGACTGATAATTAATTTTTTTGACTGTAGCGGTTGCCTCTATTAAGTCGGTTCGTTGTTGAACCAAAGGTCCCTTTGAGGAGCGAAGTAAGGTAGATTCAACTTTTGGTTCTGGTGGTGTTGAAACTGAAGTGCAAGCTGAAATTAATGTTGCTGCAATTAGTATCACAAAAGTAAATATTTTTTTCATTTTGTTTTTCCAAAGATTAAAAGGACTATAAATCTCTATTTAAAAACTAAAGATTTTTTCCACGTGTACTTTAAAAGATAGTCATATAGTTGTAAACTAAAAATTTATTTCTTTACTGTCAATAAAAGAAAACCAAAGTACATTGTCTAATCTGATCGGCTATCAATTATCATGACTCAGTTTAGAATATCGTAATCGATGTCCAAATTAATTATTTCATACAGCTAGTATGATTTACTTACTCAGGCTTTATTGAGAATCTAAATACTATTTAGGGAATAATTTATTGTTAAAAGCTATTCCTGATATGCTAATCCCATCAGTTGATCTAACTCAATCTTAATAGTTGGATCAAGGTGTGTTCCACCACTGCCTGTAAAACCATTAGTTACTAATTCTTTTAAAAGTTCAAAAGCATCTTTAGCTTCGTCACTACCTGGGTATTGTTTAATACATAGTTTAAGATACATCTCTGGAAGTTCATAAATAAAAAACATCGGCGTACGCGCATATATTAAACCTAAATAAAATAAGCTTTTTCGATTTTCTTCGGGAGTCATCTGACCACGTTCGTACATCTTATGAAAACCAGCTGCTGCTCTTAAAAGCTTTATTAAATTTATCTTTTCGTAAATTGGTTGGTTAGAAAGTAAAAGATCAGAGATTAAAGCTTTGTTTTCTGAAAACACTAAAGAGATTTGACCACCAACGTTTTTCCAATCCTCTAAGGATTTAATCCAAGCATGTAAATCTTGCAGTTCATACTTGGAAATTTTAGGATTTTTTTTGATAAAATTATTTAATTTCTTAATTCCCAATTCTGGATTATGCATAACCCGAACAATTAAATCGATCCAACGGTTAAAGGCATAATTAAATCCATATTTTTGATAATCTGCTTGAGTAATAAATTCCCAGTAATATTTTTTAGCATCCACGTATTGCCTACTTGCTAATAAGAACTCCGCTTTTTCAAAACTATTAAAATTTTGAGGGATATCACTGTCTTTAAAGGATATATCAACATGAAAATTCGCATGACAAGTTTGACAACTGGTGCTGATGGTTTTTAGTCGCCAAAGTGACCAGTCATCGCTAGAACCTGGAGTTTTAAGATTCGCTTGCACTTGATCTAGGGTGCTTAGTAATTGTTCCAAGTTATCCTTAAACGCTGGAAGACTTGCTTGGTTCGGATAATCTTGGAAGTTATGGAGTGAACCTCTAAGTGAAGTCACAAGTTCGTATAATTTGATTCTTTCTGCCTCTGTTAAGCTGGACTTATCATTATTATGAATTATTTTTTGAATATCTTTAAAATTTTCATAAGCTTTAACCATCGGCCGTGGATCCTCTTCTGCTAAAAGTGTCAGAGAAGTTAGAGCTAAAATTAATATCAGAAAATAGCGATACATAATGGTATGAAAAATTAAAAAATGTTCATTAGAACCTAATTCTTTATTGCATTAATGAATATCAAAACAAAAAAAGAAATCTAAGGCTCTACCTATCATTTTGAGAATTATAAACTCAAGATAACGAGGTTTTTGTCTTGTATTCTAGGGCAAAAAAACGTCTTAGCTTTTATCTTGCTCGTCCACTGTCATTCATTTTTAGTCAAATATTAAGTTTATACTAAAACGACTGCGAAAAGCTAATCAAAACAAGTCTTATTGATACTATAGCAGATATAAATAAAAGCGGGGAAATTTCTTTCTCATTTATAAAATTCTTTATGGTGAAAATATTTCCAAATATTCGCTAACTTCCAATCATCCTCAAAACAGCTCTTAGAATAATTAACCCCGCGAAGAAAAACTGTAAAAAACCTTTTCATTTCACATACCAACTTAACATATGTTTTCTCCCAAGAAATTAATCAAATTTAAGTCGTATATTTCACTAGCATAACCTAGAGTCACCGCTAATAGATAGTTTTTGATTTATATATATTAGGCGACTAGATAAAAAACGATAATTATCTAAGTGACCTAGTATATTTAGATTAATTTGCTTGTGTGACAATGCTTAATGGACTATTATATCTATTAAGTTTGCTACAATAGGCTATTCTATGAAATGTAATGTCGGGAAAAATGATCGTGTCTTGCGAATAATAATTGGACTTCTAGTTTTATCAGCTGGATTAATGTTTAGTTCATGGTGGGGTTTAATTGGACTAGTTCCATTACTTACTGGGATCATGAAATGGTGTCCTGCTTACTGCCCATTAAATATTTCAACTTGTAGTACTGATAAGAAATAAAATTTGATTCTGTATTATTATCGAAAGGTCCCCGATTAAACTAAATTCTTAATTAATGAATTATTAAGTTTAATGATTGTGAGAGTCTTTAAATTATAAATTAAAGTATTAATTTATTCCTTACAAAAAACTGTTAGCTATTTTTATAAATTTTTATACGAATGAAAATCTTTCTAATCTCACTTCTATTACTTGTGAATCTAAATATTGCAGCTGAGACAATAGTTCCAGAAGCATATAAGTCTCAGTTCAAACCCATATCAATTGATCCAAGTATTAATGATCCGAAACTACAAGATAGAATAAAACTTGGGAAAAGACTCTACTTTGAAACAAAGCTTTCTCAAGCGGGCGACATCTCCTGTAATTCCTGTCATCAATTAGATAATTATGGAGTAGATGGAAAACAATTTTCAGAAGGACATAAGAAACAATTAGGCAATAGAAATTCACCAACTGTCATGAATGCCGGATTACACTTTTTACAATTTTGGGATGGTCGGGCAAAGAATGTCGAAGAGCAAGCCTTGGGTCCCATTATGAATCCAGTCGAAATGGCTATGAAATCAGAGAAACAAGTTGTCTCTCGAATTAAAGCTGATCAAACATATGTGGAACAATTTACTAAAGCATTTCCAATGGATAAAAATCCACTTAGCTTTCAAAATATTGGAAATGCAATTGGAGCCTTTGAAAGAACATTAATTACCCCTTCAAAGTTCGATGAGTACCTTAAAGGTAATGAAAGCGCCTTAAGCGAAGAAGAAAAACGAGGTTTTGTAAAATTTGTGGAAAGTGGCTGTAGTAGTTGTCACAATGGCGTGGGACTTGGTGGTCAAATGTTCCAAAAACTTGGTTTAGTTAAACCTTATTTAACTAAAGATACTGGTCGAGCTGAAATCACTGGTAAAGAAGAAGATCGTTTTATGTTCAAAGTTCCAACTCTTCGGAATGTTGAGAAAACTAGTCCCTACTTTCATGATGGAAGTATCAAACATTTGGATCAAGCAGTTCGATTGATGGCTCAGCATCAATTAGGAAGAGAATTAAGTGATAATGAGATAACAGATATTATAAAATTTCTTAACACATTAACCGGTGAGTTAGATAATAATTAGAATAGAAAGTCTATCAAGGACTTATACAAGGAAATTATTTTTTGGGCTTAAACTTCAAGTATTCAAAGACTGATTTTTATAAAAATAAGTCTTTATAAACTTTTCAAAACTAAGTCTTACACTCGATGGGTTTTAGTATGAGCTTTTCTCCGTAAATAAGCATCTATATATCTAACTCATAATTTTAAAGTTTTTGTTGCCAGTTGTTCTAAGGCAACTGGACCAACAGGCTCTTCCGCTTGCCAAGGTAAGCAAGCAGTTCTAGTTGAAAGTTCTTTAACTACTTCAACTATGTAACGATGCTCAGCTTCTTCTCGTTTTTGCAGAAGTGGATCACAAGATCCGCTATTTAGAAGACTCTGATTAATAACCCAAGCATATGGCTCTATTCCTGCACGGCGTAAATCATCCTGTAGTCCAGAGGCCTCATGCACTGGGGTTGCTTCGGGAAGTGCGACTAGCAGTATATGAGTGAAGCTTGGATCTCTTAATCGTTCAAGAAGATGTAAAACTTCTTCCGGCTGAGTGCTACGAGCCTGCCGCTCAAGTTCCTTTTGATAGGCTTCGCTAGCATCAAGAAGTAATAATGTGTGACCTGTTGGCGCAGTATCTAAAACAACAAAGCGATCTGTTCCTTGTCCAACTTCACGCGCAAAAGCGCGAAACACAGCGATCTCTTCCGTGCATGGTGATCGCAAGTCTTCCTCTAGTAATGATCGTGCTGCTTGATCCATCTCGGCACTTTGTTTTTGTATTACTTCAACTTGGTAGGCAGTTGTCTCCGCAATTGGATCAATCTTGCTTAAAGTTAAACCTGCTACTTTACCAGCTAGAGTTTGTGCTAAATGCGCAGCAGGATCTGTCGTGCTTAAGTGAACAGAATGTCCACGATTGGCGAGAGTAACTGCAATTGCTGCCGCTATTGTGGTTTTACCTACGCCCCCTTTACCCATGGTCATAATAACACCATGTCCTAGTTTTTCCATACTAGCGACAAGAGTTTCTAAGCTTTCCATGGATGGAGGAGTCCACTTAACTAATTCACGTTTAGCTTCAGTAGCTAGCTCCTGATTAACTGATAACAGTGCGCGTAGACCTTCAATTCCTAAAATATTGATCGCTCTGAGTGGCACTTGAAATGTTGGCATGCTTTCAATAAATTCCTTCGCGGAAGCAATGGCTGATTGCCCACGTTGCTGCATGGCTTGTGCGGTAAGATCTTCGGGGCAACTGGTTTCAAATATTCCATTTATAACTAAGCACTGATTACTTACTCCTAATGTGCGGAGTTCATTGGAAGTCCGCTCGGCCTCACGTAGTGCCGCTCCTTGAGGTCTACTCACAAGAACAAGCGTTGTTGCTGTTGCATCCGATAGTGTTTTAACTGTATTTTCATAAATTACTCTTTGCTTTTCTAATCCAGCAAGAGGCCCAAGACAAGAAGTACCACTAGTACTATTATCTAGAAATTGATCCCAAGCTTTGGCTAGGCTCATTAACCTAAGAGTGTGACCCGTCGGTGCAGTATCAAAAATTACATGGTCATATAACTTAGTCGTTTCAGGATCTCCAATTAAACCGGAGAACTCATCGAAAGCTGCGATTTCGACTGTGCAAGAACCAGAGAGTTGTTCTTCCATACTGGCTAGCGCCGCAGCTGGAAGCAAACCCCTCATCGGTGCAATTAATTTTTCCCGATAAGCTGCTGCTGCCGCAACTGGATTAATATTAATTGCGTCAAGTCCTAGCGCACCTGCAATCACAGTTGGGATATTCGTTAACTTGGTTTCTAGAACTTCATCTAGATTAGATGCTGGATCAGTACTCACTAATAAAACACGTTTGCCAGCTTCAACTAATTTAAGAGCAGTTGCACAGGACAGTGAAGTCTTACCCACTCCGCCCTTGCCTGTAAAAAATAAGTAGCGGGAAGTTTTAGCAGAGTCTGGTTGATAAAATTGAATATTCATATCATTACTTTTCATCCTCTGCCAAAGCTGCCCGAGAAAAAGCTGGGCGCTCAATCCCAGTTGGATAACGACCTGTTAAATATATCTGACCATCAATAAATATAGCAGGGAGTGCATCAGTGCCTTCCTTTTCCAACAGTTCTTTAACTGCTATATTTTGCGCAAAGGCCATTGCCTGTTGAGTCAAATTAAAGCGTTCCACCTTGACCCCTTGCTCAGCTAACTTTGATAAGGTCGACGCGAAGTTAACAAGGTCGGGATTAATTTCCGTTCCACATACTCCGGTAGCACAACACATTGGCGGGTCATATACTTGAATTGTTTTCATTTTAACTTTTCCTAATTAAATTATATTTTGTTTAAAAAACTTTTCTTTAAATAATAATGATACTTTGACTAAGCCCATTAGTACGGGAACTTCGACTAAGGGACCAATAACTGCGGCAAAAGCTGCTCCAGAATTGATTCCAAAAACACCGATTGCGACTGCAATTGCTAATTCGAAATTATTACTGGCTGCGGTGAAACTTAAGGTTGCAGCTTTGTCATAGTTAGCTCCTGCTTTGTAGCTTAGGTAAAAGGAGACTAAGAACATAACGACAAAATAGACTAGCAGTGGAACTGCAATTCGCATCACACCAAATGGTAGGGCAATTATGTATTCGCCTTTAAGAGAAAACATAACCACAATTGTAAAAAGTAGTGCAATTAATGTTAGCGGACTAATCATGGGTATGAATTTTGTTTGATACCATTCTATGCCTTTTTTTCTAACTAGAAAAAAGCGCGAAGCCATTCCAGCTAAAAAGGGAATTCCTAAGTAAATAAAAACACTTTTGGCAATTTCAGCAATTGTAATACTTGATAGATCAACTGATTCAAAATCGAAACCAAATAGCGGCGGTAAGATTTTTATAAAAACATAAGCAAAGACTGAAAAGAAAAGAACTTGAAAAATGGAATTAAAAGCAACAAGTCCCGCCGCATAATCTGAATCCCCTTTAGCCAAATCATTCCAAACAAGTACCATAGCAATGCAACGAGCTAGGCCAATCATTATTAGTCCAATGGCGTATTCTGGTTTATCACTTAAGAAAAGTAATGCCAGCACAAACATTAAGAGCGGGCCAATTATCCAATTCTGAATTAAACTCAGACCTAATATTTTCCAATCCTTAAATACTCTAGGCAACTCTTCATATCTCACCTTGGCAAGAGGCGGATACATCATCACAATTAGCCCTAGGGCAATTGGAATTGAAGTAGTTCCTACAGAAAGTGAAGTAAGCAGAGTAACAGCTGATGGAGCAAAGAAGCCAATTCCTATCCCCACTCCCATAGCAAGGAATATCCAAAGTGTAAGCCAACGATCTAGAAAGGAAAGTTTCCCTAATGCGCTAGGGCATAAGACGGAGTCACAGGATAAACTCTGCTTGAGATTCTTGTTCATAAAAATCTCTGATCAAGTAAAGCTTCCGGTAGTGTTTTAACATATTCTTTAATCTCATCTCTCACTCTTCGGTAATGAGGAAGTGCTTCATCCTCAGATTTAGCTCCTTCTGCGAGCTTGGGCGGATCTTCAAATCCAGCATGTAACTTCTTTGTCAGACCTGGCAGAATTGGACAGGCTTCACTTGCTGCATCACAAACTGTCACTACATAATCAAAGTTGACCCCAATTAGTGAATTAATATGCTTTGAAGTTTGTTTTGTAAGATCAATTCCAACTTCTGCCATCACTTTAACAGCTAAAGGATTAATAGCTTGAGGAGTTGTTCCCGCTGAGTAAGGTTCAATCCTTTCTCCCTTAAGTTCTCTAGCCCAACCTTCAGCCATCTGACTTCGACAAGAATTTCCAGTACACAGAAAAAGAATTTTTATTTTTACTTCTGAGTTAAGTGTCATTTATTTTTCCTTTTTCTTATTGGAATGAGTTTTGTGTTGCCTAACGAACAATCTTCAAAGGCCTGGGCTAAATTTTTAAGTACTGTTGTAACTGCTTCATATCTGACTTTGTAAAATACAGTTCGACCCTCCTTGTAAGATTCTACAATATTTGCAGTTGCAAGTATCGATAGGTGTCTGGAAACTACTGAAAAATCAACATGGCAACACTCAGCTAATTCTGATACGGAGCAAGCTCGACCACATTTTGCTAAGCAAGCAAGAAGTTTATTTCTAGTAGGATCACTTAGAGCCCGAAAGAGCGCTACGGCTAAAAGTTCGTCAATCTCCCCAGTAAGGGAAGCAGCTACTTTGGGGGAATCTGGTTTTTTGCATGTTTGCACCATAATGCAAGTATTACTAACAAATTCTTAAATGTCAATTAATATTTAATTTTATCTGCGATATTTATTGTGTTGGTGCTTACTAAACACAAAATTATTTACTGGCGCAGTTAGGCATCAGATTTGGCAAGTATTTGATCAAATAGATCTTGAAATTCCTTAACTGGCTTTGCCCCTTTAACTAGCTGCCCATTTATTAAAAACATTGGCGTACCATTAATACCGGCAATTTCCCCCTTCTCAACATTATCTTTAATCTGTTTAATTTTTACTTTACTTTCAACACATGTACGAAAATCCTGCAGATCTAATCCTAGCACTTCAGCATAGTCATAAATCTTGGACTGATTGCTGTTTTTCATGTCGGAGTATAACTTATTAGCATACTCGAGGTATTTACTTTGATCTCCTGCGCATAATGTTGCATTAGCCAAGGTAATCTCTGGTTCTCGCATGATTAAAGGATAATCTAAGAATTTAAATTCCACTAAGCCTTTTTCCACATACTCTTTTGTTAATGTGGGTAAGGTATCAAAGAACCAATACTTACACATTCCACATTTTAGATCATGGAATACTTCTACTTTAATTACTGCCTCTGGGTCTCCAAGTGAAGATCCTTTGGCGTAGATTGATTTCTTAGTCAGTTTTATAATATCCACACTAGCCCTAATGCTGTCAGGTATAGTTATAGGCTCATCGTACGATATACCGTAAAAAGGATGAGGGGGCCTCCTAGTTGGACTTGGGCTCGGATCTGGACTTGGATCCTCTTCAAGGCAATCTGAATGATCCTCGCAAGTATCTTCCCCCTCACCCTCTGTCTGATGACAATATTCGCCATCACATTCTTTGTGCCCGCATTCAGAATCTGACGTGCACTGATCAGATTCTTTGCCAGCTACTTGTGTACAATATCCGCTATTGCAGGCGGCATAAGTACAATCTGTGGATTGTGCACATTCATCCTCACCTTCTCCACTCTCAAGTGTGCAATATATACCTTCGCAAATACGGTGTGAACAATCATCGCTTGAACTGCAAGTATCTGTTCCAGAACCTGAAACTTGTTTGCAAGTTCCATTACTATTACATTCCTTATGACCACATTCACTATTTGAAGTACATTCATCTTCCTCTGTTCCAGCAGTGTATTCACAATATCCACTTTCATTACAGGCCTTATAGATGCAATCCATGCTAGTCTCACAGCTGTCTTGTCCCTTACCAGGAGTTGGCATACAAGTTTGATCATGACATTCTAGATGAGAACAGTCATCATCTGTGGAACAGTTGTCAACGCCAGGGCCATTAAAAGTCTCGCAGGTGTTAACATCACAGCTCTTATACTGATGTTCGCAATCAGTATCTATCGTACATTCATCCTCTCCAGCTTCATCTTTTTGAACGCAATATCCATCAGGATCACATTCCTTGTGCTTACAATCTGTATCGCTGGTACAAGTGTCGGATCCAGAACCTGAAACTTGTTTGCAGATTCCATTACTATTACATTCTTTATGCCCACATTCAGAATCGCTAGTACAGGTATCATCTCCCTCTCCCGATACTCTGGCGCAGATGCCATCACTGTTACAGTCTTTATGATGACTGCAATCTTCAGGTCCAGAACACTGATCCAAGCCTGGAGTTCTAATCACTTTACAAAATCCTTCAGCATCACATTCATTATGCCGACGACAATTTGAATTGTCGGCACATTGATCTGTTCCGGCACCCTGCACCGCTTCGCAGAGATTACCATTGCATGCTAAATGAGTATTTGAAGAATTTTTCGTATAAATCGCAGGATCTTCCGGCAGGTCTTCAGCATTATCTAAGAAACCTGTTTCAATCTCCGTATTTGAAATGTCGCCGTTCTCAGCATTAACAGGAGTCAAGGGGACCTCAATAGCATTTTTGATGGGTAAGCCATCTTTATCAAAAAACACTATTATAACTGACTCGATTCCCAAGTTAGGATTGATACTATTAGCAGAAAACTCACTTCCAAATTTGATCTCGATATCTTGATCCTTTTTCTCAATGAACTTCTGGTCGGCAATGCTTTTAATATTTTCTATTTGAAAATAATCTGGATGATTAAAGTTATATAATAACTCAGCTCTAGCTTCGGGATTTACTATTCCATACACCTTAGCCTCTTGTGTCAGTCTAATTTTCGAATACTTGTTAAAAATCTTAAATTTACCTGTACTCGGGATTTTTTTTAAAACATAAATCTTAGCAGATGGGCTAGTTTTTAAGATCTTCCCAGTGTATTTTTTTAACATCTTAGCGACTAAGACTCTCTGTTTTAAATTTGTAAGATTTTGATCAAAGGCTTTAAAGCTTTTTGCTCCTTCCGGGAACTTAACAATCGCCGGGCTAGTTTGGTAATTTATAGAGTTTAAACTTAAATTTTTAGGAAAGGAGTCGCGTTTTAGTAGGGTGCGCAAAGTCGGTATACCGACTAAGGAGATTAAAATTAGAAATATTAGGAGGAGGATAGAAATTTGAATTATTTTTTTCATATAATTTTAGTTAAGACTAGTTAAGACTAATATTAGTCTAACTATCTGACTAGTCAAAAAAGCTAGTTGAGCGTTCTTGGGAGGATCTATCTTAAAATGGTACAATATTAGTTATGCTAGCCAATATGGTAAATGTGATTTTGAAGTGTTTTTCAGTCAGAAACATCTTTAATTTCACTTAAAGAGCAGGAGTTTATATCCAACGCTAAGCTAATTTTTTGAAATAAATAGATTATTAAAATTTTTTTAACTAATAATATCATAGACAATAAGTAAAACTACCGTACCGCCTAATGTACTTTCACACACTTTGTTTTTGTTCGATTAGCTTTAGTGCCTTCTTTACAGATCTTACATTTATTAGCGCCTGATTTTTTAGTAACACTTCCTTTCGGACAAGCTAAACAAGAGCTCGCACCCAAAGTAGGCGAATAGCTACCAGGGAAACATTTAGAGCAGGTAACAGATCCAAGGTTAGAACTAAATTCTCCAAGCGGGCATTGTAAACAACTAGCCCCGCCAGTTGAACTATACTGACCAAGGGGACAGGCGATACAATTATTACTGCCTTCAAATGCGGCAAAGGATCCGGGAGAACACTCCGTGCAACTACTCTGACCAGCAGTACTTGAAAATGTTCCAACTTCGCAATCCTTACAACTGGTTCCAGGAGAAGTGTCAGAATAAGATCCTTTAGTACAAGGAATACATTCACGCGCACCTGCTAAACTATAGGAACCAAACGGACACGGCAAACAGGAGGAAGCTGCAGCATTTGCTTGAAAATATCCGGCGGGACAATCTTGACAGTTACTAGATCCTACCAAACTAAATGTTCCTGCTGGGCATGTGCTACAACTAGATAATCTGGAATTTTCTGCGAACGCTCCTGCCGGACAAGCTTCACATACCGAAGATCCTTCTGCAACGCTTACTGTTCCAGGAATACAGTCATTACAGGCAGATGCTCCCGATTCAGATTTAAAACTTCCGGCAGCACAACTCTTACATGAATCAGCATCAGCGTTATCATTATAGAATCCTGAAGGACATGAAAGACATGCTGTTCGGTCTGGACTTCTGTATTTTCCACGTCCACAACTTAAGCAATTAGTAAATCCATTGGCACTAATCTGTCCTTCAGGACAATCAAGACAATTTAACATTCCAGTTGCATTAGCATAGGTTCCGGCAGTACAGCTTTGGCACGATGTTTGTCCAATATTATAATTGAAATTACCAACAGCACATGGCTCACAATTACTAGCAGAATTATTACTACTAAACGTTCCTCCTGGACATGACTGACAGCTAGCGGATCCAGAAATACTAAAAGTTCCTGCTAAACAATCAGTGCATACGAGATCCCCCAATGCGGCAAACTTACCAGCAGGACAGGCAGAACAAATTCCAGAAATTTCGATTGTACCTTCGGGGCAAGGATTACAAATGGACGATCCCTCAAAACTGGAGGTGCCATCGGAGCATGGGAGACAAGCACTCGAACCTGCTATTGAAGAATAGGTCCCTTCTGGACAAGGAGTACAAATTCCTGCCCCTTGATCACTATAAGTACCTGGTGAACAAGGAGTGCAAGTTGCATCACCTGCATTACTAAATGTTCCAGCAATACACGCAGAACAAGAACTCGAACTTGGATTAGAAAAACTTCCTGCTGAGCAGATAGTACATTCAGAAGCATTTGCTCCAGAGTATTTACCAGCCGGACAGCTTAGACATTCACTTAACCCAGCCTCACTACTATATTTACCAGGGGCACAGTTAGTACAAATCGCCGAACCAGGTGTGTCGTTATATTTTCCAGCAGGACAATCACTACAACTTGAATCACCTTCAGCACTTATTGTTCCAATTGGACAATTGGTACATGAACTTGATGCCGTGGCACTGAATTTACCAGCTGGGCATGCACTGCATAGACTTGATCCACTACTAGCAAATGTACCTCCTAAACAATTAGTGCAGGCGCTAGCACCTGCAGTACTAATCATTCCTCCAGCACATGGCTGACAAACTCCCGAAGCTTCTTCACTAAATGTTCCAGCTAAACACTGCTCACAAGTTGAACTTCCAACAGTTGAGAAATATCCGGCGTTGCAATTTACACAGGACGCTTCGCCAACATTTTCACTTTTAGTTCCAGCAGGACATAGCGAACAAGAATCGGAACCAATAGTACTATAACTACCACTGGCACATTGACTACATACGGAATCACCACTTGCGGAGTAAGTTCCAGCAACACAACTAGAGCAGCTGCTAGCACCATCAGTACTTATTTTACCCGCAGGGCAATTAGTACAAGAAGCTGCGGATGCTGAACTGAATGTTCCTGCCACACATTGACTACAAACGGAATCTCCATTTGTGGAGTAAGTGCCAGCAAGACAATCAGTACAAGTGCTAGCACCGACTGTACTAATTTTACCTGCAGGGCAATTAGTACAGGAACCTGCGGCAGCGGAACTAAATGTTCCAGCAGCACATTGTGAACATATAGAATCTCCACTTGAAGAATATGTTCCAGCAAGACAATTAGTGCATAAGCTAGCACCAGCAGTACTAATTTTACCAGCGGGACAATTAGTACAAGAAGTTGCTGCTGCCGAACTAAACGACCCTGCAACACATTGACTACAACTGGAATCGCCTGAAGTTGAAAAAGTTCCAGCTAAACAGTTTGTGCATAAATTCGATCCTTCGGGACTTGTAGTTCCTGCCGGGCAATTGTAACAATATGTAGATCCACTAGCACTATTAAATTTACCGGCAGGACAAGGGTCGCATGAAGTTAAACCTGTTCCTAAATTAAATTCACCTGCTGGACAAGGAGTACATTCCTCTGCTCCATATGCGTCACTAAATTTTCCTTGCGGGCAAAGTAAACATTCATTTGCTGCCTCTAATGGAGCATAACTTCCCTCAGCACAGAAGGCACATGCCGTTGCGCCGGAAGTACTAGTAAAACTTCCTTTAACACAAGGTTCACAAATTCTAGCATCGGGTGTTTTGGCAAATCCTTCTGGGCAAGGAGCTGCTAATGTACAACTTAATAATCCCGGACCATCTGAATTAATTAACGATGCTGATAATTTCCCACACCTTCCTGTTGTTGCACCGCAATCTATATCTAAAGTACAAGAATCTCCTAAATTAGATACTCCACTAACTGCAATACAAGTATTATGCTTATCCTGTATATCAATAAGTATTCGATCCACAAGTGGAAAGGACTCTTTTACTACTGCATTGGAGAGACAAGTAAAACCACCAGGTGTCTGGTTTAATAAATCACCAAGTTGATTGATAGTTGTGGGAGTTGGAGTAAAACCAAGTCCCTGAGCTGAGTTAGATAAATCGACATTAGTCACTCCAATGCAATCAGTAGCAACTGCATCAAAAAAATCTATTAAAGCCTGATCGATAATTGCCGTAGACGCTGCTAAATAAAGAGCTGCAGTAGAGTTTGCTCCAATAAACAGCGTGCCAGAATCCAATACGCCCGCTGCACAAATACCTACATTTTTTTCTATTAAATTATTTCGACAATGTTCGGCTAATATGTTTGTTGCCGCTTGGTCACAAGAAATAAGAGCATTCAAGCAAGCACCGATTGCTAATGCTCTTGTTTGAACATAAGTGTTACCTAAAGTTTCAATACTAGATTGGCAAGTTGCTGATTCCACACTTACTTGATTAATCGCATCTTCGCCGGAACCACCAATGGCCAAGGCTTGAAATGAGAATAATAAAATAGAGTAGAAAGCTATTAAAAATATTCTCATGTCATATTAATCATAAATTATATATGAACCTTAGATAGAAACTACCTTTTTTACAATCTTTAAAATTACTTGGGGCCGAAGATAATGACTTAATTGGATTTTACGACTAATCTTTAGCAAATACTTTTGAGATAAAACAGCAGTTTCAATTGCTGGAGCTGACTGCGCCTGATTGGCGTTAATTAATTTAATGCTTTGTTTTACTTCTTGAACCTGATCGTAATAAACCGTACCCGGATAGGGATGTGCAAAATGAACAGTTATTAAATCAGGCCTAATACCAAGTATAAAATCCTTAGCTTCTTTTACAGATTGCCGATCATCCCAAACAAAACCAATCATAATGTATGCTAAGGAGACAATTCCAAATTGATCGCATAAACGCATGGTCTGTTCGGCACGAGAAAAATCAGTCCTTTTTAAAACTTGCTCAGCAATCCTTTTACTGGCAACGTCAACGCCAAAACTAATTCCGTAACACCCGGCTTCCTTCATTGCCTTAATAATATCGGCATCAACTCGATCGATCCTAGTAGTAGTAACCCATTTTGCTTCCGGACAATTAATTTTAATTGCCTCGCAAGTCGCGATTACCCATTTTTTATCTTGAGTAAAGGTATCGGCTCTCAAATAAAAATATTTCGTGCCTGCAACAATTAATTCTGACATCTCCTTGGTAATACTTTCTGGAGAACGATGCCTGGCTTGATTCCCATTTACCAAATGCACCAAGCAGTATGTACAAGTGTAAGGACATCCTCGCTGTACACGAATTGTTGCTTGATTTTTATTGCGCCCGCGCACCCGATACAAACTAGACTTTAAAATTTTTCTATCTGGCAGCGGCAATAAATCCAAATTCTTTTCCAATAAGGGAACTGGATGCTCGATGTATTTTTCATCGTGCAGATAAGCAGTACCAAGAGCTTCTCGGTAACCCAATGTTAATAATGATTTAAAAACATTTTCGTACTCACCACGGATGCAGAATGTAATCGCATTTGACTGCCTTAAAATTCTCTCACTGTTAACATAACAAGGAGCTCCGCGTAAACAGATATCTATCTCAGGAAAGCTCCTTCTTAAGATCTTTGCCCATTCCAAATCTAATTCCAGACTGCCGAAGGTTGTCACAACAACTAAAAGATCTGGTGAGTAATCTTTTATTCTACTAATAAACTTTTTATCTGATAATTTTTCTGCTGGGGCATCAATTAAGCTAGCGTTAGCTCCGAGAGCCTTAATTGCACCAGCAGATTCGCACTCTTCTAAAGGAGCTCGCATCGAAGGAATTAATTCAAATTTAAAAAAAGATTGGCAACGATCCTCGCGACAGTATGAACCTGTTGGACAGAAAAGAAATAAAACTTTGTGGTAGAATAAGTTAGTCAAAATATCTAATAATATTAGTTAGCTTTAAGATCATTAGTGTTATAATCTTTTCCATAAATTCTTGCCATTGTAGTCTTTTATCTAAAATACTATTTTTATTTACTTTCCTAAGTAAAAGGTACTGAGCGACATTGAAATTTAACGTTTAAAATTTGGTCGACTAATACCTATAGGACAGCTTGGATTTTAACTATATAAAATAAGGGAAAAAACTAGCAAAACAAATTTACTAAAACCCAATGTGCTGAAAAAGCTGTACTTGTCCGCCGAAGCTTTAGCGTTGGAGAAAGCTTTTTTTGCAAGCAGTCAGGTCATTACTTAATGCGTTATAGTATATCAGAAATGCTTTGTATTGATTAACTAAGCAATTGATAATTTACTTTTAAAAATTACTTTCCTTGAAAAGCCATAACATTACCTCATTTCTTTTTAGCTTATTAATACTTCTAATTATTGGATTAGTTTATTCACCCGTAAGAAATCATAGTTTTCTAAATATTGATGATAATGTCTTTGTTACTGCAAATCCAAATGTAGTTTTAGGTCTTACTTGGGATAATATTAAATGGGCTTTTCGAGAGCCCTATGCTGGACAGTGGCAGCCAATTACTTGGATTAGCCATATGATTGATATTGAATTTTACGGCCTATGGGCTGGTGGCCATCATCTAACAAATGCCATTATTCACGCCTTAAGTGTTTTAATTTTATTTTTTATTTTGCTGAGAATTAGAACTAAGCACTTAGTAGCATTTCTATTATGTCTGCTTTGGGGGTTGCATCCTCTACGTCTCGAATCTGTTGCTTGGGTAGCAGAAAGAAAAGATGTACTTAGCATCTTTTTTGGCCTTTCGGGATTACTGATTTATCTTACTCAACTTCGCTCTCAAATTCTTAAACTCACTTTAGTTACTTGCTGCTATACTTTAGGATTACTTTGCAAACCAATCATTATTACCTTTCCCTTATTACTTATAATTCTAGATCTCTCGATACTAGCTCGGTTTGAAAATTGGAAAAAATTAATTATAGAGAAGCTACCATTGTTTTTAATAGCAATTATTTCGGCGCTAATCACAATCTCGGCACAACAAGCCGATCAATCTCTGAATTCCCTATCAGGATTAACAATCCAAGATAGATTAGAAATTTCGACTACTGCCATCTTGGCCTATCTTGCAAAATTCTTTTGGCCTGTTGGCGGTGGAATTTTTTATCCTGTAGTAGATTATCCTCCCGGAGTTGGTGAAGGGGCCCTGCTAGTCTTGGGAATTTTACTTTCTATCTCGATTAAAAATTATCAAAAACATCCTTACTATCTATTAAGTTTGGCTTGGCTAATAATATCCTCCCTGCCAATTATAGGTATTATGCATATTGGTGGACAATCTCTGGCTGATCGCTGGACTTATTTCCCGCATGTGGGTCTAACTCTGGCGCTTGCTCTTTATCTAAACAGGTGGCCAAAATTAAATTACTATCAATTAGTCTTTTTTGTAATTCTAACAACAATCTATGCTTTCTTAAGCATTTCTCAACTTCCCAATTGGAAGAATAATCAAAGTATTTATAGTTATACTTTGAAAATTTCGCCTAATAATTTCATGGCACATACTAATTTAGGTGCTGCCTATGATGCTGACGGGCGATTAGATTTAGCCACTACCCATTTTGAGGAAGCTGCCCGACTTAATCCAACATATCCAGAAGCATTAAATAACTTGGGAAGTCTAAGAGCACGACAAGGTAAAATTAATGAAGCAATTTCACTTTTTGAAAAAACATTAATAATTAGACCTAATTTCATAAATGCCCAAAAAAACTTAACCTTAGCTCGGACATTAAAAACTGAATAAATCTATCAACGTGAACATCTCTGGAATAATGCTGTTCTATACATAACCAATTAAATACTGACCTGACACAATTTGAAAAAATGCATTTAATGCCTTCCGACTTGCCCGCCGAAGCTTTAGCACAAGTGGATGCAATATCAGTTTATGTGGCTTTTAGTTTTATAGGCATTAGAAGATCTTCCAGAAAAAACGCTGATAATTCAGAGCGGCCAGATAATCCAGATTTAGAGTATACAGCCATTGACTGGGCACGAGCTGTTTTCTCTGAAGTGTTACGAATTGATGCAATTTCTTTTAAGCTCAAGCCCTTTAATAGTAACAATGCTACCTCTTTCTCCGCAACCGAGAGATGCCATAAACTCAATTGTTGATCAATCGCCAGAGAGAGGCCTTCAATATATTTAATTGCTTTAAGGCGCCATAAATCTGCCTCCTCCTTGTATTTAACATGAGCCTTGATCTCATCTGCTAATAAGTGTTTAAGCGTTGAAGTTCCTCGAAGAATAATAAAAACCCCAAAGATTGCGACTGTTCCAATTGCTCCCTCTACCAGAACATGCCAAAAGCTTAAGCCATCCTGCAGATCAACTACTATATCAACGACTACCATAACGACAATCAGGGCCAGAACAACGGCAATAATAATTCTTTCTTTAGTATTCAATCAATTCTTATCTTAAAGGAGTAAATTAAATTTTACTTATTAATGATAAACATTTTACAGTTCAAAACTAACTTTTTTAAAAGTTATAAATAAATTTAAAGATGTACAAACAAGTTTTAATAAATTTAATTCAATAATCTATACTGCGTAAAAGTTAGAGGAGCTCGATCTATAAACTTGACTTACAGAAAAGTCCTTTAAATATTTAGTAGTGACTTACCATAAAGTATCTCAATCCCTATTACGCTTTCTGCTATTACTATTATTCTTTTTCTGATTTTTTATAGATTTTTTATGATTTTCTTTAGATTCATTCTCTTCACTTTCTCCCAAACTTAGCATAGTCCCAAAGATATTTATACTTCTCCTTGAGCTATTATAATTAACTCCAAGATATACCCCAAAAATAATCACCAATCCTAGAAAAATTAATCCTAAAGTTGTCCGATTAGAAGAAGAATCTGCATTTGGCAGAAGATCTTTTTTCCGTCCACCGATCATACTTAAGCTAATCATTTCTCGATGACGAAGAGTATGGAGAACAATTCCACAAATATGAAGTATTACAACGATAATAAATGCATTTGCTAATAATTCATGGAGTTCTTCGTAAAAATCATTTTCACCTCCACTACTCATTAAATATCCAGTAATTCCAAGTCCTAAAGCTAACGCTAACATTATTACCGTCACCCAACTTGACGCTGGGTTATGTCCATGCCAACGCTTTTTATCTCCAGTCAAAATACCTTTAAAGTAATGAAATAAATCGCGTGGATCAAACGAAAATCTTGAGAATTTTGAGTAATTACCACCAACTATTCCCAGAATAATTCTTAAAAATGCAACAAAGACTAAAAGCATTCCTGCTAGCATATGCCACGAAAACAGGGAAGAGTCGTCGTCAACGGTCTTAGAAATAATAAATGCAATTAAGAAAAAGCCAGCAAAGAGCCAATGGAATATTCTTGTGGGCAAATCATAAAGATAATAAGGTTTCATAAAATTCTCTGATAAATAAAAAGTAAGGAAATTCCCCTGCTACTCCTAAGAAGTATTCTCGATTTAGCCTTTAAAATATTACAGCGCATCTTATGCTTTAGTGGTCTAGAATCGGGGCATCCGACAGCCAAAATAAAAAATTATGGTTTTAAGTAATTTTCAATTTTAAACCATGATAAAGATAAGTAATTTTTAATTTATATTCCATTGACCATATGCCCCATATTTGCCCAAACTTTGATTAAGACCATTTTAAGACTAAGTTTTTTGGGCTAAGTCTTTTCTGTGACTAATATAGTAAGCTAATAAAGTAATCTCTAAAAACTTTTTAGAAAGCTCTGTTGGATTGGTGATAATGGTTTTTGAACTTTGTTAACTTAACTATTAAATTTATAATTTCCAGATTATTAGTTTTAACATACATTCATAAATTTCAGTCATATTGGTTTATAGAACTTTTGTAGTACATTAATATTTTGTATTGAAAACTATGAAAGTCGGCTTAAATTTAAATGCTAAGATATTAAACTAGGCAGTTTTCCATCAATAACTTACTTGCAATACCAAGCAATTTAATCAAGATCATTAATTTATTAGAGTATTCCAATACCTATTCAGTATGACCCCTTGAGAAATTCAAAAAAAGCTCCGACCTTCGATTAAGCTTCGTCGGTGGACATTTTTTCCTTTTTTTAAAGATTGGTTTTGTATATTTGTTTCCCTAGTTATTAACTTTAATTATAGAAGTTAAATAATCCAGCGTCACTCCTTGGATTGCTTCAAGCATAAAGTTTCCAAAGACATAATAAATTTCTTTAATTATTCAATTCGTTTAACTGACTAAAGAGAGTGATATGATCACTGTCATAGTCATTACTTACAAATCAGATATTATTTCTTTTTAATAATCTCAAGGAAAACAAATGAAAAAAACTACACTAATTATATGTGTTCTCTTATTGGCAAATTTTTGTTTTGCAGAAACAACCACTACAGAAGTTACCAAAACACTTAATGATGGAACTACCGAAGTATCTCAAAAAACCATTGAGAGAAATCAAGGTATGAATGGCACGATTATCACCGAAACAAATTTTACTAAAAAACAAGGCCTTGCCGGAACTACGGTTTCCTCGACGACGGGAACATTCCATGTCAAATCTTTAACTCCTGAAGTAATAAATATTAGGCCAGGATTAATTAATGAAACTGTAACCCTTGAAGGTGAGAACTTAGATAAAATTGAAAGCATTTATTTGATTAAAAACGGAGAAATTGTTGATTCAGTTCAAATTAAGTTAGATCAAGTTGTTAATAATACAAGAAAAATTAATTTAATGTTCAATGAAAATTATGTCCAAGATGGCGACTTAAAGTTTGTTGTTGTGAGTGGGAAAGAAGTTGTTTCAATTCCAGGAACAGTGACCTACGTAAAGTAGTCTAAAAATAATTATTGTATATCAAGCACGTGGTGCTTCAAGCGACCCCTTTGGGTCGCTAAGGTACATGGCATTTAATCCTAATACTTTATGTAACTAAATATTATCTACCAATATTCCTAGAGCATTTAATTCACTTTCTAGGGTAGACAGACTATGATCTAACATAATATTCACAGATTTTTGCTCAATGGAATTAGACAATGCTTTTTGAGTAGCTACATATAGCTTTTTAATTTTCTTACCAGGCTTAGTTCTACCAGCAGATTTACAGGCAGATTTATACTGATTTGTACAAAACGGACTAACCGGAGTTGTGCTACTAGCAGCTCTGACTGTTTGAAGACTTTTTACATAATATAAAAGTTCTTTATTCACTGCTGTCTGCAATTTCTTTGATAGCTTTATTTTACCAACAAAATCATTTGCAATTTCAGCGTATAATGGATGAGGAGATCTTAAAGAAAATAGTCTGTTAAAAGAAACTAGTATTTCTTCAAGTTGAACTTCTAAATTAGTAACTTCTGCAAGCTTGGTATTATTTGTATTAATCCCGGTTAGAAGTTTACTTTTGTTATTTTCTAACTCATTTACTTCTAGTTGAATTGTACTCAGGCTCTCAGGTAAAAAATATTGGGCATCGTCAATGATCTGATCATTTCTTAATTCAATGATTAACTCATAGGTTGAGATTGCTTCGCCTAATCCCCCATTTCCAGTTTCCCCTTCAGCCGAAGCAATATTTAAACTCATAACTTTAAGGCTATCTGATGCTGAGATTAATTCTGCTTCTAAAACCTCAAATCCTGATTTAATTAAGGCCTCAAGACGTTTAGATACTGTTTCAACACTGACATTAAAGTCAGCACTTGTAGAATCCAAACTAGCTAAAGCTAATATTTCATTAAGAGCAGTAATAACTAATTTTCTATTTGCTAGTAAAATGCTTTTTTTGACAGCCTCAAGACGCTTAAAGTTCTTAGACTGAGAAAAAACTGCAAGTTTCCAGGCAGGTGAGGTATACTGATTATTTGGTTTATCTAGAAAAAATGCATTCGCTGCAGCAATAGTTGAAATGCTTTGATATATTTTCCTAATTTGCTCTAAGCGCTTAAGCTGTCCATCAAGTTGGTTAATTTCAGTTTCTAAGTCATTCGCTAATAAACCATATTCTATTGCGACGTTGTAACGGCCACGCTTAATCTCTAAGTCAATTTTATTTTGTAAATCTGCGTAGATATTATATTTAGTACCTCGGCAAGACTTCCAACTACTCAGTAAGCCCGGCCATGAAATCCCATCTTCATCACGAAAACCACCAAAAAGATCATCAATGTCTTTTGGAGAAGACTTTAAGTTTGGTTGCTGTCCTGTTCTGGTAGAGCTCCATTTACTTACATTATAATCTGGCTTTGTTAGTAAGGTAGTTACCCAATTTTTAGTATACTCGACTAATATATCATTTTGTTCTTTAAGATTTGAAAAATATGGTGTTCCACTTTCACAAAGGTTGGATAAATTCCCTTTGGTATTATCTAAGTCTGCTCCGGAGTCTAATCTAGAAACATCATGTAAGATTTCTTCCTGATTTGAAAGCAAGGCAATTTTTAAATTTAAGAAATGATCAAAACCAAGGACTGTAAGTGTTGAACTCGGATTAGTGATCGCAACTTTTAAATCTTTGGAGTGCTTCTGAATTTTTACTTTGTTTTGAGTAACCAGATCCTTTAAATTAATAATTTCCTGATTCAATTGAGCAATCATCAAGGAAAGTGCTTTGCGGCGGTTTTGAAAATGCTGTCCATAATTGCCACTCGAAAGTGTTTCCTCACTAAATTCGATTCCTGCCTGCTGACGATAATAATCAGACATGCTCACAAGTTGATTGCTAAATTCTACTATGTTTGGATAAATATCCAGCTGAGCTTTTACTGAATAAAGGTCAAGTAATTTTTGCTCTAACTTTGTCTCTACTTCATTTAAGACTTGTTCTTTACTGTTATTATCTTGTTTTAAGTCAGCTTCGTAAGAGGATAAATAATCTAGTTTACTATCGATTTGAGATTGATTTTTTTGGTAATAACTACTTAGCTTGTTTTGACTTTCAATCAAAAGGTTTGCCGCGTTATCAAGGGTATAACGCGCCTGAGGAGTTAGAGATGAACTCTGCGCCAGACAGACAGAATGACCAACTATTAAGATAACTAAACTTAGTGAGGATATTATTTTCAACATACAACCTTTAGAAACAAAACCTATGTCTTAGCTAATCTGTCCAAAAACTTAATCTGCTTCTATCGATTTTTTTAGAATTTAAAGGCCTCCATTTTATATAGTTACAAAAACTGATTAATATTATTATCCTGTGTAATTCTAAGTAGTTACAACTCGCAATCTTAATAAATATACTTAATTTAACTTCAGTTTACTAATACACCACTTGGGTAATAAGTGCCCTTTACTATGAAATACTATGGCAAATAGGTGAAATTAAAATACAAAATCAACCAGTGCTCCGACAGCACGAAATGGCAAGGCAATCACATCTCCCACAAAACCTACAGTACAACTTAATACCCCACCACAGCCATCATCTTCCGCTACTTCCAATTCACCAGAACTGACAGTTCGAGTGACTGTTCTTTCCTGCTCTCCGGTATTGGAATCAATCATGACAGTTTCGCTTGATTGACTAGTGGTGGTTCGATCTTGAGAACTACAGGCAACTAAAGTCATAAAAAATGATAATGCTAGTATAAAAACAATTCTTCGATAAATATTTAATTTCATTTTAGTCTGCAATTTAAAGTAATAGCATATAATGCCAAAATAAATCTCTTTCGCGTATGATAAAGATCAGACGAAGTGGCTGTCTTTGGTTAACTTCTCTTACAAAATCCAGAATTTGGAATATTACATTATAAAGCTTAAGCAGTGAGGTTGATAAAGAATGATTAAATTTGACAGAGCCGTGATCTTTATCTTTTTTTTGTATTAACTATTATCAGGATTACTACTAAAATATTGAATTAGAATTTACTTGATACTCGAGAAACACCGAATAATTCAAATTTTAGTTTAATCCAAGCCTTTTTAATATAAATAGATTAGTATGCTATCCATGAAACAGTCATTGGAACATCGCCCGCTTGCGGAAGAAAGAATGGACTCTCTTGTTCTCTCTAAAAATGAAATGCTTGGCGTAGAGCAGGCTTTAAACCGCATAAATTATCTCAGTGGCAACTTCTTTCGGATTGCGCACTGGTTACGTGACGAATACCGGAAGAAAAACTCAGCAGAGTTTTCCTTTGCTGATATTGGTTGTGGTGGAGGTGGTTTGCTTCGATATTTAGAAAGTTATGCCCGTAGAAATAATTTCAAAGTAAAGTTTTATGGGATAGATTTAAATGAAACTTTAATCTCGATCGCTAACTCTTATAATACGAAAGAAGAAAGCATTAATTATTCCAGAAATTGCTTAGAGCAAACAGACAGTACTTACTCACTTATCAATACTAATCTAGTTTTACATCACTTGTTACCTGAAGAAATTCAAGCATTTCTTAAATTAACTAAAGAAAGAGCTACAGTTGGAACCCGCCATGAAGATTTACTGCGTTCTCGAAGAGGCTTATATTTGGCAAGTATTTTCCCAAAACTTGTTACAAAAAGTGCGGTTGTTCATCATGACGCCAAAGTTTCTGTTTATCGTTCCTACTCACGAGAACAGTGGAAACTGATGGCAAATGAATCTGGTTATGAATTTAAAGCAATCTTTCCGGAAAGAGCATTATTAACAACGAAAGTTAAATGAAATCTGCTTCGCCAAAAATAGCCATTATTGGTGCGGGGATTGCCGGAAGTTTTTTATCCTGCCTATTAGCAAAAAAGGGGTTTCAGAAAATTTCATTATTTGAAAAAAAATCACTTGTAGTTGATCATCTGCTAGGTAAAGTTTGTGGTGGATGTCTACATAAATCAGCTGTCAAAATTCTCAAAAAATACGATCTTGGTGAATTTATTCAGCCGGAGATGAAAATTAATTTTGTGACTCTAGTTTCTCCGGAGCAAAAGATCTCCTTTAATTATAATCATGGTGTATGGATTAATCGCAAAGCTTTGGATGATGGATTAAGGAATCATGCCGTAAACTTAGGTGTCGAATTAATTAACCATCAAGCAAAGATTCTTGATCTAAATGGCACGATTGCATTTGAAAACACGGAGCAGAGCTTTGATTTGATTATTGACGCTGGTGGTATTGGCGGCAAAGCACTTCCCGCATGGGAAGAA
Organism: Bdellovibrionota bacterium; assembly: GCA_041740355.1. GTDB lineage: Bacteria > Bdellovibrionota_C > UBA2361 > UBA2361 > CALJRW01 > JANNBC01. Next base: position 192,265 of record JBGSMD010000016.1, read on the forward strand.
TCAGAAAGAAAAGAAAGTGGATTTGGTTTTCAGGGATATATTCCGGCAGAAAGCTTAAAAGCTTTAAACTCAATAAATTTAGAAACTGGTGAAGTTAGATTTTATTTAGATGATACCGGTTATCATGGAGTGGTAAGAGCTGAAGGTTTAAAACCTTATCTGCATGTGGCATCCTATCTTAAAGGTAAAAAACTTCAGACATCCCCTTTTCTTAAACAATTCTTCTCCCTTGAAGAGCTTTTAGAAAAGTCAGCAACAGAAACTCTTTATCGGAAAAGACTTCCGGCCAAGGGAAGGGTTTTGCTCTGTGGTGATTCGCTTGGGTATCCCGAACCCTTTACCGGTGAAGGGATGTACTTTGCGATTAATACTGCTGAGAGATTAGCGAACTTGATTGATCAGCAAATAACTATGGATCAGATGGTAAGCAAGTGGCAAGACCAAGTGATTAGTATTCAGCAGAGACAATGGCGGCGATGCCAAATGGCGACCTGGATGATTAATAGTTCCCTAAAAAGAAAACTTATCTTTCCACTTATTCCCTACTTAGCACCGGTGGTCACAAAACTTTGGTAAAAAATGAAAATCTAATAACCTTATTCCATTTTATTCTATTTATTTTGAAAAAAGTATTGCCTTTATGATCCCTAGCATTACATAGACACGATCATTTAAGTAATAAACTTACAGGAAATCCCCAGCGACTGCGATTCGATCAGGTTTTTAATCTTTTCCAAATCAAAATTTGGCATTACATGTCTAACTCTCAATTGAATCTCTGTTGCATTACCTTTGGAAAAACCAATCCCAAGGTAATGGCTTTCAGGATCATATTCAACACCGATCGCCTCTAATTCATTCTCTAAATTTAACATGATTAAGGCATGAGAACTACTACTGAATCGAATAAAAGTGATCCCTTTAACTTCACTAATTAAAAATGCCTGTGTTTGATCAAATTGATAGTGTCCAAGAACCGGAAGGCTTTTAAGTTGATTAAGGATAATTTCATCTTTTCTTTTTTCAGAAAACATATTCATATTTTATCCTACAGTTGTCAGATTCGAGCTGCCTCAATTAAACGTCAATCATAAATAATCAAACTTGGAAATTTTCTTTTATTTAGTAATTAAATTGCTCTTAAGAAAATTTGAAATTTAGTAAAAGTAAAAAATTTAAATATTCTCTGGGCGGACTAACTTTTCCTCATTATCCACTTGGTCAATAAAACCAATAATGTCCTTTGGTTTAATCCTTAAAAAAGCTGTATTAACTCCAACCATATCTCGAATAGTATCAATTAAATCTTCTGCTGTTGGGTTCTGATGAAGCCGAATCGCATTATATACAAATGCAACTGCAGGCGGAATATCGTCCTTTCTATAGTGTTGATAATCTTCCACGAAATCTAGAGCCCCGCCACCAATCTTAATAACCACTGGAGCATGTTCTTTTGCGAGAGGTTCCAAACTTGTCTGAATATTTTCTAGAATACTTCTTGATTTTTCTGGTAGATCACTTCTTTCTAATAATCCCGGAATAGTTAGTAACATCCGGTGTCCTGCCTCTCCAACTGTCCTCATTGCATAGCTAGCAGCAGTCCAAAATTGACCTGTTCCAAAGACTCTCTCTCCTGTTCGATCTTTTATGTCTAGATCCAGTCCCGGAACCTCATATGATTTATCCCCTAGCACCTCATGACAAATACGCCGAAACTCTGGCCAATTGCTTTCATTGACTGGGGCTGACTCGCGGTTGATTCCTCGTTCTAAAATACTATCCAAATGCTGTTTATTTGTTCCATGAAAAATTATGGGCTGAGTTTTAATGTATTCAATGAACTGGCCAATATTTTTAAGTGTGATGATTGTCTCTGCTTGGATCTCTTGGGTATTAACAGTTGGATTTTCAGACCGCGACTCTCCCCTTTGAAAAATAGCAGGCTTAGTAATACCCACAAACTCATCCCTAGAATTTCCTAAGACATTTTCCGACCCAAGCGCAACTGAAGATGATGCATCTGGCGCTGGTTCGACGGCAAGGGAGCAAGGGGGTTTATTCTGATACATATTCATTTGTAGAATATCTGCAAAAACATGCAATCTGCTCCAATTAATAAAATTAGCTATTTTAAGGTAACGCTAACAAAGAATTACGTGGTTAAAATTACTTATGAGCTATGCTGAGAGTATAAGCAATTCTAGAGCTAGGCTAATCAAGATGCTCAAAACCCTGCGTCGTGATAACTTTTAAAGTCGCAGGCAAAGTGAAGTCGTTTTTTCCTGTAGCACTGTAAGTTCCATTAGCACCTTTAAAATCTTTAACAGTGTGCAGATACTTATTTAAATCTCCACTATTAAAACCTTCAATAATCATTTTTGAAATATCAAAAGCGTTAATTGCACCACTTGCAGGCAGAGTATGATACTTTTCTTCATAAAGATCATAAAATTCTTGCCCTTCACGATCGTTTCCAGTTACATAGTAAGAATTTAGCAAGGCTCCATTTGAAACTTTTACTTCATTAGGATCTTCCAAATTAGGAGCTCCGAAGATGTCTCCTTGATATCCAGCCTTTCGAAGTTCTTTTGACAGAAGACTTGTTTGCGGTGCCCACAAAAGATTATAGGTAGCAGTAGGATTTAACTGTTTGATTTTACTTGCAACTGCTTTAAAATCAGTTTCTTCAGGATTAAACTCCTTCTGATAAACAATATTTTTTTGACTCTTAGAAAATAGTTCTTTTAATTTCAGCATCGAGTCATTTGTTGTGGCTACTACAGCGTATGAGCTGTACTGCTTAATTTCCAGATATTGCCGCAATGCTTCGTCGATAGCATCAGCGGTCACAAAATGCTTAACTACAAACTCTTTGTCTTTTACTACGGAATCAAGCATTGAAATTGCAATCATCGGAATTTTTTTTCCTTCTGCAATTGGAGCCACAGCTAAAGAAGTCGGCGTGCCAAAAACGATTAAAGCAGTAACTTTATCTACCTGAATCAGTTTCATTACTGCATTAACAGTATTTTTTGGTTTTAATTGATCATCTTCAAAAATAAATTCAATCTTTTGATCTGGATCAAATTTTTCACTGCTTAAAGTAACCGCATTCTTAATACTAAGCCCATTAGAGCTGGCTCCTCCCGTTAAGGGCACAACTACTCCAACTTTAGTAATAGTATTCTCAGCTAATATAGGAAAAGAGACTAATAATAATAAAACTATTTTTATTAAATTCATTTAATTTCTAAACTGTAACAATAATCTTGGAGGAAGCATTTGTTTATTACTTTAAGAAAATGCCTGACTAAATACTCTTACCATAATTGAAATATTATAAAACTCATTTTATTATTATGAACATTTACCACTCAAAGTATCGACGGTCCCTAACTCTGACTCGATAGTCATTCTTATCCCATTATTAAGGATCTCACTACCGATTAGCTACGTGATTAGAATTTGAAGTGTGAATTAACTCCCTGATTTCCCATCGATTAGGCAGACAAATCTGAAAAAGTTAAGCTAGGATTGACATAAATTAGTTTGAAGCATTACTGTTCTACCAGCTGATATATTCTAGCGAAAGATTATTTGCCTGTATCAACTCAGCAATCGTACTATTTCGCAAAGCGCAATATTTATAGGCTTATTAAATAGTAGAGTTGCACCTTACCCATTCAATTAGGTCATGCCTAGTAACTCCCGGAATCTGACTAATAAGCCTTGCGAAGCCCTGATTAGAATCAAAAGACTGTCCATTAGTTTTCTGAACTGCAGGATTAGATTCATTTGGAAAATGAAGGTGATATTGTCTTAACACTTTATTGCGAGTCTCCATTACTCTTTCTATGCTATTGGGTTTTTGAGGTTTGTTGTAAGTATAGTATTTGGAAGCCAAATTTATTAAACTTTTTCTGATATCAGAATTTCCCCTTTTCTCCATTTCGCAACACCAGGACTCGATTACAGCTGACATTAAAGAGTGCTGACCTGATAAAGTAATGAAAATAGCGACAGGCTCTTCTGGTGAAATCGATCCTAATTTAAAAATTTTATCTAATCCTTCCTGTGCTGCTGGTAATGACGTTCGCTCTTCTGATTTCCAAGCAGCATGATAACGAATCAGCGTATGAGCTTTAATTACATCTGCCCTCCCTTGATAATTATTTCTCCAAAATCCTGAAAGCTTCTCTGATTTAGAACTAATGTAAGTATCAACTGCCCTAAAGATCAAGTTGTTTTGTTGCGCCACTTTTTCTGCATAATCTAAATGCCAGTTAACAAACATGTCTTCAGTTAAAATTAATTTATTTTCATAAAGTAATTTTTTAACCCACGGTAAAGGTATAGTAACTTTACCAGCGACATAATCGTTTACATTCTGTATACTAAGACCCGCACGACTGGTAGCAGCAGCAATCCCATCTCCTAAAGCTTTTTGGGAAGTCGCTTTAAAAGTATTTGCTAATACGTCACAACTTCTAATATCAAAAAGTTTAATCCAAGAGTTAACAACATCAATCGATTTTTTATCGCCAACTCTTGTAATGGTATCAAGCAAATCTCGAGATTCAATTACTTCACTCATCTTCGGAAATTTTATAACTGGAAATTTTTTGCTTATAGATTTTGGCAAGTCAGAAAGCTGCAATCCATATTGCAACATGAGTTGATAGGCATATCCTAATTCTTTTCCCTGCTGTTCTGAGGTTCTTTCTCTAGCTGAAAGAACTTGCTCCATAAGATCTTCGACTTGTCCAATTTCTTTACAAGCTAGACAGAGTAAAGCATGAAATGAAAACTGCGCATTCCCGAGTCTGAGGTTATTAATAATTGGAAAAATTTCACTTGGCTTAATAGAAGTGTTAAAAATAACTGCTAGTGTATTAGTTGTAATGGAATTATTGGTAAGTGCCTCCCTAATTTTCTCGACTACCTTGATACTTTCATTAACTGCTGGAAGTGATTCAATTAGTAAAGATCTATTGTTTAGATATGTTGCAGTAACTTCAGAAGTCACCTTTGCTTCAACAAGCCCTCGAGTTATTTTTTGCGTGGCTTCAGCATTTAGTTCAAGTCTCATTAAGGATCTAATTGCAGTATGGCCAATCTGATATCGCTCGGCCATTTTATCTCTAGCTGCTTCTCCTTCGATCGAAGCTAAAGATTTAAATATTAAAGCTAACTGTTCAGCATTCGTTAGCTTTTTTCCTTTTGCTTCCCAGGCTACTTTTTCATCACTAATCCAAGCTTCAAATAACTCTTCGACAAATGGATGCTCCATTAAAGAATCTCTTGCCTGATGATACAAGCCAAACTCATTTTTTATATCAAATTCAATGATTTTCTTAACTAAATTAATATTATCAATTAGTTTCCCAGCATAACCTTCCCGATCTCTATGTCGAATAGTATCAATTGTTATTCCTGCTACTTGATTTATTGTTTCTTCCCCATAGAAGTAAATTAGCCTCGCAATAAAACGGTTGGTGAATGATTTAAAAGGTGTTACTTGAGTTAAGAGATTGCTTGCTTCCAATCTAAATGCTTGAATTAATCCAAAAATTTCTGAATCGTCTCTAGAAAAAATCTTAGGCCATTCGTTAACTAATTTTGAATAAGTAATGGTTCGAGCCTTACCATCTTCTGCATTCTTTATAGCTTGGTGACTATTAAGCTCAGAAACTTGACCATATTGTTTTTTAGATAAATCTAAGATTAAGGTTCTTACCACCACACAAAGATACCCAAGTTGACCTAATGGATTTTTTTCATTTTCTATCCAAGCCTTTTCTAAGTCTTTATTATGTCGTTCGTGGTGACTTTTTATTCGAACCCAATGAGTAGATATCTGATAGAGAGCACCCATCACGGGACATTTTTTTATTACTTGAATGTTTAAATCGGGATTTGCAGGTTTTAATTGGGGAATGAAATACATACTGACTTACTACTTAAGTTAGTAATATTAATACCTTATTAATCTTAGTCAATAAAATTAATTTAAATTTTAACAAACCTTATATTTAGTTTGTTAAATCATGGGCGCCTGGCTTCTGCAATAATCACATACTTTAGATGCAGAAAATAAAGGTTGATAAGATTATAGGCAGAATTGTAATCTTTACCACAGAACTTAATAGAACATAGTAAAAATAATACTCTAAAGCTTAGTTTAGTGTCATAGATTCCCATTGACCACTACAATAAAATCTAAGATAGTATAGCTGCTTGTATCTTCCAAATAACAATTTCTAATTTAGGCGAAACTCAACATGAAAAAACTCTTATTCTTACTTTCATTATTGTTATCAACTAATATCGTTCTAGCCGAAACTATTTGCGAGCAACGCTATAATAACTATTTATTAACTAATGATTATAATTATTCTCAATTAGCTAGTGAATGTGATCCTGATTCAGCTGTTAGCGATTCCGAATTTGTACTAAGTTTAGATTGCCAAGAAAAATATGATCAGTTAGGAATTTCTTCTTCTCAGGAGTTAGCTTTAATTACGGATGATTGTCCGGAGATCTCTCAAATCTTGGAAACTTTTCAGTTTGATCTCAATTCTGAAGATAGTCCAAGCCTACAAAGCTTAACTAAGCGTCAATTGATTAAGAAAGTAAAAAAACTTCGGGAAAAAAATAAAAACTTAAAGAATCGATTACAAGAAAGATGTGCCAATAATTAGCTTGATTACATATTTGAGTATTAATTTTCCGGACTGTTTGCTTAGCCTTAAGCTTAGCGTGAAGACATAACAGGCTACAAAAGAGTTTAAACAACCCAAGGGATTTCTACCACTTGGCTTAATAGTTGATCAGTTTTAAACCTTTAATACTGCAGCAAAAAGTCGCCAGGCAATTGGTAAAATACACTTTAGCGCAGTCACTTCAATCACTTACAGCTATGCAGATATAGATATGAAACTAATTTAATTCGGATACTGCTTCCCCCACTTAAAGCAAATGATAACCAAGGTTTTCTTCGATGCTTTTGTTTTCAATTAATTAGTTTGATTTAATTTTGATAGCTAGCTCAGGTGGATCCACAATGATTACATTCATTTCTTGCTCAAGCATAAACTCCTGTAAAGGCTTCATGTCATCAGCGCTGTATTTTAAAGTATGCCTTGCTCCAAAAATAATTGCTGCATTTTTAAATCCAGTTTCCGTTCTAAGCTGACTTAATCTGTCGATGCTGTTCTGATTACGCTCTTCTAAAATTTCCGGACTTACTACATCGCGAAACTTCTTATACCATTCTGCCAGATCCTTAAATAAACTTTTTTCAATAACTGCCATTTCAGTCTGATTGCCATTAAGTTTGGCTGCTGCAGTTGTAATTGATTTAGGTAGAGGAATTTCCGGATAATTAGCTCCTAACCAATCTAATGCCGTAGTGAGATATACCGAATGCTTTGTCGATTTACCCCCAACTGACATTACACAATGCCCTTTAGTTGCAATCTCTTCTTCTATAAAATCCAAACTGTGAATCACAATACCTATAACCTGTTGCTTAAGAGCCTTTTTTTTATCCAGTGTCTCCAGACCTGTGACAGTGCATTCAAGTCTTGATTCTTCAATATGTTTGTTGAGAGAAAAGCCAGAAGTATCTATCGGAGTATAGACTTGTACTAAACTCCCAATTTTTAAGGTGTTTGGAATTGCATCAGCTACGGCGAATATTTTTTTGTATTCAGCAAGCACTTCTTTATCAAAGGGATGCTGGGTAGTGTATGAGTTACCCTCTAGTCCGATGATATCTAACTTGAAAACCTCATTTAATCGGAGAACGCTTTCTGCTATCTTCTTCTCTACTTCCGATTTGTGGATTGAACTAAATATTACCACAGTACAATCACTATTGTTAAAGTAATGCTCTCTGACATTCATTAAACCAGAAATCTTTGCTAAGTTTTGTTCAAATAATTTTTGATTAGGATCTAATGTAGCTTTTGGCTTGCATCCTGTACTTAATAGAAAAGCACTAGCAATAAGTGACAATTTAGCTCCAAATGATTTAGACAGTGATTGGCTTTGATTGCTAGGAAGATTATCCATGTATTTTTTATGAATTAAAAATAGTATTCCAAAAGTTCCACTAGTTCTAATGATAAATTAAGTAATAACCTGAATGCTTGGGAAAATGTCTTGCACATTTTAAGCTTATTTAGGTTTTAGTATATTTATTTCTCTCAATTATTAACCTCATCTTATAATGTTAATCGAGGCTATACCCTAGGGTCGAGTGAACTTGATATAATAGAGAACTAGTTTTTATTACGATAGTTTTTATATCTCCCAGTATATTATGCAAAAACAGGATCTTAGTAAAACTAGCTGCACGTATTTACAAAGGAATAAGAAGTTTGCTTAAAAAATAAAGAATGTTGACTTCTCAAATCCTAAGCTATCAACTTTAGTTCTACCCCAAAAATTGATAGTGCATTACAACTGAGAAGCGATCTTATGCACTCCATATCCAATATTTTGACTTTAGGTTTTAAGTATCTAATTCCTGCGGCATATCGTTTGATTTTTCAATCTTGGCATCTTCAGATTGATTGATAAAGACCACTATCAAGGATCTTAAGCTGGGTGCTAAAAAAGGTTTAAAATTTGCTTAACATCTAATTATCTGTAATCTTTTACTAATGAAAGCGGAGCTAATCAGTCAAATTATTACACCCGAGCAAGTCAAGGTAAGATTAATCCAACAACTTGCGGATAATGGTGCTGAACTTGCAAAAGTATGCGATTCGTTAATTTTAGACGCTTTTAATCAGAGTTTTCCAATTAAGCTGCAAGAAGATTTAGGATTAATCTTAGTGGCTGGAGGGAGCTATGGACGCAGGCAACAAATCAAAAATGTCTCTGATGCCGAAATCCAGATTATCTGGACCAAAGCTGATCCTGATAATCAAGGTCAAGTCCTAATAGATGCCTACGAATCAGCACTAGTGCTTTTTCAAAAAAAAGCTCAAAGAGAACTTCCCCCGATTGGAATTGAATGTGAATTAAGATTTATTACAAGTCACTTCAGCGATCTTAAACGTGATCTGGAAGGTTACCAAAAAAGCCTAGCTTCCGAATATCAAAGTAAGCAAAAGGAAAAATTATATAATTTTTTAATTAACCTGAATAATCTTTTATTTGGTAGAGCACTAAATGTTCCTTCAGATTCAGTTCCTCAAGAGATTATTAAAGATTTATTACAAGACCAAAATCGTTTTAATCAAGTTACGGAAGCTATAATTCGAGGGATCAATATTTCCTTAGGTAATTACGGCACACTAGCGATGGCTGACATCCAAATTAAAAATCAAGTGCAAAGAACTGCTCATTTAGGAGTAAGCTTAATCGAATGTTTAAGATTAGCCAGTAGTAATTTTCCCGAAGAATTAGATCCCTTGCAAGAATCATTTAAAAAGCACCAATTGGAATTTACTTTCTTTCGTTACCTACACCAACTAACAGACGTACCCCGAACAACGCAGGCTAGTCATACCCCCGAGAACTTTAGCTACTTTGATCGTGAAATACTTCAAAGAAACTTTGAAATAAAGTATCCACAATATAAAAACTTAGATGTCGTTACATGGCTCTTCACCGAAATTGAAGCTCTTGATTATAATATTAAAAGATTAGTCACTTGGGTTAGTGAAGAAGTGCCGCTAACGGCGAAACCGATAGAGAAAAGCTTAGCAAGTGATCCCTTCAATGCTTTTGGCAATGTTGCCCAATTGCTACGCGAATATCTGACTAACGATCCTGAATACTTACCTGCTGTTCAAAAACTTCGCGGGATTGTAGATCCCAATACTTATCAAACTTTCACTCTCTTTGAGCATGCGATGCAAGCAGTTAGTGCTATTGATCAAGTTTATCGTGGAGAAAAAAAGGACGATCGTTTTACAAAACTTCTGCATAGCTTAAGTCCTAAAGATATTAAAATTCTTTATCTAGCAACGCCACATCACGACTGTGCTAAACCTGAAGAAATTAAACGTGGGATTAAAGACTCTTATTGGCATGCGGAGCATGGAGCTTCAGTCGCCTTAGAAGAATTTAACAATCTAGACTTAACTGTGGAGGATAAAGCTGTCATTGCGCGTTTAATTGCTAATCACTTATGGCTTAAGGATGTTTCAAAATTTTCTTTACACACAATTCATCAGGCAGTATCGGGCTTACCAGTCGAGATTAGAAATGAAACCTTCATAACTCAACTTTCATTATTAACTTATGCCGATGGTCTCAGTACTAATCCTAAAAATTGGGATGTTTTTCGATCTAATCACTTGTACGATGCCACTCTCTCGGCATTTAGACAAATCAAAGGAGATCCGACCATTATGCCAATTTCAAACTTCACAAACCATCTTTTCGATTTTTATGAACTCTATCTTTTTGGGCAAAATCATCAGGAAGTGACTGATTTTTTACAACTATTACCAGATAGTTTTCGAACTCTCCCGATATTAAGCGTTTGTAATTTTATAAAAATTTACAAAAAGTTTGATGGAGCTCCACAAATTCATTTTGCGATTCATAAAGAGTTACCTAGCGATCTAGAAGAACAGTCTTTTAAAGCGGATCTACTATTAGTAGCAGCTGATCGTAATTTCTTAGCTAGTAATATAGTTGCTGAAATAACAAAACGTGGTTTCAATATCCAATCCGCCGATTTTTTTACTAGTAGCACTGGCGTAGTTTTTAACAGGCTAACCTTGCATCACCATGCCGATCGCCAAGACGATCTACCTCGTTTAAAAACATCTTTAATGGAATTGCTTCAGAATAATGATTTATTAATTCCAAAAGCAGATCCTACTTTCAAGCTTGATGCTCATTCAACTTTAGTTTCCTTAGTTAGTCCGCAATTTCCACCAAGTGATCATACGTTTATGATTAAAATTAAGACTGAGGATCGCAAAGGACTTCTACTTAATATTTTACAATGTTTTAACTCTACTCAACTGGCACTTCAATCATGTTGTGTTAACTCTGAGGGTAATAACGTTGAGAATTTTTTTGAATTAAGTTTTAATCGCCGTGGAAGTGGAACAGAACTCTCTAGTAATCATCTTGAGGTACTAAAAGCCAGAATCGAGAAAGAATTATTTGCCTTATAATAATTAAATACGAAGGTAAACAATTGTTATGGACCTATAACTTAGCCTAGTCTATTTATATAGTGATGACAAAAAATAAATTACGTAAAAGTATATAGATTAATTTGCTTTTTTGTCATAACCGTATGATTTTATAACGCTTGCGGGAGATAGAACGCCCCAAAAAGTAATTTACGTAAGAAAATTACTTTTTGGACTTTCTATATTAAAACAGATTTTGCTTTTGAATAGCAAAATAAAGCAGGCTCTGTTGCCTGATATTAAGTATAAAACTCCAGTAAAACTGAATAATATTTATTTTTTTCTGGCAAAACCACCATCATTTAAATCAACTTTCAACATAACAGAGCTAACGGGATCGTTCCTTGTTTGTCTTGGTTCTGACTGATAAAAGATTAAACCGAATTTTTGTTGAATCTGAGCATGTGCCATGTTAATCCAGTTTAAACCGACCAGGCCAGAATATTGACGTTTAGCATTGTTATAGATTGAATTAACTTCAATCGTCGGATCGATGCTGGCAGAATTGCCCAAAAGGATGGAGATTGGATCTGTAAATGCTAAAGGAGTTTTAGGAGTTTTGTACATCATTAAGAAACTACCATCTGGAGCCCCTAAAATTGAAATGCGTTCCATTCCACACTTAAGAAAAGTAATTACATCTGTTTGAGAAAATGCAAGTGCCGCTTTAGCTCCATGTGCTTCCTGATACGGATGGGTATGAAATACACCAATATCTTTAATACCTGGCTCATTAAATGGCTTTACCAAAACAGAGGTACTATTACCGATTGACCAACGCTTCTCATCGGGAAGCATTAATTGATTTTGGTCATTAGCTAATAAAGTAAATCCACGTTCCCTGCCATCACTATTAGTTTGGGAAATTGCCAGACCCGCTTTACGCATAAATGCATCTGGTAGCGTTATCACCTCCGGACTAGGTGAGTTATTTGCTAACATATTTTTGACTAAAAGAGATAAGCTTTGAGAAGACTTCGGATTATCCAATCCAGATTTCATAAAAGCACTTAGTGGATCCATCATTTACCGTAATCTGCAAAAAAGTTTGAAATGCTTCTATTGATTTAATAAAACTCAAGATAGCAGAGCAAAGAATCTGCCAGAATGTCAGCAAAGCCAAGCGCGAAACGCCTTGCTTCCCAATAAGTCGCTATTATTTGCTTTGAGAATGCGCATCCAAACTCTGGACTGCTAATTTTCTCACTTCTGCTGATCAGACCTCTGAAGAACACAGCTATGAAAGAAGCTAGGCCTTAAACTATCTTAGATGGCTGATTAAACAATCTTCAGAGCCTTGCACTTGGTTAAATTTGAGTCCTAACAAGTCTCAAATTCAATGCCTTTTGGTACAATTCCATATCAACTTGATGAAATGATTCTATTTGATTCCTCAAAGATTTATTTATGGAATAGTTACCATTTTTACAAACATTTAAATTTTCTCTAAAAGATGGAATATCTTTATTTAGATATTTATTTGTGAAGTATTTAAAGTCATCTTCATAATGTTCGGTTATACCAATAAAATCAAAATTATTTAGAGGAAAGCCCCATAAAAACTGATTATATAAATCTCTCATTTCATCACTTAGACAAAACTTTGACAAAGTCCATTTTTCTTCAATTACACGCTTGTGAAGTGCTGGAGCTTCGGGACTGTATCTTCTTTGCCAGAAATAATAATGAGAAATAATTCTTTCCACCGGATGACGCATCCACGTCACAAACTTCAATGATTTGATGCTGTTTAATAGTAAGTATTTTATTGGCATGAAATGTCCATGAATACATTCTACTTCTCCAAAATCGTATTCAGTAATAGATAAACTTGAAATTAATGCATTCCTGTTTCGCTGAAAAAGAGGCGTATTGATCGGTAGATCAGTATAATCGAGTAATAATTTTTGTTCAAAATATTGCTCCAAGGAAACTTTAAAACTAGATCCAGCAGTTTTTGGAAGATGAAGTGAGATTATCATACTTTGTAGTTATAAATCTTAAACCTTAATTTTTTGTTGATTAATAAGTTATACCGTCATGAAACAATTATGGCGTGTAAGGCAAAAGCATATACCCAATAATCATAGTATAAATAAAGCTAATTAGTTTTTAAATCATCAACATCCCCTACAACCCAAATATGCTAAAAATGTGATAGACTTTTTTCCAAGCAATCAAGTCAATACTTAATTAATTTTTAGTATATTTTACACTCATTAAAATTGTAAAACTTTTTACTCATTACTTTGTAGATATCCTTGGCCCTACAGGGCGAGAGCGCTTTCCCGACTCAGCCAACTCACCCCAAGCTTCCGCTGCAACTATGCGTCGAGGGATCGCGTGGGGTTCAACATGCTTAGCGCAAAGTTCCCTAAGAGAATTAAGATCGAAAGATACCTCTGGCGCAAGGACTACTTCCGCAACAGGCACAAGACCAAGTAGTGGATGGCTTTCTGGATAGCAGACAGCATCGCGAATATTTGGATGCGAGGCAAGTATCCGCTCTACTGCCTCTGGATTTACAAGCTTTCCGCCGCTTCTAAATATTCGGTCAAGTCGACCACGAAAATGTAGTCGTCCATTCTTTTCAATACTCAGCAAATCGTTACTATGGAAGAAACCCTCAGCATCGAGCCCTTCATAGCAACCACTGGGATTTATATAACCCAGAAATACTGATGAACCGCGGATCACAAATCGCCCCGCGTCATTACCAGCTACTGGATCGAGTCGCCATTCAAAATGAGAATAGGGAAGACCAATACAGGCATCGACGCCGCCGCCATCGTTAATCGCCAAATCTGAAATCCTTGGTCCTGCTTCTGTCATCCCGTAAAGAAAAAGTTTTTGAGCAGAAGGGAAGGCTTGATCGAAGTCGCGTACCAGATCATCCCCAAGAGGTTCCCCTCCCGTAGTCACCATCCGTACTCCAGAAAACGGGGTCTTATTCCAGTAAGCAAAGAACATGCGAAAAAGCGAAGGAGGTCCTTGCACGACAGTGATCCCCTCTCGCCGAATTGCGGCTTGTAGTTGCGTAAGTGGTTCGCGAGGTGAGAAAAGATAGCAGGTTGCTCCCGCCAAAAGAGCTGAAAGGCAACCACCTATTAAACCATACATAAAACCTAGCGGAGTGTTAACCGCAATTCGATCGCTAGTGTTAAGTGCTAAGGCCTTCTTAATTGCTTCCGCTGTGATCACTAGCGACTCGGCAGGTAATGCTACTAATTTTGGCTGACCTGTAGTTCCGGAGGTGCAAATCACTAGCCCTTCATCGCGTAAATCTAGTGAGATAGTTATGTTTGTATATGTGTAATCTATTTTTGTGTCTGGTATTGGCATGTCAAGCGTTGCAATTGGTCGCAACCAAGTGCTAATCTCGTTGACCTGCAAATTAGTCATCCCTTCACGAATCACAACTGGCACTATGCCGCGATTCCAACAGGCCAAAACGCTGATCAGAATATCAACAGGATCTTTCTGCCGCACTAAAACTCGCCCGGGCTTCTCAGTCACCTCTGGCAATGTTGAGGCGACAGATGAGGCAAGTGCTGCCAGTCTATTAAACGAAATTCGACGATCGTTATACACAATAGCTTCATGGTCACTTCTACTTGTGACCTGTTCAATAAATTGTTTCCAAATCATAATCCCAGATCCTGTAAAAAGCGACCATCATCAATGTTACGAAGAAACCGAAGATTTTCAGGCCTTGAAGTTATGAGCTTCTCTAGTTCGCTCCAATACCGATCTAGCCAGGCCTGCTGCCATTGCTCATCCGTCATTTCATTATATGATACTTCCATCCGCTGACATTTAATTCGTATGCGATTACCATGCCATTGAGCTAGAACGAAAAAAGTAGGAACGTTAAGCTTAAAGGCAAGTGCAGGAAGACCAGGTGATAGATGCCAACAGTGATCAAATTTAATTACCTCCCTGCTGTGACCACTAATCTTCGTATCAGCCGCCCCCAAAAGTATTCCACCACGTCTTAGGTGTAGGGCCGACTTTACTAATAACACACCACGTTCTGCTGGAGGGAGCGGATCAAGGAAGGTTGCGTTTGGACTTTGGGAAAGCCATGCCGGAAAGTCTCCCAAATTTGTCCAAACAAGTAGAGGCATCTGCCTTTCCAGCATAACATTCATCAGAAATTTGGGAGGCCCGAGATGCGCTGTGGCAACAATCACGCCACCTTCGGCCAGAGCCGAATCGAGTTCGCTCCAGTCGGTCGGCTCAAGTAGTGCCAGCGCTTCAGGCTTAAGACTTGGATTATTCAGGAACCGGCGAACAATACACCCTGCAACCACACCCCACCATGCCTGCGAGCACCAGTTTGAATCAATCGCGATCTTTGGATGGTTTTTTGCCCAGTGTTGAATCCGAGACTTTCGCCAAGCAATTAAAGCTACAACTCGTAGTAGTCTTAGCTGAAACTTAAGGGATAGTCTCGAGTTAGCAATTGCCAAGATTAACAGCTTCAACATGATTTCTCTAATAAGCGAATAATATTACCAGCCGTTGCCAGCGTATCCGCCGTAAGTTGTTCATCGCGGATTGTAATACCAGTGCGGCGCTCGAGTTCAAGCACAATCTCTAAAAAATCAACCGAATCAATGCCAAGTCCTTCTGCCCCCAATTGAGTGTCGGCCTGAATCAAAGTATCAGATTTATTAGCTATATTTTGGATCACTTCGTAGACCATCAGCTTAAGTTCTTCATGAGTCATGAATGGTCTCCATTTATATTTGACTAAAATTTACTTTGTTTACAATTGTACAGTAGAAAAAATATACCAGTAAAGTAAAATTTATCAACATTAAACCCAATAACTAGATGAAAGCCAAACGCAGTGTGTAGAGTTTGTCAACTAATTACTAGTTGAGACAAGCTATACAAAAGTTTTCTGGATCTTGGTAAAAGAGCTAAGCAAATTTGGGAGTCTAATTTTGTAAAACTTAACCTAGTTCCTCGAACTTCGCTTTCATTGTCGGATTACCATGAGTTAACTTCTTAATAGTTAAATCCTCTGTCTTTTCATTGGCAAGTCGAAGATTGTTCTCAGATGCTAATAATGCATCTTTAGTTTTTTGCAATTCTTTGATTGTTTTATCTATTCCGTCTATCGCGTCTTTAAATTTACGGCTAGCCAAATCATAGTTCCTGGCAAAACCATCTTTAAACTTATTCATTTTTTCTTCAAAATTAGTAATGTCAATGTTTTGACTTTTAACTAAGGCAAGTTCTGATCTATATTGCATAGAGTTCATAGCGGCATTTCGAAGTAATGTAATAATGGGAATAAAAAATTGAGGCCGCACCACATACATTTTACTGTGTTTGTGTGACACATCAACAATGCCTGTATTATAAAATTCACTGTCAATTTCTAATAAGGAAACAAGAACAGCATATTCGCATTTTTTTTCAGTACGATCTTTGTCTAATTCCTTTAAAAAATCTTCGTTTCTTTTTTTTGTTGCTGTTTCATCTCCCTCATTCTTCATTTCAAACATTATCGAAATGATTTCATTGCCTGCTTCATCACTCTCCCTATATATGAAGTCCCCTTTACTACCTGATTTGGAATCATTATCTTTTTCAAAATAAGCTTTTTGAAAAGCCGTGGCGCGAAGTTTATTAAATTCAGTTTCGCAGTGTTGCTCCAGAGTTTCTCCTAACATTTTCGTGGAAAGTTTTAGTTTCATATCTTTGACGCGAGCAATTTCGTCGTCTTTATACTTAATGATTGCATCTTTACTCTGCAATTCCGTGGAAAATTTTTGCTTTAAAGAATTTTCCAGATTTTGTTTTTCTAACTCCTTGGTCTTCACATCATTTGCTAAACTGTCTCGTTCTTTTTCAACTTTTTGGACAGCCTCGTTAACAGCAAGTTTTTTGGCAACTTCTGAATTATCAATTTTCGCTTTTAGTTGGTTTATTTCCGATTCTTTTTTATTTAGCTTTTCAGATAATGTTAGGTCGTTTTGAGCTTTAAGCTCGGTTAGTTCGTGATCTTTTTTTGTTAATTGTTCTTGCAAGGAATTTTTAACAATTGCTTCCGCTAATTTTACGGCGCTTTCTTTTTCTTTCTCAGCTAGATTTAGTCGTTTTTGCAATTCATCTTCAAATTGGTGGTCACGAACTTGTTTCACAATGTCTGCAAATCCAGTTTCATCAATTTTAAATGCTTTATTACAATTGGGGCAAATAATTTCATTCATATCTTATTGTGTAATTGAATATCTTTAAAATTAGTACTAATGGTATAAAAATGAAAGAGCTGAGATTTCTCTCCATCCCTAGTACCGCGTATGCATTATCTGAGTATTTTGGCTTGTGCCAGGCAACTTTTTCTTCCCACACGACAACTTTCACTTACTACTTATTACCTACGATAAGAATACAAAAAAGTATTCCCATGCCTCGCTTAAGAAAAGCCATTTTCCATAACTACCTCCACTTCGTCACTATCATCGTGGAAAAATGAACTCTGCTTCCTGCTAATCCTTTAGTTAAATTCTTAATATAAGTAGCTTTAGTCCATACGTTTTAACCACATCAGTTTAAAACTAGTCACCGGTCGCTATGGCACTTATATTCAAGGGATCTTTAGAATTTAGGATTACTAAGAATTACCAAAATTTATGGAACGATTTAAAACTAAATCTGTAAATTATTTAAGCAGAATTTTTGGTGGACAAAAAATAATCTAGTATGAATGATATAACTCTCAATCTTCTGTCAGAATTTCTGATTCTAAGAAAGAATGCCGCAAGGTTCAAGAGTATCGCACAAAGGGTCTGATTGCTTTTACTACTAGTTAAACTTACATTTAGACTATAGTTTAGTTATTTGGGACTCGATTTACCAATCTTGATTAGTTATAATATACCTACTTTTATTCTACCATTATGGATTCTAATCATACCTTACTAACTGAGAATAAATTTATTAAAACAATCTTAATATTTATTTTGATTTTTACTGGAATTGCATTAAAAGTTGGTGCCATTCATCTAATACCTAAAAGTCTAACTCCCGATGAAACGACTTATTTAAGACATGCCTCTGAAATTCAAGGCTTAGGACTTATTGCTGGAGTTCAGAAATCTATTGCCGATTACAATAATAACCTGGAGGAAAGATTATATCCAATTCCGCTAAGATTCGGGGTGACTGGGCCTTTAGCCTTATCGAATCATTTTTTTGGGCAGAACTTAAATGCTAGTAGTTCTCCTTTCCTCTTCGCATCTGCTTCATCATTTATAATTTTAATAATAATTTCCTATTTTCTGGTGGGTATTTATGGAGCTTACTGCCTAGCTTTAATCTCAGTCTTTTTTTTACCTGAAATTGAGATTACTAGAAGAATTTGGACAGAGTCATTTACTGAGCTGTTTTATTTACTAATTGTTCTTTCCGGAATGCTGATTATTAAAAGTAAAAAAGCATTTTCTTTTTATTCATTGCCTTACATAATATTTGGAATTTATGTATTTTTCATTAAAGAGACTGCTTTCTTAATTCTCTTTGCTGGATCATTAATTCCATTTGGCTACTTTTTATCTAAGAAGAAGTATTTAGAGGCAGTAAAATTATTTATTCTAGGACTATTAATGATATTATTTTCATTATCTGTCCTAGTTTATATGGTCGGTAGTTATGAATTATTGATTGAAACTTATCAAAATCATTTTTTAGCTCATGAAAATAATAACTATGCCCAAAATTATCAAGATGGCAATTGGTATGATTTACTAATTAGTTTATTTATCCTTTCTCCCGGTTCAATATTTTTACTTTTATCGGCAATTGTTATGCTGGGTTTTAGTAAGAAGTGTTTGCCAGCAAAACTAAATTTTAATCTCAAGTTTTTTATTAGTTATAGTTTATTAATTTGTTTCTTATTTATATTTGCTTGTAGTGTAACGAAGTATAATTTAAATCTGAGACAGCTTGCGCCTATTTACCCCTTGATTTTACTTTTGGCATCTACTCCCATAGCTCTCTGTTTAAAACATCTAGCAAACTCTGGTAACTACAAAACATTTATTATAGTAAATATCTTATTACTCACAGCAATAGGATATAACGCACAAGTCGCTTGGCTTTACCTTAATACACCAAGCTGTCAAGATTTCTCTTTACGTTTAATCATGGAGTGCTTAAATTTAAGATAGGTTGTTTTGTACCAAGCTATTAGGAGAGAAGTTATACTCGCACAAGATCGGGCAAGAAGAACTGGTTTTGCGGTACGAAAAGAAATCTCAGTAAATCAATTATATCAAAAAGTTAAGAAAGGTAACGTGGTAGGTGTTCAAAGGCGAAAATGAAGCTTGTTTAGTTAACTTAGAATTATATAATATTCTCATGCCAGAAACTAGATTGCATAGATAGAAAGTCCAAAAAGTAATTTACTTAAGGAAACTACTTTTTGGGGCTTTCTATCCCCCGCAAGCGTAGTCAAATCATATAGTTATTACAAAAAACAAGCTGCGCTATTTTATTTATACGTAATTTATTTTTTGGAATAACTATATACTTACCGTTAGAGTAATACTGAGAGAATTTTACACAGCCCTAGCTAGAATTATTTCTTCTCAAGATCTAAAAAAGGCACAGCATTAACACCGTTGTAATGCGGCAACTGGCCAGACCATTTTTCAATTGTTCTTAATTGAATTAACTCTGGATTATCTTTTAATGCTTTAGCTTCACGTGCAATAGCATCAGCACTAGCCTTGGAAGCCATTTCAATTGAATAAGCATTGGCATCTGCTTCCAGATTTTTTTCTGCCGCAGCAGCTTCTGCTTGAGTAACTCGGCGGATTTTTTCATTCTTAGCTTGTAATGCTTCTTGCTCCGCCCGGACTTTTAATTCAATTGCCCGGTTAAATTCATCGGAGAAATTAAAGTCAGTAATTGCAAAGTTAGCAATGTTTATTGCTCCTGTTAAATCTTTTTCATCAAGCGTAACATTAATAAAGCGATGAATTGCTTCCTGAATCTGGAGCTTCACTTCTGCTCTTTTAGTGACCAGTTGCTCTGCCGTATACTGCGCTGTTACTGCTTTAACTGATTCGTGAATCGCAGGACTGACGACAGTCGTAGCCACTGCCGCTTTGTTCCCAATCCCCTGAAGTACTTTCGGAGCAATCGCCCCATTAACAGCAAATTGCAAAGAAACTGCTGTTTGCACAGTCTGCAAATCTTTTGATGCTGCTGCGGCTTGAGCTTCGGAATTTGTCAGTCGGATATCTACATTTTCAAAGTGATCCAAAAAAGGAAATTTCAAATGGAATCCTTCAGGATATGATTCCGCCTGAATTGCACCAAGTCTTTTTTTAACTCCTACGTGTCCAACGTCTACCATGTGATAGCAGGTGGAAGAGAATGTAAATATAATGAGCAGTACTATCCCCATAAGTACGACTGGGTTAAAGCTCTTATTGTAGTCAATTTGTGCGTTCATATTATTTCCGAATTATTTATTGAATTAGTAAGGGTAGCAACAATCATCACATTCGTAAACCATTAAGGCGTAAGAGCCTGGCGCTAGGTAAATCTAGGCAAAAGTTATTTGCCGATTAGGGTTAATTTTTTCTGAACTATCTCAAAACACTTTTTCACCTTAGTTCGTGTTTCTTTCTTTACTGCGTTAATTGAAACATAGGCAAGTCCAGCAATAGCAGTTTCATTCATTTGCTCTACTGGTAATTCATCACAGGCATCAGGTAATTGCATAGCAATCGCATCAGGATAGGCATGAGTTACTATATCAGCATATTTCTGAAGTTGGTCTGCACTCATAGAAGAAAATTTTAGTTTTGCTAGATCTGAAAAAGTATAAGCCAGTCCAAATTGATCAAATGGAAGCCCTTCGATATTCTTTGGATTAATCGCTCGAGCTGAATCAATTACTTCAGGATAAGACCATGAGGCTGGAGAAGCTATATTTTCTTCAGCAGTAACTAAAGCGCTACTAAACAAAAAAATGCAGCTGATAATTACCAATAAATTCATTTTCATTAAAAATATCCAGTTTATAAATAAGATCATAGTAAAGAAAGGAAAAAGATAAAATACTTACAGATTTGAATTCTCCATAGTATCAACAACTTGAATATTACCGCATGTTCTCTTTGGTACTATACTACTTTTGTAATTTGATTTGTTCTAAACTACTTTATTCAAATCAAACGCAAGATACTGCCGTGTGCCACTTAGAGTGGGCAGCATAAGACGAGCAGTTGCGCTGAATATAATCCAAGTCCGGCTGAGACGATTCTATTCATTGTATACTCAACAAAGTAATCACGATTATCGCCATTATTACTGTCGATAGAACGACTTTGGACAACAACCTTTGTACCCACCGAGTTATTAAAGATGCTTACGTTGTACTCATCATCATAAATAAACTCCACACCTGGGACACAGCTAGCGGAAATAGTCAGTTTGTCAACGCTACCATTCGTATTGTCCTCTGCTGGCGGAGAATATTTCCTACATCCAGTGAAATCAATAAGCCCCTTCTCTCCCTTTACGCCTGCGTTTCCTGCTTGACCCTTAGCTCCCAAAGGACCGACCGGTCCAATTGGCCCAACTTGTTCACTACTAACTTCGATCATACTTTCTTTAAGTTTTTGGTCGAGAGCCGAACCTGTCAAAATGGTCTCTCCCTTCTTACATCTAGCTCTGACGTTTAATTCGTTAGTCTCGTTAACGCAAATCTTCATTGGCTTCTTGGCGACTTGCGCAACAAGGTCTGCCGGAAAATTAAGCAGCACTGCAAGCGCTGAAACAATGAATAGCTTTAGCGTGGGCAACATACGATCGATAATCCTAATTGATGACCTACAGCGCCGATAATTACTGCCTGACGGGACGAATAAGAGACGCCAACCGGATAAGAATCCGTCGCATCAAAAAGCAAGGATTTTGAATAAACGAAAGGTTTAGTTTGGTTGGTAGGAGGAAGTGTAAGATAAGACGAACTAAGCATGAAATCTTGCTGGCCACTGCTATAATTACAGCTCAGCTGCCTCGTGCCTATGGAGTCTGCAGCGAAATCAAAAATTTGAGAAGGCGAGTTCCGATAGTAGCAGCCCCCAACATCAAAGCCAGCAGGATTTCCAGCTGCCCCCACCGCACCAGTATCGCCTTTTGGACCTGTTGATCCTTTAGGACCTTGCGGACCTTGTGGACCTTTAAGACCTTGGTCCGTTGCTAACGAAACTGCGTTACTTGCTAAACTAGCAAGTGAGAGCTTGGACTCTTTTTTTTTGCATTTACTGACGCGAACACTGATCTTTCCTTTCGAGTTTAAGCAGACGACTTGTTTTTTAGTTGCGGCTATTGCTTCCGGCATCCATGCAATCGTGGAAATCACTGTTAAGAAAAGCATTGAAATTATTCGCATATTAAATAAGTAGCCAATGTTGTAGAGCGAGTCAAGTTAAATTTCACAAGTCTGGCATTGGGTTAAGACTTGAATTTATAGAAACGATTGAGTAATGTTTTGGATAACTTCTTTCATAATTTCTATTCTACCCAACTATTTCGGTGTAAAGCACTTAAGTAATCGCATATTCTTTAATGAAATATTATGAAGTTACAATATTTTGAAGTGAATGCATTTACAGCCCCTGGATTACTGGGTAATCCTGCAGGAGTTTGTCCGTTGTCTAAGTGGCTTCCTGATTCATTAATGCAGAAAATCGCGGCACAGAACAATTTATCAGAGACAGCATTTTTCGTTCCAACTGAAACAGGATTTCATTTGCGTTGGTTCACTACCCGAAGTGAAGTAGATTTGTGCGGACATGCCACTATGGCTACAGCTCATGTAATCATTAACGAATTGCGGCAACATAATAATGAAATCTTATTTCTAACTAAAAGCGGAGAACTGAAGGTCTCATGTCATAATCAACTTTATATTCTTAACTTTCCGGCAAGACCGGGAATAACAAAGATCCCTGATGGATTAGATCTAAAGTTGGCTCAGGGAAATTCGATAGTTGCCTTGCACAGTAGTAGAGATCTAATGATGATTTTTGAAGATCAAGATTTAGTTAATAATTATCAGCCTGACTTTTCAGAAATAGTAAAAATTTCCGAATATGGATTTATTATTTCAGCTCCAGGAAAAGATTGTGATTTTGTTTCTCGTTTCTTTCTGCCTAAAGATGATTTACCGGAAGATCCAGTAACAGGTTCTACTCACTGTACCCTAATTCCCTATTGGGCAAAGATGACGGGGAAAAACAGCTTAATTGCACGGCAGTCTTCTACTCGTGGTGGTGAATTGAAATGTGAACTTCAAGGTAATCGAGTTTTAATAGGTGGACATGCCGCAACTTACTTACGCGGGGAAATTGAGATTAATTAGTTAAAATAATACAGACAATTTTTTTAAAACTCGTCCCAGTCAATTTTTATTTGCTTCAGCGTATTCTATAATACTGAAGTGATATTCAGCGGAGCAAATATCCCCTCCTAATGAAATTACGGAGGGGATAATGATCCTGTTACTAACAAAAACTTAGAATTATTTATTAATTCCCAGCTCTAGCTCTTCCACTAGATTTTTTTGATCTAGGACTGTCACGATGATTCTTATTTTCAGTAAACTTATTACCATTACTTTCAGGTCTACTACCTCTATGCCCTCTTTTTCCACCAGCTACTCGGGCAGCACCGCCACTCAATTTTTCTCGAGTTCTACCACTATCTTCTCTTCTCGGCATAGGCATATCAGATCCTACAGCTATAGCTTGATAGTTTTCGTTATTAATCCAAATCTGACTTAACTTAAAAACCATTTCACTGCTTAAGTCCTGTGGTAATTCAACTGTAGTATGATCATCTGATAAAGAGATCCTTCCAATATTACTTCCACTCATACCTGTTGCACTAGCAACACCACTAACAATACTAGCAGGACGAACTCCGTCTCTTCTACCGGTTTCAATCCGATAACGAATAAATCCAGCTTCAACTTCTCTTGGCGCCGCATTTCGAGATCCACGACTATCTCGATCTTCACGTCCTCTTCCACGAGATTCTTCTTCTCTCATTTCTGGCATTGGAGCTGATTTTTTTTCATGCACGATGTAATGCAGAGCGGCAACGATATCTTTTAATTCTAAAGATCCATCCTCTAAAAATTTAGCTATGATCTTATGCTCCTTCCCTAACATCTTAGTAGATATAGTTTCTTTTAACTTTTCTTTAAAACGCTCATCACGCATGTCTTCTAACTCTGCTTTACTAGGAAGAGCTATTTGAGTCATTCGTTGTCTAGTTGCTCTTTCGATATTACTTAGTAAACGAGTCTCTCGCGGTCCAACAAAAAGAATCGCACGTCCACTTCTACCAGCTCGTCCTGTCCGACCAATTCTATGAACATAAGACTCTGTGTCGCGTGGCGCATCATAATTGACTACATGACTAATCCGTTCCACATCCAAACCACGAGCCGCGACATCTGTCGCCACAACAATATTTAAACGTCCATTTTTTAATGATTTAATAGTTTGTTCTCTGGCAGATTGGTTCATATCACCATTAAGTGCGGAACAAGAATATCCTTGCGTTTGTAAACACTCAACCAGATCAACAGTAGCAGCTTTAGTTTTAACAAAAATTAAACAAGCATCGACTTCTTCAACTTCTAAAATGGTATTAAGAATCGAAAATTTCTCTTTACCAGTAGCAACACAAAATACTTGCTCAATATTTTCTACGGTTTGTGTTTTACTTTCGATTGTCACTTCAGCTTGATCAGTTAAATGCTCCTGAGCAATTTTTTTAATTCTAGGAGGCATCGTTGCTGAGAATAAAGCAATTTGTGTCTCTTCTGGTGTTTCACTTAAAATCCAATCGATATCTTCAATGAATCCCATCTTCAGCATTTCATCGGCTTCATCAAGAACAACTGCTTTGATATTATCAAGCTTTAATGTTTTTCTTTTTAAATGATCAATTACTCTACCAGGAGTTCCAACAATAACATGTGTCGCGCGCTTTAAATCTGAAAGTTGCTGACCCATCGACTGTCCACCATAAATAGGTAGAACCTTAAAGCCTTTTAAGTCCTTCGCGTAATCTTTGAATGCTTCAGCTACTTGAATACCAAGTTCACGTGTTGGTGTTAAAACCAATACTTGGGGATTATTATTACCGATATCAATGTTCTGTAGTAAGGGCAGAGCAAATGCTCCTGTTTTACCTGTTCCAGTTTGTGCCTGCGCTAATAGATCGCGACCTTCCATTAAGAGTGGAATGCTTTGAGCCTGAATTGGAGTTGGCGTATCGTAACTCATGTTAGATAGCGCACTTAATAGTTCTTTTTTTAATCCTAAATCCGCAAAGGATAAAGGTGTAGCCTTAGTTGTCATTTTAATTTGCTTTATATAAGTTTTTGAATGATTTTATCCTAAGAGTAAAATCATCGTTTGAGGCGAAATCCTCAAACTTAAATGGTTAGAAAACCTGACTAACGGCAAATAGACTAAGCAAACTTAGTTATAATTGCGGTTAGTACTATACAAAGCGAGAGCTCGAAAATGCCAATAAGAACTATGTGGCTTTGGGTACCTTCCAGCGCGAGACTATATAGGAATCAAGGAGTTATGCAAGTATTCTATTATTCCACAGAACTTGTGCTAGGCTCATATCTTGTTGAATGAGGTAGCAATAAATACTTATCTTGTTTTTTAGGTTTTAGAAACCTCTACACATACGCTCCATCTTCTCTCTTTGCGTTTCTTCGCCATAGTAAAATGAGACCTCCAAACGATTAAATGAGGTTAACAGAAATAAAACCAATAATAAAAGAAAACCCCGATACCAAAGTTTGTTTTTGAATAATATGAGGCTGGCAAGTATTATAAAAAGAGTAGCTACAGGACGTGCCAAATGCCAGCTATCTGAGAACAACGCCTTGACAATCGAACAAGCAACCCACGGAAAAGGAAAAAACCGGCCATTATCATTTGATACTGAAATAGCTATTCCTGAACTCAGGATAGCAACTATGATTATTGTGGTTTCTATATACTGTCTAATTTTCATGAAATAATTATGTTTCCAAGGGGTTTTTAAAGGTTATGTACTTTTGCCAGGCTATGATGTCACACTTTTGTAAAATTATTTAATAAAACTATATAAGTCTTTAATTCGTTAGATCAACGAGCGAGACAAATTAATAGGTTTTTCCAACTACTTAGGTTTTTATACAAATTAAAACGAAGGTTATCCTCCTATCCTTTCTCACTTTTATCTTAATACTTTCTATCGGATTGCCAAGCGGAGTCGAGTACGTCTCCAATCAACAAATTCGTTCTCTCAATAAGCTCACTCCTCTGGATCAGACTTTCAGCGTTATATATGAGAATAAAGCATTTGACTGCGTATATCTAAAAAAAGCAGAGTTTGGACAAATTAAAGAGATTGATGGTGAGTTAATATTTAAATCATTTAGCAAAGTATATAGAGCAAAAATTAAGAAGCTTACTGATACCGGAAATGTTGTAAAAGCTAATAAGCTTAAACTAAAAAAGAAAAACATTGAGCAACTTTGCCAAAAAACCTTGACCAGTAGCCTGCCCCTAGAAAACTCAATTTTCGATCTAATCGATGCCTCAACTGAAAAAGTCATTACATCTTTAAGTAATGGTTCGATAGTTGATCTTTCTAAGATTAACACTAGCGAATTTAACATCGTAGTTCGTTATCCGGAAACAGTAGGTAGCTTCAAAATAGTTTTAAACTCTGATACTCAAATTGATAATGCTAAACCATATTCACTCTATGGTGATGATGATCAAAGAGATTTTTATAGTGGTCAGCTAACATCAGGGGATTACACCCTGACAGCAACTCCTTATTCTAAATCGAATGCGAAGGGTACGCCCGGAGAATCTTTTACAATTCAATTTATAGTCGCTAATGCTATTATTATTTCCCCGTCAGCTAATAGTAACAGCGCATTAGAAGTAAATAATTCAACCAATCTAAGTACATCAACAGTATCTACGCCAAATACGGAGACTACTAAAGCAGCTACGACTCCTCTGATTACAGCTGCTGCAGTGGTTTCTAAAACTTGCCCATCTATCACTCAGTACGGTATCACCTGGACTTTCTTGAACCCTCCTGTTTGTGGTCAATTTGCAACTGGAGATTGGTGGGTGATAGGACCAGTTACGATTACTAATATTAGTCCTAAAGGCACTACTTCTAGTGGAAGTATGATTGGTCCAGATGCGCCAGGTTCATGGAATATAAATCATGGGTTTGATAGTAGGATTGAGGATAATGTTTTTGTGCAAAATTTAAATATTGCGACAAAACTTCCTTACCAAATGGCGGCTAATAAATCTCTAATATCTTCTATAAGTAGCACAGCAAATACTCCACGCTATCAGCTATCAGATCAGGCCATCCTAACAACTCTTTCATCTATACCAGATGAAGGTAGTTTTCGACCTACGTATTTTGGAAGTGATAAAACTATCAAATGGAATAAAAGTCAGATTAATTATTCAAAATTAAGTAAGTCAATCAAATCGAGTTTGTTTAATCTATCTGACGTAGAAGGTGGCAATATAAGACCTCTTGTGATGTTAGGCATGAAAGATTCATACAAAGGTACTCATCTAATTGCATCAAATAACCAAGCATACTATGGAGGAGATGTTTCAAAAACTAATGCGTACGCAGCACTCGCCTTGAATTCAGATCTTACAGATGCACAAAAAGAAAAATTGGCGATCGGTTTTATCCAAAAAGGAATTGATATCTATGAAGGTGTTGTAAGAGGTAATTACACTGTTCCAGGGGGTGGTTATCCATATGGATATAAAACACCACTATTCTTTGCTGCAGTGTTACTCAATGATCCAAATATTATTAAATATGCAAATTCCAAAGCAATTGCGGCTGATGGTAAACCTGGAATTTTTGCCGAGGACAGGGCCTATTATTATGTAGATAATATCGATCTAGGGGCACGAGCAGATGCAAATAAGTATGGCCTAAGTGGTGGCGTTGGTTGTTCATTAACTAATAGTGCTAAAACAGCATGTGAGCCAGGAAGAACAATTGTGCCATACACCTCAAACATGACCGGTATGCCAGAATGGGGCAATGAAGGTCATGATTGGTTTGCTAGTTCAGAATGGGGAACTATCTATCGAGATGTTACAGGTCCTAACTTTATCGGCGTTGCTCTCGCAGTTCAACTTATGGGTGCAGAAAGTGTTTGGAATAATCAAGCGTTCTTTGACTACATGAATCAAAGAGCCTGGCCCTTCTGGTCTTCTTATTACCAAGCAGGCGAAAAAGAGAATTGGGCAATTAAACCTACGACAACTGATTCAAACGGTAATTATATAAACAGAGTTGATGATTTTATCGATAAAGCGTGGATTTCAACTCGCTCTCCTATTGGGACTATTCCTAATTCTCACAAACCTCTAAATCCAGTTAGCTCTGCTTGGCCAAAAGGACCATACCCATCTAACTATCCTACTTATGGTGGACCAGGTTCGGTGACCCCTCCTGTATCAACTACAACTTATACTTTGACTGCTAACAAAGCAGGAACAGGTGCTGGAAACATTACAGGAAATAACTCGCCGTATACAAGTGGTGCAACTGCAACACTTACAGCAACTGCTTCTGGCGGTTCAACATTTACTTCTTGGTCGGGATGTACTTCTACTTCTGGAGCAACATGTAATGTATCAATGACTGCTGCAAAAACAGTAACTGCAACTTTCACACTTGTTACAACGTCAACACCTGTTCCTACAGCGACTCCAACATCTATTAACTACACTTTGACTGCTAACAAAGCAGGAACTGGTGCTGGAACTATTACTGGGAATAACTCGCCGTATACAAGTGGAGCAACTGCAACACTTACAGCGACTGCTTCCAGCGGTTCAACATTTACTTCTTGGTCGGGATGTACTTCTACTTCCGGAACAACATGTTCAGTGTCAATGACTGCTGCAAAAACAGTGACTGCCACTTTCACACTAAGTCCTGTAACCAACACAACTAGGCCAACAATCCCTGGGAAAATAGAAGCTGAAAACTACACTGCTTTCTATGACACAACTGCAGCTCCTGGAGTTGAAACCACAACTGATGTTGGTGGGGGTAAAAATGTAGGCTATATTTCTGCTGGAGAATGGCTTTCATATGATGTTAATGTGACATCTTCCGGTAACTACGTGTTCAAAGCTCGAGTAGCTACTATTGCGACTACAGGTCAATTAATAAGTTTATATGTTGATAATGTTAGTCAAGGTCAACTAACTGTTCCTCCAACTGGGGCATGGCAAACATACACAACTATTTCTAAGAACATCGCACTGACTTCTGGAAATCATACTATAAAAATAGTATTTGATAATCCACTTGTGAACCTAAACTGGTTTGAAATAACAACTGCGACAACTACACCAACGACCTACGCTTTAACAGCTAACAAAGCAGGAACTGGTGCTGGGACTATTACAGGTAATAATTCCCCATACACAAGCGGAGCAACTGCCACACTTACAGCAACTGCTTCTAGTGGTTCAACATTTACTTCTTGGTCAGGATGTACTTCTATTTCTGGTGCGACATGTTCAGTGTCAATGACTGCTGCAAAAACAGTGACTGCCACTTTCACACTTGTTCCAACACCAACACCTACTCCAACACCAGTTAAGTACACTTTAACTGCTAACAAAGCTGGAACAGGTGCAGGAACAATTACAGGTAATAACTCGCCGTATACAAGTGGTGCAACTGCCACACTTACAGCAACTGCTTCTAGTGGTTCAACATTTACTTCTTGGTCGGGATGTACTTCTACTTCTGGAGCAACATGTAATGTGTCAATGAATGCTGCTAAAACAGTTACTGCAACTTTCACTCTTAACCCTGTAACACCACCTCCTAGTGGGTCAGGAATGTTGTTAATTGTTCACCCAGATAATCCAAGATATTTTAAAAGTGCCAGTGGTAAGACTGTCTATCTGACAGGAGCAGGATCGTATGCCAACGGTACTGATGAAGTTAACTTTGATAATTATCTAGCTAGTTTTGTTGCCGCAAAAACAAACCTGATCAGATTATGGAGAGTTGAAGAATGGTATCCTGGACAAGGACAAGGGCCTTATTCAAAAGTAAATAACAAATGGGATTTAAATTCATTTAATCAAAGTTATTTTAATGAAATGCGGGAGCAAGTTATAAAAGCTCAGGGGAAAAACATCTATGTGAATATTATGATGTTTGATGGTTGGGCATATCATCAAGAGCCAAATGATGTTTGGCCAACTAGTATCTGGAACGGGAACAATAACAATGCTTGGGCTGCAAATTACATGGCCGTGACTGATGTTCATACACGAAACAAATCACTATATGAAGCTGTTCAAAAAAAATATGTAACAAAAGTACTAGAAACCTTAAAAGATTTAGACAATGTTATCTATGAAATTGCTAACGAAGCTAATAAAGACTCGCAAACATTTACAACAGAAATGTTGAGCTACACAATTGCAGAGGAGAAAAGACTTGGAGGAATGCAACATCTAGTTGGAATTTCATCCTCTGGTGGAGGAGTTGCTGATTATGCAGGTATAACCAACGACTTCATGAAAAATAGCAGTGCTAGTTGGGTTAGTCTTGGACAGCGAGATGGTATGGATTTGTTAACTAATCCAGCTCTCTACACAGTAACCACCGGCAAACCGGCGTTTGCTGACACTGATCATATTAAACCTGGACTTAATTCTGTTGATTGGCCTTGGCAAGTATTTATGAGAGGCTATAACACACTCTTATTAGATGATGGTTGGACAAATTTAAGTAACTTATCAAGTTACTATACTGCATTTGGTCAAACTTTAGCTTTAGCTAATAAAATAAACTTAGCTAATTCAATTCCTAATAATACCAGAAATGATTGTTCAACCGAATACTGTTTAATGAACACAACAGATGGACAGTATGTTGTGTACGACACAGGCTCTTCAAACGTAACTGTAAGAATTGCCAAACCAGGAATATATTCCTATACAATCTATGATTCGCAAAATGTAAATCAATCTAAAGGAACAGGTACAATTACAACAACATCAACAAATGAAACAAAAACAATAAATAGTGTTGCTGGAACTTCAAATGGTATGGTTGTTTTGATTACAAAAAATTAAGACAACTTTTGGCTCAGCTTTGTTATGGATTCATCCTCTCGTGCCAGGCTCACAGCCATTGATTTAAGGCTGTAATTTATTGAAATAAGTATGATAAGATATCTTATCATTCAATCAACTGGAAGATTTAAAATTTTCTTCAGAAATGGAAGTACCCGAGAATTTTCACTCCTTAACCGTCTTGATACCTCAAACCTTAAGTATCTCGTAGTGCATTATTCTGAAAATGATTACAATGAGAACAAATACTCTTTCGATCACAACAACAAACTTGCGATCAGTAGCCAAGTAAAGTATCAGACGACAGTTAAAAATTATTTTCAGAATATGCGTTTGCTGTACTAAAAATATTTTATAACAATCTAAGAGGCCAAGAAAAGCTTCCCGATCAAACCTCGAATAATGATAAATATTTTATCAATGCAATGACAACGGCAACTTCTGTTAACTTAGAAAATATTAAAATTATCGTAACAAGTGCCAGCCGTCAATTTTTGTTAAATCTTTCGCAAGAAATAAAAAAATAGGGTTATCCAGAGTATCTTAGTAAGATAATAATAATTCCAGCTGGAAATATGGGGCCAGGCACTACTTACCCGGTAGATGGTCATACAAATGCTCGTGGACATACTGTAATAGCAAAAAGACTACTAGAAGTTATCTCCCACTAGATAAGTCCTTAATTCTTAGTTAGAGAAAGATTTATATCATTAGGAATTTGCCATTAATTATTGCTAAACTACTAGCTAGGATTGCTAATTAATTATAAAAACAAAATTAGAAATTATTAAGGTTTAAATAAAATCCTTGATTTCACAAATAAACAATGGTACTTGATCTCTTGGTAGGTAAAATCTTTGCTAACGCCTATCAAAAAAGAAGATCAAATTATTTCATGCTCAAAATCAACTTGTCTCGCCATAGCGCTGTTAGTGCGATGGTGAATAGGCTACCTTCAATTTACTTATAAATTGACTCCCTTTAGGAGATTTGTACATTCAAGATTAGACTACGTGAACGCTTACAAATAATGATTATAGTCTAGAAATCTAATAGAAAAATTAATGAAAATTCTTGGTATTTCTGCCTACTTTCATGATAGTGCAGCCGCCTTAGTGATTGATGGCAAGATAGTCGCAGCCGCACAGGAGGAACGCTTTACTAGAAAAAAACATGATGCTGGCTTTCCTAAGCAGGCAATCGAATATTGTCTAACAGAGGCAGGTATAACTGTTGAGAGCCTTGATTATGTAGCTTTTTATGACAAGCCATTATTAAAATTTGAAAGGCTGCTAGAGACCTATTTAGCATTCGCCCCTCAAGGATTTAATTCTTTTATTAAAGCAATTCCCATCTGGATTAAGCAGAAGCTTTGGGTTCATGAATTAATTTCTAAGGAATTGGGATTTAAAAAAGAAATTATATTTACAGAACATCATGAAAGCCATGCGGCAAGCGCTTTTTTCCCTTCGCCATTTGCAAATGCCGCCATCCTAACAATTGATGGAGTTGGGGAATGGGCCACTACCAGCTATGGAGTTGGAATAGACAATAAGTTAAATCTTTTAAAAGAAATTCATTTTCCACATTCACTCGGCCTACTATATTCAGCATTCACTTATTACACTGGCTTTAAAGTGAATTCAGGAGAGTACAAAGTAATGGGACTTGCTCCCTATGGAGAACCAAAATATACCCAGCAGATTTATGATCATATAATTGATCTAAAAGCAGACGGCTCCTTTCAGTTAGATATGCAATATTTTAATTACTGTGCTGGCCTAACAATGACCAGTCAAAAGTTTCATGATTTGTTTGGTGCTGAACCCCGCCAACCAGAATCACCTCTTAGGCAAAGAGATATGGACTTAGCAGCTTCGATTCAAGTTGTTTGTGAGGAAGTGATCTTGCGTATGGCACGGCATATTCAAATAACAACTGGCGAGAAGAACCTCTGTCTGGCAGGGGGCGTGGCATTAAATTGCGTTGCTAATGGTAAAATTCTATCAGAAAAAATCTTTGATAATATTTGGATCCAGCCAGCAAGTGGAGATGCTGGTGGAGCATTGGGTGCAGCATTGTTTACTTGGTATGATTATCTTGGTAATCCTAGATCTAACTTACCTGATACAGATTATATGGAAGGTTCGTTCTTGGGGCCTGCATATTCAGATGACGAAGTTGAGAAATATCTAAAGTCTAAAAGTATCCCCTATCAACGTTTAGAGACTGAGACTCTGATAAAAAAAGTTGTGGATGTTTTAGAAGTCGAAAAAGTAGTTGGTTGGTTTCAAGGACGAATGGAGTTTGGTCCACGGGCCTTAGGTGCCAGAAGTATAATTGGAGATGCTCGTTCTCCAAAAATGCAGTTCATAATGAATTTAAAAATCAAGTTCAGAGAATCTTTTAGGCCGTTTGCACCAATTGTTTTAGACAGTGCTACGAAAAAGTTCTTTGAGCTAGAGGTGGAAAGTCCCTATATGTTAATCGTTGCTCCAGTACAGAGCCATCTTAGAATCGCTAATAGTACCCATGAGAATCATTTATTTGGCATTGAAAGATTAAATCTGCCTAGATCGACAGTGCCAGCAATTACACACGTAGATTATTCGGCAAGGATTCAAACAGTTGATTCAATTCGCAATAAGCGCCTTCACGATTTGTTGTCAGAATTTGAAAGAAGAACCAATCATGGTATTTTAGTAAATACATCTTTTAATGTGCGTGGTGAACCAATTGTTTGCACACCAGAAGATGCAATTCGTTGTTTTATGAGAACAGAGATGGATTTTCTAGTACTAGGAAATATTATACTTGATAAGCTTGATCAAGAAAAACTAGATCAACACTTCGAACCAAAAAATGTATTGGAATTAGATTAATGATGTTTGAACATAATAAAAGTAAATTTTTAGTTGAAGCGCTTCCTGATTCAGATAAAAATCTACGCACTTTTGGGATTGGTACTTCTATAATCTTATCAGTCATTTGGTTAATTGGAATTTTTATTTTTGCTAGACAGACTAGCTATTACTTACCTATATTCGCAGTATTTTTTTTACTGACAGGACTTTTTTTCCATAGTCTCATTCGCCCAGTTTATAATACTTGGATGTATGTAGCTATTAGGATTGGGCATTTTGTGACATTTCTAATTCTATTTATCATGTTTAGTTTTGTGTTTACGCCGATTGGACTATTTCGCAGAATGCTGGGCACTGATACTCTAGGATTAAAATTTGATCGGACAAAAAATACACACTGGAAAGACAAAGAGTCAATTATAGATAGATCTAGATACCTCAAGGAGTTCTAAAATGGCGACAACAAGAATGATTGGTATTCTCTGGGACTTTATGAAAGTCAGAAAAAAATATTGGTTATTGCCGATTATTCTAGTAATGATACTACTTGGAGCTCTGTTGATTTTTACTCAATCTTCAGCAATTGCACCATTTATATATACTTTATTTTAAAATGTTTTTAGACAGCCCTGACTGAGGGTGCTAAAGTTGCACGCCCAGCATCATTCATTTTTCCCCTTTCCCCTTGAGCCAAGCAACTGACATCTCAAATAAAAAACAAAGAAAAAGACTCTAAAAACTCAGCAGTCTAAAAGCTAATCAAAGCAATTATTAATATATTCTTAAATCTAAGGTACCACGAACGTACCCCAGTCCCAGACTAGAATTTAGATTGCATAATAGTAATTATTGTTGTTGAGTCAGAATATTAAAAGCTTTTTAACAATTTTTAGATTGATTTTCGTTAAATAAATATTTGGTTGGCTCAAGCTGAAGAGCTGAAGCTGAAATCTTTTGATGAAGTATTTGAGAAATATGAGAATTAATTGTGTAAAAATTTAGCTTGGCTCAAGAAAAAAAGAAAAAAAGGTATCAAGAGCCTGCCGCTAGGTATAAAAATAGGATGAATATTGCTAGAGTATTTTCTATCTGTATAATTAAGATCTAAGAGAATTAGAAGAAATGAGAAAGAGCCGAGCTCTAGTTAAAAAATTCAAGCTGCAGATTATCATGCCGTAAAAAACTCCATTTCGCAAAATGTCCGTGGGGAGTTAGACTAAATTTTGAAAATAAAATACATGAAGTTGCTACCAAAAGATTTATACACCTTCGGACGAAATAATTTAGATCTAATATTCGCCACTTTCTTAATGGCGATAATCTTCAATCTCTCCCCTTACCTGCACACCTTTCAAAATAATCCTGATGAAGGATTAAATTTAGCTAAGGCGATGCTTCATGCTCGTGGGCATCAGCTCTATCAAGAGATTTGGAATGACCAACCTCCTTTTTTTACAATTCTCCTCAATTATACAATGCAAATTTTTGGTGAAAATATTGAAGTAGCTAGAAATTTGATTTATGCACTTTCGGTATTATTAATTTTCTCTGTTAGTAGGATTTTAAATATTCTCTATGGAAATCTTACCGCAGTTATTGGTGCTACGATCCTAGTTCTGTCTCCCTATTATATTTTTCTAAGTTCGTCTGTCATGATAGGCTTACCAGCAATTTCTTTACTAGCGACATCACAATTACTATTACTCT
This sequence comes from Bdellovibrionota bacterium, assembly GCA_041740355.1. Classification (GTDB taxonomy): domain Bacteria; phylum Bdellovibrionota_C; class UBA2361; order UBA2361; family CALJRW01; genus JANNBC01. Next base: position 228,244 of record JBGSMD010000016.1, read on the forward strand.
ATTGGCATCGATATAACAAACTAGCTTTCCTAATCTTAGCTGTAATAACTTTTACACTTGCCAGCTTAACCAAGCTCTTTTGTCTGATTTTACTTCCCGTATTTTTAATTGGAATTATTTTAACTACTGCCAAAACAAACCCTGGCTCATTAGTAAAACCTCTTAAAGTGATTCTAATCTTTCTAGTAACTACTATTATTACCGTAATCGCAATTAATTCGAGATATATTCAGACTGAAACTATTTCTCAGTTACTTGCTCCCCATTTATTGGCTAGAACAGCAGAAGTATATTTAGAAAAAACAAACCTTGGATTTAAGGGACATTATTCAGAATATTGGATCTTCTTACTTGGTGGATTTCTAGGTGGAATAATTTCCTTGATTAAAAAAAATAGCCTAGGGACTTATCTATTTAGCTGCTTTCTAATAATTTTTATCGCAATTATCTTTCACTACCCTGTCTGGTTTCACCACTTACTACTTCTAGCTGTCCCAGCGAGCATGTTAACAGCGATCAGCATGACATACTTAAGCAAATGGATCGCAGTGAGATTGGTAAATAAAAGATATCAAGCAATGCTCAGTCTTGGATTCACTATCACCTTAACCATTATTATCACTACATCACACAAAGGTGCTTTTACTTTTCTTAATCTCTCCCATCCACAAGGTGATGTGCTTGAAACTATCGAGAATAAAATAGTGCGATATTTAACATTACCAAAGAGTAATAATCCAAATATTTTTACTGATTTACCAATATTTGCCTTTCGTTCCAAAATCAGTCCACTTCCAGAATTTGCTGTGATATCGGAGAAAAGACAGAATACTGGATTTTTAACTACTGACCAAATCCTAAAAGGTCTGCAAAAATCTAACGCCGATTATATTTTACTTGGTCGCTTTGATTTTCCAGAATTAAAAGATTACCTTAAAGCTAACTATCTAAAACTACGGAACACGAAACCATATCGCCTTTATATTCGGAAAGAACCGCTTCAAAATTCTACCTGCCAAAAGTTAATCGATTGTTTAGATTTACCACCTAATTGGTATGCTTCAAAAACAGCCTTAAGATTAGCTAATCGAATTGTTAAACATCAGAATCTAGATGGTGGTTGGCGAAAAAATATTGATTTATCTTTAAAACCCAAAAAATTTGATAGAACCCAAACACATAATATTAAATCTACAATTGATAATAATGCAACGACTCAAGAGATTCGTTTCTTAGCAAAAGTTGGACAGCTTGTTCCCAAAAAGTCCTTCCAAGATGCAATCAATCGAGGTATCAATTTCTTAATTAATAATCAATATCCTAATGGTGGCTGGGCACAAGTTTATCCTATCAAAAAAAAGAACTATACCACGGCAATTACTTTTAATGACAATGCAATGGTTAATGTCCTGCGACTTTTGCAAGACATCAATAAAAATCTTGAATTTCAGATTATTACCGAACCTCAGCAAATCATAATTAAGCAAGCAATCTCGCGAGGGATTCAATTAATTCTAAAAACTCAATTAACTGTTGCTGGTAAACCGACTGCTTGGGCGATGCAGTACCATCCTGTCACTTTACAGCCAGTTCAGGGCAGAAGTTATGAACCTCCCTCAATTAGCGGAAAAGAATCAGTAGAAATTATTAGATTTTTAATGGGCCAACCGGAACAAACAGAAGACATTATTATCGCTATTGATAATGCAGTTAATTGGTTTAAAGATGTTGCCATTCCTAACTTAGAAGTAACTCAAAACTCAGCTGGTAAATATCATATTGCCCTTAAAAAGGATTCTCCACCAATCTGGGCAAGATTTTATGATTTAAAAACAAACCGACCAATTTTCCAAGATCGAGATGGGACATTAAGCGAGGATTTTTCGCAACTATCTAAAGAGCGTTCAGAGAATTATGAATATTTTACTTACCTGCCGGATAAATTAATTAACAAAGAATATAGCGATTGGAAGAAAGGGATTTCTGATTAGTTGATAATTAGACTGGTGTAAATCTCAAAAACATAAATTAAAATTAATTTGATATGTCTAACAAAGCTTCTAAAGCATTTCTGGAATTTGAATAGATAACAAATCAAAATATTTCCAGAGAAAAAAGATATCTTCTCGCCAAGAAGTCAAAACATTAATATGATATTAAAATGTTATTTCGAGCGATTGTCATCTCCACCTTATTACTCTTTTCAAGTCTTTCTTTATTAGCGAAAGAAAATTACCCATTATCAGACTTTCCAATGTATTCTAACCCAAGTTCAAATAGATATTTATACTGGCTAGCGACAGATCAAGGTGAAGCATTACCAATTAAGACTTTCACTAAATATTCAGCTGCCCAATTTGGCAAGATAGTTAGAACTTATATTGCGAATGATCAAAAAATTACAATCCCTTCCGATGAAATTAATAAACGTGTAGGCCAGCAGGTCTTGTCATATTTGCGACAAAATCAAAAGCAAACGCTGCCATTAAAAATGGCAATTATGCGAACAGATTTCTCTTATCAAGATAATAAAATAGTCGAGAAGTCATTTATTTACTATTCTGAATAGCATGTCGAGATTTAAATCTTATTTTCAACTACCAACAGTCAAAAGAATAGAGGCCTTTTGTTTAAGAATCTTACTAGCATTCACACTACTTTACTTCTTTCCAGATAAACTAGATTTGAAATATCAATTACATCCAGTTGGTCTTGCTAAGTGGTTTGATTTGACTTGGCTATCAGACCCCTTAGGATTCGCAATAATTAAATTTGTTTTTCTATTTTTTATATTTGCTTATGTTAGTGGTTTTAAGCTTCGCATCGTGCTTCCATTTTTAACATTAATCCAAATACTTCCATATACCTTGATGAACTCACAAGGCTATTTTGGACATAGCTACCAAATACTGTCGATCGTATTAATCTGGATCAGCATTTCCGCAGTTATCACAGAATCAATCAATAAAAAAAATAATCTGGCTGATTGTAATTTCTTTCAATTAACTATCCCAATATTAGCAATCTTGATAACAACAATTTTTTTTACCCAATCCCAACGAGTATTTATTCTAATGACAAGCTTATTTCAAATATCATTAGATCATAAGCAATTATTATTATCTTATTTTCCTATCTTTCTCATTTTAGCAATAAGTTTAAATAGATTTATTACAATTAAAATAAAAACTTCAGAGCCATCAGAATTGACAAACTCATGGCAACTGATTGCAGGACAAACTGCAGTAGCGTCCGTCTATTTCATTTCAGTAATTAGTAAAATATATATTAGTAACTGGCTCTGGCTTGCGAATAGCCCTTTCCTAGCTTTAGATTTTATTAAATCTAATCGGCAAAGCTTTTATTCCTTACTTGATCCAAAATATTTGGAAGTACCCATTGGTACTTTGTATTTGCTTGAAAATCAAAATATAGCTAGAATTTTTTTTGGTAGTGGTTTACTTCTGGAATTTTCTGTCTTTATTGCTATTGGGTGTAGAAAACTCTCATTATTATTTGGCATTTTGCTAATTACGATGCATCAGCTAATTAAATATTTAATGACAGTTAATTTTCAAACTAATGAAATCATGCTTTTAATCTTCTTTGTGAATCTTCCTTATTGGATACTTCACATTAATCTCGTCAAACCAATTCTTGCAATTAAAAAGTAACTAGTTGAAATTCTGGAATTAGATCTTATGTCAGAAGATTTTCCCCTTCACCTTGTGTTACGCCTCGTGCCAGGCTCACAGCCATTAACTTAAGGGTGTAAATATTAGAAGTGTTTGGAAAGTTCCAGGCACTTGGTTAAAGCGTTAAAGTCTGGAATATCTTGTGGATTAATGACTCAGAGAAGAAAGTGAATATGATCTCCATTTACGAGAAAGTGGCTTATTTTTACTTGGTGATGAAGATGAGCTTTAAGTAATGCAGAAGTTATGATGTATTTAACTAGTGGATTAGCAGTTAGCATTATTCCACTCTCTACGTTTGTAGTTAACATATAGAATAATTATGGAAGATTGTTCTTCTTAGTCTCCCGCAGTTGCTTTTAGGTTCTGCAGGCATTGCTACACTATTAACTATTTCCATTTATTCGAATTTTAATCTTTTGATTAAGTTTTCGAGGAATGTGAAAATTAGTTGTGTAAAAAGTTAGGGTGACTCCAGAAAAAAAATTTCAAGAAAAAAACGTTAATCAAAATTAGTTTCAGGTAATTTTAAATCTTTAATAATCTTTAAGAAAGCAGAGATTACTAGTTTCTCTTTGGTGTTGAGCCCATTTTGAATTAGGGGATTGGAGATATATTCAGCTAACCTTTGTCTGCCGCTTTGGCTTCGTTCGCTAAAAATTTCCTGAAAATATTCTCCAATACTTAAATTTTTATTATCCATCTTTGTGCTGATAATTCGATCTTCTTTTAATTGTACTTTTAGCTTTTCAGGATCTGGAAAACTACCAGAATAAGAAAGGCTAACAACCCTTTCAAAAACAGCGATAAATGGTTTAACAGCAGGCAGGTTTATAGGTAAATGAAATAATCCTTCAGGATTGAAAGTATTATTATCAAGGTTTAAGGTAGGCTTATGACTTTCCACCGAAGCTAATAAATTATCAAACTGGTCTGTCGCACTTTTAATTTTGACATATTTATTATGATTTAACTCTTCCGCGAGAGCTGGTTTTTTTAGGAATTCGGGCAAGTTACTTGTCTTTACTCCTAAAGTAAAAACTGCACCATTTGGCCAGACAACGAATGTTTCGGCATGTCCATTAACTGAGTGTAATACTCCTGCTTCTGACATAATTCCTGTGGCAACTCCTGCTACCATTCCAAGCTCGCGTAACATCGCACATTGTAATTCAGCAAAATCAATGCACACGCCAGCAAACATTTTTCCTTTCATTCCAGCGACTTTTTCTGCTCGAAGTTCAATCGCCCGGATCGTTGAGAATTGAAATTTGTTATCGGCACCAAACATTTCTCTTCTTTCAAATGTTTCACCATTTTTATAATCGTAAAAACATATATCCTCCAGATATTTTTGAACTAAAATTAGATTATCTAGTGGATCACGTCCCGCTTTTTTCAATTCACTAATAAATATTTTTATCTCTACAGGTAGTTTGACTGACATGGCTAGATAGTTTTCTCGCTCAATTTCAAATCCAGCTAACTGTTGATTTAAGAAATTATCTGCTTCCTCTTTAGTAATATGATTGGGCACGGGCTTTGCCACCGGAAGATTAATTTTAAAGTTTAACTGCGCGCTATTGGAAATTTGGTACTGGATTGAGCCGTTAGGAAGGGGACTTTCGGAAAAGTTTACCTTTGCTTGTCGGGCTGTTGGTACCTTTTTCCCAGTAATTGGATTGGTAGGTATTCGGGGCTTTGCAACGAGAGAATTCTTTTCGACATAGGCTCCAACTGGCACAGGAATATCAAGTATGGGGTGAAAACCTTTCATCTCAGCTTTTACGCTTTGAAATGAACCCTGCGGATTAATCACACTGGGAAGAGTAACTTCTCCCCATCGCCCTTGTGCCAAATGTAAATAATAATTTTGAATATAGAAATCATTTGATTTGATATTAACACTCATTAAAGGCTTAGCTTCTTTTATAGCTAATGGATCACCGCCCCACATTTTAACACTATGTTCTTTTTTTAGAATCACTTGACCATGGCGATTAACATGACGAATTTCCTCCTTTGCATATAGCAGTGTTGCCAAAGCTTCAACGTTTTTAGGGCCGCCATTATCCTTGGCAGGCAAATATTCTAACCAGAGCTCAGCTTCTGAAGGTAAGCTTCGATTAATACGATCAACTAAATGTTCTTGACTGGAACGTAATTCCCTATCGGCTAATCTAGAATCTCCATGATAGACATTATTAAGTACGTCTTTTACTGATTCCGGAGTAGGATTTGCGAGTACATCCAAAACTTCTAGCTTACCTAAAAGCTCTTGGTCTAGTTTAGATAATTTTGAAAAACAAAATGAATGTTTGGTAAGCTTTTTGCCATGTAAAGCAATTATTTCCAGACAATCAGTATCTAAATTATAATTAAAAGAGTTACTTTCTAAGATATTATTACGATTAATTTCAGCTGGTAGAGGTAAAAGCTGGTTGTTAAATAAAACGCTAAGTTCACACCCAGCGCCTTGAACTATGGCAGCTAATTGTCCACAACAGCTAAAAATCTCAACAACATGTTTGAAGGCAAGAAGAGATTCAGACACTAATTTTCCATCACAGACTATTTTGGATCCAGTCTGATCAAGTAAGCTGTAGGCAATTTTACCACCTATATCTGTAAGGTGAGAAATACTATGCTTTCCTTCTGATTTCACAGGAACTTCAATAATTTCATCCCCATGAACAATTTTAGAATTTTCATAGAATGGTATTGACTTCTGTGGCATACTACTAAATATCCCTGTTAATTTACCATTTACAATTGTTAATAGTCTCACACTATAAAAATACGGCTCGATCGCTTTTGGAATTGCTTGCATTTGGCCATCAACAAATAAAAACGGTTTTTGACGATACATGCCACTGGCAAAAGCTTTACCATTTAGAAATCCATAATCCATTATTTGGTGGGATTGTTGATCAAGATATGGCAGTTGAAAAGACTGGGTATTTTTAATTAATCTTGTAATTGTGGAAAATGGATCATATAAATGATATAGAACATCTACCCCATTAAAGAGAGTAACATAAGCATTACGTTCCGTTGATTGCAAATCTGCCAGAATATTTTCCTTGCCATCTAGAAAGTACTTTCCAGGTGAAGTAAAGACCACTATCTTACCTTGATAGTAATTAATAGTTGCAGTACTAAAATGTTTAATTTTACCTTGCAAAGGAAGATTTTCTTCAGAAACTTTTTGTAGTTCATATTTAAAATTACCATCTGGAGTAAGTATAAAATCATATCCTGTTAAATCTTCTGGTAAACGTTCTCTTTCTCTCTCGCTCAAGGAATTAATGCGTTCAGCCCTTAAAGTTTGATTGCCAATAACTCTTTCTTTTAGGACATAATTATCAACTTCTGTCCTAATAAGCTCATAACAACTAGCAGCTAATTCGCTGTGAATCTCGCCCAAGAGTTCAATCATTGCTCCTTGTTTCCATGCTTTAGACACTAGTGGATCTAATTTAGCTTGAATCATATGTCCTGCCGATGCAGATTCATTTTGTTGATAAGAGGCATCTAATCTTCTTAGGAATTTCTCTGCATTACTTTGTTCTTGTAGTGTAAGATTTGTATCTGCTAATTGGAACTCACGTTTTGCAAGAAAAACTTTATAATAATCACAAATTAGTTTACTAGCTTGCTTGCCAAGAGTAGAAGCTTTTTGTTCATATTCAGCTCCATCTTTGATCCATTGAGCTAAATCTACATAATTAATCAAAGCTATATATACTTTAGATTTCACATCACGAATGAAATTGCTGGAGTTACTGCGATTTGTTTCAAATATTCTCCGGGATAATTGAAGATGACTTTCGGGATCTCGACTAATTACTTCTGGAGCGGTCAGTGCTAACACAATTTCTTCAGAAGTTAATTTAAAAGTATAAAGTCCTAATGCGATAGCATCAGCTAGAGAATGTTTAGCTACCTCTGTCACTATTTGCGAGGAAGCTTTGCTGCTTTTAGCGAGTGATTTTAAACCGACACTCAAAGCTTCAAAAGTTGGTAGTGCAACATGATCAGTTGCTAACTTAGCTGGTGAAATATGAGAACTGGATAACAAATCCATGCCAACTGTAGAAGTCTCCTGGGCATTCCGATTTGCAATGATTATTCCACCTTTCATTATTAATTAATCGTTTGATTGATGGAAATTCATAAGTTAAATTTTGGGTCTATAAGGAGGAAAAAGCTTGTTTTTCTTGGATTGCTACTATGAGGCATAGAAATAAAGTACTTTCCTATCGTTTAACTTGACTATGAGCGTTTAGTTGAGAGGAAGTTCATCTTGTGCCAGGCAACTTTTTCTAGGTCTAGTTTACTCCGAGTCAATATTATTCACCTTGCGTTACGCCTCATGACAGGCTCACAGCCATTGACTTAAGGGTGTAAATATTAGAAGTGTTTGGAAAGTTCCAGGCACTTGGTTAAAGCGTTAAAGTCTGGAATATCTTGTGGATTAATGACTCAGAGAAGAAAGTGCATATGAGCTCCATTTACGAGAAAGTGGCTTATTTTTACTTGGTGATGAAGATGAGCTTTAAGTAATGCAGAAGTTATGATGTATTTAACTAGTGGATTAGCAGTTAGCATTATTCCACTCTCTACGTTTGTAGTTAGCATATAGACATAATTATGGAAGATTGTTCTTCTTAGTCTACCGCAGTTGCTTTTAGGTTCTGCAGGCATTGCTACACTATTAACTATTTCCATTTATTCGAATTTTAATCTTTTGATTAAGTTTTCGAGGAATGTGAAAATTAGTTGTGTAAAATGTTAGCTTGGCTCAAGAAAAAAGAAAAAAATACAGGAATTTAATCTAATTTTGTTTAAGTTCTCTACATAGCAACTCAAGAAAAAGAATTAAATTAGTGTGCTGTTACTGCCCAAGTTCCACGGCTAATGGAGAACCCGCCGTTGTTGCTCTGAAAAACGTAACCAAATCCATATTTATTCCCAGTTGCAGATCCAGTTAGAGGTGAAAAAATTTCGGCATTGATTCGACCAACCCCGGCTGCCTCATAAAGACATAAATTTCCTGGAAGTGCTGATGGTGCTGTTGCGGATCCGGGACATTGAGATGGTGCATTAGATCCACTAAGAATTAAGTGTATTGCAGGTGCAGAGCTAAGTGCTGCTCCGAAGGAATAAGTACTAGCTATATAAGCTCCGTTGTCATCTAATACATATTCACCAAAGGTACCAGTAAGTGTTTGACCGGAAGGTAGAATAGAAGAAAAACCACCTGGTGCACCTGCAGGACCTTGAGGGCCGCTCAGAGATGCCGTATCTACAATTGCCTTAAAACCCCTAGGGCAATTTTGACCAGTCAAAACTGTTTTCACGGTCTGAGCAATTTTACCATTTTTTTTAAGGACAGACTTTAAGCAAACAATGTCTGCTTTAACTATGTTGGTTGAAAGAAGGCAAATAAGGAATAGCAGTTTATAAATACGCATTTTTATTTTATCAATTAAATTTACAAGTGAAGTGAAATTATTGAGTATGTCCCATATTGCGCTAGAATTTGGTGAACCCTGTGTTAATATACTCATGAAGCAGCCAAAGTTTCAATCGTTATTTTTCCCTTTCCCCTTTTCCCTTGAGTGCTATCTGGAGAACGTAAACAAAATTAAGGTTAATGAGTCGGTATCAGGGGGCATTTGAATTTTATCATTTCGTAATGCTTAATAGCTCTAGAGACATAATTGAGGATTTGTTTGATTTGTTGCTAGGTTTATAAATTTTTTTGATTAAGACATCTGCATATTTTTTTGGTTACAACAGCTTAAAGGACATGTTTGTTTAGCAATCATAATTAATATAAAATCCAAATTAGCTTTAATACTTTAAGCATCTTAGCAAGATTTTCTTCTAACAATATCTCTATTTCACTAAACCACTATGTTAGCATTAGCCCCTAAGCCTCAAACATCTTTTGCAAAGATTGAAAACATTGTTTCATTAAACCGCGCATTTGATGACACTAGGTATTCTCCTAATAAACACAACTCCATTTTACTCCTACCACCTGAGGGAGCCTGTAAGTTTATTTATGCAAAAGATATTTATGATAATCATTATGTGTGTGCCTTGCCGAGAGAGCTTGCTAACTTTCATAGAAATATTAAAAATTGGTTAGAACATAGATTACTTAGAGGGTTAAAGGTTGAGGGAGGGGGCTATGTTGAGGTTACAGCCGATGGTAAAGTTACTTTATCTGGAAGTTCAAAAGATTATGGACAAGCTAATTTCTCTAATGTAATTCACACCCTACACACAACTCACCCCACTCTTGTAATTACTAACTCTCAGCATCCAAAGATCGAACAATCTGCTTCTGACTCTAATGTCCTACCAGTGATGACATATTTACCTCCAAGACATCAATATAAGACTATTACAATTAGTAATGACTTTTTAGCTAAAGCTATTCTTCGAGCAGAAAGATTTTTTAAATCCAACCATAGTGGACTAGATTGGATTAAAGAAGATATGGGAGAGTTACAAGAGTTAAATCGAATGATGAAAATTTCTCATCTTCAAAACTTATCTGGCTTAGATTTACAAGCTGAAGCTGACCGAAGATATCTATCAATTGATCGTAAAATCGCAGAATTGTCCTCCTATGAAAATGATTCTGTAAGTGCGCGTCAAGGTATACTACCTAAAGTGGTTGGCTTCACCCATATTGGGGAAGGGTTTGTCGAATCTCAGATAGATAAACTTCGCATTAAATCAGGAGTGTGGTTTGGAATTAGCCATGATGCAAAGCAACATCCAGAAGCTCCTTTGCGTCTTCTTGTTGCGAAAAGAATTGTAGCTTTAAAAAATGAATTAAAACATGAAGCAAGCGCCTCTTTGGAAATCTTAAGGGATCGGCTTTGGGGAGAGTCTTAAAATAAGCTAAACTTCTTAATCTTGTGACACCCAAGTTTATTCTCTCACCCCCCGATACTAATCTAAACTACTTTTAGATTACTTTTAGCGCCAGCTAACTTTTCTTTGCGCAAGTTGATCAAACTTTCTACACTCCTGCTGAATATTTCTACAGAGCATGATAAATCATAACTTTAAAAGCTTTCTTTTTAGTTAGAAAGTTGCCTGGCTATAGATAAAACTTAAAGTTTAAAATAGCGCTGATGAGTTTGAGCTGATTGCTGACATGAAGTAATACTTAAAACTGAGTTCGACTTAAATTAAGACAGTTATTAGGCTAAACTTTTTTGAAATTCCCTAATTAAAAGTATTGTTTTATTACTATTATCTTATGAAAAAAATATTAGTTGCTGGGGCTGGCGGTTTTATCGGGGGACACTTAGTAAATGCTTTAATTAAAAAAGGACTTACTGTTGTTGCCGTTGATATCAAGCCAATTGAGAAATGGTATCAGTTGGACCCAAAAGTTGAAAATCTTGTGCTAGACTTAAGAGATGAAAGAAATTGTTTTAATGTTACTAAAGAGATTGATGAGGTTTATAATCTAGCATGTGATATGGGAGGCATGGGTTTTATTGAAAATAATAAATCTCTTTGTATGCTCTCAGTCTTAATAAATACTAATTTACTTAGAGCATGTAAGGAATATGAAATTAAAGATTATTTTTTTGCCTCTTCTGCTTGTGTATATCCTATATCTCAACAGAACAACTCAGATGTAACAGCACTGAAAGAAGCTGATGCATACCCGGCAAATCCAGAAGATGGCTATGGTTGGGAAAAACTTTTTAGTGAGAGGATGTGTAAGAATTTTAATCAAGACTTCGGAATAAGAACTAGAGTCGCTAGGTTTCATAATGTTTATGGACCTAATGGAACCTACGAAGGTGGAAGAGAAAAAGCTCCTGCTGCATTAATACGGAAAGTTCTAGAAGCAATAAGAAATGACGTAGATGAAATCAAAGTTTGGGGTGATGGCGAGCAGACTAGAAGTTTTATGTATATAGATGACTGTATCGATGGGATCTTAAAGCTAAGAGATTCAAAATTCTATGACCCAATTAACCTAGGTAGAAGTGATCTTGTTTCTATTAACGAGTTACTAAGTCTGATTGAAGATATTGCTGGAGTAAGTTTAAAGAGAAGTTATAAATTAGATGCACCGCTTGGAGTTCGTGGTAGAAACAGCGATAATACTTTAATTAAAGAAGTACTATCTTGGGAACCTTCTATTTCTTTAAAAGATGGGATCAGCAAAACATATCTTTGGATAAAAGAACAGATGGACAAACAATAGGAAGGTGCAAATTCTTTAAATAGTAAGCAAAAATTTAATGGAAGCAAAAGAGCCAATTCCTTAATTAAGAAAAATAACATGATATCTAAAAGGACTTTAGGTTTAGAAATTCTCGTTGAGATCATATGAATATATTAGAATTAGAACAGCCTGATTGTGAAATTCCCGCGAATACTTTTATTCTTGCAAAAAACTGGGATCGGCTTGGGGGGCGTGTTCATGCAATCTTAAATGGATATCTAATTTCAAAAATATTAGATTTGGAATTTCGGTTTATCTGGCCATACGAGGAACGTTGCCCAGAGGTCTTTGATCAGATTAAGATATTTTCTACAAAATTTGTCCAAGAACACAGAGTTTACGAGAATCAATTGCAAGATTGGGAGCAAGAGTTCTTACCAATAGCTTGCAAACAAAGTAGCCAAGAATATAGAGTCCTTGTTTCCAACTCAGTAAACAGGCACTACTTGCGTTACTCAGATTTTTTTAAAGTTCCACAATTCTCTGACATTGATACATATGCCTTGTTTATGCAATGTTCATCAGAAATATTTTCAAAAGAGTTTTTAGAAATAGATCGACAAGTTTGTAATAGCTTGCAAGAACTGGATATTCAAACTGTCTTTCATCTTAGGTATGGTGATATTTTAAATGGTTCTTTTCGACATTATCCAGATCCATCTAAATACTTACCTTACTGTGTAGTCTTTAAGATGTTATCTCAAATGGAATCTAATAAAAAAGTTGTACTGATTTCCGATACTTCTGAGATTTCTAGATGCTTAAGTAATTTAGATAATCGATATTATACCTCAGATGAAATTGGAATTCCTAAAGATAGTGATGAATTTCAATCGACAATTCGTGATTTATTAATCATGAAGCATTGCCAGAGTATCTTTGCCGTTTCATTAAGTGCATTCTCGCAGTTAGGAACTCATCTTGGGGGGCAAGAAGTTAAAACTATTTCAATAGCTAAGGAGATACAAAATATTAATGAATTTTTAGGATGGATGGAAAGTAAGAACTTCTATGAAAATATTCCAACAGACTTAGTCGGAAATTTATTCGCACGGGACATTACACAACTTATGAATACGCATTCAAAGTTTCTAAGTCTTAATAAATGGTTTAAAATTGCCTCCAAGTCTGTTTTAGCTGATCCCGAATACGTTATTGGTGCTGCGCAACTTGCCCTGGTCTATTCATTTAAAGGGCAATTTTCCATTGCTATTAGTAAATTAACTCAAGTAAAAAAATATGCAGAAGAAGCTAGAAGAACTCATGAAGACCCACTGGTATATTTAGGAGTTATAGAATTCTTTTGTTTATATATGGAAATTATTAAAGGAATTAAAAAGGGAAATCCGAGTTCTAGTAGATTATTATTTACTAAATGTGTTTCTTTAATAGCTTCTTTAAAGAAGCTTGACCCATTTCAAATTCAACTATCAGATTTGATTGTTCCATTAGAGGAAAGCTTGGTTGTTTTAGACTCAGAGTTAGCCTTTCTGGAATCCAAAACTAATTTTGAATTAAGGGTATTCTCTCTAAAACATAATCAAATAATCAGAACAATTTTTCAAAAGAAAATAAAGTATTTATCTGCCGATAAAGTGTTTTCACTTTATTATTCTAAAAGTAGAAAAGAGGACCTGTTATCAATTTTAACAGATACATTAACTAGATTAAGTAAATCTTTTTAGTTTTTTCTTTTTTTCTTTTTTTTGGCTCAAGATGAAGATGAAAAATCGGTCTTGCCCCTTAAATTTATGATTTGAGTCTATGGATCTCAGTTTAGAGATCTATCCACCCTTCCACATATTTATCATTCCGATCAATTTAAAGAATTCGCGACGAAAGACTCGCGAGCCTGATTAGCGGAACAGCTAGTATTAAAGTCACTTCTTTAACAGGGTAACCCCCTGATTATATAAGAGTTTATATCAAATGATTTTATGAACATTTTATTATTCACTTTTTAATGCAAAATTGCTATATTTAATAATAATATCAGTAATATACTATGTAATTTATTATTCATTTTTAATGCAAAATAAACTCCGCCAGCTATTATTAAGAGGACCGGCTACTGGTAAAGAGCTATACACCGCAATGGGAATTTCTCAAGCAAAATTTTCTCGCCTACTATCAAAATCATCAGAAGACATTGTAGTAATTGGAAATCATCGTAACACTAGATATGCCTTATTACGTCCTATTAGAAACTTACCAAAACAAATACCAATCTATTCTATCACGAGAGACGGTCAAATTGTTTTATTGGCTAAGCTTACGGGAATCTATCCTCACGGCTTTTATTTGGAGTCGAATCATCCAGAAGTTTTTACAACAACTTATGAAGACTTGCCGTATTGGTTAGTTAATATGATCCCCGCAGGATTTCTAGGCAGATTAATTCCTAAAAAATACCCAGAGTTACTCTATCCAGAAGATATTCAGCTATGGGGGAACGATGATATTATTCATTATTGGTATACTCTTGGCTGGGATTTAATTGGTAATCTCATTATAGGAGACTTAGCTCTTAAAACCTATCAGCAAAATTTAGCTAATCCAAAATTTATTGAATCTAACAACCGAGCAAAAGCTTATGAACAAAAGGCAGACGATGTTATTAATCTTGGCGATGCAGGATCGTCCGCCGGTGGAGAACAACCAAAATTTTTAAGTATTATAAAGTCTGAAGATTATCGGCCAGTAATAGTTAAATTTATTATTAATTCACAAAGTGAAGTTTCAAATCGCTGGCGAGATCTATTAATCTGCGAGGATCTTTCGCTTAAGCTCTTAGCTAAAAACAATATCTTAGCGGCTAATTCCGAGTTAATTAACTCAGAAAAAAGAACTTTTCTAGAAGTTACTCGCTTTGATCGACTTGGCTTAAATGGACGATTAGGCATTATGTCGCTTGCAGTTATTATTCAACAATTTTCTGGAAAAACTGGAAGCTGGTTACAGATCACCAAGGATTTGCTTGATTTAAAAATCATCACCAATGAAATCTATCAAAAAATAGCAATACTTTATTACTATGGAATGTTAATTAGGAATTCTGATATGCATCAAGGTAATCTTTCGTTCATAGTAAATGGCGAAATGATTTTAGATATTTCTCCAGTCTATGACATGCTGCCAATGGAATATGCTCCGAATGGGCAAGAGTTATCTACTCCTAAGTACTCAAGAGTTATCCTACCTCCACAAGATCGATCATACTGGGAAAAATCCCTAGAACTTGCCAAAAAATTTTGGATATCTGCTAGCGAAAATGTAGCAATTTCTCCAGATTTTCAAAAAATTATTAATATCGAAAAAAATCAATTAATGAAATTAGCTTGAACTTTTGTTGCCTTTTTTGCTCCAAGGATACCAGTACAGGGGAATCTCCCTCCTCTCTTGTGCCAGGCTACTTTTTTCGGCTCAAGCTGAAAGTTTAGAGTTGAACAAAGAGATTCGGTATGTGAATCTATAATTAATACTGGATGTTGAAACTAGCGGTATTCATTAGCCCTTAAACTTAAAGTCATTGAACAAAGAAGATGAATGAAAAGAACAAGAAGATTCTAGGGGCACTCATAGTTTTTTTATTATTCTGGGTAGTTGACATAACTGCGGAGAACCATTCTGTTGTTAATGGCTTTAAAGTCTCTCTAGATAAGAAGTTTCAGCCAGTCCCTCCTCAGGGCTTCTTAAAATTTGTTTTTAGTACTCCACAGGATTCAAATGTTGTGAGGAGTATCTCCATAGGACATGTAAGCAATAAGCTTGAAGCGGAAGGATCGTCTATAAATATTGAAAGCTTTGAACAACTATATTCCATATATAAAGAGCCAATGCTTGAAGTTATTAAAGATACAATAAAAAAAGTTGACACAAATTTTCAAACACAAGAGCACTTATGGAAAATAAGTACTGTTTATAGAAAAGAATTATTTATGAGTATGGCAGGAACGCCTACAAAAGACGGGGCATTACTTGTTATATTTTCTTATCTTGATATCCCAAAAGAAATTGATACTGAAAAAGCCGAAGCAGAATTTAAAAGTATTCTTCAGACAATTACTAAAGAATAGATTCAGACTTAGATCCATTTCTTTATTAGCTTGGCTCAAGAAAAAATATCTATGACAAATAGTTACTCATGCCTTTCTATTATCGCGCTTCAATTACAACAGTGTTAGAGCGGATAGTGTCTTCCTCATTCCTTATCACAACTGCTGTCCGCTTCCCAGTCTCACGTCCCCAAGACCATGTACCATCTTTTCCCACCGGGATCCTAGCAGTACCTTGTTGAAAACCAACTTGGCCTGGGAATCTAATCCATGGTACCAAGACATCACCCTCATTGAAGCCTTGGCTCGTACCAAAAACTTCGATTCTCTTATCCACGCGGGTTCCATCAAGGATGAAGATTGACTGCACTATTGCGATTGGGCATTTTGCTGCTTCATTTAATTTCCCCCTAGCATCTGCCAAAAGGTCTTTGGCTGCTTTATTAACACGATCTGCCCGCCGTACTTTTCTGATTGCCCGATTAATTTTTCCAATTGCCTGTTTAATATTCTTATCCTGACATTCTGTACCAGCATCGCTAATAAATGCTATCTGTAATTCTGATATAAGCGCCTCTGCATCAATTATAAATTGCTCCGCATCAGATTTATTTATTAATTTGATGTTATTTCTTCCACTTGTTATTGACTCCGATACCGCGGTCGCTGTATTTGGCACTTCACATTCCTCACCCTCATAACCAGCAGCACAGGTGCAAGTTCCATTACCACTTACTCCAGCACTGCAGGTTCCATTTTCTCCGCAGTCTGGGCATTCAATATTACAACTTGACCCCGCGAAGTTTGCGACACATTCATTGCAGCTCATTCCAGTGAATCCCGTAGCGCATGTGCAAGTTCCGCTACCTGAAACGCCTGCATCACAAGTTCCATTTTCTCCACAATTTGGACATTCGATATCGCAACTTACTCCCGCTAAATTTGTGGCACATATACTACAGTCATTTCCTGTGAAGCCTGTCACGCAAGTGCAGTTACCACTACCTGCAACACCATCATCACAGCTTCCATTTCCACTACAGGCTAAAGCTCCTGAGCCTCCAGGACAGTTCGAGCAGGAAATACCAAATTGGCCAGCAGGACATTCAAAGGGAGCTGGTTCACCATAAAACCAGATGTCATCAAGAACGCCAGAATTTCCAACACCACCAAAAATAATGGCATTGTCGCTTGAGGAGTTAAAAACCATCCTGGCATTTCCTCGGGCAGCTGGGCTTGCTGCAGGTGAGAGTTGAGTCCAGTTTGTACCATCATAGCTCCAAGTATCTCCAAGAGGAGATCCACTTGTTCCACCAAAAAGAAATACTCTGTCATTCAACGTATCGTATGTCATGCTCGGAGCGAATCGAGTAGAAGGTGAAGCTGCTGTGTTGATTTCACTCCAACTAGTACCATTAAATTCCCAGGTATCGTTTAAATTCTCGGAAGCACCTACCCCACCAAAAATAACAAGCACATCACGATCTGGATCGTAAGCAATTCCTGCGTCTGCCCGAGCGGGAGGGTTTGTTCCAGGAGTAATGTCGGTCCAGTCAACACCGTTCCAACTCCAAAGGTCACTCAAATATGTACCATTCTGGAGTTGCCCCCCAAACATGAGCGTCCGATTATTTGTCGAATCATAGACCATGGAGTGAAATCGTCTCCCACTAGGTGATGTCACTGGACTTTTCTGGGTCCATGTTGATCCACTTAATGTCCAAGTCTGATTGCTTAATCCAACTCCCACGCGGCCACCAAACATGACATTGTTTAAATTAGCAGAATCATAGACCATGCTAAATCCATCCCTCGCCGAAGGAGTCCCTGTTGTAGCTAACTGAGTCCAACTTGTTCCATTAAAGGTCCAAGTATCATTGATTGCATTAGCACCATTGTCACCACCAAAAATAATCACTGAGTTATTGGTCGAATTAAAACTCATTCCGAAATCAAGCCGCCCAGAAGGTTTTGTGCCAGGGCTCTTATCTGTCCAGTTGGGTACAGCATAAACCTGTGCAGGAATAAATCCTAACAACAAGAATAAAATAGTAATCTGAGAGGAAAGAAAAGCTGTGATTAAATTTTTCATCTGTATGAGTAGTAACTAAATATTTATCTGTTTAAGCTTCCCCTAAAATTAGTGAACAAACTTTGCAGGCCGCATTGGCTTCAAATTGAGCAGGCGACATGAAGTTGTACGAGGAATTGTTTCAATTTCTATAATAAAAGCTTTCCCCCTTTCCTGCTAGACTATTTTTTTCCTTCTCCCCTTATTCCCCTTGAGTTGATATGTAGAGAACTTATGTTTTAAAACCAGACTTTAAGATCGAAATGAATCTCTCTAAATAAGAAGAATAATTGTTTTAGATTTTGATTAAAAACGAAGATGAGACGTCTAAACTTTGATTTTAATATGAAGACAAAGAATGACAAAAACTAAAGATGATTCGAATACTTTAATTGGTATGGGCGCAGGCGTTGGTGTCTTAGGAGCAATAGGAGCATTTGCGACTGGTGCGATCTGTCCATTATGTATTTTCGCCGTTCCCGCTCTAGTTGGGACTGGAATCTACCAAAAATTTAAAGCTCCAAAAGAATCTCAAATTATTATCGAAGAAAATCCAGCAATAGCGGAAGACTGATTGATCCATCCAAAGTTTCCCCCTTGAGCCGACCAACTGACGTCTCAACTGAAAAAACAGTGAAAAAGACTCTTCCCGATGAAAAGTATTTTGAAGTATTTGAAATAAAAAGTATCCTGTCACTGGGTAAAAATTGTATTCATGAGCCACTAATGTATTTGTGCAAAAAGCTGTTGCCAAATTGACCCTTTGATCTTGCCCCTAACATTTTCCCCCTTGAGCCGACCAACTTTTTCCTTCAAAAAATAGTTGGTTGGATAAAGTTGAAGTATTTGAAATAAAAGTATCATGTCACTGGGTAAAAACTGAAGTGATGAGCCACCAATGTATTTGTGCAAATAGCTTTTGCCAAATTGACTCTTTGATCTTGCCCCTAACATTTTAAAGGAACTCACTTTCCCCCTCTCTCTCCAATCCTTTCTTCTATAACCTTAATCTCTCGTTCAATCTCCGCCTTAAGTTCTTCCTCGCTTGGAAGCACTGCACTATACTTACTAGCAAACAACTGTTCACTCCCCTTTAGCACAGAATACTTAGCAACCACTGAATCACTTTCTGAACAAAGGACAATTCCAATAGTTGGATTGTCAGACTCCTTCCGCTTTAATTCATCATACATCCGAACATACATATCCATTTGCCCAATATCTTGATGAGTAAGTTTAGTAGTTTTGAGATCGATTAAAACAAAACATTTAAGTTCAAAGTTATAAAAAACTAGATCAATAAAAAAATCGGAATGTTCAGTTCTAATATGTTGTTGGCGAGCAACAAAAGCAAAACCCTTCCCAAGTTCTAATAGGAAACTTTGCAAATGAGCAATTAACCCATTTTCTAAATCTTTCTCCTTGTAGCTGGAATTTGTTGGTAAATCCAAGAATTCCAGAACAAAAGGATCCTTGATAAAATCTCGAATCTTGGATTTTTGATTATTAACTTCTTCACTAAGTCTTGATTCATCATTAGCTGCAGATATAACTACTTGCTGGTCTTTAGAAGATAGAATTCTTTCATAATAGAAAGACTGAATATTTCGCTCTAGGTTTCTTGAACTCCACCCCTGATTAGCACATTCATTAATGTAATATTCCCTCGCTTTTGGATTTTGTACGCGCATGATCATTCGATAATGCGTCCAAGTAAGTTCACTTCTAATGATACTCGGCAATTCGTCACTCACTGCGTGACGAATTCCAACTAATTGATTTTCCTTGTTTTTTTGCAAACCCAATTCGTCACACACTGTGTGACGAATTGCAACTACTTGATTTTCCTTATTTTTCTGTAAACTCAATTCATCACACACTGTGTGATGAATTGGGAAAGTCAGATAAAACTGCCTAAAATATTTTAAATTAGTAGCCGAGAAACCACCCCCAAATTCCTTAATCAACTCACCTGCTAGTGAATCTATTAACATTTTACCATAGCCTGCTTTAGATTCTCCTAGTTGTTCTTCCTCTACAATTCTACGCCCAATATTGTAATAAGCCTGAACCATGTAAAAGTTAACTGCTGAATATGCCTGTTTACGACTACTATTAATGATCGTTTTTATTTCATTAATTAATAAACTATTAAGTTCCATTTTAATCCTCCAAATCTTTCGGTAATTTAATCCTGCAAAGATTATCGAGAATTCTTTGGTTAAGTATTACTTTAGTCTTCTGTCTAACACTTTTCTTTTTAGATCAAGAAACTTTGATATTTTGAGGTTCAATAGTCTGGCTCTTTTTTAAGAAATGGGATTATTCAGCCTATTAAGTTATTATGTGCCATATCGCTCAGCAACTCTTTTTGCAATGAAATCAAAAACCTCGATTGGAGTTGAACGAATACCTAAAGAATTATCTAAATCAGGTTCCCAGACTGGAATCGAATTGCTGTTACTAAATTGGGCTTGGGTTACACCTAGATAGGATTCTTTGCCATCCCAACTAAAGCGCATTCGATCATGTGGCTTACCTACAATTACATGCCAACTCCCAAATACTTGGTAATAGTATGCATGTTCGTAAAGTGTAAGACCTATGATCTCGAGCTGAGTAGCTAATTTGTTGAGTAGTTCAGTATGTTCCATCTTTACACGTAACGAGGCAGAACTAAAAAACTAAACTTACTGGCTCCCTTGGTCAATATATCTTTTAATATTTAGGGACTGGATTGATTTCAAAGTAGCCGGTCTCTAGTTGTAATTTGTTTGTAAAACTTTAACCTTCTTGGACTCATAATTTTCGCAAGTAAAGTCTCTTGATGGAACTAACTAATGGACCCATTTTTTTCTGGAGTTGCTATGTAGAGAACTTAAACCTTTTCAACCTTCAATCTTAACCAATGATCACATTTTGAACATTTTCTCCTCATATTTTGCCCTTCTTCCCCTTTCCCCTCTTTTCCCCTTGAGCCACGCCAAAATTTTACACAACTAATTGTCTTTTTTATCGAATAATTAATCAACAGATTAAACTTTCGATAAATGGAAATAACAGATAATACAGAACTGCAGTCAGAACCTGAATTTAAAAAGAAATGTGGCAGACTAAGACGTGCCATCTTTCACAATCATGTCTACATGCTAACTACCAGCGTAGAAAGTGGCATAATGCTTCCAGCTAATCCCCTAGTTAAATATGTAATATCTTCAGCACTACTAAAAGCACAGCTCCATCACCAAATAAAAATAAGCCATCTTCTGGTAAATGCCACCCATATTCACTTTCTTGTCAGAGTGATTAACCCACAAGACATCCCAGACTTTATGGAACGATTTAAGACAGAATCAGCACATTACCTAAATAGATTACTAGGAAGAAAGAAAAGAACAATTTGGTGTGACAGGTATGACATGTCAGCAGCACTGGAAGCTTCTGATGTTATAGATAGAATTATCTACATTTATACTAATCCTGTAAAAGATGGCTTAGTCTCTAGTATAGATTTATACCCAGGACTAAGTAGTTGGAATAGATTTAATTCTAGTAAGAGCTACCTTAAGGGAAGTCTAATTTCCAGAAGAGATATTAAACCAGTTGAACAAGTAGCAAGTGAAGAACATTTTGAAAGAGCAAGAAAACAGCTAGCCGTAAAGAAAAAACTCAGGACTCTAGTAATTGATCCTAACGACTGGATGAAGGCTTTTAAAATTACTAATAAAGATGAAATAGAAGAAATCAATAAAACTATCAAGGAAGGTATTATTGAAAGAACCAAAGTAATTCATGAGAGAAGACTTGAGGCTGGTAAAAAGCAATTCTTAGGATCTCATAAGTTAAGAAATCAAGAAATTAACTTAGAGTATCAATCTAAAAGATCTGGCAGAAAGATGTGGTGTTACTGCAGGAATATTGAAAGAAGAAAGCAATATATCTCTTGGGTTAAAGAGCTAGCAGCAGAAGCTAGAGAAGTTTATAGAGCGTGGCAGAGTGGAGACACAAGTAGAGCTATGCCAATTGGAATGTTTGCTCCAAGGATGCCAGTTCAGGGTAATTTAATTTTTTGTTAGAAATACATTAACAGCTTTTTCTAGTCTGGGACTGGGGTACGTTTGTGCTGCCCAAAATTTAGGTCTCGTATGATTAATTATTGTAGGTGGATAAGGATAAGAACACCTTTTGCTGACTTTTTCGATTGATTTTCGCTCAATAAATAGTTGGTTGGCTGTTATGAGAGAAGTCAATAAAAAAATTGATTCTGCTTAATACCATTTAGGCGTTTTATATTGACTACTTAAACAGTAGCAAATATCTGGAAAATTTGCGTTCTTTTTGGTATCTTGTAACACAAGCTGTTATCCGTGGTAATCACCTCGGTAGTTCCACAAGTTGCAAAATTCGTGATAAAAGAAGCTGTGCCTCAAACTAAAGCAGGTGGTTACTTAAAAAGTACCACAGCCTGGCACACGAGGTCACAGCAAAATCTGTTGTTACAATGATGATACCTTGCAGCTTAGCAAATTTGCGAAATTTACTAAGCTGCCTTTTCTATTTTGGTATCAGAATAATTTATTTCATAATTAGTTTGTTTTCTAAAAAGAGCTCTTGCTCGTCCACTAAGTTTTCTGGCGATAGCAACAATTGCTTTCTTGCCATTTTTTCCCGCAGCAATTCTTGAATAAGTTTGTTTTAGAATTGGATCCTTTCCAATTGTAATCCAAGCTGATTCGGTTAGCAGTTCTCTAATTCTAGAATTACCTTGCCGAGATATTCTTCCTCTTCTAATACTTTCACCACTTGAGAATTCACAAGGTGTTAATCCTAAGAAGTTAAATAATGCTTTCTCGTTTCTAAACTGAGACATATCACCTAGCTCAGTTGCTAAAACAGTAGCTGTTTGAATTCCAATACCTGGGATTTGTAAGTAAGTTTGAACAATACTGGAAACTTTAGCTTCTTCTAAAAACTGCTGATTTAATTGTTTTATTTGCAGTTCTAGTTCTTTCCAAATAGATAGTAGTGGATACAAACTAAGCCTTACTTTCTCAGGAACAACGTTACTCATAATTAAGTTTGTGGCAGATTTATAAGTTAAAACTATTTTTAAATTTTCTGGAAACAAACCAAAGTGAATTAGCCTCATCCTGATCCTTGCGATTATTCGTACTCTGTCTTGTACTAACTGTCTTCTAGTCCTGTGTGCTAATCGACTTTGCTCTTGTTCTGGGGTTGGTAGATTCCTTTTAGTAATCCTAAACTTAAATGCTTTGCCATTTTTGTGGCATCTCTTTTGTCTGTCTTTACCCGATCTTTGGATTCAACTGCAATGGAAGACGAATTAACTATGATATTATCAATACCTGCTTCTGTTAATTCTCGGTGCAGAACAAAACCACTAAATCCTGCTTCGTAAACAGTTCTAAGGTTTGCTTTTGGATAATTACTTTTTAAATACTTGATTAGCCTTTCAGGACTTCCAGGCATTCTGGTTTTCTTTACTACTTCCGATTCTATTAATTCAACTACTGTGTAGCTTGTACGGGGAACATCAATACCGACAAATACTTCGCCTTCGTACTGCTGATTCTTTAATGTTGAAATGGCAGACTCCTAAACTTAAATTAATTTCCAGATAATACAGGAATTTAATCTATTTTTGTTTAAGTTCTCTACATAGCAACTCCAAATAAAACTAAAAAAAACTAACTGAATTATTTATTCTGTTTGTCATTTATTACTATTTTCTAATTCTTCTAATAAATCCTCTATCTTAGCTCTTTTTTTATAATCAACTTCAATAAAAGAATAGGTAATTTTTTTATCTTTATCGACAATAAAAGTTGCCGCTAAAGGTAGCTCCCAAGAATGATTACCCTGATTCTTATCAAGATCAATGCCAAACTGTCCGTAGAGTTCTTTTAATTCTTCATTGATTTTAAAAACAATCCCTAAATTTTTAGCGTATTTATTATCAACATCACTTAAAATACTAAACTTTAGATCCCCCTTTTTAATAGTTACAGAAGAACTTTCTGGTAGTTCTGGGGAAATAGCAATCAAATTTGCACCTAGTTCATTTATCTCTTTAATTTTGCTTGAATATGATTGTAGTTGTACATTGCAATACGGACACCACTCTCCTCTATAAAAGGTTATAATAGCTGGTTTATCTCCAAGTAATTTATATAAAGTAGTTTCTTCTGTGAGATTTAAAAATTGTCCATCAGGTAATGTGTCTCCAAGCTTTGGAGCCTTAGCCATAATGTTAGTGGCTTTTAATTCCTGAAGCGCCTCAGCCATAATTTGATCTTTATTAGCTAGTATCTTAGCATTTTTCTTTGGTGCATCCTCTGCAATCAAATGAGTACTTAGGAACAAGCTAAATAATAGTATAAGAACATTTTTCATGTGGTTAATTTTAATTAAATTGTAGTAGATCATAACAACAATATATACAGTAATATAGTAAACTGAGCTTCGCCAAAATCTTGGACACCAATCCCTATAAACTTTCCTTGTGAATTTCTTCAAATTCATCAGGACTACAATACCCTAGAGAAGAATGCATTCTCTTTGGATTGTAGAAATTC
>JBGSMD010000017.1:0-1743 GCA_041740355.1 Bdellovibrionota bacterium
AACCCTACTTAAACCGTTGATCTAATCAAATTGTTCTGCGTAACATCAGTTAATTGTATAAACCCTATTATGAAAACCGCCTATTTATTTAGATCAAAAACAGAAAATCAAGACTGGAATGGCTTATGATTCAGTATAAAAATTTTAGTTGTGTTTATTTAATTATTTTAATATTTAGAGCTGAATAGCTAACTGAAGGAGAATTAAGTCACGATCAAATCACTAACAGGAGTTAAGTTCCTTAAACATAGTCACTGTCTATATATTGCCAATTGTTGTGAAACATCTACAGTAGCCCTAGCTCAAGGTATTGATTTTTGATCAAAACTCTAGAAACTTTATATACTAAATAGCTCAACTATCCTTAGGCTAATTGGAGGTTGCATAATCCTCTGATCAAAGTACATATCTCATCTTCCTTGATTTTAATTGCCAACAAATCTAATATAAAACATGCGATTTTTTAATCAAGTTACCCTCTCAACTCCAGAAAGTGTAGAACTAGAATTTACCCTTGCTGGGATTGGCAATCGAGCTTTAGCCCTTATAATTGATTACTTGGTGTTGGGAACGATTCTGTGTGTAATTCTTTTTACTTGGGGAGTGCTTTCCACTCAACTTCCGCAGGGATTTTATAATCAATTAGCCCCTTGGATATTTGCCATAACTTTGTTGGGGATATTTTTTATATATGTCGGCTATTTTGTGTTTTTTGAAACCTTTTGGCAAGGACAAACCGTAGGTAAACGCTTTACCAAAATTCGTGTAATTCAAGACAGTGGCAAACCCATTAGCATTTTACAAGCAACCTTAAGAGCTTTATTGCGTCCCATTGATGATGCTTTTTCCCTTGGGGCAATATTTATTGTGTTAAATCCCAAGGAGAAACGGATTGGTGATTTGGTTGCAGGCACCATTGTGGTTCAAGAAGAACATCGCCGAAATGGGGATGAATTTGTAATTTCCGAGCAGGCTCAGGCGGTAGCAAATCAGTTACTAGAAGAAGCAAACATTAGTAGCCTTCTGCCTGATGACTTTGCGGTAATTAGGGAATATCTAAAACGCCGTAAAAATATGGAACCAAGCGCCAAGTTAGAACTTAGTCGTAAGCTGGGCAAACAGATCAAAGAATTAATTAATTTAGAAACAATGCCGATGCAGGTCGGTTCTGATCTGTTTTTAGAATCTATCTATTTGGCTTACCAACAACAAAAGTAAGCTTAGCATTCGTCAAAGGTTTCAATATCTAGTAAGTGGTAGTAAGGCTCAATTAAATCTGCTCTTTGAAATAAAAGCGATCGCAACAAATGCCAGTCTCTCAAACCCTCAAAAGCATTTTCATAATCATCTTCTTCTAATCTAGCTGCTAGGTCAGCCACATCGGCTGGGGTGAGCTTGGTGACATCAATTTCTTCTTGGATATTAGTCATGATATTCACCAATATTTATGATTAGTAATATGGTTAAAAAATTTCTGGAAGTGCCTGAGAACGGAGAGGGAGGGATTTGAACCCTCGGTACGGAGTTACCTGCCGTACAACAGATTAGCAATCTGCCGCATTCGACCACTCTGCCACCTCTCCTAATTCTTAGGAATATTACTCTATCAGATTTCAGTTTATCTATGCAAATATTTTTCTTGACTAGCATTTTCTGATACTAAACTTAATTAAACTTTAGGAGATAAAAAATGCTTAAAGATGTAAAGGCAATTCTGCAAGGATCATTTCTGCAAGACGCTCA
>JBGSMD010000018.1:0-29058 GCA_041740355.1 Bdellovibrionota bacterium
TTAGTAAATTGAATAGAGTCATTACGGCTAATGCAAATCTTGGTTTTATCCAAGTTTGCATAGCTAAAAACAACATTAATAGTGAGTTCAAGCAAAATCGTTAATCATTTAAAGTAATTTATTTATTGGACTCACTATATATTAAGCCGAACAGCAATTCTGAAAAAGTTTTTCGGAAATTCATTCTTGGGTTTACTATATGACAAAAAGTAATTTCGAATGATGAAAAGTTAGCTTTTTGTCAAAAAATATATGATCTCCGACTGCCTTTATTCTTCCTAACAAGAAAAAAAGGGGGCTTGGGTTTTTGGCTTTTATAGTTATGAAAAAAATAATTTCTAAATATTTAAAAGCTAGTTTTGTGATTTTTGTCATAACTATATGATATTATTGTTCCTCTGGGAGAAAGTAAGCTCAAAAAAGTAATTCCCACTGAAATTACTTTTTAGACTTACTAAAATATATTTCTTAGATTCAGGAAGCAATTTGTAGTTTTAATTTTTGCAAAAAATCTTATGAATAAAAGATTATTTACAACCGTGATCATTGGTGAATTTACGTTTTGGATTAACTAAGAAGTCTCCAGTCTTTAGAAAATTGCGCCCAATTAATACTGGATAAATAAATTGAGAGCGATCCGATAAATTAACTCTTCCTGCAATTTTTCTACCACCTAAGCAGATATCCATTTTTACTACTGGACGGGAGATAAACTCATCTAGACCAATTTTTTTGATTCGCATCCATTCCAGAACATCCTTAGTAAGAGTCTTTTTCTCCCCATCTTCATTCTCAATTTCAAAAGTAACTTGATCTGGTTCCCCCTTGGCTTTTGATTTGTGAATTTTAATAATCTTAGCATTAAGAGAAGTGACTCCAGCGCCACTATCAATCCTAGCTTTTAATGGGATATCAACTTCATCAATATAGGCATTTTCAACACGACCAATTATATTATAGTGTTCAGGAGTTAAAATTTTAGGTTTAAAATCAAAAAAATATAACGCTCCTAAAATCGCAGCAATAATCCAACCGAAAATTCCTAATTTATTATTCATCAGTTAATTATTGTACTGATTTTTTATTTCCGCACAACTACGCTGCTAAACTGAATTTAAGAACCTTTGATTTAGCTTCTGAAATGCGATAGCAACGATCAACAGAGAAAGACTAAGTAGTCCAAAAGAAAGTGCTAAAGAGAACCAATCGGCAACAAAACCAATTAATGCTGGACCAATTAGAAATCCTGAGTAACCAACCGTGGTTAAGGCTGGAATGGCAATTGCCGCGGGAACATTTGGAAATTTTCCAGCGGTACTAAAAAAAATTGGTACAATATTTGCTAAGCCTAATCCAACAAGTAAATAGCCAAGCAAGGCACCGATCGAAGAAGGAATAGTTGCTACAAAAAGGTATCCTACAGCTGCCAGACAGGCACCATAAAAGACAACTCGAGTTGAACCATAGCGAATTACTAATGAGTCACCTTTAAATCTCATAACAGCCATGGCAATTGAAAACATGGCATATCCTAATCCCGAAAATTCTGGATCAAAGCTTCGGGAAAACTGTAAAAAAATGGCACTCCAATCTAACATTGCACCTTCTGCTAAATAAACAATAAAACATAATCCACCTAGTATTAAGATTGGTCCTTTAGGAATCACAAATGAGGCCCTGGATAATTTATTCTCACAATTAGATGCTAGTAAGGTTTTTCCATATATCAAGAGTACTATAATGATGCTTAACATAATCGATAACGCTGCTAGGGTTGGGCTTAGATTAACTTTTAACAACAGACCAATTCCAAGTGATCCTGCTAGTCCTCCCAGACTAAACATGCCATGTAAAGTAGACATAATTTGTTTGCTCATTTTTTCTTGAAGCACTACTGCTTGGGCATTGATTGCGACATCCGCCGAGCCTATGGCTGCACCAAAAATAAATAGTAAACAACTTAGTTGTAAGGCGCTTGTGGCATTAATTAAGAGTGGCAACACAAAGGCCAAAACAAAACAGCTAAAAATCGTAATTGCTCGGCTTCCAAAGTGATTTATGCAAAATCCACTAATTGGCATTGCAATAATTGAACCAACCCCTAATGATAGTAAGATAATCCCCAGCTTCGCATCACTTAATGCCAAAGAAATTTTAGCGAGTGGAACCATTGGCGCCCAACTAGCAACTCCAAAACCATAGATAAGAAAAAAGAAGAGAAGTCCACGATGAGCTTTAGGGAGCAAATTCATAATTTTAGACATCTAATTTAAACGGTACTAGGCTTTTAAATTAGGGTTGTGAATAATCATCAAGAAGATCATTTAACTAGCCAACCGTTAGCTTTGACTACTTTACCTTCGAGAGGATCAAATTTTAAGATATTACTAGGTTCGTCTCTATGTCTAATCCAGATTATAAAATAAACATCATCAAGTTTACACTCTACTTCAATTTTTGGATCTAATGTCTCACTTACTCCTTCAGACTTCCAAGTTTGTCCGTATCCTTCGTAAAACAAATCGAGACATTCTTGATTCTTACATGGTAGAAACAGATCATGATCAACAAAGTATCCTTCTTGAGCAAAATGTAGGATTTTTATAATTTTCTTAAGTTGTTCTTGATTAGGATCTTTAATCGTATCTGGAGTATTTACCAATGCTTGGGTTACGACCTCAGGCCATTTATATCCTGAACCTGGCTGTATCCCTCCATTAGCTTTGTCCCATAAATAAATATTTCTAGAAGTCGAATTCTCACGATAAAAAATTTGATAATTTACTTTAGTTCCAGAAACTGCAACTTCAAACTTTTCTTCTGGTAAAGTATCTACATTGCAATCTTGATTATAGCAGGAAAAATAATACTTCTTATCGATAAAAAAAATCTCTTGATAATTCGCAACTTGTTTAAAAATCGTTTGAATTTTTGGGTCAATGCTTTGCTCAGAATCAATTGCTAATACTGCCTGAGTATATAACAATAGCATTACTAGGTGAAAAATTTTCATAATCAGTCATTTTAAAATTCCTGATTTTCAAACTAGTCGAATAATCGCTTGCTGACAATCAGTAATAAACCTCAAACTACTAATAAGGCTAATTATCCTAATAAGTTACTAGTAAGATCCACCCGCTAAAATGAATCCATTAATCTAATTTTGGCATCCAATCATTTTAGATTCCGCTCTCATAAGATCAATTACATGGCAAAACATTCACTATTCACTAAAAAATTCTTTAAGCTTCAAGTGCTTCTTGTCATTTCTATAAGCTTCTCTGTCTTTGCCGATCCTTTATCAACGGAAGATGGACACAAAAAACGAGCAATCTTATCACTTTTTACACCTGCGCATGAAATAAACTTTAAAGGTTACACTGGCGATGAACTCACTAATTTTGAAAAAACATTTACGGAAGAGAAAGGGAATGAAATAGGAACTCGCCTTATAAAGTATCCTGAAATTTCCAATCTTTATTTTGGGGAAAATGAGTTCCATACAAAGCGCCTTCAAGATCTATATGAAATTGAAAAAATAATTGATACTTATGAGAGTTTAGAAAACATTCTTCAAATTACTGACCTGACAAGTCTTTTTTCTAGCGCTGATATTGATTTAATCAAAACCGAACCTAGTATCTTTAAAAAATTACTATTTTCTCAACCATACTCAGATTGTATCATAAACGTCAGGACATCCTGACGTTTAAAAATGCAGCTATTGCCTATGGGTTAATCAGCGAAGATGAATTTACCAAATTATCTTCGTATTCTTCACTCCAAAACGGTTTATTCCAAGCACATTTATTAGTTGCAAGAGTGAATCAAGCGAAAACAATCAAGGAGTCTTTCGCCTCAGCTCTTATAAATAATATTATTAACGAGAAACAGTTTGAAGAGATAAATTCGCTCAGAGATCTGACTAAAAAGAGTTCTATCGCCGGGTTCCTGGCAAAGGCCGTAGAAAGAAAAATTTTAGATCAACAATATGAACGATATATGCAAGTATTAAGTCCGATCATACTCAAGTCTAATACTACTTACACGATGGATAATTTAATATCGAGTCTTCAAATGGAGCTGATGAATGCTCACGGGAAAGAGACAACTCCACAACGACTGAATTTTATACTTGAGAATAAAACAGTTGCGGAAAGAATCATTCCAAATCAAGATCAGACTAGCGCCATTATGTTAGCTTACCACGTTAGCAAAGGACATATTAGCGAAGAACATGCTGAGCGAGCTTTGCAAAAAGAATTTCCTGAACTCAAACACGATTATACAATTTACATGAATAAAGATATTATCTCAGTTCAAAGATCTTTTGATAACGGACTAATATCTGTTAAAGAAGCCCTTGAAATGTTAATTAATGGTACTGATCAAAATCAAGAACTTGCTCTTAATAGGAAGGTTGAGATCCAAAGTAGAGTTAAAGAAATACTTTCTGCATATTCCAATTTAGACTTAGATATTATGCCTGACGAAGTGGTCAAAATGGTAACTAACTTAGCTAAAGAATGTGATCCAGAAAAACTCCAACGAGCATTTTATAAAATTGCTCCTGCCGTAGAGTTTTTTGAATCGCTTCGTGAATTAAAATCTCCTGAGTATTTAAATTTAAACGATTTAGAATGTGGCAAAAATACAGCAATCGCTCTTCAGCGTTATTTTATTTCACTGGAAGCTAAAATGGCAATTTTAAATCATCCTAAAGCCAAAGTTTTTTATCAAAGATTTCAAACAACGGTTACAAAATTATCTGACCCTTTAGCTATTCAGGAACTTTTATATGATTATTCAAATCAAGCAAAACAAGTTGCTGTAAACTAATTGTGCCAAACTAGGAAGCCAAAACTGTTTTTAATCTATAAGCATTTGCATATAAAGGCTTTCGATGTGTTCCAGAGGATCCGCAAATCTAATCCGATGTAATTTTCTTTTCAATGCTAAGTGTGCTTCGAGATCTACTGATTCTAGACCAGAGAAAGCGTAGGCTAAGTTTGAATCAATCATCACGGGACTTAGAACCTTACCCAAAACTTCATGAGCAATTACTTCAAACATGAAATCAGTGGAACAGGTACGAAGTCTAATGTCTTCTAAAAGTTTTGGCGCAATAAGTCCGCTAAGTTCTTTTGTAACTTGTTCTGTAAAATATGTCTCAGCAGCACTAGCCCCAACAGTAGCATTGCGATTGGTTTCAGCAATTGTCCAAGCAAGTTTTTCTGAAAGCTTTTCCCGTTCTTTGCCTTCTAAAATATTACTATAGATTCCCTGCAATACTTCGGAAAATGCTGCGCTAGTTCCTCCTTGAGAAACATTATTAACAATCGATCCTTCCTCAAGCGCCACTTTGCAATAGTGAGCAAAGGGCTTCCCGTCAAAATTTATAACTCTAACTTCGACACTATGATTATTAAATTTAGGAGCTTCAATTGCCTGTTCGGCGTATTGCATAACACTTTGCTGTAACATCATTAAATCAATTTGATGGAAGAGATTTGCTTCTTCCTCGGGAGAAACTTGTACTGTCAATTTGAACTGCACTCCATCTTGTTCCAGAGTTGTTTTGCAATTAGAAATAAAATCTTGTTCGAAACCGATCATTGCTAAGGTATCATAACTTGGTTGCTCTAATTGGTAGCGGCCAGCCTCAATCTGGTAGATTATATTGCTTTTAAAAACCTCAGGAGTTTCAAAATAATAGCCATTTTCCTGAGTAAGAAATTTCGCATCTTGATTTCCGGAAATATAACCAACTACTCTAAAAAGTTCCTGCAATTCCGGTTTTAAATCTGTTCGATCTCTTAAATCAATTAGTAGTTCCCCATAGTCGCTTATAGCTTGGTCAAGCTGATTAAGGCATACGGATTCAAAAAAATTATTTTCTGGCATTACAGCTCTTTGGTTGGAAAAGATGCCTTTTGCAGCCATTTCTAAGAAGCTCATAATTCTTTGATCCCCTTGAAACACTAATCCCTTCTCTGTTCGTTCGACTTTTAAAACTCCAACCCCTCCTGCTCCATCTATTGGTTTTAAATAAATCGGCCCTTGATCCAGTAAGGCTCGTCGACTTTCAATATAAGCCTTAGAGGCTTTAAGATAATCTTCCGGATAGTTACAGGCCTCATTCAAAGTAAGTTTAGCAGAATCAAAAAGATTTGCTTTTTCTACTTCACTTCGATCTGATTTTTTAATATTAACACCTTGCTTCTCAATTTCCGAAATTAAATCTGCTTTAAGATAAACACTACGGGAATGCGTCTGTGCTAAATTAACTAAAACCCTAAATGCTGTGGATTGTTCAAAGTTTGGAAGTTGATCAGGAAAGTTTGGAATTTTAGCTCCGAGAGCAAAAGCAGTTAAAACTTTAGTTGGATCAAATTGATCGATGCTGGAAATACTTCTTTCATATTGACTGATAGTTGCAAAAAGAAATTGTGCGGTAAGAAAAACGGGGATTTTGCTTGTTACGTGAATAGCTTCACTTTTTGGGTTTTGATATTCAAAATTATTAAATGGGAGATTCGAAAATAGTAGTATCGTTTTAACCGTAGCAACTAAATCTGGTTTTTCAAGTAATGGAATTAACTCTGAAATTGCTTCTCGAAATTTCAACAAACTATTAAAAACATTAGTATCTGTTTTTAAAGCAATTTCAAGAGATTTTTGATGAGTATCAATCCAGCTATCAAATTGTTTTAAAAGTTTAACTGCTCCACTTAGTCTCGGTTGACACAAGCGTAAAATTCTTTCTTGTAAAAATTCCTGATCAACTCCTAGCGGAAAGGAATTTTCTATCCTTGCTTGATGCCTTGCCGGTAACACAAAGGTATCAGTTTTATCATTAGGAGAACTACGCATGAAAATCTAAACTTCTTAAACGCTTAGGTCCATATCGTAATGAAACACCAATTTGCTTCAAAATTTGTATCATTATTAGAAGAATAAGCTGGATCAAAGCTTAATTTGAATATTTAGAGGGTTTCTAAGTGGAAATTATTCATTAATACTACCAAGACATTAACTGCTAAGATTCATGGGTATCTTCAAACGAGTAGCCAGAGAGCATGTCTTCATAAATTAACTCTAGCAAATCAGGCCTTAGTTCAAATTCCATTTAATAGACATGAAACAGCAACTCCAAATAATAAGTCAAACCCATTAACTAGATAACTAAAAGTCTATTATTTATTCAATAGTTTTTTGACATTCACCACCATTTTTATTAATAATTTTTGATGAACAAAAACAGTTTGGATTAACTGAATCTGTTGTAAAATAATTAATATTGCTTTGATCAAAAGCAACTCCCACAGGGAAAGTGATTGAAGTTACAAGGTCAGTTTCTAAATTATAGATTAATCCACTGCCATCAGAGTTAGCAATAACGATTTGTTCACTATTCCCCGCTTGATATTGACCAATCAGAATTGCACCAACTTTATCTACAAATAAAGTTTTTATCGTTCGTCCACTAGCATTAAGAATTGTAATTTTTGTTTCTTTTTCTGTCGCTGTTTCTGTCATTCGATATGTAATTACATAGTCCGAACCGAAAAGGTTACGAAGTGTTAAGGGGCAATTCTGTAATTTTTTTACTGCAAAATTTGCAATTTTTTTATTACTTTGAACATCTTTGCAGATCATTTTAAATCTTCCTGTTAACTTATTGTTACTTTCAATTGGTACAGTCCAACAGAAGTCATCTTTTCCATCTCCATTAGCATCTAAAAATGTTTTATAGTAATACCCTTTGGAAGTGCGAAAGTTTATTGATAGCGGACTTTCAATGGGGTTAATAACTATATAGGTTTTGCTTCTTTTGCTTTCACAAACATTGCTTGTGTAAGCCGCATCTGCTTTACCATCGCCATCAAAATCACCCCCGGCAACATATAATGCATTAGCGGCACCATGTGTAAAGTTAGATAGTTGATCGATTGTCCAAATTCCAGCTGAACTAATTGTTGCAAGATTTGTATTTGCCCCATCATAACTAGCAACTGCTAGATGGTCTTCGGAATTACCAAAGCCCGTAGCTAGTTCCGTCGAAGAACCCAAAATCAAAGCTTCCCATCTTAAAGTATTGTCTTCCTGAATATCGATTACTGCCGGATCGCTAATCTGATCATTATTAAAGTCAGTAGGTGCTGCTAATAAAAACGAAGGAAAGGACATTGTTAGTATAATTATTTTTGTAATGATTTTCATAATTAAATCTATTTAGTAAGAGTTTCAAAAAACTTATTTATTTTAAACCTGAGTTCGACATAAGATTCGTGACGAGATATGCAAAGTGGTTGAAATGATTGAAAATTTATTTTTAATCATTTCAGCCAATTTGCTTATCGTAGTAGAATCCTTAGGTCGAACTCAGGTTTTAAGGAAGTTTATTAGCAAAACTAATTAATTCACATGATTCTGATCATATGGAGAAATATATAATTTTATATTTTTCTTTTTTAAAATTAGATATTTAAATAATTTACAGAGCTGAAATGCGAAATTAGACTTGATACATTTTTTATGTTTCTCTGAGTGATTGTGTAATACTAAGCAAGGTAGAAAAAGCAGTGCTTGTCCTCCGAAACTTAAGCGCAAGTGGAAGCTAATTTCTAATTAGTATGGTCAATACTTAATAGGTTTTAGTTTATTAGAAATAATTGGGGGAAAGTTATTGTATAGCTCAGTCAGTTTATTGTTAGATCTCAAGTTAATTAAGATGATTGACTAGTGATTACTCAATATTTAATGCTGTGACTGCCTAGCAAGCTTCTGCTTTTTGCTGAAAAAGTATTTTTACGATTCGATTTAATTCCATAATTGCAATTGAGAAATGACCATCTTCGTCAGTTTCATTTAAATCAAAATTTGGAATTTGCTTTTGATACTCTCGGGCATATTCCACAGGAATATTCTGATCCATTTTGCCATGCCACCAGGTAATTTTTCGTTTTATGTCCGAAAGCTTAAATTTTGGATTATCTAAATAAATTTGGGCATCCGTTAATAAGACCTTTCCACCTGCAATAATCTGATCTTCCATACTTTCTAACATCACTTTAAAAACTTTCGGATTTCTTAAGACCTCCTGATCTTTCTTAGGTAATGTGAGAGATATTAATTTAAAAAATATTAAATGAAACTTAAGTGGCCAAGTAAATCCTACTAGATCAACTAATGCGGATAGAAATTTAGGGCTAATCCGAAAAATTCCGATTAGTAAGCGATAAACCCAAAGCAATTTTACTGGACTGGAAACCAAGTCCATTAATGGTGCCCCACAAACGATTAGAATTTTGTCCAATAAAGGAGAATCATGAACAGCACAGGCGAGTGCATAGGGTCCACCTCCAGAAACTGCAATTATTGAGTATTTCTCAAGCTTTAATTCTTTAGCTAATTGTTCGATTTGTTCAGGCCAATTCCTCAAATTTCTATCGGGAATAAATCTTGACCCACAAATTCCCGGGCGATTAATTGCTATGACTCGCAATCCAAGTTCATTCGCCACTTGGTCAAGGAAGACACCCTGCTTGGCACTTCCTGGCCAACCATGAAAAAATAGGACGGGCTCTCCGAGAGTCTGTCCAAACTCTAGAAAGGTTAAAGCATTATTATTTGACATTCATAGAGATAAAAATTCTTTGTTAAAGCTTAGCAGATCTAGTATAAGTTATCTTAGTCATTTTAATATTCCCAAACAATGCTTAAACAATTATCACCTAAAATTATATTCATTTCCTTGTTAATACTTAGCTCTTGCGTCGCTGCCCGTGACCACGTCGAAGATGTATCAGGAGTAGGCGGCAAATTAACTGTTGGTACTGTCCAAAGAGAAATTAAAGTCGGCATGTCGGGATCTGAAGTTGCGACGGTACTTGGTTCTCCAAATATTGTTTCGACTGATGAAAATCGTAATGAGGTATGGATTTATGATAAAATTGCCACAACAAAGGCTTATTCCACAAGTGCTGGTGGTGTGGCTGGTCTATTTTTGGGAGTAGACCCAACTGGCGGTGCTGGAGTTGGCGGCGCTGGATTTGGATCATACAATAAGAATGCTGGTGCAACTTCAAGTTCCCAACAAACTCTTACTGTGATTATTAAGTTTGATTCATCAAAAAGAGTCCGTGACTTTGCATATAACACAGCTAGGTTTTAAGATTATCTATTGGGATGTTCCTGCGTAAAATTAAAACCATTACTTTGATTATATTCTTACTTGCCAGTGCTTGTACTCAGTATATTCCTAAACAACTTTTAGAACTTAGCGAATCAAATTTAGAAATTCGTTCTAGACAAACTAGGGTTTTTCAAACAAATAATGAAGCTGAAGTACTTTCATCAGGCCTTGCCGTATTACAAGACATGGGATTTGCACTAGAAGAATCGGCTTCAAAACTAGGATTGTTAGTAGCTAGTAAGACAGCTGATGCCCAGAAAACTTGGGAAATATTTGGCTCAATTATGATTGGAGCTTTAGCGTCATATGGGAACTCGGGTTATAGCAATGAGCATACTTATGATGTTGAGCAAAAGATTCGCGTTGCTTTTGTATCTACTCGGAGTAAACAAAGGGGGGGCTATGCTGTTCGCGTTACTTTCCAAAGAATAATCTTAAATAACCTGGGTCAAATTACTAAGAGCGAAGCAATTGATGATCCAAAAATTTATCAACAGTTTTTTCAACAACTATCTAGCGCGCTATTTCTAGAGGCAAATCAATTATGAAAAAATTTATTGTTCTTTTCGTGATCTTTAATTTAATGGGCTGTGCTGAAATGTTTCAAGAACGAAATGACTTCCTTGACTCTGAACAAACACAGTTACAACTTCGTCAAATGCAGTCGCGTAGTTTTGACACAAAAGACTTAGTTGAAGTGCAAAGAGCGGTAATATCCACACTTCAAGACTTGGGATTTGTAATGAATCGTGTCGATGCCGATTTGGGGGTAGTATCAGCAACAAAGCTTGATGGCTATCATTTAGTGATGTCTGTTACCAGTAGACTTTCTCCACAGAAACGACAAGTTAGTGTTCGTGCAAATGCTAATTATCAAACTACACCAATTGTAGATCCTCTATTTTACCAAACTTTTTTTAATGCTTTGCAAAAATCATTATTTTTAACTGCTAACAATATCGATTAGATTTTATTTATATAGTAGTGACAAAAAATAATTTGCTGCCTGCCTAGCCGAAGCTTCAGCGAAGGCTGGTTAGTAAATTGCACAGAGTCATTACGGCTAAAGCAAATTTTGCTTTCCTTTCAGGCCAAAGCAAAAGCTACGGCGGATATCCAAGATTGCATAGCTAAAAACAACATAAATAGTGAGTCCAAGCAAAATCGTTTGTCTTATATAGTAATTTATTTTTTGGACTCACTATAATAATTCATTCAAAGTGTTACTTACCTCACTCGCAGTCGGACGTTTTCTAGGAGAAGTTGATAAACAACTCTCCACTAAATCCTTTAACTTTTTAGGATAACGAGTACTGCTAAGTAGTGCATTGCTACTTCTTGCCCCTGTAATTGTGTAAAAGATGACTGCTCCAAGTGAATAAATGTCTGATTTCATGCAGGCAAAGGGACGTTGTCCAAGGTACTTTTCGGGGGCAATAAAAAACTTAGATCCCCTGAGGCTCCTTTGATGCTTTAACCCTACTCCAATTTGAAATGCATCCTGAAAATCAATAATCACAGGAGCTCGCTTTCTTCCACGTAGCATAATATTACGATCTGACAACTCATTATGCACAATCTCATGTTCATGTAATACAGTTAAAACTGAAGCTACTCCTAGTGAAATCTCTAGACACTTAGAATACTTTCGTATTTGTCTTTCCCTAAAATCATATAAAGTTAAACCTCGTATTTTCTCTAAAATGATTTTCCCATCGCGATCATTAAAACCAATTATTTTTGGCAATCCGGAATGAGCAGGTAGTTGATCTAAAATTCTTTTTTCATTTTTATATAGGTTTCTATCTTGATGGGGAGTCTTAATGAAAACATCTGTCATAAGTCTAATTTAGAAGAATCCGATAAGTCAAAAGTAATACCTTTAATTGAAGATTAAAAAATAACAAGTTATTGAGTCTTAATCAATTTTTCTAATAATTGTAAAACCGATCACTAATTAATATCTAGGATCTCCATTTCTACCTGCTGAACTCCAGAAATCGCCAGCTTTGTTGCAGCGGCATTGGAAATATCTAATTCTCGTCCACGAATAAATGGTCCCCGATCGTTGATTTTTACTATTACAATTTTTGAGTTTTTTGGATTTTTCACTTTAACCATCGTACCGAAAGGTAATGTCTTGTGTGCACAGGTCAGCTTGCTCGGATCATAAATCTCTCCGCTAGCAGTGCGATTCCCCGCAAGTTTTGTGCTGTAATGTGAAGTGACTACTAGTTGAGGAGAACTTTCGATTGTAGCAATAATTGGTGTAACGCCTGCTGGTTTAGGCATAACAGAGCAAGAATAAAAAAAGAGTGAATTAATCGCAATTAATGCAAAGCTTCTTTTGGTATTAATCAAACCGGACATAAATATTACAAGAAAAAATAAAAAACCTAGAAGATCCGTATTTTTACTTGTTGAAATTACTTTTGACAAATAATGTAGTGAAATAAGGTTTAAATGCTAATAAATTGCTTATTTTTAATATTTTTGATGTCCCTAGTCTCGTACTTTAATCAAGTCGGAAAAGGGATCGAATTTATCCTGATAATTTTTAAACTGATAACTTCTTCAATTACATTGAAAGAATTATTATATAGTGATGACAAAATAAATTTACCTTAGTAAATTGAGCAGAGTCATTACAGCTCATGTAAATTTGCATCACTGTCGCTCCAAAGAAAAAACAACAGCGGATATCCAAGTTTGCATATCTAAAAACAACATAAATAGTTGCTCCAAGCAAAATCCTTAGTCTTTAAAAGTAATTTATTTTTTGGACTCACTATAAGCCCTTCCAGATAATCAATGATTAAGTCACTTCTATTAAAAATACACGGAAATATTTTTTATCTTCTGCCAATCGCTTTTATTCTAGGTCTCCTTGCTCCTGGTGCCGACTATCCAGGTTCTATCGCATTAAAAATAATTGTCTCCCTAATAATTTTCCTTTCCTGCTTCAAAGTTAACCTTAAACATTTAAGTCTTGAAAATATATTACTGGCATTCAAGTTTTGGCTCTCGAGGTTTATCCTCCTACCAATAATCCTTTTTCTGATTGCGAATTATTTCTTACCTGAATTAGCTCCGGCAATTTTAATTCTTAGTCTCGCTCCTGCCGGTGTATCTTCTATTGCCCTCGCTAGTATCTTTGGAGGAAACATTACCCTTTGTTTTATTTTAGTAATTATTTCCAGTTTATCCGCTCCATTTATCTATACTAGCTGTTCAGCATTATTACTTTCCAGTCAGATTGATCTTAATATTGCCGGGATGTTGCTGGAATTATCTATAATTATTTTTTCTCCAATTATCTTTTTTTTAATTTTATCAAAAATTAAACCCTTAAACGTCTTTGTTAACAATTATGGCTCTATCTGGAGCACTTACTTAATATCTTTACTATTGCTTTTTGCTATCGCCATGCAACGGGAGGCCTTTGACTTTAGTTCAAAGCTAATCCTAGATTTAGCAATTCTGACGATTCTCTATATTTCTTACTATCTATTTGGGTTTATATTTTCTAAAGTCAAAAATGATCAACAGTTATCTTTAGCTATCTGCTCAGGAGCAAATAATAATGCCTTAGCAATTACTATCGCTGCTTCGTTTTTTGCATCAACAGAATTAAGATTTAATGTACTCTCAGAGATATTATGGTTTGCTGGAGTAATATTTTTTCCAAAGGCATTAAACTTATTAAAAAGAGATAAACAAAGTAGTTAAAAATTTATTTGTCTTAAGAAAATTATTACTCTGAATTACTTAATTAATTCATAAACTGAATACAAATTCTTTAAATCCATTTTTAATTCACAGCCTGATTTTTTTGATCCAGAATTCGCGGTACCCAATTGTACGATAGATCCAGTAAATTCACTTTTAAGTACTTCCTTCTTAATCTTAATTCCGACCCTAACGAAAACTGATTTTACAAGTATAATTAGGTACTTAGGCTAGTAACTAAGTGTCCGACTCTAGGGATTTGAAGATAAATAGTCCTTAAGCAATCATTTTATTAGTCGATACTTAAAGTAATAATTTAATATTTTCGCAAATCCTGCTTATGGGTTCACGACAAGATCCAACTACTAAACTGGACCATGATCCACCTATCAAATTGTATCGGCTGGGAATTCGGACAGGAATTAAAGTTGATCCACGCACCGCCAAGGTGATTAGAACTCTTGCCGCCGTTATTGTTGTTGGTAGTACTACCTATGCAGGAATTAAAGCAATTAATCAGGGAATGGAGAAACTGGCAAATTTATTAGAGCCATCAGCTGCTAAGGTCACCGAATTGAAACAGCAAAAACTAATTGATGCTCCAAGGCATAATTATCAAGTAGATTTTAAAGCTATTAAATTACAAGGCAAGACTCCAACAGGTGATTCAATACTGATGTGCGGGTTAAAACATCAAGGTCATAATCTAGAATTAATTACCGGTGTTCATTTCATGGAAATGAGCAATGAAGCAAGACGTTATGGAATTGACTTCAAGATTACTGCGGTTCAAGGATCGTTAAATAATGCTCTACAAATTGAAGGTAATGAGGCAATTGCTTGGGTTAAACAACAAGGTCTTCTTTTTGGATTTACTTCATTAAAGGATAAAGCTGGGCAAGAGGTACAAAAAGGATTGTTTGAATTTAATCGTGATCAGGCAACTAAAGATTACTTAAGTCTAGCAGATAATTTAAGACCTACTCATGCCAAAGGATCTGTTTTTGGTATTCTTCAACAACTGAAAATGCCAGATAGTGGGATAACAATTCCATTTGAGAATAAAGATTTTACGGACTACTTTACTTCTGCCGGTCTTGTGCATGGCTTTGTTCCACAAAACTTTAAAGTTAACCAACCAGAGACAAGTTATACCTACGTTTATGACTCTAAATTAGCACATAAACTTTTATCAGATTTAAGCAGTGAAGGAGTAAATTCATTTAAATTTTGTAAACTTCAAGGCACACTTTGGAATACAATTGAAAATCAATACCCATACTTGTCCTCGCAACAGGTTGGAAGAACTGTTGACTTAGCACTTAAAATAAATAAATTGCTAGATCCTAGTTTTAATCCCACTAAATTACAATTAAAATCACAGCTAGTTATTCCCGATCTTCAATCTTCTGAAACGCAACTGCTCTTATCCAAAGCAGTTCCAACTAATCAAATTGATCAAGTACCTACAGTTACTAATGCTAAAAAGCATTCCAAAGTTACAGAAGTAATGAATGCTGCTAATCTGTCCAAACTTGCAGTAACAGATGATGGATTATATTTAATTAAAACTTTCGAAGCATTTCGAGAAGCTCGTTATCTCTGCCAAGGTGGGGTTCCAACTATTGGCTATGGTTGCACAAGGCCTAATATCGTTAATGGTCCGGAATTAAGTGAGCCTCAAGCCGTTGCCGTACTCAGTCA
Organism: Bdellovibrionota bacterium; assembly: GCA_041740355.1. Taxonomy (GTDB): domain Bacteria; phylum Bdellovibrionota_C; class UBA2361; order UBA2361; family CALJRW01; genus JANNBC01. Next base: position 15,632 of record JBGSMD010000018.1, read on the forward strand.
GGATTTAGATAAGCACGTGAAACGAGTTAAGCAAATTGTTAAAGACAAAGTTCTGGCAGAACTTACTCCTAATCAATTTGCAGCTCTGGTATCTTTTGATTTTAATACTGGTGCACTTGATAAATCGACACTCTGTGCTGAACTTAATAAAGGAAACATGAACATTGGAGCCTATCTTTGTCTCTTTAATAAGGTTCGTGAAAATGGATCTGGTGAGCATGTTTTTAGTAAAGGTTTATTTCGAAGAAGGTTATCTGAGATGCTTCTTTATTATGGTGCTAAAGGAGCAGATTCCTACATTACACCAGATTCTTACGATCAATGGGCGAAAGAGTTAGCTTTTGACCCTGATGTAAAATTTAAAGATAAAAATCAAGAAAAAGTATTTGTTGCTTCGATGATTGGAAAAGCTCAACAAGAAAGAATTAAAAATTTAGAGCAGTTAGTTAAAAATTAATTTGTAAAAAATACTTACTTCCTCTCGTCCATGATGTATTAGCTCCTATTATGTCTTCAACTATCTCAAGTCGCCAACTTTTAAAGTCTTACCCGCTGGGACAACGACCAGTAATGTACCAACGTTGGGAAGATCTATTATTCTTACATTGGGAAGTATCTCCTGAATTGATTCAATCAACCTTGCCACTAGGATTAAAGGTAGATACGTTTAATACGAAAGCCTATATTGGCATAGTGCCATTCTTTATGCAGGCTGTACGTCCAGCATATCTTCCAGCAGTTCCTCATCTATCATATTTTCAGGAACTAAATGTCCGTACCTATGTAACCAATCAGGATGGAATTCCTGGGGTATGGTTTTATTCACTTGATGCCAATCGTATTCTTGCCGTTCAAATTGCCCGCCGATTATTTTCATTAAATTATTTTCAAGCAAGTATGCAGGCACGCAGATCGTCTGTGATTAATTATTCCGCACTACGTCGGGATCAAAGCTTGTCAGCAAATTACATATACTCTCCCGGTGAAATCTTAGATTCACCAACTCCTGCTTCACTAGAATCATTCTTATTAGATCGCTATCTGTTGTATTCGTATAACACTAAACAAAATAAGCTTTTTCAAGGTCGCGTCTGGCATCAACCCTATAGATTAAGAAAAGTAGTCTTAAATTCTTATAGTGATGCCCCGATGGTCTGGAATGGTCAACAAAGATTTGAAAGATCACCTGATCATATCTGCATGTCAGCAGATGTTGCAGTTAAAATTTTTAAAATTCAAAATGTCTGCTAGTTTAAAAGGGGAACTTTAATCAAAGTTAGTCAATTTGGCATAGCTACTTGCAATAAAAGTATAAAGGACTCCAAGCTGAGTACGTTCTAATTTCAATGGTAATAATATCGGCAAGGCATGTTCTAATAAAAACTCTTCTCTTGGAGTTTGCAGTGTGGCATGTCGCCTAAATGCAAATTTTAAATCAGTACGAGTATGACAAGGTAATTCATTATGTTTTTGATCAATTTGCACAGAAATTTTCTCCAGAAGGTTAGGAAGCATTTTTTTAAGCCAACAATCAGAACAAATTTTTAAAATTTTCTCTTGATCCTTGCTGCTCCAAATTTTTTCCCGAAGAACCTCCTGAGCTTTAAGCGTCAAAGTATCATATTCAATTCGACTCTTTGGAGTTTCTAAAAGTAGCGCAATCATTGAGTGACGTAGTCTAATTATATCTAATATATTGCATTGTTGATCCAGTGGATCCGAATGATACTCTGCTAATATTTGATTTAACACTTTAGTATCAATAATCTCTAGACGAGACTCCTGATGTTGATAGACTGGTTCAGAATTAGGCATGCCTCAGATCTTAGCAAAGAATAGTTCTTAAGCAATCAGTACCAGAGTTTACAGAACAAAGTTAGCTACCATTCATTGTAGCCTTCAAAATTAGTGATCCTAACTACAATAACTTCGTTTGAAATTTTTTCTTTGCATAGTAACTCAATTTTCACTAGAATGTTTAAGAATTTAGTTGTTTAGGCTGTACTCTTGAGACGTAGTTCCGATTCACATCATGATAACCATAAACCAAACTATGACCATAGTTTTAATTTTGAACAAACTGAGTTTGCTTCCTACCATCATCCCCAAGCAAATCTAATTAGCGAACACATTCAGCAAATCGGTTCTTGTATTGGTAGTAAAGATTTCCACCAAGCTGAAATGCACTTATCATTTATTACCCATAAATTAAGCCCAGCTCTAACTAGTGAAGATGTAAAGTGGTTACTGAATAAACAAACCCAATTTTCACCAGATCTGACCCAAAATTCAATTTTAGAACAGCTAATAATTCAAGAAGCTCCGCCAATAACATTAAGCAAGTTCTTTCTTTATGGTGTTAGTGACCACTATTTTTATACCGTAGTAGACAGTTTTATACCAAACTCTAAGGAGGAGAATGCTTCCGTTATCAACCGAGAATATGAGGGTTGTAACTTAGTTCACCTAGCTGCTAAAGAATTAAATGTCGTAGCACTTCAGGCACTAAGTGAGTGCAACATAGATTTTAACTTAAAGAATGCCAATGGACTGACTCCCCTGACATTAGTTATGGAGATCTATTTAGTTAATATCCATCAATCCTCGCGTAAAACTCTGGACAATGTCATCAGTCTTTTAATCGATAATATTGATCCCAGTGCTAAGCACTTTACTAGCGAACATCCTTTTTGCTTTGCTTTACAAAGATATGACTTAGATTTAGCAGAAGAGATTTTAAATAATGTTACTGCAACACCAATCGGAACTGAGAGTGCTCGTTTTATAATTATTAAAAATGGAATTGAAGAATCTGTTGATTTCCATGGCATTGCTAGGGAAGTTCTTAAGCTTGGTTTTCAAATTCAAAGCACAATTCCAGAATATGATAATAAACCGGCATTAGAATTAATCTACGAGGGTTGTAATTTTTATCGCCTCTCAGCGAACATTCAGTATTTTTATTATTACTTACAGTCTTATCTGGAGATGACAAATCAAACAGAAGTCCATGAAGATCGTTCATTTAATAAACTAGCGATAGCGATTACAAATTCCTACTCACCACAAGATATTGAAAGTTTACTGGCAAATGTAGAAGCATATCATGATGAAGTTTTTGAGCAGAATGATCGGATGTTCTCACCTGATTATCACCAAAATGAAGCTGAGCTTCTGCTATTACTAGCTCATCCCGAATTCATCCATAATTTTAACCCTAAGCATGCTAGCAGTATTACTAAAGTCTTAACTAGTCCCTATCGTTTTATGGATTATAATGTCCAAACAATCGATCTAGTAGATGGTGGCTGGAAAACTATTTCCAACTGGCAAAGAATTGGTCAGCTGACAAATTCCTTCTTAAATTGGAGATTTGATTCTTTGCACCCGCAAGATCAAGTAACAGAAAATAAACTACCTGCTTTAATTGAAGATTTTGGTTTTACCAAATGCCAGCTAAGTTTAGAGACTAATCAGAAGTATGGATCTTGTTATCAAATCAAACCTAATGAATGTAGTTTAAATTTTATTAGTCGAGATCAAGAGATGGAAAGTTTCTTAACTTACAATCCAAAAGCTATTTTCTTTCTTGCTCGAGGGTACATGATGATGTCCGATCCTAGTTTAGGCACTCTACTGATTAGAAATTCATCTTTAATCTTTGGGCGTAATACAATGCATCACCCTGCTTATTACAGTCCTGAATTTATTAATACTCCAATTATTGATAATCAGTATGAAAATCTTTATCCGATTCTCTCCAGGAGAATTAATGGGGTTAATGACGGGGTTATTCCTGGCAAACAGCATCGGGATGAAATCAGATATCTAACTGAAGAAATTACTGGCATTTTTGATTCATATAACCGTTGGAAGTTTAACACCGATCCACAGACTAGTTTTAGAAAAACAAATACTACAATTACTAACAATGAAATTATTGGTGCCTACAATTCCGTTGGATTCGAATCCTTGGTAAGAAACATACGAGCAACTTACGAAACTGGAAAGCAAACAAAGAATCCTAAACTTATCCCTAGCTTGGCGATGACACATCGCTATAGTCCTCCTTGGAATAGCTTTGCTTATGATAAGTTTGTACCTGATACTGGGGGTACTATTCTCCAAAGAAAATTTGAAATTGATGATTATAACTTAGAGGTGATGGAAAGTCTGGCCCAAGGGGAATATAATCTCCGCGACTTTAGGAATTCTAGTTTACAATCTTTTTTCCAAACTGGAATTAATTTTCAAGCAAATTTAACAATTGTATCTTCTAAGTAATTTTTTATAAGAGTTTATGAATACACTTTTTCAAAAAAACAATTCGATTACGGCATCGTTTTCAATTCGTCCTGATTTTGCATCACCGGTTGCTGATCCCGAAGCTCCGGCAACACCAAGTCCAGCAAGGCCTGCGCCAACTCCCGCCCAACCTTCGGAACCAGCTCCGCTCACCCCTGCGCCAACAACTCTGCCAGCTCCATTCCCACCGTTTGTCAGGCCTAAAGAAGGAGAGGAAGTTGAAACATGTTAGCTTTTATCTCTTTAACATTTCACATTTAACATCTAGAGCAATCGGATAAGACTGCATCCATTTCATTAGTCGCCATCTTGATCCATAAGATTTAACTCTACACTGGGATGGAACATTTGGGACAACACCAGCAACATCATCAGCAATAAAGGGAAGACCTTTGGTAACGATACTCCAAATAAAATGGACTAGGCTTGGTTTAACTCTAAAATACACGGCGTCTTCTGGTGGGCATTCGACTTTATCTTCACAACCATTAATTGACCAATAGTTATCTTCAGCACTTAATTCATTTTTGCCATTTAAATAAACTGTCTCTACTCTTATTTTACCACCATGAAGTAACATGTTGGCCGCAATTCTTACGGAATCATAAACTGGCTCATAGCAGGTGGCATAGGAAATATCCTTTAGATAAGGAACTCGGAGTGGCCAAGCGAATACCAAAAAAGTAAGACAGATGAAAACTCCAGCTCGACCTCTGGAGAATCTAGCCAACTCTTTTTCAGATTCTGCTTCATCGTCAGTATTTATTGAATCTGTAACTTCAGGTGATTTCTGACCAAATGTTTTAAAAAAGTTGCTAACTTGAAAGTAAATTTCCTTATAAAGTTTTCTTTCTGGATAGCAAAACCAACGCCAAAGTCTTTTATAGAATTGCCAAATATTTTTTAGGAATGGTAATATTCGTATTAGCGGTCGAATAATCTTTGGTGCAATCCAGAGAAACCCGTCTTTGATATGTAAAATTGTTTTTGCAACTAGACTTAAATCTCGCTGAAGTTCCGCAACACTAAAATCTGAATCTTCTACAGGTACATTTTTTCTTTTTTTTGTTTGAATTCCTAAGCGCTTAATCCGTTTTAGTAAGTCATCACCATTTTGTTCGTTATTATTGTCTGACATAGCTTAGACTATGGTTGCACTGGCCAAAGAGTTTGGCAAACTAGTTTTTGATTTCGGAGGATCAATTTCGACTTTTTGAGTTTGCTGGTTAAATCTTAAAGCCATTACCCCTGTCGCTTCTGGCGTGCGAAGCATTGTATCGGCAATCGTTGGTTTGATAATATCGGCAATATATCCAGTGACACCCCTAGCACCGTTGACCGGTTCATATGTCGCTTGACACATTGCCAGTAAATCTGATGTTGGCATTTCCACAAAAAGTTCAGGTGATTTAAAATGAATCATAGAGTTAAGTTTCGCAAGTTCTCGCTGAGCAATTTTTTCAATTACAGGTAAGGCAAGTTTACTAAAGCAAACAATATTTCTTCGCCCATTAAATCGGTTTAAGAATTCTGGACGATACTGGTTAGCAAGATCTTTCATAGCATTAGCTTCAGCATCTTCCGGAGTTAAATCTTCATTTAAGAAGTGAAGGGTCCCAATGTTTGTTGTCATAATAATAACAGTTTCATGAAATGATACTGTTAATCCACGATTATCTGTTAAACGAGCATCGTCAAGAATTTGTAAAAAAACATTGAAGATATCCGGATGTGCTTTCTCAATTTCATCAAAAAGAATAATTCGATTTGGATTCTTGCGTAGAGCATTGGTTAAGATCCCACCTGCTTCGTAGCCTTCATACCCGGGAGGTGCCCCAATTAATTTAGCAACTGCATGCTTTTCCATATACTCCGACATATCAAATCGTAGCAACGCTCGCTCATCATCCATCAAGGCAACTGTTAGTGCTTTAGCGATTTCTGTTTTACCAACACCAGAAGGACCTAAAAATAAAAAACTAGCTTGAGGTTTATTGGGATCTTGTAATCCTGCTCTTGCCACGCAAACAGCATTGGATAACTTTTCTACCGCCTGATCTTGTCCAAATACTCGACTAGCTAAATTGTCTTTTAATCCAAGCAATTTAACGCGCTCATCTTGAGTTAATTTGCTTACTGGAATTCCAGAGATATGACTAAATTCTAATAGTACATGTTCAGCAGTCAAAATTAGCCCCGAATTAATTTTGCTGGATACTTGGTCAAACTTAGCTTTGTTTTCATCAACTTCACTTTGGAATCTCTGAATCTCTAATTTTATCTCACGTATTTCTGAAGAATCAAATCCGGCATTGATTACGGAGAAAGATCCCGGATGTTCGACTGCTGCTGACTTATTTGCTTTCAGTTGTTCTCTGTTTTCTTGTTCTTTTAATTGTTGTTCTATAATTGCTTCTTCTAACTCACGAATTGACTGCTCGCCTGTGCGTTGATCTTGAGATAATTTACGAATTTCTTGCTGTAGCTTTTCCCAATTATTTTTAATGTCATGAATTTTTTCTTCTGTCTCTGTTGCTAATTTTTGTAACTCTGTGGGACTTAATTTAGCATATTCCTTGTCAGCCTTCCCGGTTTTTATTGCGGAATTAAGCTTTGTTAATTGTTTCTCAACTGCCGCCAACTCAGGAGATTTAGCATGGGCTTTTTGACGATAAGTTGTGAGTGCTCGGTCTAGTAAAGTTAAACTACGTTCTGGTTGAGCACGACTAAGACCTAAATCAGAAACACGGTATTTACTAGTTTGTAGTATAGCTGATTTAATTGCCTCTTCTGAGATTTTTATTCCATGATGCTGTTGTAAATGCTCAGCTGATGATTTAATAATTAAAAGTAAATCATCTGGTGCAGGCTCTTGAATATCGAGTAAGGTAAAGATCTCCCGCATATCAGAATGACATTTAAGTACAATCTCTAAATCATCATCTCTGGATTCAAAAATAGCTTGAAATTTTTTATTGCGAATCTCACGCATCAAAGCATTAATTAGATGTGTCGAACCACTATTTCGCGCGGCTTCTACAAAATTTTTGGTATCTTCAATTAATAAAATTGTTTCAGGCGAACGAGAAAGCGAGCGTAATGCTTTTTGAAAACCTTCATTTATTTGAACGGGATCCCCTGATGCAAACAAACCATCAGTGTCTAACCAATAAAGTCGTTTATTAACGATATCAAAGGGAGCAGTTGGATCGGCTTTCATTGCCTGTAAACCTAAGCAAATGGCAGTGCAACCAACCCCTCCAGCACCTACAAGCAAAACTGAATTTGCACTATTCCTCATTAAGATCGCGGAAAGGCGTTGTAATTCTGCACTTCTACCAACAAGTTTAAAATCAGGTCTTAGTGCTAAAGTGTCACTTGCTCTTATTAAATAATCTGCACTATGGGAAATTCTTGGTTTACTCATGATTAAAGTTATAGAAAACTACTAGACTAAAGATTGAATCCACCCATACCGCCACCTGTGTTCCCATCTTTCGGTTTTTCAGCTTCTTCCTTTTTAGGTGCGCCATCAACTTCAGCACCGACATCAGCATTAATACCATAAGAGGCATTAACATCACGCTGAATTTCCTTAGTAACTTCCTCTAGCCCTCCAATTCTTTCTTTAACAGCACGAACATTCTCGCGAGTTATATCAGACGCTTTTCGAATAACTTGTCCCATAGCTGCTAAATCATCAATTGCTTTAGTTAAGGAATCACTCTGATCTTTTATTCCAGAAGCACGTCGCAGTGCATCCTTCGCAATTGTGCGATTAGTTTTGTCGTTCATTAAGCTTAAAGACATGCTGGTCATTTCACTGGCTTCATTTAAAGCAGCCCCAGAAAGGGCATCAAGGGTTGTAGCTAAACGCTGCGCAACTCCTGCGACACCAGAACTCTGAATTCCACGAGTCTTGGCCATTTGTTGTTGATTACTATCTTTCATTGATTTGATTTGGAAGCTAGCATTTGATAATTCAGCAAGCGTTGTTCCGGTATCCACACTTACAGTATCAAGCGCTGTAATATGTTCTTCTAATGAGCGTAATTGCTTTTCTTTTTGCATTTTCGCGATGGCACTTTCTTCTTTCTCAACATCTTGAGTTAGTGTTCCTCTTAAGTTTTGATTATTACCCTCGGCATCTTTTTCTGCTTCTCGTAGAACAGTATAAATACTTTCCATACTATCGTTCATTTCAGCCACACCTTCGATATGCTGATTTCGACCCGATAGATGCTTCATTACTTCACCAACTCGTTTTTCAGTTGTATCTACAAAGTTATTAGCCGCATTTACTAAGTCTTGTTGACGTTCTTTATGCTGATCACTGCTAATATCCAGAAGACTTTTTAAAGTAGCTTTTTGTTTTAACAAATCAGTATACTTACTTTCTAAAGGACGATTTGAAAGCGTATTAATACTTTCAATGTCCGCTTGTAAGTCAAGACGTTCTTGTTCCGCTTTTACTAAATCTACTTGTTCAATTTGAGCAATTGCTTGGCGTGCTTCTTGTGTCACACCACCAAGTCCAAAAAAACTTTTTTCTTCAGCTAAACTGGATTTGCGTTTATTTAATTTATAAATTTGATCTTCTAACTCAGACAGTTTCGATTCTTGTTCTTGTTTTAATTTCAAGCGTTTCTCTTCTTCTGCCTGATCATCTTTAATTTCTTTGAAAATATCAAAAATAACATCTCCCCCAGCCATTCTGAGATCAAAAACTGCATCAACAATATCTGTTAATGGTTGCATCTTGCCGTCAAAGTCCATCAAAGCTGAATTGATATCATCATAAACCATTTTCAGTTCAGAAAAGGCTTCGGTGTCAGTCAAAGAAATTAATTTCTGTGACATCTCTTTTCTTTGTAACTGTAACCATTCTTTAAATAATTCCAACTCGGCTAATTTCTCACGATTAGCTTCTTTAGATTCTTCTGCCGAAAAAGCTAATACTTTTGCCACCGCTTCTTTCTTCTGTTCTGGACTAAGTTCAGGATTCCAAAGAATTTTCTTAAATGTATTTGCTTCAATTTTAGCAAATCTTTCATCAACGGGCGCAGCTTTAGTTTCAGTAACACCAACTGTTCTGGTATTACGCTTGCCCTGTATATTTTCAGCCTGATCTACAAGATCACTTAACTTAGTAGATTTTTTTGATGATGATGAAGACATAGAATCCTTTTTAAATATTTTAACTCTTAACTTTTAGAGGGTTTACTCAAAGCAAGTTCTTAAATTCGAAAATAAAATTTTGAACATTTGTTATGATAACATTTTGAACCAATTATATTCAGGTAATAGTGATTGTTTAGAATTTCAGTAACAGCTTTTGAAATGCAATGCTTAAAAACTGAATTTAAGCACCAAACATAGTAAATACCTAAGATAATTAAAGATTCTAGCAAAACCACGCGGTTCTACAAGGATTATTATTTAATAATAAAGGGAAACTATTCTAGCTTCCATTTTATTTGAAACTCAATTTCCTGAGAATCCAGATCCCGTTCATGCTCAATATTAAAAGTCGCACTATCAGGCACATAAATACGCTCTCCAGCAATTTGGATGTTAAAGTTCTTACCCGCTTCAATTGAATCTGCAAAACGGCGCAATTTAGCAACAAATTCCTTTTTACTGTAGGACTTTTCGATATCACGAGTTTTTTTCTTAAGCATTTTTTTGTTTTTTTAAAATTATCTAGTGATTATAAATAAGATTTGCAAAGTTCGATATAATAATTAATATAGAATTTCACTTTTTACTTGTTTTTTTAAATTAATAACTCCTAGTTTGTTGTTAATGGTGTTACAATTAACAAGTTCCTGTTAGTTTAGGTTATTATAGCTCTTTGCCATAAGTTTATCTTTAGATCTTCTCATGAATACAAAAATTCATTTATCTATAATTTTTTCTTTTATTACATCTTTATCTTTAACTTCTAGCCTTTTTGCATATGAAGGTGATATTCCTGTTCAGATTAGCGAAGGAAGTCCATTTTACTGTTTAGCTAATGCTGAATATGGAAATGGTTTGGCAAAGTTTGATGGAACAAGGTTAGCAGAGATTGGCCTTAATAATAAAATCGGAAGACTACTTAATTTAATTAGAAATATTACAAGAGAGATAGTAGCCGCTCGGGAAGATGGGAACTCAACATTAGTTCTACGCTTAAAATCAAATCGTATAAAGAAAAAAAATCTACGCAATATTTTAATAGAATGTCAAAATCAGTCAGGGATCTTTGATCCACTTGCCGCCACTCCTGATGTCCCAACTCAACCAGAGACTCCCATCGATCCAGATACAGGCGAAACAGCTTGTTCGATTATTGGAAATAATAACTCCTTAAATCTTAAACTTTATCGAAGTTTTCCTAAGATTATTAATGGATCTGCCTGCGTAGTTGGAAATAGCCCAACAGTGGAATTAGAATTATTTGTTGCTGGACGTAATGATGGTTTCTGCACTGGGACTGTAGTAAATCCAACTACAGTAATCACTGCTGCTCATTGTGCTCAAGGAATAAGTTCGATTAAAATTTATTATGGATCAGGGGTAATTACTAGCAGTTCTATTCACGTCCACCCTGATTATGAATCTACTAATGATCTACAAGATCATGATGTAGCGGTAATCAGAACAAGCTCTGAGATTCCAACACGTACTGTAAATATTCTCTCCGGAAATAATTTAACAGTAAATGAATTGGGATTTATTGGTGGATATGGCCTAAGCAATGGTTCCAATAATAATAGTAGTGGAACTCTTCGAGCCGCTACTGTTTTACTAGATACCGTAGCTGGAAATTCAATTGGCACTGTTTACACAGCAGGCAATACTCATGGAAATACTTGTAGTGGAGATTCTGGTGGTCCACTACTAGTTAAAAGAAATGGTTCTTGGGTTTTAGCCGGAGTAACATCTAATGGTGTTTCCAGGTTTTGTACTCCAACAGACTTTTCTTACTATGCCAATTTAACTAGTACTAGTAATAGGAATTTCATTAATGGAATTGTTCCTAATTTGATAAATTAATATGAAGTGATCTATAGAGTTCGCTTCATTATTTTGCTCTAATTGATTCTAAAGAATTATTCTGCATTTTGCTTGTACCTAATTCTGTAATTACAGATCCTAAAAATAGCAATATCAAGCTAGCAATTAATCCACCTGTCGGTAGTAAATTAAACGAGAATGACGATAAAGCTAAAGAGCAAAATGGAAGTGCGTGAGAAAATAAATTAATTCTTGTTATATCTCCATGACGCATGGCATAATCCCAACAAAGATAAGCAATTAATGGGGCCACTCCCATAAATACAATTAGGACAATAATTACATTGCTCCACTTCGCAGGATGATAAAAGAAGATTTGAAAAATTACCATCAATATACCTGACGCGCACATATAGAATGGAGTCAAATTAATATCGGGAAGTATCTCCTGTTGCTTCTTTGCCATGCCCGAAAATAGTGCCCAACTAATTGCTGCACCAAATGCTAAGAACTGTGGAATAGTTCCTCCTAGTTCCTCTGCTTGGTTAGCTGACTGTGATAAATAAGTTATTAAAAAAGGTAAAAAGCTACCAATATGAGCAAGTACTACTCCACTAATAAGAAATAACCAGCGAACTTTATTTCTATTAATTAGATTTCCAAACAGAATTGTTAGCGATGGCCAGAGATAATTAATCATTGTCACTTGAAGGATGCTTGTTCTATTTTCAGCCAGGTTAATCGCCAGATATAAGCAATTCACATAAGCAACGAAAAGAATTGCTCTAATTATTATAGTTAAGGAAAGCAACCTATAGAAATCTAATAAATAATTTCGTCTTCTAAAATTTAAGAATCCTAATATACTACCAGTTAAAAAAATTAATGCTCCCGCACTAAAAGATCCAAGAGCCTCACAAAGTATCCGTGCTAACGGAATGGTAGAACTCCAAATAATCACAGAAAACATACCGCTAATGCTTGCTTGGTTACTTTGAAATAATTTAACTGTTCTTTTATTCATTACAATCTAATAAAAAATGGTTTGCTTAAATCTTATGAAGGGATTAAATTGAGTGGCAAAGATCATCCTATGGTGATAGTAATCACCATTTAATAATGAATTATGTATACTGAACTATTGCAGCAGCTGGGACTTCCTAAAAACGAAGCTTTAATTTATGAAACATTGATTAGATTTGGAGAATCAGGAGTAGCCATGATTGCAGCTAAATCTGCGGTTAATCGAAGGAACGTTTATGATTCACTAAAAAGACTACAAGAAAGAGGTTTGGCTTTTGAGACTAAAGGCCTGCGGGAATCCATCTATCAAGCAGTTGAGCCAAGAAAGCTCTTAGAAATTATCCAAGAAAAAGAGCGTCTGCTAACTGCTCACCTACAAAATCTAGAGAAACTTTATCACGAATCCCCCATTCAACAGTCAGTTCATCTCTATCGAGGCATTGAAGGTTGGAAAAATGTGATGCGTGATATTATTCTGACGAAGGAACAATACCATTGTATAGGTGGCAAGGGAGGCTGGCTTGAACCAAGAATTACTGGATTTAGTAACTGGTTTTTAAAAGAACTTAAGTCAAATAAGATTAAGTCGTACGTACTATTCGATCAAGAATTAAAGAAAAAGCAGCATCCAATCACAAGTTTAGTAGGAAAGAATTATCGTTATCTTCCTAAAGGTGCCTCCTCTCAAGCCTCAATTGAAATCTTTGGTGATCGAGTTGTATTGGTAAGCGACCTTAATCCAGGAAAATTTGAGAATGATTTTACCCTGACCGTCAATATAAATCAGCAATTAGCAGACGCCTTTCGTGCTTGGTTCAAAGTTCTCTGGGATGGTTCCGAATTAGCTTAAGTTAATTAAATTGCTAAAATATAGAATTTCCTCTGGCTTCTTTTTGAACCTTCAAAGCCCTTTCAGGTTTTCCACTCCAACAGTCCTTTCTTACTAAGGCAATTTCACTATAGGGAGTCCAAAAAATAAATTACGTTAAGAGAGGATAAGCTTTCAAAAGCAATCTGACGAATTGAGTTTGTGAATTAATTCCTAAATTTTTTTGGTATATCGTCTTTACCTGAATAGGTGACTAGGATTAGTGGTA
>JBGSMD010000019.1:0-28641 GCA_041740355.1 Bdellovibrionota bacterium
CTGATTGTGGGATTCGAACCCTGTCCCGCAGGGAAGAAAAGGCCGAATCGTTTTGCTGCAAGCAAAACCTCCCTCTGGTCGCATTTTTAATCTTTTCAAAAGCTTATATCGAATTCTATGAGATATAACTTTTAGAAAAGACGTAGCCACGTCGAAGATTTATCTAAGGCGGGTTAAACCGCGTCGACTTGTCTCGCCAAAGCCCAATTATTGCTACTAAGTGTCAGGATCTTCTGACGAAGGCGGAAGCCAAAAATAATCTCAAGTTGCAATAAAACTTCAAGCGAAGACGGGTTGTTTGCCTTTGTGGGATTCGAACCCTGCCCCAGTCTACCCTCCTCATTCAGTTAATCCATATATTTCTTTATTACTTCAACTATTAAGAAGAAATATCGATTCAATCTCATTTTTTCTAAGCTCTCTTAATTCTAATTTATATACAAAAGGCACACATTGTACTATAATTTTAAAAAAGTAATTACTTGGGATTTTGCTAAGAATGAAAAACTTCAAAAGGAAAGAGGTGTTTCATTTGATGATATTATAGTTGCATTGGAAGCGGGACAGTTACTTGATTTGCAGGAACATTATAATTCTGAACGTTATGCAGGGCAAAAATTAATGTTTGTTCGCATTCATGATTATGTCTATTTAGTCCCATTTGTTGAAGATTCTGAAAAGTGTTTTTTTAAGACAATTATCCCTAGTCGAAAAGCGACAAAAGACTATTTGAGGTGAAGAATTATGAAAAAAAAGAGTAAATTAAACATTGAAGAACAAAAGCTTTTAAAGTCTTACGAAAAAGGCGAATGGAAGTCTGTGAAAAATCAAGCTAGCGCAATCAAAAAATTAAGATCCGCTGCAAAGTTAACTTTAGCTAAGGATGCACGCATTAATATTCGTATTTCGACGAAGTTACTCGAGGATTTGCAGTTAAAGGCAACAGAAGAGGGCCTACCATATCAAACTTTCATTGCCAGTATTTTGCATAAGTTTTCAACGGGTCGATTAATTGATGTTCGCACTTCAAAGGCTAGCTAATATTCAATAGTTTATAAAGTTAAATTGAAGTGGTTCTTGACCTTTCCAAGTAGGCTTGATAAAATTCATACTATCTTAGTACGCCAGAGCGCTTTGTATCTTCCTACTAAAGTTTAATTATTTTTTTCAAATAAACTTTTATGTGTGGAATTGTAGGATACACTGGTAATAAACCAGCAGTTAATATATTAATCTCAGGCTTAGAAAAGCTAGAGTATCGTGGCTACGACTCCGCCGGAGTTGCTCTAAATCTTAATCATAAAATCACCTTAGAACGAGCTGTTGGCCGCTTAGTAAATCTTTCTGTGGCGCTGGCAAAGTCCGCTGCTAAAGTCGAGCTACAAGCATCTACCTGCGGAATTGGACATACCCGCTGGGCAACGCATGGTGGACCATCAGAAATTAATGCCCATCCTCATTTATCAGAAGGCTTAGCATTAGTTCATAATGGAATTATTGAAAACTACCAAGTATTAAGAAAGCAACTAGAATCAGAAGGTTATAAGTTTAATTCAGAAACTGATACAGAGGTTGCGGCTCATTTGTTAAATAAATATTTAATTAAAGAAAATAATTCTCCAGAAGTTGCTTTGGCAAAACTAATGTCAAAAGTAGAAGGAAGTTTTGCTTTTGTTGCTACTTGTGATCGTAATCCCGAACAATTACTTGTAGCACGTCGTGCCAGTCCCTTAATCGTTGGCTTAGGTGAACATGAATTTTACATTGCTTCTGATGTGACAGCAATTTTAGAATATACTCGCAAGGTTATCTACTTAGAAGATAATGACTACGCCGTATTGGATAAAAATCAAATTGCCATTTATAATAATGGCGAAAAAGTTACTCGTGATACTGCGACAATTAAATGGGACCTTACTCAGGCTCAAAGAGGTGGTTTTGAGCATTTCATGATTAAGGAAATTTTTGATCAACCAAAGGCAATTAATGATACTCTTTCAGGTCGATTGGTGGCTTCTCATGCCGATTTTAACCTCCTAGAAATTGCGGAGTATGCTGCTCAAATTAAGGATTTACATCGAATTAAAATAGTTGCTTGTGGGACTGCATGGCATGCCGCCCAGGTTGGAAAGCATTATTTTGAAAGAATTGCGCGCATACCATGTGACGTGGAAGTTGCTTCAGAATTTCGTTATCAAGAACCAATCTTTCAAAATAATGATTTGTTGATTTGTGTTTCGCAGTCAGGTGAAACAGCAGATACTTTAGCTGCGATTGATTTAATTGGAAGTCAGTGTCTGACACTTGGAATTACAAACGTACTTGGTTCAAGTTTATCCCGAAAAGTTAAAGCGTCAATGTTAACTCAAGCTGGACCAGAAATTAGTGTAGCATCGACCAAAGCTTTTATCACTCAAGCTTTGGTGATGTATCTTTTAGCCTTAAAATTTGCCAAGGTTCGAAGTCAAATTACACCAGAAGAATTAGAGAAACAGCTAAGCGATATAACTCTGTTGTCATCAACAATCCATGAAATCTTGCAAGCTAATTCAGAAATTGAAGCCTTGGCGGATAAATACCTAGATTATGAAAATTACTTTTTCTTAGGTCGGGGCGTCGCTTTCCCAATAGCTTTAGAGGGGGCTTTGAAACTTAAGGAAGTAACTTACCTCTCGGCTCAAGGGTACCCTGCTGGAGAATTAAAACATGGTCCTATAGCTTTAATATCTCCAAATGTTGTGACGGTTGCTGTGGTTCAGAAAGAAGAGCCTTACTTTAGTAAGACACTAAGTAACTTATCTGAGGTTAAAGCACGGAATGGTAAAATTATTGTTATTAGTGATGCCAAAGGGCGAGAGGAGGACTTACGCGCCATTGCCGACGATCTGATATTTGTACCCTTTATTAACCATTTTATTACACCAATTCTTACAACCATCCCACTTCAGGTCTTTGCTTATGAAACTGCTAGAAAGCTTGGAAGGGAGATTGATTGTCCGAGAAACTTAGCAAAGAGTGTAACTGTTGAATAATTAGTCTATATTACTCAAATTTGGGTTAAATCATCTGCAAGGGTCATTTTGATTAAAACATTAAAGGTATAAAAAGAAGTCAAAAGGGCTACTTTCTTAATAATTTCACAAAAATAAGCACAAATCTAATTTTTTTTGCATAACAATTGCACTAAGCTTAAAATAGTTCCCGTAAAGTAAGTTAAATATTAATAATTTGTAGTTTATAACCGATAATTAACTTGATGAGATTTTTCCACCGACATTCAATTGTATCTTTGCCCAGTTCTGCTGTACCTCAACAGCCTAGCGACTCTCTTCCTTCTATTGAGACAACTGACTTGCCGACTAGAGTTCATACAAAAATTGAGAAACCAGTAACCTTAGGTTCAAGTGAAGGTCTTCCTGAAAAAGTTGCCCAAAGAGCAGGGGATCTTAAGAGCACAACAGCTACAGCCATAGTAGCCAATCAGCCATCTGCTGAGCCATTAAACAGGGGAAGATCTGAATCACCACTTGAAATTAATATTATTTATAAATCGAAGTATAGTTTGTTATCAAACTTTGCTAGGACTCCCTTTCAGATGGACACTGAGTCAACCTTTATTAAAATTGGCCATAAGGTCACCTTTGGTTCGATTGAGGCGTTTGTTCAAGCGATTAAATTTCCTTGTCCAGGGCAACTAGTAAGTACTGGTGTACAGACAGATCGAGAACACTTTATGAAAGAACTGGGGATGACTACGCTAGCTGAGTATTCTAAGTATTGGCACCAAATTGCAAGCCTTAGTGGAAACGAGGCGCGACATTACCGTAACGTATCTCAGGCTGTACGGGCTAACTCCGATGAACATGATAATAAGTATTTTTATTTCTTTAATCAAAGATTTGAGTACGCTTCAGATGTACGGTTGCCATTAATTGAAGAAGCCTTGAGGCAAAAGTTTTCGCAAAACAGGCTTGCTTGTAAGCAATTAATCGAAACAGGTAATGCTAAATTAAAACATGAACTGCCAACAATCAATTTACACCAAACAATCCTTTTGCCAGAAGAGTTTTCACGTCTTCTAGAGAATCTAAGAAACGAGTTTCTTGACCGGAAAAAATGATTCCTTTAGATTTAGTTCAAACGGAATTGTTGTATCATGAAGACTATCCCAATTATCAATAATAATCCTAGATCGATCCTTAGTTACATGCCAATGGGCAGTTCCAGACATGCCATGCTCATTTACTAAGCCCGCATCAAATAAAATTTTAAAATCCTTCAATATATTCTGGCTAGCATCTTGGGTATATAATGTCGTTGGATTATTAAATGGGGCTAATTCTTTGATTGGAGTCCCCCAGTTTAATTCTATAACTGAATATCCAGAACTTGTATTCAGGATTTTAATGTCAATTGGTGCCGAGGTAAGTTTTAGTTTTATAGCTATTAGATAGTTATCGGCAATTAGTTTTGCTTGTGCATCAGGGTAAGTAGCAAAAGTGCGAGATCCAACAAAATATCGGTAGGAAGCTCGTCCGTCGGCTAATTCTACTTCGGGTAGGGATTTTAAAATGCTTTGAATTTCAGATATTGAACTAGCACGGCTTAGTTTTTCAATTGGGTCTGAATTTTGTATAAATAAACTCATAGTTATTCTCTAAGAAGCTTTCCCACATCGAGTGGTGTTTTTTACACCACAATTATTTGTTAAACAAATAGAGAAAGGTTCTATTGCAGATATATTATTATTAGGTGCCATATAGGGCAAGATCGCGCAGGTTCCTATGTTGCCATAGCCTAAAGTGCCTGCCATAGTATATAAAATCATTTGTTCTTCACTACTGTAGTGTCTTAGACTCTTTGGGCCAAACTTACTGACAACCTCACAAGGACTAAAGTAGAAGTTAGGGTCAGTTGTTTCAATGAACGCAAAACCACGAAAATCAGGAGAAAAAGGTTCTTCATGGGGCATCAGGGCAATTGCTTTATCAGTTGTTGCTAGACAACAGATGGCTAATTGGCCTTTATAAAAGCTACGAATAGCTTTGTACTCATTATAGAGTGATGCGCCCGTCCCAGCAAAGTCATCAATTAATATTAATTGAGAGTCAGGATGTTTTCCTCGGACGATATCTCGAGAAATATCTTTAAGTCGTTCTGGACCTTCCACAATTTTTGCATTTTCAATTCCAGCTGAACGAATATATAGGTTAATCATTAAATGGTAAGATTTTGCTTCGTTTGAATTCGGTACTGTTGGAAGATAAAAAACTATTTCGCGATCCTCTCTGATTTGAGAGAGGTTTTGTTCTAAACGCTTAAATGATTCGGCAATTTTCAAATTTGAAAAATAATTGATATTTCTGATTAAATAATCTCTAAGCAGATCGATCTCTTCTTTTGACCCGGGAATATTTAACATTAAGCTCGCAACTTGCTCAACATTAGTAATATGTTTTGGACCTGCTAGATTGCTGGCTAATTCGGCAACCGAATTGGTATTTTCTCCAGTTGCGAGGATAATATTATCTCTGAGTTTGTCTGGGAGTTTTTGCAGAGTCGGTTGGGCAATTGTTTCCGCAACTAAAGTTTTAAGAGTATGCGAATCGATCTCTTGGTTTGGATGATCTTTTGTTTTTTTTAAGACAGCTTCAATTAACTGAGAGATTTTTTGGGTGATCGTATCCTTGTCTAGTTTTTCCTTTCCAAATACTGAGATTCCATTCTCTAGTCCGACTGGCAAGATTAATTGAACTCGACGGGTAATAATTTCATTTTGCAAAGTAGGATCCGAGGCGATTTTATCAATAGCAATTTGATCCAATATGATGCGTGAGTCAAACTCTAGTTTAGTAGTAAACTTCAAGGGAACGTTACTTGGTGATTTCTTTTGCAAATATTTTAGAGATTCACAAATACTACCTTGTCCGACTCGATAGATTTTTGTGAAGTTAAGTTCGGGATGTGTCGCTAGCTGAAATAAGCTGTGAATGGAAGAGAAACTACTACCAATTGCTAGAATTTGTAGGGCAAGCTCTCGTTGGTTTTCGGGAAAGCTTTTGACGCTCTCTGCTAACATTTTTGAGCTAATAGTTTTGTCTTGGAGTTTTAAGGCATCATAAAGATTGTGATCATCTAATTTATATCTGGCAATTCCACGATGAGTAGTTTTTTTGATTACTTCAATTTGTTTTTCTTGAACACTAGCGGAATTAAGAGATCCAATATTATGTGGACTCAGTAATGCTCGATCTAAATTAAAATCTAAACTAATTCGGGCGAGGATTTCAATCTCCACAGGAAGTAAGTCTTGTTTTACGGCTTTTTGTAAGACTCTTGTTAGAATTTTTCGATCTTGATTGCTGGTTCGACAAACCTCACTTGGTGTGAACGGCAAAATACCACTTTGATCTTTATAGATTTTTAATAATTCTAGAAATTTAATGTCCGGATCGGGGGTTGGCGGAAGGGTTGCCTGAGGTAAGGCACTAGCTTGCGGAGCATTTCTAGATTGTGGGTACGGCATTAAGTTTTAATAAACAACATATATATTATCCACTATTTAAATATTTAAACAAAGATAATTTTTAACTTATAAAAACGGAATCTTTATTAATACTTTAGTCGTTCAATTAAATTAATTTACTAGTATTATTTATCCTTGCCAATCCAACATCTAGAACTAAGAATTTAACGATTTAAAGTTTTAACTAGTTATCTCATCGTGATTAAATCCAATTTTGTTTCCAAGTAATAATATGAGTGAGAGTTGTTATGACTTGTTAGTCAAAAAAATAAAAAGTCTCATGAGATTAAATGTAATTTTTTGTTATGAATGCTTAACTCTTATCAGTATTTATAGTAAAATTAGGTAGTTATAATTATTTTATATTTTTTAATAATTGTATATTGCGGTGGGAGGATTTGTAATCTATAAATCAATAAGTGGTAGAAAGTGGTATTAAGTGGGAAAAAAGAATCGCCTGCTAAAGCACTTCGAACAGGGTAAGCTTTCAATATAACTGGTTTTTGTTGTCTTGAGAGGTTATTGCTGACCCAGGTTTTCTTAAGGTTTTAGTCTCGTTCCCCAAAAAAGTTATTTTGGGGAACGGGTTTGGTTTTCAAACACGAAGTGTTTGTCTCGTCGTAGTTTCTAAATATCTTCCAGTAGATGGCAATCAGGAAGCGAAGACGGATTGGTAGGTTAGATATTTTCCAACGGGTTAATACTAAACCGTAGCTTCTTAATAACTTATTAGTTGTTGGTAAAAGAAAGCGAAGGCGGACTAAGTGGGTAGATAAAAAGCAAGAAGTCGGATTATCTACATCGCCATAGCTCCTAAACAACTTCTAGTTGTTGGTAATGGGAAGCATAGGTCGACAGGTTTTTTACTAGAAGTACTAGTGATTCAGCTTTACTTAATTCCTAGCTAGACTGAGTAAAGTTTTAGGTTTGTCTTCGTTGAGAGAAGTTGCTTTGAGTTCGCTAGCAACCTGTCTCAACGAAGGTCTTAAGTATTTATTGCCTCCGTATGAAAAATGATCAGGTTTCATCAAAAGGTTTTGACAGAGAAGAAGGTGAGGGGTTTAGCTCCTCGCTCTCTTTTCGCGGTAATTTTGTAAATTCAGTAGACAATAAAGGAAGAATCAGTCTTCCTGCCGATTTCCGTCGGGTCTTAACGGAAAAAACACAAACTCAGATTGTTCTAACTAACTATATTAGTGATGGAGCTAGGTGCTTAGAGGGATTTGCCTTGTGTGATTGGGAGAAATTCGAACAACGATTACGTGAGAAAAGTCGTTTCAGTGCTAAGTTGCAAAAGTTAGAAAATTTCTACTTAAGTCGTGCGGCCGAGTGTCGGATTGATGCTGCCGGAAGGATTTTAATTCCTAAACACTTAAAGGTTTATGCCGGTATCGAAGAAGAAGCAACATTCACTTCTTCTATTCATGGTTTCAGGATTTGGGATAAGCGAGTCTGGGAGATGGTTTTTGCGGAGGCAGAAGCTGCTCTCATGGAGAACCCGGACCTATTTGAAGATGTGGATATTTAGTAAGACTTGGCCCTTTGGCCAAGTCTTACTAAATATCCATCCCGTCTAGCTTCTTGATGTCTTGAAGTTGTAAGAGAACGAGAGCGAAGGCGGGTTCCATCAAGTCCCTAGTCTCAAAAGAGCTTAGGTGTAATGTAAGTATTGTCTCTATGCAAGTAGAGGATGTTTGCATACTAATCTAGGGGAGGATGGATATGAAGTTGATTTTTAGTTCATATCACTAATGCAAACCGAGCATCTCGATATCATCCCTTCTATCCATCTCTCTGTGATGCCCAAGGAAGTTATCGATTGCCTACAGTGCCAACTTCCGGGTAAATATTTAGATTGCACTCTGGGAGGAGCTGGTCACAGTCGTCTGATTTTGCAAGCTAACCCAGCGAATTTAGTATCCGCTGGAGATCGAGATCCAGTTGCAGTGGAGCGATCAAGTGAAGTCTCGGAACAGTTCCCAAATCGATTTTTTCCTACGAAGGCAAGCTTTTCCGAGCTTGGAGTAGTGTTCCGGAATGAAAAGTTTGATGGTATCTTAGCCGACTTAGGTATCTCCAGTGATCAACTTTTAACTGGTCGTGGATTCTCATTTAAAGATCAAGATTCCTTAGACATGAGAATGGATCCGAGTGCCGGTTTAACCGCTCATGATGTAGTAAATACATATTCCCAAAAAGAGTTAATGAATATACTGCGAGTAGGTGGAGTTACTCAGAGCGTAATGCAAATTTCAGACGCGATCATTAAGGCCCGACCAATTGAAAATGCCGAGCAACTAGCACGTGTGATTAACTCAGCTGCAAAATATAATCCAAAAAAAAAGATAAATCCTGCAACACTGGCTTTCCAAGCGATAAGAATTGAAGTAAATGATGAGTTAGGGGAAATTAAACGACTTTTGGAAATCTTGCCACAAATTGCTACTGCTGGTTGCCGGCTTGTGATTATCAGCTTCCATTCGATCGAAGACCAATTAGTTGCTCGTGCCATGCGCAATTGGGCGAACCCCCCACAAAAGCCCGCATTATGGGGTGGTACTGGGAATGCCGAGCAGGTTAAACCGCTGGGACAACTAGTAACAAAAAAAGCTTTAACGCCAAGTGAAGAGGAAATAGCAATTAATCCTCGAAGTCGAAGCGCTAAACTTAGAAATTTTATTTTTCACTAGGAGAGCAAATGTCAATTAGCTTACAATATCAAACGGTATACTGTCCGCGTGAAAGAGTGATGAAGCCGGTAACAGCTTGGGCATTATCAATTAGCTTCTTAGTAATTGTTTGTGTTTTTAAAATTTCATTAAAAGTTAGTGCTGTCGAATATGGATATGATCTTGCTGACTTCAAAAAGCAGAATCAAGTATTAATCAAATCAAAAAAAGAGCTGGAATTACAAAAAGCAATTTTATTGCGCGCGGATCATTTTAAGTCTAAGGCTCTAGCTCTTGGCATGCAAAATATTTCTCCTAAGCAGATTGTTTATCTACGTAAATGAAATCGGCTAAATCAAAAGGAAATTCAAGTTTTTATAATTTAGATACTAATCGCAATAAGATCAGTTATAATCCATTACTAAGATTAAAACTCGTTAGTTTTTTAATCTTGTTGTGGACGGCCTTTCTAGTTTTTCGTTTATTAAGCTTACAAGTCCTTAATCCAGAGAAGTGGATTGAGTGGGCTAATCGCCAACATACTTCAAAAATCCAGATTGCTGCCCAACGCGGGAAAATTCTTGATCGTAACGGCTTAGAGTTAGCTGTGTCCGTTCCAGCCTCTTCGATTTTTGTGCGTCCGGCTGAATTTGAGCACAAAGATCTGATAGTGAAGGTCTTAGCCGAAGAGTTAAGGATGGAACCAGAATTAATCGCTAAGAAACTAGAATCCGAAAGTCCCTTTATTTGGATCAAAAGACAAATCCATCGTCATATCGCCGAGAAAATTCTTGCCTACAATTTAAAAGGCGTTGGAGAAATTGAAGAAGCAAGACGAGTTTATCCTTTTGCCCAATCTGCCAGCACCCTAATCGGTAAAGTTGGAATAGATGGAAATGGGTTATCTGGATTAGAGTCGATTCATGAAAGATTATTAAGCCCTGAAAAACTGGAAGTTTCTGTTTATAAAGATGCTTTAGGGAAGAAGATTATTGCTGAAAATTTTAACCATCAGCAAGTAGTCGGAGAAAACCTACAACTAACGCTGGATGCTGAGTTTCAACAATTTGCCAGTAAAGAATTAGAAAAAGTAGTTATTGAACATAAAGCCAAACGAGCAATCGCTGTATTATTAAATGCCAAAAGCGGCGAAGTGATTGCCTTAGGACAAGCGCCATCTGAAAATTTTAATTTAGAAAAAGTAAGTTCACGGGAAGCATTTTTTAATTATGCCTTACAAGGTTCATACGAACCGGGATCAACCATGAAGCCAATGGTTGCTGCTATGGCACTTAACCTTGGAGCTGTTACCATCGATGAGATTTTTAATACTGAAAACGGACGCTTTCGAATTGGTCGTAGGACGGTCAAAGATGTCCATGGTTCCAGCCAATTGAGTGTTAGGGATATCGTGGTGCAGTCATCCAATATTGGGATGAGTAAGATTGCCTTTAAGATGGGCAAAGAAAATCTTTACAAAGGCTTAAGAGATTTTGGGTTTGGACAAAGTACCAAACTTGGCGTGCCCGGGGAGGCCGCGGGAATTTTAAGACATATGGATAGTTGGGCCGAGATCGATATTGCAACTCATTCCTTCGGGCAAGGGGTTGCTGTAACTGCAATGCAATTAACTCGTGCCTTTGCAGCATTAGTTAATGGAGGCTTCTTGCCCAATCTAACCTTAATTGCGAATATTCCGATTACTAATAAACAGGTATTAACCCCCGAAGTTAGTACTCAAATGCGAGACACTTTGGTTGCTGTAGTTGAACAACCAAATGGCACAGGAAAAAATGCTAAAATTCCCGGATTAATTGTTGGTGGTAAGACGGGAACGGCACAGAAAGCTAAGACAGATGGCCGAGGGTATGCCTCGGGTGCTTATATCGCATCTTTTATGGGCTTTGCTGATGGACAAAAAATCGGCATCGATGAAAATTTTGTGCTATTAGTAATGGTGGATGAACCTCATGGTTCCAGTATTTATGGTGGAACTGTTGCCGCACCAGTATTTCGAAGAATTATGAAAAACGTATTTTACACCTTAGCGATGCGTAAGAAGTTATAATCAACGCTAAGCTTAAGCCGTGTTTCGCAAGAACAAATTTAGTAAAATATTCTCTATTGTAATTTCATTTTTGAAAAATTAGATTCAAATGTTAGTTAAATTATCAAAATCTTATAGCTTAAAAGAATTATCTGATTTAGCAGTGAGTAATTTGCAAGCATCTGCAGAAATCAGCACAAGTTTTCAGTATATCACTACAGATAGTCGCAGCGTTGGCAACCAGACATTATTTATAGCTCTGGGTAGAGGAGGAGATTTTATTCCATCAGCAATAGCGAGTGGCGCTTCTGCCATTCTACATTTCAATTCTGAGTTAATTCTTCAAAGTCCGTATCTTCAATTTAGTCATCAAGCAGAGGTCTTACCAAAGATTCTAAATTTTTTATTATTTAGTCCCGCAGACAAAATGCGAATAATTGGAGTTACAGGAACTAATGGCAAAACTTCGATTAATTGGATGATCTACGAAGCTTGTAATTTATTGCAAAGCAATGCCATGCGAGTTGGAACTCTTGGCATAGCTACTCAACAGCAGAGTTGGCCAGGGGATTACACTACTCCTGATTTATTAAGTAATTATTATTATTTAGAAGAGGCAATTAAAGCTTCCTGCAAGAATTTTGTGATTGAGGTATCATCTCATGCCTTGGCACAAGATCGAGTCTTAGGGATCGATTTTGACGTAGCGATTTATACTAATTTAACGAGAGACCACTTTGATTATCATGGTAATTATGAAAATTACTTTTTAGCCAAGCGCAAATTATTTGAATCTTTGATTCACTCATCAAAAGAAAATAAAATTGCGATTATTAATCAAGATTGTCCATATGCCTTAGGATTAATAGAGTTACTTCAAAATACAAATGTACAAATCGTAACTGTTGGTCGCGGCAGAAATTCGAATCTGCAGATTTTTCCAAGTGAGCAGACAGCAAAAGGTGCTGCTTATCATTTCAGTTATAAAGGACAAGATTTTAAATTTTATTCTAAGATTATTGGAAAATTTAATGAAGACAACTTAGCAGTTGTCTTAGCCTTTGTTGCTGAATATTATGGGTTGGACCAGGTTTTAGCTTGTTTACCTCAAATCAGACCAGTACCCGGTCGATTAGAACCGATTAGTAATTCGAAACTAGCAACTTTTGTCGATTATGCTCATACTCCTGATGCCTTAGAGAATGCTTTAATAACTCTCCGTTTGATAACACCCAAAGACTCTAAGCTTTGGGTAATTTTTGGATGTGGAGGAGATCGGGATAAGGGAAAACGCCCCCTGATGGGAGCAATTGCCAATAAGTTTGCTGACCGCGTGGTTGTGACTTCTGATAACCCACGAACAGAAGATCCTCTGCAAATCATTCAAGACATTACCAAAGGAATCTCTGTTGACTTTGTTGAGGCAGATCGGGAGTTGGCAATTAAGCAAACATTAGCTAAAGCTGATAGTGGAGATTTAATCCTGATTGCTGGGAAAGGTCATGAAGACTACCAAGAAATAAATAAAGTTAAATATCCTTTTAGTGATCAACAAATCATCGAACATTTTTTTCAACTAAGTTAGGCGTAATATGTTTTATTATCTTTGGTATTATTTAGGCGCTGATTATACTTGGTTAAATATTTTTAGGTACATTACATTTCGTTCCTTTCTGGCTTTCTCCTTATCATTTTTAGTAGTTATTTTCTTACAACCAATCTTTATTCGTATTATTCAAGGAATGTTTAAGTCAGGTCAGCCGATTCGAGATGACGGACCCGAGTCACACGCGGTAAAAGTTGGAACTCCAACTATGGGTGGAATTGTAATAATTTTTTCAGTATTAGTTTCCACTTTATTATTTGCAAACCTCGATGTTTATTACGTCTGGTTGGTTCTAATGGTGTTCCTTGGCATGGCTGGCTTAGGTTTTGCTGATGACTGGTTAAAGATTAAGTATAAAAATCCGAAGGGTGTCAGCGGAAAAATTAAACTTTTAACTCAAGCATCAATTTCCTTATTAGTTGGTTTGATCCTTTTGCAACAAGCTTTTCCTACTTTCTTAAATGTTCCATTTTTTAAGCATCTAGCAATTCCTTTAGGATTGTTCTTCGTCATCTTTACATTAATTGTAATTGTGGGATCTTCTAATGCGGTAAATTTAACTGATGGCCTGGATGGCTTGGTGATTGGTCCTGTTATTACAACGGCGCTCGCCTTTGGAATTATTGCTTATCTAGTTGGAAACGTAGAATGGTCAAAATATCTTAACATTACCTATGTTTCGGGAGCCGGAGAACTTTGTATTATTCTCTCGGCCGTATTAGCATCGGGGCTTGCTTTTCTTTGGTATAACTCCTACCCAGCTCAAGTCTTCATGGGAGATGTAGGCGCTTTGGCTCTTGGAGGTCTGCTTGGTACAATTGCTGTTATTGTTAAACAAGAATTTTTACTTGCAATTGCCGGAGGGATCTTCGTAGTGGAAGCAGTATCCGTAATTATGCAACGTTATTATTACAAATTAACTAAGAAACGAATATTTCGGATGGCACCAATTCACCATCATTTTGAATTACTTGGTTGGCCAGAACCAAAAGTTATTGTGCGATTTTGGATTGTTTCTTTAATGTTGGCAATTATGGCTTTGGCTACATTGAAGTTGAGATAAATTGTGAATAGTATTACTTCTAACCGACAGTTAAAACCGCCCTTCTTAATCGACGTAACACTTTTACTAACAGCTGTGATTATCTCCAGTTTAAGTTTATTAATGATTTACTCCACTACTGGAGTTTCCGCTGCTGAGAAATTTGGTGACCCTTATTTTTTTGTTAAGCGCCAAGCAGTCGCAGTTATCATTGGATTCATCGGACTCTTCCTGGCAACAAAACTAAAGCTAACAACAGTTCGAAAAATATCTCCGTATTGTCTTTTGTTAGCAATGGCCTTTGTCATCATCACCTTTATTCCCGGGATTGGTAGATCCTCAGGAGGAGCTCAGCGCTGGATTAATTTACCATTAATTAGTTTTCAACCTGCTGAAATTTCCAAGATATTATATGTAATTTTTCTAGCTGGATATTTTGCGCGCAGAGAGGAAAAACTAGGAAGTTGTGTCTACTCAATTATTATTCCAGTACTTTTTATTGGGCTTCTTTGTGCCTTACTTTTAAAACAACCAGATTTTGGTAGTTCGGCAATTATCGCTTCAGTGACATTTTCCATGATTTTGCTGGCTGGTGTTCGGCCAAAGCATTTGCTTTATGGTTTTGTGCCAGTTGCAGTTGCTGGTGTTTATTTAGTAGCGACATCCAGTTATCGGATGAAAAGGATATTAGCATTTCTTTCTCCCGATGAAGATCTATTAGGAAGAGGGTATCAACTTAGTCAGTCTTTAATCGCCGTAAGTGCTGGCTCATGGACTGGTGTTGGAATTGGCGCTGGACGTCAAAAACTACATTTTCTCCCTGCTGCCCACACTGACTTTCTGTTTGCAGTAGTGGCAGAAGAATGGGGGTTTCTGGGTGGTGTAGCGATCATCTGTGCCTTCTTAATGATTTTTTGGAGAGGAACGCGGATTGCCAAACGTTTATTGCCCGATCAATTTTTATTTGGTCTAGCTTTTGGATTGACCATGCTGTTAATCATTCCAATGCTTTTAAATATTGGTGTTGTAACCGGAGTTTTACCAACTAAAGGACTAGTTCTCCCATTATTAGGATATGGAGGATCCAGTATGATTAGTAGTCTAATTATCATTGGATTATTATTAGCATTGGCTAAACATTGTTATCGAAATGCAATCTAAGAAAATTTTAATCGCAGCGAGTGGCAGTGGGGGACATTTATTGCCCGCGCTGTATATCGCCGAAGAGTTTCAAAAATTATTGCCTGATTCAAAAATTGAATTTTGTGGATCAGGTCGTCCCTTAGAGGAAAAGCTTATTGGTCGTAGGGGATATCCAATTAACATTATTCCGATTGTCGGGGTTAGTCGCAGGGGACTACTTGGTAAAGTGGAATTTATGTTTAAGTTACCTTGGGCATTTCTGAAAACTCTTTACTTTATGTTTCGTTTTAAGCCTGATCTTGTTTTGGGGGTTGGCGGTTACATTTCAGTTTTGCCAATTATTCTTGGTAAGCTTTGTTTTGCAAAAACTGTCATTCATGAGGCTGAGCTTCATCCCGGGATGGCTAATCGCTATTTGTCATATTTCGCAGATCTAGCAACTTTAGCAAATTTAGAAACTCAATTTCCTGGTAAAGTTAAGAAGGCTTTTACTGGGCAACCTTTAAATCCAAAACTCTTTAGTCTGAGTTATCCTTTCCCAACTGAGTTAAAACGAATTTTAATTTTAGGAGGTTCACAAGGTGCAAATAAATTAGACCTTGGAATTGCAGGCTTAGCAGATTTTTTTGCTTCAGAGGGTATCGCTATTAAGCATCAATCTAGACCCGAAAATACTGATCATTTAAAAACTGTTTATCAAGAAAAAAAGATTGCAGCTGAAGTCTTTAGTTTTAGTGACGAGATTCCAGCATTCTATCAGTGGGCCGATTTAATAATTACTCGAAGTGGATTAAATACTGTTCGTGAATTAGAATTGATTGGAAAGCCAGCGATTTTTGTGCCTCTTCCTAAAGCACCAGAACAAAGAGAGAATGCCGAACAATATAAACAAAGATTTTTAGCTGAAATAATTTCTGAGTCTGAGGATCTAAGTGCGGAATTAGAAGCTAAAATAAGAGTGATCTCCAAAGTAATTCTATCTTATCATCCTAAGCAGATAGCTGTAATAAATGGTAGTCAGCAGATTGCGAAGAAACTTGTTGATCTGGTTTCTAAATAATCCGTCTCCGCCAGAAGTTGTTATATATTAAGAAGATGTTTATGGGCTTCGACGCGACGAGTCCGTCTCCGCCAGAAGTTGTTATATATTAAGAAGATGTTTATGGGCTCTCCCCCTTCGCTAAAGCTTCGGAGGACAAGTCGACGCGAGGCAGTGTCAGGATTTATTTGTTAGGATATCAGATTAATTTTATTTTAAACAATCCACCGTCGCTAGGAGTTATTTAAAACTAAGATGACATCATAAGGCTCTGGCGTGACGCAGTCTTTCTTGAGTCCTCGCAAATCAAGAAAGACTGCGCTTGACATTATATCCTGAAGAAATACTATGTCTAACTTCCTTATTTACCGAACAATAATTATATAAATGAATAACTTAGCCAGCTTATATCGCTCTCATACTTGTCAAGATTTAAGATCAACGGATGTCGATTCCACCGTTACATTATCTGGTTGGATTTTACGTAAACGTGATCATGGTGGCGTAATGTTTATCGATCTTCGTGACCATTATGGAGTTACTCAAATCGTAATTTCTGGCGAGCAAGCAGCAAAACTTCAAGATATTAGAATTGAATCAGTAATAACGGCCAAGGGTCTAGTGAAACTTCGTGATGCTAAAATGGCAAATGCAAAAATCCCAACTGGTGAGGTTGAGGTTCATGCTACTCAAATTGAAATTATTTCCTCTGCCGATGTTTTACCTTTCTTGATTGACGAAGATGATAATGCCCCCGAAGCAATACGTTTAAAATCTAGGTTTTTAGAATTAAGACGAGAAAAACTTCATAAGAATATTGTACTACGTTCTAAGATCATTTCTAAAATGCGTGAAGTAATGAACTCGTTAGGGTTCATGGAATTCCAAACTCCAATTCTAACAAGTAGTTCTCCGGAAGGAGCTCGTGATTTTATAGTTCCTTCGCGTTTACATCCTGGAAAATTCTACGCTCTGCCTCAAGCTCCTCAACAGTTTAAACAATTACTGATGGTTTCTGGCTTTGATCGCTATTTCCAAATTGCACCATGTTTTCGTGATGAAGATGCTAGGGCCGACAGGTCTCCCGGGGAATTCTATCAGCTTGATATGGAATTATCCTTTGTAGAAAGAGATGATATCTTAAAAGTAAATGAAGCAATGATGACTAGCGTGGTTAAAGCTTTTACTGAGCTGCCAGTTACTTCTGCTCCATTTCCACATTTACCATACACGGAAGCAGTTAATACCTATGGTTCTGATAAGCCAGACTTAAGAAACCCACTAAGATTAGTGGAAGTGAATCAGGTATTTAGTGATACCGCGTTCCGGGTATTCCAAGGTATACTCGCGGATGCTGGTAAAGTTTGGGCAATCAAATTAGATCCCAAAGATATTCCTTCCCGTAAATATTTTGATGATTTAATTGCTGATTTTACTAAGAATTCAGGTTCTGGTTTGGGCTACTTAATTTATGAAGCTGGTGAGTATCGTGGCTCATTCCAGAAGCTTGTTACTCCAGAAGAAGTGGAAAGCTTAAAAGTAAAAATGTCAGTGGGAGAGAAAAGCTTAGTATTTTTAGCGGCTGGTAAACCAAAAACTATGTTGCCACACTTGGGACGTCTTCGTACTCAGTTAGGAAACGATTTTGGCTTAATCAACAAAGATGAATTTAATTTTTGTTGGATTACAGATTTTCCTTTTTACGAGGAAGATTTGGAAACTGGCAAGATCGACTTCTCACACAATCCTTTTTCTATGCCACAAGGCGGAATGGAGGCACTTAATAATTCCAATCCCCTAGAAATTAAAGCCATCCAATATGACTTAATCTTAAATGGTTATGAACTAGCCAGTGGGGGAATTCGTAATCACTCACCAGAGATAATGTATAAAGCTTTTGAAATTGTGGGTTATGGTCCAGAAGTTGTTGAAGAAAAATTTTCTGGACTACTAAAAGCATTCAAGTTCGGAGCACCTCCTCACGGTGGTATCGCTCATGGTGTGGAAAGATTGGTGATGTTGTTGTCTGGCGAAGAGGCAATCCGTGACGTAACTCCTTTTCCGTTAGCGCAAAATGGGGAAGATTTGTTGATGAATGCTCCTTCCAATGTTAGTAAAAAACAACTCAAGGAAGTACATATTGATGTTGTCGTTCCTAAGAAGGAAAATTTAATTGCCTAATTTTTATCTATAGCTCTGAAGATAAAATTTGCTAATAATATTATCGATATTAAAACTTTATTTAAATAATCTTATGCTTAAAAAATTACTATTTATAATACTTATCTTAACTTTTATTGCGGATTCTGTAATAGCTCAGTCAGATTCATTAAAAGTATGTATCAAAAACTCTGACGGTAAGATTGTTTTAAAAAAGAAATGTGGGGGCAAATTTACCTCAGCAACCTTATCCTCAATCAATCAAGCAAATAGCGATCTGATTTCTGCCTTACAAAATAGTAATAGTTCTTTGGAGGCTAATGATCAAGTGTTAGCAGATTCAATTGAGGGTCGTTTTGATTCAATACCATCTGGAAAATCTGTATACGGATATGTAGGAATGGATACCGAGATTAGTAATATTGGTGGAGATTATCGAGCCTTCTTTAGCTTACCAGTTCCACCAAATCATATAGTTAACGATGAAGATGTTTTGATCGCTAATATTTTTCCATCAACTACTTGCGAAGGTGTTAATTGTTTATCTACGGATGAGACAAGTTTTAATTCAGTTTGCACGGGAACGATTGATAATCCTACGGCACCAGCAGGTAAAGTTTGTATTTACATTTCGTCATTGTCAGATAGTACAATTGAGGCAGAAAGTGTCATTGCCATTCCTTTTGAGAATGGACGGGGTTTAGCTATAGGTGCGCGTCCTGCCGCCACTGGGGATTTTTATTTACGCGGAAGTTGGGCTTATACAGCACCTTAATTTAAACAAATAATCGCCAAATTTTTGACATTTATCTCAAGATAATTTAAAACCTTCACCTGATCTTTGATTAATCAAAGGTTTCCAA
Source organism: Bdellovibrionota bacterium (assembly GCA_041740355.1). Classification (GTDB taxonomy): domain Bacteria; phylum Bdellovibrionota_C; class UBA2361; order UBA2361; family CALJRW01; genus JANNBC01. Next base: position 19,096 of record JBGSMD010000019.1, read on the forward strand.
CTGTGCGATAGTGGTGGAACTGGTAGACACACAGGACTTAAAATCCTGTGAGGGTAACCTCGTGCGGGTTCGATTCCCGCCTCTCGCATTTCCTTTTATCTTTTAAAATCGATAAGATACAGTCCTTTTTGAAAAGGACTTAGGTTTTGAAGATTCCCAAAAACAGATTCTTGGCACACTCTCGGCACAATTCAGCACAAAAAATCACCATCAGGCACAATTAATAGCAAACTTTCAAAGTTAAAAATCGATAGTTATTACTAACTAAAAATGACAAAAGTGCACCTTTAGTGTGCCGAGAGTGTGCCCAGAATGCACCATGCAAAATGGCACACTGATATTCTTAATATTATTAATAGGTTAAGCTTTGAATACTTGGGATTGAATCTCCTATTGAAACATTTTTAGTCATATTGTAGGCTAATTTTGTCTTAAATGGAGGATTAAATGCATGGCTTCAATTACCAAACGAACAAGGTCAGATGGATCGATTGTTTATCGTGCTCAGGTAAGACTTAAAGGGCAGGAGCCACAGTCTTTAACTTTCGAAAGAAGAACTGATGCGGTTAAGTGGATTCAAAAGACTGAAACTGAATTAAGAGAAAATAGATTTTTTGGAACTAAGGAAGGTAAGAGAAAAACTGTTAGTGAAGCTATTGAGCGTTACATTGAGGATCCAAACATAGTATCTCAAAAGAACTATGAAAATAAAAAAGCAATTCTTAGATGGTGGGGGAATGAAATCGGACATAGATTTATTGCTGATATTAGTCCTGCGCTAATTACCGAAAAAAGGGATCGTTTAGCCAAGGCTAAAAAGAAAATTAATAAACGCCTTCAAGCTAAGACAAAAGAGATTATTGAACCAGAAACCTTTAGTAAAGCTAGAGTTAACAGATACCTTGCAACCATATCTCATTTATTTACAATTGCTTTAAAGGAATGGGGTTGGATTGAATTTAATCCTGTTAAGAATGTTTCTAAACTTAAAGAACCTAGGGGAAGAGTAAGATATTTAACAGCTGATGAAAAAGTGCGACTTCTAAAAGCTTGTACAGAATCAGCCAGCCCATATTTAAGTCTGATTGTAAGAATTGCATTATCAACAGGCATGAGGAAGGGTGAAATATTAGGCTTAACTTGGCAAGATGTTGACCTTATAACTGGAAGACTTCTAATTCGTGAATCTAAAAACGGGGAACAAAGATCAATTAGAATAATGCCCGATGTTCATAGCTTACTTTTGGAACATTCTAAGTTAAGAAATATTAACTCCAACTTTGTTTTTCCTTCTCAAGATCAGCATAAGCCAGCTAGTATTAAAACAGCTTGGGAAAATGCTCTTAAGTCTGCAAAAATTGAAGATTTTAGATTTCACGATTTACGACACACGACAGCTTCATATTTACTAATGAGTGGATCTTCCATTGCTGAGATCGCAGAAGTCCTAGGGCATAAGACTCTAGCTATGGTTAAGAGGTATAGTCACATGTCAGAGGGGCATGCTGATAATGCACTGATGCGAATGCATGAGAGGTTTTTGAGTTAATTTATGGTTCTTTTATAGAATTTTAGATAATGTAGATTGTCAGATTAGTTGTCACTGGTAAGCAGTTGAAAAAAAGTGAGATTGGTACAACTAAGGTTAATAATTTACAAAATTATTTAGTCCTTTGTACTCCCTAAATTTTTATAAATTTTATCTTAAATTGGTAGTAAGAGATTTTGTTTCTTAAGTATTTACAAATTTCTAATAAATGAAGGTCTGCCCTGCGTGAATAGAGCCAGTTAAAATGATAGACTATTTTAACTGGAGGACCTATGAAAAAGCGATATACAGAAGAACAAATTGTAAAAATCCTACAAGAAGTGGAAGAAGGAAGCAGTGTTAGAGACACCTGCCGGAAGCATAATGTAGCCGAGCCAACCTTTTACCGCTGGCGCCAAGTCTACGGAGGGATGGAAGTGAGTGATGTTCGGGAATTAAAAAACCTGAAACTAGAAAACGCCAGACTAAAAAGGATAGTAGCAGAACAAGCATTGGAAAATACGATTCTAAAAGATCTTAACTCAAAAAAGTGGTAAGCCTGCCTGAAAGAAAGCAGGCGGCTAAATATGTTGTTAATAACTTTTCAGTATCGACTAGGTTTACTTGCAAGTTACTGAAGCTGAGAAGAAATACTTTTAGCTATAAATCAAATGTTGATAAATCCGAAGTAATTAATCAGGTTTGTGAATTATCTTATAAATATCCTCGCTGGGGATATCGTAAGATAACTGAACGCTTAAAGATTTTAGGAGTTAAAGTTTGCAACGAAACTGTTCGTTCCATTAGAAAACAATCTGGCTTACAAGTTAAGCGAAAACAGCATAGGAGAAGGGTTTCAAGAAGCAAGCCAACGCTGAGACAAGCAGAGTATGTTAATCATGTCTGGAGTTGGGACTTTATGTTTGATGCTACGTTTAATGGCAGAAAGCTCAAAGTCTTAAACATCATAGATGAATACAGTAAGGAACTTTTAGTTAGCTATGTTGCTAGGAATATTACTGCAAGGGATCTGTATAAAGTTTTGCAAAAGTTATTTGCAGAACGTGGATATCCAACTCATATCAGATCAGACAACGGATCTGAATTTGTGGCTAAACATATTCAAGAACAACTTACTAAGGCAAAAGTAAATATTATTTACATTCAGCCAGGCAGTCCTTGGCAGAATCCGTTCATTGAATCTTTTAATTCAATACTAAGGGATAATATTTTAAATCGATATTTGTTTCTGACACCAAAGGAAGCACAATCGATAATTAATAATTTCAAGACAGAGTATAATACTGAGCGTCCGCATGGAACACTTGGTGGGATTACTCCACAAATGTTTGTGGAGAAGTGCCTACAGAAAAAACTTTGTGCTTGAATATGGAGAAAAACTATGACAATCTATCTTTAACACTGGCTCTAAAATGCGCGGCTACGCCATGAGTTTTAACTGCGACATTTGGTCGCATTGACTCTCTATGGCTATTAATGGATAAGAGCACCATTGATTTATGTTATATGTTGTTAAATTATGTTATGTCATAAAAGTCCCACTCCTGATAGTAGTCAGCCAAAAGAGGGAAGTGAGTTAACTGAAGCATCCCTTCCTAGTAAAAAAAATCTTTTTAGATCTATTGCCCTAGCAGGGGGGTTAGCGATAGCACCTCATACGCTTTGTATTCTTGGGGTAACTGGCGTTCTAAGTAGTGTCGTGGGTTATAAGATTTGTAGCGATCATAGTTCTACGGACTTTGATATTCCTCTAAAGAAATTACCAAAATTACCAGAGGATTTTAATGAGTTTCCAACGGCTAAATCTGAATTGGTTGGTAAGCTTTTGTTGCAAGTTGAGCCAAAGTTTCAAGATGTCATTGATTTTAAACAAGCAGAGTCAAAAGATGAACCAATAAAAATTGTATTTTTAGAGGACAAAATAGATGGAAAAGTTTCTGTTGTCTTTTGTAAAAATGGGGGATTATGTCCATGTTCAAAGCCAGAATTATACGAAATAGGATTTAAGGATCGACGCTCAGAAACAGAAAGTTTTAAAGGTCAGAATAAAATTCTTAGTGAATTATATAAAGTCAATTAAAATAGATTATTTAAATTAAATAGAGGTCTTATGTGCATTTTTCATGAAGCGTTATCTGTTGATACAGAGCAAGGATTCTATATTGCGCCAGTTGTTGTAGCTTTAAGCGGCCTACAAAAAGGTTCAACTTTATTTAATGAATTATCACAAGTGGAGCGGATCTTATCCTCAAATGAAATCGGGGCTGGGGCAAATTTATTATTACAAGTGGCAAAAGATCCATATCGATACTTAGGTAAGATCCTTTCCTTTGAAGCGGAACGTGGTAATGGAGATCAAGCCGTAAATGCAATATTAGAAGAGTTGGCCAGATCGGATGATAGACAAAGATTTTTTGATGCTGTTGCACCATCTGAGCGAACACTTAAAATTGCTAAAGCTGAATCTGTTGATGTTGCATTAGCTGAAGTCGCAATTGCTGGACATTCAAGTCGCCCTGCATTTTTAGAATGGTTTCGAGAGAATCCTTCAGGTTTAGAAGCACCTAAAGCAATTCAAGTTTTAGATCGAGTATCTCAAGACGTTTTAGTCGCCTTGTCAAAGAAAATTGAAGTTATTAGTTGTTGCCCAGAGATATCTCCAGGAAGATCTGGACTAACTGGCTCGTTTGCTATTCCTAAGATTCCAACTTTACCAATTCCTGTTAAGGGGGATCCAAAGCCAGGATGCTGTCATCCTTAAGCAGATAAGTTAATGATGATCAAGCAAGATATAACCAGTGAAACAGGTGACTGTTGTGGAGTCTGTGGATGTAAAGATGCTGTTAAAGTAACTGCTCGAATACATAAGGATATTGAAAAGTTTTTATCTGATCCGGAGAGAATCTTTTCATTGGTAGATGCTTATGGTTCACCTCTAAATATACTTTTCCCAGATTTAGTTTTAGAAAATCTATCTTCCTTTCGAAAGGTTTTATTAGAGAATAGAATAAATGGAGAAATCTTATTTACAACTAAAGCTAATCGATCAAATGCAATTCTTGATTTACTTGCAAATAATGTTGTAACAGTTGATGTCTCTTCTCTCGGCTCTTTAAATTCAGCACTTGTTGCTGGTATTCCTGGAAGTAGGATACAAGTCTCTGGCCCAAAAAATATAGATTACTTAGGCAAGTCCTTACTTCATGGTTGTACAATTAGTATAGATAGTATTGAAGAGTTTGAGTTGTTACTTAATTTAAGGGAATCCATACCAGATCTAGTTCCTACTCCAATATTATTTCGTCTGGCTGGATTCAATCAAAGTCAAAAACGAATAAATCGTAAAATTGAAGTTTTTGGAATTAATCTAGAATCTATTCCTGATTTATTACAAAAGTTAGTTTCCCTACAAGATAGTTTCATTTTTAAAGGTTTTTCTTTTCATATTAGTAATCCATCTTTAAATGAAAGATTACAGGCAATTGAGAAGACTTTGAGAGTTTTTATGCAAGCTCGAAATATGGGTTTAGCTCCAACATCAATTAATATTGGTGGCGGATTTAGAATATCCTATGCGGAAAATCAAGAAGAGTGGAATCGATTTGAGACCTATCTTAAGTCATCTTTAATGGGTGATACTAAACCAGTGACTTGGAATGGAACTGGACTTGGATATCAATTGTCAGAGAAGGGAATTGTTGGCTCTCCTTCATATCTTAATCATTATTTAGAAATTTCTGGAGCGAAGGAATTACAATATTTACTAAATTGTCCGCTTCCAAATTTTGACAATTCAACTGTTGGAGAAATATTTAGCGATGCTTTGATTAAGTTAGAAGTTGAGCCTGGTAAAGCAATTCTTGACCAAGCTGGAGTCACTCTTGCTCGAGTTACCTTTTGTAAGCAAACACCAAATAAAGAGTTGGTAGTTGGTTTAGAAATGAATAATTCAAATCTTTGTAGCAATGAGCAAAAGCTATTAACCCAGCCATTATTTTTCCCTCTTCAGCAGAGAACATTAGATCCACGAGGGATGTTTTTAGTTGGTAATCTCTGTATTCCAAATGATGTAATTCAGTATCAAAAAGTATATCCTGGATTTTATCCAAGTATTGGTGACTTGGTATTATTTATTAATACTGGTGCATACTTAATGGATTTTGTTGAATCTGCTATGTTACATCAACCGATAGCAAGGAAAGTTGCTGTCACAGAATTAAACAATAAATGGATTGCGGTTCTTGACGATGAGTATTCTGCAATACGCAATCAATTATCTAAAATAAAATGATTATTGAGAAGATTACTGATTTAATTGGAAATACTCCGCTTTTTCGTATTCCAGATGAAGTACATGGATTAAAGAATGTTAATCTTTTTGCGAAGCTAGAAATGTGTAATCCCTTTGGATCTGTTAAAGATCGGATTGCATGGAAATTGCTTGAAGAGCAAATACCAGAACTTGTTTCAAATCAAAAAGGTTTAATAGAAAACTCTAGTGGTAATACGGCTAAGGCCATTGCTGCGATTGCTGGCATGCACAAACTCCCATTTAAACTTGTAAGTGCTCTAGTACGAGTTCAAGAAACTAAAGATATTCTTAAGCTATTGGGAGTTGAATTAGAGGAAGTTGCTGGTTCTCTTAATTGTTTTGATCCAAAGGATCCTAATGACCCCCAATATCTAATTCAAAAACAAGTCATAGAGGCAAAGGGAAAATTGTACTTTACTTCTCAGTTTACTAATGCTCAGAATCCTGAAGTGCATTATGAAACTACAGGAGCTGAAATTGCTAAAGATTTAAAGAAAGTTGATTTTTTATGTTCTGGACTAGGAACTTCGGGATCGACATTAGGAATTGCCAGAAGATTGCGAGAAGATAATCCTGACTTATTCTGTCTTGGTATTACTGCGAGTAAAAATGATTTTATTCCTGGCATTCGAACTATTGATCAGATTTGGGAAGCAGGATTTTTTAGTAAGAGTGAGTACAGTGATTTTTGCACAGTAGAGTCTCGAGAAGCACTTTCCGGAATGATGACGTTGGTTCGTAATTGTGGATTATTATGTGGACCGTCTTCAGGTGCACATTATACTGCTACAGTTAATTATCTTCGAGAAAAATCTATAAATTTTAATGAGCCAAAAAATGTGGTTTTTATTGTCTGCGATCGTATTGAATGGTATCTTTCTTATATCAAAGAGCGAATGCCTGAGTTATTCGCAGAAAAAGTTAATAAAAATTCAATCTTCACTCTATTCCCTGAAGAAATAAATTCAGCTCCTCAATTATCTGTGGAACAAGTGGAACAGTTCTTAGAGGATTCTAATCCCTTGATTGTTGATATCAGAAATTCATTTGCTTTCCAGTTAGGAACAATTTATGGAGCAATTAATATTCCAATTGAATATCTAGAAAAATTACTGGATCTTAAAAGTCCGTTCTCTGGGTACGATCGAGATGTCATTTTTATTTGTCCGATAGGAGAACAATCAAAAAGATGTGCTGCTCAACTTACAAGAATGGGAGGAAGAGGGTATAGTTTATTAGGTGGATTACAAAATTGGAGAACAGCTGGTAAACCAATCTCAACTCAGCAAGAGCAGTATTTTTAGATTCTAGTGTTTCGAATTAATCTGACAAGCCAAATCTGATATTTAGTAGTCACAAATTGATCCGATTAAGTTGTTAATTTTTTAAAATGTTTTACGTAATGATTCCCTGAGTTGAGACTTTAATTCTATGATTAACTCCTCTAGTTCTTCAGGAGTAAGTTGTTCTAAGGTTGTGCCATTGCCTTTACTAGCCAACAGTACTTCCATTAGGTATTTCTCTTCGAGTGTTAGATTTTCAAGCTTACCTTTGAATTTCTTTAGTCCTTGCATTAGCATCATAAAACATAATAATTCTTCAATTGATAAGTCTGGAAGTTGATTGGCAAATAATTTCCTAAAATCAATTGTGCTTAAATCCTCAAGTTTGGAATTAAGTAGTCCATTAAGCGCTTGATCTAAATTTGGAATAATCTCACTAAGATCGAATTCTTTACCATCATTAAGTAATTTAATTATGCCACTTAGTTGTAAGGTTTCAACTTCGCTGGACTGAATAACATCAATTAAGTTTACAAGTAACATTCGGGCATCTTCTGGATTCTGAATCAAAAGCAATTTCAGCTCTTCTGGTAAAGCAATATCATCTTCCACTCCAAACTCGATAGCTTGGTTTATTAGTGCAATTAAATCAATTAACTCTTGATTGACTTCAATCTCTGGAATAAACAATTCTGGGTGCAATTCTTCTAATTTTAAGTTATTAGTTATTTCCACGGTAATTTCATCAACTAATTTAGTTTGTTCATCTTCGGAAATAATATTATTTGTATTGCTTAATACATTATCAATTTTATCTTCTGGTGATGCTAAATGGGTTTCTGATTCCTGAGTCAGCTCTAACTCAGGATCGAATGACTCAAGAGGGGAGGCCACTTGAAGGTCTAGTAATTCTAGTTCTTTGTCTAGTCCTGTGTCACTTTCTTTAGCGACCACTAAACTTTCCGCAACTTCCGTCAACTCGTCTTCTGTTACTAATATTTCTTCTGTTACTTCAGGTTCAGCTACTGTTTTTAATTCTTGGCCCAACTCATTATCAGGTGAAGTTTCAAGTAATTCTTCAGGAAGTGCTTCATTAGCCAGCATTACTTCTAACTCTGGATCAACTTCTTGAGCTGACTGTTGTAGTTCTAATTTAACATCCTCTGTATCTGGTAGGTCTTCAGCACTTACAACTTCTAGATCTTTTTCAACTCCTGCAATCAATTCTGGATTGATTAGTTCTACACCTTCTTGTGATAATAGTATTTCTTCAGTTATCTCAGGATTAATTAGTACTTGGTTTTCTAAATTGGAATCAATTGGATAGTCTAGATTTATTTCTAAAGGTAGCTCTGGTGAAAGAGCAAAAATTGGATCTTTAGCAAGTTCAAGATTACTATTTTCTAAATTATCCTTAGTGATTGTTTCTTCTTTTGGATCAATCACCTGATCGGGATTAATTTCCGAACTTAGAAGATCTTTAAGATTTGTATCTTTTGGATTAATAGCATCTTCGATCACTATATCTTGATTATTTGGGCTGAAGGGAAGATTTTTTTCCAGAAACTCAGGCTGACTAATGTTAGGATCCTCAATTTCCTTTTTTAAATATGTTTTTAAGTTTTCATTTAGATCGGTCACAAGATTTGATTCTACAGATTGTAAAATAGGATCAACATGTTCTGCTTGTTCCAACTTAGAATTTACTACAGTTGTTGGATTTTCATTATCAATAAGTAAGTTTGCATTAAGCTCTGTCTCAATTTTGTCTCTTAAAGGTTTTTCATCTTTTTTGTCATTTAAAAGTAGCTCTTCTCTAATCTTTATCTCAACATCAAAATCATCTGGTTCAGAAGCAATTGCTTTAGTTAACTCATTTAAAGTTTGATTATCTAGAATAGGAATATCTAAGTTTTCATAGTGTTTGTGATCTACATCAACAACTGGTGCTAACATGAAATCAACCGCCTCCGCATTTGGCTGAATCCTATTCTCTATTTTATCTAAATCAGCAGTAGGTTTTACAAAGTGTCCACAGTTCTCATCGTGAGTATGAGTAAGTTCAGCAACTGGTGCTGACATGAAATCAACCGCCTCAGAATTATCTTGAACTCCAACCGACATTTTGTCTAAACCAGCAGTAGGTTTTGCTATGTGTCCACAGTTATCATCGTGAGTATGAGTAAGTTCAGCAACTGGTGCTGACATGAAATCTACCGATTCAGCATTAGGCTGAATCCTGCTCTCCATTTTGTCTAGATCAGCAGTAGGTTTGGCTAAGTGTCCACAGTTCTCATCGTGAGTATGAGGAAGCTCCGCAACTGGTGCTGACATAAAATCAACCACCTCAGAATTAGCTTGAACTCCAACAGACATTTTGTCTAATCCAGCAGTAGGTTTGG